>DPXI01000010.1:83669-99858 GCA_003527485.1 Treponema sp. | reverse complement strand
CGGTTCCTGCTGCAGCGCTGGCTACTGCCGCGGGCGCCGCGCCGGCTATTGCCGCGGTTTCCGTAGCGGCCGCCGGTCACGGATCAGGCGCCATTTCCCCCCGGGCCCGCAATCTGGCCGCGAAAGAGGCCGTGGATGCCTCGGCGCTTGCGGGCAGCGGTCCTGAAGGCCGGGTGATTGAGCGCGACGTGAGAGCGGCGCTGGAAGGCCGGCCGGCTCTCACCGCAGGCGCGAGAGCGGCACTCGCCGTCGGGGGCGCCGTTCCTTCGACCGGAACCGGGTTGGGAGGAAGGGCCAACATGGCAGACATTGAGGCGGGCGTGCCGGTCTCGCCGACTGCGGCCGGTTCCGTCGGATCAGCCGCGACAACCGCTGCCGCGGCCGTATCCGCCCCGGCCGACTTCCCGGGAGCGTACGCGGATGTTCCGGTCAAGGGCATACGCAAGCTCATCGCCGACCGTATGCTGGATTCGCTTTCGACCACGGCCCAGTTCACCCTAAACGCGAGCGCGAGCGCCGTCCGCATGCAGGAACTGCGCGCCCGCTTCAAAGGCTCCGGCGAGGAGCTCGGCCTGTCCAAGGTGACGATCAACGACCTGCTGCTCTTCGCCGTTTCCCGCGTGCTGCCGAAGTTCCCCTTCATGAACGCCCACAAGAACGGCGATTCGCTGCGGACCTTCGACCGCGTGCACCTGGGCGTCGCGGTGGACACCCCGCGCGGACTCATGGTGCCGGTGATCAGGAACGCCGATCTCCTCACGCTGGAGCGGATATCCTCGGAGGCCAAGCGCCTGGCCGCGGCCTGCCAGGGCGGGAGCGTCAAGCCGGAAGAGCTTTCCGGTTCTACCTTCACGGTCACCAACCTCGGCTCGCTCGGCATCGAAAGTTTCACGCCGGTGATCAACACCCCCGAGGTAGCCATCCTCGGCGTTTGCGGTATCGAGCCCAAACCGGTGCTCGACGGGGACGATCCGGAGAATTCGGGCGTGGCCTTCGTGCCGCACATCGGCTTCAGCCTCACCATCAACCACCAAGTCGTGGACGGGGCTCCCGCCGCCCGTTTCCTCAAGGCTTTCCGGGAGGCGGTGGCCGACATCGATCTTTGGCTGGCGAAATGAGCATGGTGAAACGAACCACGAAGACGCGAAATCACGGAAAAAAGATGTCATCATTTTTTCAATGCTTAATTTCGTGAATTCGTGATTTATTGCAAGGAGCATAATTTGTACGATGTAGCGATAATCGGAGGCGGGCCGGGGGGATACCTGGCGGCGGAACGCCTCGGCCACCTGGGGAAAAAGGTGCTGCTGGCGGAGAAAGGCTTCCTGGGAGGAACCTGCCTTAACGTGGGCTGCATCCCGACCAAGACGCTCCTGAATTCGGCCAAGCAGTACGCGCACGCGCTGGAAGCGCATAAATTCGGCGTAAAGGTTGAAGGCGTCTCCTACGACTGGACAGCAATGCTGGCCTGGAAGCAGGATGTCGTGGGCAAGCTCCGCGGCGGTATCGCCGCCCAGATGAAGCGCTTCAAGGTTGATGTGGTCGAAGGCTCGGGCGAGATCCTCCGCGCGCCCGTCGGGGGCAACGGCAAAGTCCGTATAGTCGGCGCCGACGGCGCGGTGAACGAATACGACTGCCGGGCCATCCTCGTTTCGACCGGATCATCCCCTGCCATTCCGCCCATTCCCGGTTCCAAAGACAATCCGAAGATGGTCGATTCCACCGGGCTCCTGGACATCGCTTCCGTTCCCGGGCGCCTGTGCGTCATCGGGGGCGGTGTCATCGGCGTTGAATTCGCGAGTCTCTTCTCGGCGCTAGGGTCGGTCGTCACCGTTGTCGAAATGATGGACGAAATCGTTCCCTTCATGGACAAGGAGCAGGCTCCCCTGCTCCGCCGGGCGATGAAAGGCGTGGAGTTCAAGCTCGGCTGCAAGGTTGAGAAGCTGGAAGGCGGGACGGTGCACTACACCACAAAGGCGGGGATCGCGGAGAAGGTCGAATCGGACCTCGTGCTCATGGCGGTGGGCCGCAGGCCGAACCTTTCGGGCTGGGGAGCCGAAAAGGTCGGGCTGGACTTTTCGCCGCGCGGCGTCAGCGTGGACGACCGGATGAGGACGAACCTTCCCGGAATCTGGGCCGCCGGCGACGTGACCGGAAAGAGCTTGCTGGCGCATTCGGCGTACCGCATGGCGGAAGTTGCCGTGACGGACATAGCGGCCACGCTGGACGGCGGCGCGATCGGAACCGTAGCCGCGACCTTTCCGAACCTGATGCGCTGGAATGCGATTCCCTGGGCAGTCTACGGGATTCCGGAAGCCGCGGGCGTGGGCATGACCGAACAGGATGCCGCCGCCAAGGGCATCACCGTGAAAAAGGCGAGCCTCCCGATGAAGATATCCGGCCGGTTTGTGGCCGAGAACACCTTCACCGGGGCTGGCGCAGTGAAGCTGATCGCCGACGCCGGGGACGGCCGCATCCTCGGCCTGCACGCCGTGGGCGCCTACTCCTCGGAGTTNNGAGCAAGCAACCACGAAAACGCGAAAACATGAAGGGGAAATATTGAATCAATTTAATTTGTTTTTTTCTTTCGTGGTTTCGTGACTTAGTGGTTCAACTTAAAATTCATGGAGGTTCAAGGTGCCTAAATCGATAATCGTGGATCCGAAAGAGGTCCGGAAAGCCCAGGTCCTGAAGATCAAGGATATCCCTGTCAACCAGTACAAGGGTGATTTCAAGGTGGAGCTGTCCCTGTACGGCAAGGAAAAGCTCAAGCGGATCTGGTACGACATGGTCACCATCAGGGAATTCGAGACCATGCTCAACGCCTTCAAGACCCAGGGCTCCTATCAGGGGATCGAATACAACCACAAGGGTCCTGCCCATCTTTCCATCGGCCAGGAGGCGGCCGCGGTCGGCCAGAGCGTCAACCTCGGAACCGACGACTTCATCTTCGGCAGCCACCGCAGCCACGGAGAGATTCTCGCCAAGTGCTACTCGGCGGTCTGGCAACTGGACGGGAAGAAGCTGGAAGAGATCATGAAAGGCTTCCTCGGCGGCGAGACGCTAGCGATCGCCGAGAAGATCAAGTACTCGGACGTAAAGGACCTCGCCGAAAACTTCGTGTTGTACGGCACCCTCGCCGAGATTTTCGCACGCAAGGCGGGCATCAACCGAGGCCTCGGCGGCTCCATGCACGCATACTTCACGCCCTTCGGTTCCATGCCCAACAACGCCATCGTGGGCGGCTCGGCGGACATCGCCACGGGAGCGGCCCTGTTCAAGCGCATCAACCGCAAGAGCGGCATCGTGATCGCCAACATCGGCGACGCCTCCATGGGTTGCGGTCCGGTATGGGAAGCCATGATGCTCGCGTCCATGGACCAGTACCGCACGCTCTGGCAGAAGGACGTAGGCGGGGCTCCCCCTATCCTGTTCAACTTCTTCAACAACTTCTACGGTATGGGCGGCCAGACCGCGGGCGAAACCATGGGCTACGAGATTCTGGCCCGCGTCGGCGCAGGCGTGAATCCCGACAACATGCACAGCGAACGCGTGGACGGCTACAATCCGCTTGCGGTCGCCGACGCCGTGGCCCGCAAGAAGAAGCTGCTCGCCGCCGGGAAGGGACCGGTCCTCATGGACACGATGACCTACCGGGTATCCGGCCATTCACCGTCCGACGCCTCAAGCTACCGCACCCCCGAGGAGATCAAGCTCTGGCAGGAAGCCGACGCCATCGATTCCTACGCCAAGTACCTGATCGACAACGGAGCGGCGACCCGAGCGGAACTGGACGGCCTGCGCGCGACTGTCGCGGCCAAGCTCCTGGACGTCGTCAAGCTCGCGACCGACGACAAGGTCTCCGAGCGCGTCGGCGGCGCTTTCATCGAATCCGTCATGTTCTCCAACGGCAAGGCCGAGAAGCTGGACGACCGCGCTCCCGAGCTTCTTCAGCCCCTGGCCGAGAATGCCCGGGTGAAGTCCCTGGCGGGCAAGATCCGCTACGGTTTCGACGCCGACGGCAAGGCCGTCTCCAAGAACAAGGCCTACCAGTACCGCGACGGCATCTTCGAGGCTGTCGCGCACCGCTTCGCGATAGACCCGACCATGGCCGCCTGGGGCGAGGAGAACCGCGACTGGGGCGGCGCCTTCGCCGCTTATCGCGGACTTACCGAACTCCTGCCCTACCACCGCCTGTTCAACAGCTCCATCTCCGAAGCCGCCATAGTCGGCGCCGGGGTAGGTTACGCGATGGCCGGCGGCCGCGCGCTGGTGGAGCTCATGTACTGCGACTTCATGGGACGCGCCGGAGACGAGCTGTTCAACCAGGCGTCCAAGTGGCAGTCCATGTCGGCCGGCCTCCTGAAGATGCCGCTCACCGTCCGCGTGTCAGTCGGCAACAAGTACGGCGCCCAGCACAGCCAGGACTGGGCGGCCATCATCGCCCACATTCCGGGCCTGAAAGCCGTGTTCCCCGCTACTCCCAACGACGCGAAGGGCATGTTGAACTGGGCGCTGCGCGGCACCGATCCGGTGATCTACTTCGAAAGCCAGCTTCTGTACGACATGAGCGAGCAGTTCGAAAAAAACGGCGTCCCCGAAGGCTATTTCGAGATTCCCGAGGGGGAACCGGCGGTCCGCAAACGGGGAACGGACCTCACTATCGCGACCCTCGGCGCCACCCTGTATCGGGCCATGGACGCCGCCAAGGTCCTGGAACAGAAATACGGACTTTCGGTGGAGGTCATCGATATCCGCTGGATCAATCCGCTCAACTACGAGAAGATCGTGGAATCCGTGAAGAAGACCGGCAAGCTCGTGCTGGCCAGCGACGCGGCCGAGCGGGGTTCCTACCTCCATACCATCGCCAGCAACATGCAGACCCTCGCGTTCGATTACCTGGACGCGCCGGTGGCCGTCGTCGGCAGCCGCAACTGGATCACTCCCGCGGCGGAAATGGAGCAGCTGTACTTCCCGCAGGTCGAATGGATCGTCGATACTATCCATGAACGCATCCTGCCGCTGACCGGCCACCAACCGACGACCGTGCAGACTTCCTTGGACATCCTGCGCAGGAACCGGCAGGGCGTGTAGGTCGAACAGAAGAATTGAACCACGAAGGCACCAAGGCGAGAAGGCGCGAAGGTGAGAAGAGGCGAAGGCGAGAAACCACGAAGGCACGAAAACACGAAAGTGTGAATGCGCAAAGTCACGAAAATTATAGTTCGTGTTTTCGTGGTTTCGTGGTCAGCACCTTAATGGAGTCTTATGAGCGAATTGCTGAATACTATCAATGATCCCGCGGCTGGGCGCGACGGGCGGCTGGCGGCCTTGCGAGCCTATGAGGCCGAGCGCATCGCCGCGGGACGGGCTGCGGCGGCGATGACCGGGGAGATCAACAACCACGTTCATACGATCTACAGCTTCAGTCCCTATACCCCGTCCATGGCGGCCCTTCGCTCGCGGGACGCGGGGCTCGGGGCCGCGGGGTCGGTGGACCACGATTCCATCGGAGCGGCTGAGGAGATGGTCCGAGCCTGCGAGACTGTCGGCATCGGCGGTTGCGTAGGCTTCGAGCTGCGCGTCTCCTTCAAGAAGGGGCCCGGCGGCCGGGCGTCCCCCTTCGCCGAACGGAAGATCAACAATCCCGATTCCCGGGGTCTGGTGTACATGACCGTCCAGGGCGTACCGAGTCCCTCGACCCCCGCAGTCCGCGCCTTCCTGAAGCCCATACAACAGCGGCGGAACGAACGCAACCGGAAAATGGTCGAAGCGATCAACGCGATCCTCCGCGATGCGCGATTGCGCCAGCTGGACTACGACCGGGACGTGCTGGCGATCTCCCGAGCCGCCGATGGCGGAGGAGTCACCGAACGCCACCTGCTCGCGGCAGTCTCCGCTGTCCTGATCGAACGCTGCGGCAAGGGGGCCGCACTGGCCGCGGCCCTGGGATCTTCGCTCGGCGTCGTATGCGCGCCGAAACAGGCGTCGCTGCTCGGCGACGCGGCCAATCCGCATTACCTGTTCGACCTCATCGGCATCCTGAAGACGGGTTTCCTGGAGCGCGTCTTCATCCAGCCCGACGGGGCCGAGTGCGTGGACGCCGGGCTCGTGGTCGATTTCGCGCGTTCCGTCGGAGCCATCCCGGCCTACGCCTATCTGGGCGACGTGGGGGAATCGCCCACCGGCGACAAGAAAGCCGAGAAGTTCGAAGACGACTATCTGGAAGAACTGTTCGACGAACTGGCGAGGCTGGGCTACAAGGCCGTGACCTACATGCCGCCGAGGAATACGGTCGAACAACTGCGCCGGGTGCAGAAACTCTGCGCGGAGCGGGGTTTCATGGAGATATCCGGCGTCGACATCAACAGCTCGCGCCAGTCCTTCAATTGCCCCGAGGTACTGAAGCCGGAATTCCGCCACCTTGTGGATACGACCTGGGCACTTATCGCCCACGAGCGTCTGGCCTCGACGGACGCGGCCCTGGATCTGTTCTCGGCCGCCAATCCGCTCGCGGGTCTTCCGCTCTCAAAGAGGCTTGATGCCTATGCGCGCGCAGGACGCGCGCTGGACCCCAAAAACGCCGTCGGCACCGCCGCGGCCATCGCCGCCGATCTGCGCAACGGGAGGTTCTCATCATGAATGCCATCGACCATTCCATCGTCGCGCCGCTCATACGCGGACTGTGCATGAGCGCGTCAAAACTTCCCCGCGCGGTCATCCCGGGAGCGGGCGTTTCCCCGGCGCCCGCCGGCTGCTTCGAGATCGACCTGACCGCTGCCCTGAAGAGCGGCGCCCTGGACGAGGAAGCCGCGGCGAAGGCCCTCACCGAAGCCTGCGACGAATGGAAATTCGAGCGCGCGCCGTCAGGAGCCGAGGCGAGCGGGAAGGCCGCCACCGTGATCCTCCCGTCCTGCGTCCTCGTCCGCGCGGGCGGCGAGGAAGCCCTGTACTGGAGCGGAGCCGATCTGGACGAGGCGCGCGCCCGCCGCGACGCGAACGACGCGTCGCCCTGGTACGTCGCGAAACCGGCAGCCGACGCGCGCTCCCTCGGCTCCTCGGCGATCGCACGCTCATCCGTGGTCGCGAACAGGATAGCGCTCGTCACCGGCGGCGCCCAGGGTTTCGGCGAGGAGATCGTGCGGGGGCTCGCCGCTTCAGGAGCGTCGGTCTTCATCGCCGACCTGAACCTCGCCGGAGCCGAAAAGCTCGCCGCCGAACTGAACGCCGAGCGCGGAAAAACCGTCGCCATCGCGCTTGCGTCAAATGTCGCCGACGAGGCCTCGGTGGAAGCCATGTTCCGCCTGATCGCCGAGACCGCCGGCGGGCTGGACCTCTGCGTGAGCAACGCGGGCGTGCTGAAAGCCGCCGGCGTGCTGGAGCAGGACCTTGCCGCCTTCAAATTCGTCACCGACGTCAACTATACGGGCTTCTTCATCGTCTCCAAGCATTGCGGCCGCCTCATGCGCAGGCAGAACAGGACCGCGCCCCAATGGAAGACCGACATCGTCCAGATCAACTCCAAGTCCGGCCTTGAAGGTTCGAACAAGAACGGTGCCTATGCGGGCGGCAAATTCGGTTCGATTGGCCTCGTAGCCAGCTTCGCGCTGGAACTGGTGGAATACGGGATCAAGGTCAACGCGATCTGCCCCGGCAACTTTTTCGACGGCCCGCTCTGGTCGGACCCGGAGAAGGGACTCTTCATCCAGTACCTGAAAACGGGAAAGGTCCCCGGAGCAAAGACAGTCGCCGACGTGAAGGCCTTCTACGAAGCGAAGGTGCCGATGAAGCGCGGTTGCGAGGGCGCCGACGTGATGCGCGCGCTGTATTACATCGTCGAGCAGGAATACGAAACCGGCCAGGCCGTCCCCGTGACCGGCGGCCAGGTCATGCTTCATTAGGGGGATGGGTGAAATACGCGATTGCGGTGATCGACATCGGGATGACGAACAAGAAGGTGGCCGTCTACGACGACGGGCTGCGGCAGGTGGACGCGCAGTACCGGAACTTCCCGCCGCTGATGACGGACGGGCTGGAGACGCACGACCTCCAGGCCATGGAGGAATGGTTCGTCGAGCGGCTCGCCGCCGCGGCGGCAGCCTACCCGATCAGAGCGGTCGCGGTGACCACCCACGGCGCCACCTTCGTCTGCGTCGGTGAGGACGGCAAGCCCTGCGTACCCTGCGTCTACTATACCCATGAACCGGGGGACGAGTTCCACGAGCGCTTCTATTCCCTCTTCGGCAGCCGGGAGGAACTCCAGGCGCGGACGGGAACTCCGGCTTTCAAAGCGATGATCAACCCCGCCAAGGGCATACTCTTCGCGAAGGAGCGCTTCCCGGCCGGGTTCGCCCGGACGAAAAGCCTGCTCAACTACCCCCAGTACTGGGGACTGCGCCTGACCGGCCGCGCGGGGGCCGAAGGAACTTATGTCGGTTGCCACAGCTACCTCTGGGACTGGAAGGCGTCCCGGTGGTCGAGTGTTGCCGAAAAGCTCGGCATCGCGGGCCTCATGCCCGCCGAACTGAAAAATTCCTGGGACATACTCGGCAAGATTTCTCCCGATATGTCGAAGAGGACGGGACTCGGCGCCGGCACCGAAGTCGTCATGGGCATCCACGATTCCAATTCCTCCCTCCTCCCCCACTTCGCCAAAAAAGGGGAGACCGGCTTCGTACTGAATTCCACGGGAACCTGGTGCGTCATCATGAATCCGGTCAAGGAGTACGGCTTCTCCGCCGACGAGCTGGGCAAGGTCGTCTTCTTCAACCTGTCCGCCTTCCGGACGCCGGTCAAGACGGCGATTTTCCTGGGCGGTCAGGAGTTCGAGACCTGGTCGAAGCTCCTTATGGACATCAACGGACGGACCGACCTTCCCTTCTATTCCAAAGAACTCTACGACGCCGTGCTCGCGCGGAAGGACGAATTCATCCTGCCCGAACTCACCGCGGGTTCCGGCCAGTTCCCCGGTTCCAAGCCCCGCGTAAGGGATGGGGGCAGCGACTTTTCCTTCCCGGAAATCAAGGCGGGGACGCGCATCCCCCCCTGCTTCCGCGATTATGAGCGCGGCATCGCCGTCCTCCGCATCTCCCTGGTGATGCAGACCCTCGTGGCCCTTGAGCGCGCCGGCCTTGAAGAGGGCAAGGAAGTGTTCACCGAAGGGGGCTTCCGCAAGAACGAAGCCTACAACGCCCTACTCTCGGCTGCCCTCCCCGGCAACCGCGTCGCGCTTACCGATATCGCGGAAGCCACCGCGCTCGGCGCTGCGATGACCGCCAAGATGGGGCTGACCGGCGGCAAACTCTCGGATCTCGCCAAGGACTTCGAGGTCGAATACAAGGAAGTCCCCAAACGCGTCATCCCCGCCCTCGCCGCCTACCGCGCGTCGTGGGAAAAATTAGCCGAAAGCCGCTGACGGATTTGAGTATCTTGAAGAGGACCAGGGGGTAGCGGAGGCCCCCGCAGCATCCATGCTGTCGTAGAATCGCTTTGCGATTCTACATGGCCATTACAGGGGGCGCCATCCATGGCGCCCGCGAGGAGGCCGAAGCGAGGGGGAACCGCGTCGTTTCGGGCAACGCCTCCCCGCAACAGCGGGAAGCGCACTCCCGGAAAGGGCGGACGGGTGCCTGGGGAAACGCCGGGCGAACGTTTCCGCAACCCATCGGCCGTAGGCCGATGGGCGAGGACCGAGTGAGTCCGGTGTTTCCCCGGGCAGGCCCCGGCCATAATTTTACGGGAAGATCGCTTCCCGACATTTCCGGGGGATGTGTTCCCCCTTTCCATTCGCGATCCATAAGGAGCAAACCTTGAAGACCAAAGCCATCCGCATCCACGGAGTCGACGACCTCAGGCTCGATGAATTCGACCTTCCCGAGATCAAGGACGACGAGATACTCGCCCGCGTCGTTTCGGATTCCATCTGCATGTCCAGCCACAAGCTCGCCATGCAGGGCGCGGGCCACAAACGCGTCCGCCATGACCTTGCCGCGAACCCCGTCATCATCGGCCACGAGTTCTGCGGAGTGCTGGAGAAGGTCGGCAAAAAGTGGGCGGACAAGTTCAAGGCGGGCCAAAAGTTCGCCATCCAGCCCGCGCTCAATTACGGGGGTACCCTATGGGCGCCGGGATATTCCTACGAGCACATCGGCGGCGACGCGACCTACGTGGTGATCCCGAAGGAAGTCATGGAGATGAATTGCCTGCTGGAATACAAGGCGGACAACTTCTTCATGGGGTCGCTTTCCGAGCCCGTTTCCTGCATCGTCGGCGCCTTCCATGCCCAATACCATACGAAGGGCGGCTCCTACGTGCACGAGATGGGCATAGTCGAAGGCGGCACGGTGGCCTTGCTGGCGGGCGTGGGCCCCATGGGGCTGGGAGCCATCGATTACGCGATCCATTGCGGGCGCAAGCCGTCGCGTCTGGTGGTGACCGACATAGACGACGCCCGGCTGGCACGGGCAGCCTCCCTGCTCACGGTCGCGGAAGCCGGGAAGAACGGCGTCGAACTGATCTACGTCAACACGAAGGACGTCGCCGACCCGGTGGAGCATCTGAAGAAGATCAACGGAGGGAAGCTCTTTGACGACGTGTTCGTGTTCGCGCCGGTGAAGCCGGTCGTGGAGTTGGGCGACAGATTGCTGGGCCACGACGGCTGCTTGAATTTCTTCGCGGGTCCGACGGATGCCTCGTTCTCGGCCATGTTCAACTTCTACAACGTCCACTACGAGTACCATCACATCGTGGGCACTTCGGGCGGGAACACCGACGACATGATCGAATCCCTGGAGATGATGGCGGACGGCCGCCTCAATCCGGTCTTCATGATCACCCACGTGGGCGGTCTGAACGCGGTGCCCGAGACCACCATCAAGTTGGACAAGATCCCCGGCGGCAAGAAGCTGATCTACACGCACAAGAGGCTGGACCTCGTCGCGATCGCGGATTTCGCGGAACGCGGCAAGACCGATCCCTTCTACGCCAAGCTGGGCGAATTCTGCGCCAAGGCCGGCGGCCTCTGGAACAAGCAGGCCGAGGATTACCTGCTGGAGCACGCTCCCGGGATTTGAGGAAAGAAAGCTGCCGACGGCCGGCTGCTGGCGGCAGGTGGCCGGCAGTCGGCTGCTGCAGGCGGCCGGCGGCCGGCGGCTGGCGGTAGGTAGCCGACGGCCGGCGGCCAGCGGCGGCCTGACGGCCGCAGGCCGCAGGCTTCCGGCTATCCGTTGACGATCATCCGGGTCGGGAAGGCCAACGCGATGTCCGCCGCCTCGAAGAGGCGCAGTACCTCAAGGTTCACCGCGTTCACCGTGTTCAGATAATCGGCGCCCTTCTTCACGTAGAACACGAAGGTCATGCGGTACGAGAAATCCCCGATGGAGGAAAGCCCCGCGGCCGGCGTTCCGTCGGTTCCTTCCGTCTCCGCGCCGACGGCCTTGAGCAGCATGACGGCTTTCGCGAGCTTGGCCGCGCCGTTGGATCGGGCGAGGTCCAGGATCTGAACCACTTTCGTGTTCGGTTCGGAGCTCACGTTCTCGATCGGACTGGAAGCGAAGGTCGCGTTCGGTATCGTGACGATGCGGTTCTCCAGGGTCCTCAGGCGAGAGGTCCGCAGGCCGATTTCCACGACGGTGCCGTCTATGCCCGCGATCTTGATCCGCTCGTTGATCTTGAACGGCCGGTCGATGAAGACCGCGACGCTGCCGAAGAAATTGGACAGGGTATCCTTGGCGGCCAATGCGACCGCGACGCCCCCGAGTCCGAGTCCGGCCAGAAGGGCTCCGACGTCGTAGCCGGAATTCTTGAGCGCCAGAAGGGCTGCGAATACCCAGATCAGAGTGGAGACTGTTTTACGGATGATGGGCAGGAGCTGATCATCCAGGGTTCCTTCGGATTTCCGCGCGAACGGGATCAGGTATTCGTCCATGATCGCGTCGAATATCTTGTTCGCCGTCCAGGCGGCCACGATCGTGACGAGAACCATGAAAGCCTTGTCCACGAAAGCCGCGGTTTCCGTGCCTATCGCCAAGCTGTCGATACCGAACGAGAGGCCGGCGACCGTGACGATGAGGGCCAGCGGTTTCTCGGCGACCGCGAGCACGATGTCGTCCACCCTGTTCTTGGTCTTGGCCGATATGCGGCGCAGGATGTTGGTGCTTATCCAGGAGACGAGTTTGCCGACGATGAAGCCCCCGACCACGAAGGAAAGCGCGACGAGCCAGCGGCCAAGCGCGTTGCCGAACAGTTCGATGCCGATGATGTTGTCCAATTGTTATCACTCCTTGCCGAACGATGCCCAACCCATCGATTTTTGGCAAGGGCTTTTCAGGACCGGGCGCGCTTTTTCGCTTCTTCGGCGACCGAGTTGAGCGTCGTCGCCAGTTCCTTTTCCGTGAACGATTTCATCACCAATACCTGCGCGGGAAAATCCTTGCGCACTAGGGTGGAACTCACATGCCGTATGGAAACGCGGTCTTCGCCTCCCTCGCTCGCGTCGGAGAGTTCCCAGAAGCCCTTGGACTCCGCCATCGATCCGTCGGAGGAGACGAACGACCAGTTCAGTCGGTACAGACGCGGGAGGCCTGAAACGTCGCCGACCATCTTGATGGTGGAGACCGTAGGATATTTGATGCCGATGACGGAGATCTCGTAGCGCTGCGTGAGTACGACATTCCCGTCGGGAGCCTCGCCCACCTGTATGGAAACCAGACGCGGAAAAAACTTGGGAGCCGAAGGATAATCCTCGAGGACGGCGCGGACCGCTTCCAGGGCCACCGGATAGACCGCGCGCATTTCGGTGTTGCTGGCGATCCAGTTATTGCCGTCCTTGGCCGTCGGGAAGGTGACCTCGAGCTTGACCGCGGCGGGAGATGCGAGGGGAAGAGCCGCGACCCCGGCCGGCGGGAAAACCGCCGACAGGGCGATGAAGGCGGCGAGCCCGCTGGCTTTTACGCGTCCGCCTGCGTATCTTTGATACATGAAATCTCCGAAAGAATTGTCCTTGGATAAAAAACTGGTTTCCGCTATCGAAGAGCTCGACGGCTCCGGCCACGCGTCAAAAATAGCCGCATTGCTCCTGGCGGACGCGGAAGTCCATGCCATGCAGGAATACGCCAACACCGTTTCGATCAAGCGCCTGGGATACAATGACCATGGGCCCGTACACATGCGGAAGGTCGCCCTGAATGCCGTAATCATGATGGGACTCCTCAAGAAAGCCGGGATACGGACGAGCCTTGAGACGGAGGAATCGGGAGATTTCGACGACGGGCTCGTCGCCGTCATCCTCGCTTCCTTCCTCCACGATCTAGGCATGACCATCGGGCGGCAAGACCATGAACTGCACAGCGCCTACCTCGCCTATCCCATTCTGGACCGGCTTCTGAAAGAAATCTACCACGATTCGATCCAAAAAAGGGTAGTGATCCGTTCGCTCGCGGTAGAAGGCATCGTCGGACACATGGCCAATCGGAAGATTCATTCGATCGAGGCCGGCGTGATCCTGATCGCCGACGGATGCGACATGGAAAGGGGCCGGGCGCGTATCCCCATGGCCATGGCCGCGGAACCCCGCGTCGGGGATATCCACAAGTATTCGGCCAACTCCATCCTGGACGTTACGCTCTCCGCGGGCGCCGAGAAGCCCATCCGCATCGACGTTTCCATGTCCAGCGAGGTGGGATTCTTCCAGGTCGAAGAAGTGCTGCTCGGCAAGATCGCGTCCAGCACCGCGAAGGGCTACATCGAGATGTATGCCCAGGTAGTGGACGGAGAATCCAAGCGATATCTGTAATGCGTCGTTTCATGCCGCGGCCGGCCGCTGGCCGCTGGCCGCTGGNNGCTGGCCGCTGGCCGCTGGCCGCGCCCGGCCCGGCCGTGCTAGGCTCGATCACCATGCTTAAAGTCAACGAATATTTCGACGGAAAGGTCAAATCCATCGGCTTCGAGGAAGGAACGGGAAAAGCGACCGTGGGCGTCATGGCCGCAGGCGATTACGAGTTCGGAACCGCGGGACCCGAGCTGATGAAGGTCGTATCCGGTTCCATGTCCGTTTTGCTTCCGGGCTCTTCCGAGTGGAAAGATTTCCGCACCGGAGAGGAATTCCGGGTCAACGGGAACAGCCGATTCCAGCTCAGGATCGCCGCCGACGCGGCGTACCTGTGCCGCTACCTTTGATCGTACGGAAACGGCTTTGAAGACCGAAGCGGTCATATTCGACATGGACGGAGTTCTCACCGACTCGGAGTGGTTCATCGCTGAAGCCGGCAGGCTCATGTTCAAGGAGAACCACGGGGTCGACGTGACCCACGCGGACTTCCTGCCTTTCGTGGGGCACGGCGAGGACCGTTTTCTCGGCGGCGTGGCAGCGAAGTACGCAGTGTCCTCCTTCGACCTCGCTCGGGACAAGGCCCGGACCTACGAGCTTTACGAAGGCCTAGCGCGCGGCAAGCTCAGGGAGCTTCCCGGCGCCTCAGCCTTCGTCCGGTCCTGCCGCGCGCTCGGACTCAGGACGGCGCTCGCGACCAGCACCGACCGCGTGAAGATGCTCGTGAACCTCAGGGAGATAGGCCTGGCGGACGGCGCGTTCGACGCCCTGGTCAACGGTCAGGACGTGGAGCGCAAGAAGCCCTTCCCGGACATCTTCCTTGAAGCCGCCCGCCGCATCGGCGTCCGCCCCGGAAATTGCTGGGTCGTGGAGGATTCGGTCGGAGGCGTAACCGCGGCCGTCGCGGCGGGGATGCGGTGCATGGCCCTGCTCACCACCTTCCCCGAAGACGCCCTCCGTGCCGCAGGGGCCGCCCTGATCGTCAGGGACCTAGCTACGGCGGAAGTTGCCCGCCTAGTTTGATACCGGAGTTGTTCCGCTTTTTGCTTGGCTGGCAATGGCACGCATACTGATCGTCGATGATTCCCTCACTGCCCGCTCCATCATGGACCGGCTCATCATGCACCGNNAACGGGTGGTCCTCCTTGCGCGCATCGCCCAGGAACGTTACCGAATCGCAAGGCCAGGGCGGAAGAACGCGTCCAGCACGCGAACGCGACACTCGTCAGGAAAAACGGGACTAGCGCGTTCCGTTCGCCATGGAGGACCGCATGGAGACCTCCGCGCGAATCAGGGCCGCACGCGCGGCGCTCGAGGAAAAGGGCATCCTCATGGGGGAGCTGCACCACCGGGGGAAGAACAACCCCAACTTGACCCTGAGCCTCATATCCATGCAGCGGGACGGCGCCGATTCAATGGGCAACCGGGAGGGCTTGAACGACCTGGAAGGCCGCGTCCGCTCGTTCTCCCCGTTGCACGTGACCCTTGATTTCCATTCGACGCCCCTCCATGCCGGCATCAAGGTAGCCCTCAACACAGTACTCATCGCTGCGGAAGCCCCCACCAACGTCATGAAGCATGCGATCGGAGAAGGACTCGGACTTTCTTTCTCCATACGCATAGAGGCGGGCTGACCTTCGGAAGCGGAGGAGGCGTCCGCCTGCTCGACCGGTTCAGTAACGGTATCGTATCGAACTGAGCGTGAGGGCGGCCGGTAATCCTTCCACGTTCAGATCCACCCGCGCGATCGTCTGGCCGATGACGTCGGGTTCGCCGAAAACGAAGAAGGGAAGCTCCAGCTTGAAGGGCGTCCCCGGTCCGAAGTAAGCGCTCAGGAAACCTCCCGCGAGAACGTTGAGCATCTCCAGCAAGGAGTCGTCGCTCTTGCGGTCGGCGATGGCCGGCGGCGTATTCTCCCCGTCGGGGAGTTCGGCGTCCGCCACGCCGTACAGGATGTCGGAGATGGCCGCGGCCAAGCGGGCCGAACAATCCAGCTCCAACCTGCAGGAAAGCGGTTTCAGCACATCCAGAGCCACCCTGACGACATCGTCACCCGAGAGCTCATCGCCATCCGCCGGCAGGGGAGCGGGCATCCCTTCCACGGACTTCCCGTCATCGGACATCCTGTCCGCGCGCTCCGCATCCATGAACGCCATTTCAGCGAATACGGAACCCGCCGCCTCGGCGAGGCAACGGACGGCCTTCCCGGTGTCCAATTCTCCTTCGTTCATAGATCCCCTCCCAACGCTTCCGCGATCTTCGCGGGCGATAACGGTTTCTTCAGCACCGCCGACACGCCGAGAGCTCGAAGTTCCGCTTCGGCGTCCCCGTCGGCTATGCTGGAGGCGACGATAAGCTGGAGGG
>DPXI01000010.1:82044-83646 GCA_003527485.1 Treponema sp. | reverse complement strand
GTGGCCGAATCATCCACTATCAGTATCTTCCGGTACTCCTTCATTCCGCGCTCCTTAGATGTTCCATGACTTCGGCCCCGAGGACAGTTTCACGGCCCCGTCGTCGACGGAGAACGACACGGTCCGGCTGTTGGTTCCGCCCGTATCCTCGGCCAGGGGACCGAGGGAGCTTTTCCAAAGTATGCGCTTGACGGCGAGTATGTTCCGCTTACCGATGTCGAAAAAATTCCGGGCATCCATCACCGCGGCGCCGCCGGCGAGCTTGACCCAGACCGTGCCCCGCGTGGCGCCGAGGTCCTTCATTTCCTGGATCATCCGCGGCAGCCCCGTATCGGCGAAATAGCCGGGCTGGACTTTCGCGCGCTCCGTATCGATGGAGGACTCCGGGAGGGCGACGTGGATGAGGCCCGCGATCCTGGTTCTGGAATCGTAAATCATGACCGCGACGCAGGAACCGAGCGCGTAGGTCTTGAGCACATCTTCCGCATTCTTCGATACGGCCCATTCGCCGATGCCGATTGTGAGATTGGCCATCGCTCCTCCCTAAGACTTCGCGAGCCGCATCAGCAGCTCGCGGGCGATAGAATCAAGGGGAACGAGCTTCTCGGCGGCGCCCGCCGACCAAGCTTCCCGCGGCATGCCCCATACCACGGAACTGGCTTCGTCCTGGGCGATGCAGCGTCCGCCCGCATTAAGTATGGCGAGCATCCCGTCGGCACCGTCGCGCCCCATTCCGGTCAGCAGCGCGGCGACCGCGTCGCTTCCCGCGACCGCGGCGACCGAATTAAATAGCACGTCCACCGAAGGCCGATGCCCCGAGACCTTCGGTCCGTCGGAACATCTGGCGACCCAGCCGTCGCCGTCGGCGGCGATACGCAGATGCCGGTCCCCCGGCGCGACGAGGACCAGGCCGTGCACCAGCGGCATTCCATCCTCCGCTTCCCGCACCGTCATGGCCGACGATTTATCAAGGGCTTCAGCGAACATGCCCGTGAACACGGGCGGCATGTGCTGGACGATTACGACCGGCGGCGTATCCGCGGGAAAAGCTTCCACGATACGACGAATGGCGGTCGTGCCTCCGGTGGAAGCGCCGATGGCGATCAGGCGTCTCGAGCGGGCACCGGCGCCCGCTGCGGCTCGGCGCGCGGCCGAGGCCGCGGCCGCGGCCGCGGGAAGTTTACTCCGCGGCCGGACCTTCGTCACCGCGTTCGCCGCCGCGACGGCTTTGATTTTGGACAGATCAGCCCCCGCCGCCGCCTTCACCTTCTCCACGAGTTCCGCGATCATGTCGCTCAGGGCGTTGGGGTTCATGGCGCTCGGCTTTCCGACAACCTCGATGGCGCCCGCGTCCAGGGCGTCCAAGGCCTTGCGTGAACCCTCCGCGGTCACCGCAGAAACGACGACGGTGGGTATAGGGAACTGCGCCATGAGGCGTTTCAGGAATTCGATGCCGTCCATCCGGGGCATCTCCACATCCAGCGTTATAACGTCGGGCTTCAGGAAAACGATTTTGTCCCGGGCGGCGAAGGCATCCGAAGCCTTCCCGACCACTTCGATATCCGGATCCCGCGACAGGGCGCGCTCCAGGAGGTCGCGCGC
>DPXI01000010.1:0-81979 GCA_003527485.1 Treponema sp. | reverse complement strand
GGCCGGGCCCGGCGAGGTCCCAGGAAAGCGCGACGCCGAGGCGGTAACGGTAGACGGCGGACTCCTCGCCTTCGCCCAGTATTCCGGAGATCTCCACCCGCTTCAGGCAGAGCCGGTCCTTGAACTCGTACTCGGCGCGGTATGCGCCCTGGCGCAACAGCAGGCCCTTGAGCGAGCGGGCGATGAAGCGGCCAAGGTAAGCTTCACCGGCCACCTCATGGCTCGCTACCGTCCAGCGGCCGCGCAACTTGCGGCGCAGAGGCTCGGCTGTGGCGGCTGAAAGATTGTAAGAACCCCGCTCGGCCGAGCCGGCGGACTTGATGCGTTCGGTGATTTCGCTGGAAGTTACTCCGGTTCTTTTCGCCATGGTTTATCCTAGAAACGACTTTTCGATTATGGTCCGGTAATCCTTGGCCACAAGGCTCGCGGGAGCCGCTTCCCAAAGCGTCCGTCCCCGTTCCATCGATCGCGGTACATACTCGGACTTGCAGACTTCAAAAATGGGAATCCTGAACGAAGCGAACAGGTTCCGATAAGCATCCACGCGCGCCGATCCGTTCTCGGCTTTGGTGAATACGAGCGCGTGCGGCCGTATGGATCGTTCCGCCCGCCGCCCGCATTCTTCGATATCCGCCAATATGGCCTCAAGGCCCGAAAGGGAGAACACCTGGAATTCCAGGGGGACGACCACGGCCTCGCTTGCGGCGACGAGGACGCGTTCCAGGCTTCCGTTGGAAGGCGAGGTATCCAGGAGTATCCAATCGTAACTGGCCTTCAGACTCTCCATCACGCCGGCGAAGGGTTTTTCCGCCCGTTCGATCAAGGCGTCGCCGAGCTCCGTCCTCAGATGGCGACGGCTCAGGGGCACGATGTCCAGGCTGCGCCGCACCCGCTTGACGATGCATGCGTCCATCAGCGCACGGTGTCCGCGGCGACCCCTTTCCCCGTTCTCCGAACCTGCCCCGTCCGCACGCGAGCCGAGAGTCTCCAGGATGTCGCCGAGTTCGGGGTGCTTGCCCGTCGCGCCGAAAAGCAGGGACAGGTTGCCCTGCGGGTCGCCGTCCACGAGCAGGACCTTCTGGCCGCTCCTGGCCAGACCCGACGCGAGCGTCGCGACGGTCGTCGTCTTGCCGACTCCCCCCTTCTGGTTGGCCACCGCGACAATCTTCAGACCGAGCGCCTTCAGCGAGGGCGTTCCGCTCATCGGACATCCGCCTTGCGGTAGATGGCGGGACGGACGTAGTCGAAGGGGCAGGTTTCGCGCGGGAGCGATTCCGAATGGCCGACGAAGAGATAGCCGCCCGGCTTCACGTAGCGGTAAATGCGATCAACGAGGGCTCTCCGCACCGGCGGGTCGAAGTAGATCATCACGTTTCGGCAGAATACGACATCGAAAAGTCCCTTGAAGGGATAGTTCTCGTTCATAAGGTTCAGACGCTTGAACATGACCGCGCGGCGAAGGTCCTCCTTGATGGCCCATTCATCCTCGCCGCGCTTTTCCAAATAAGAACTCCGCCAGGCCGCCGGCAGTTCGCGCACGCGGTTGTCGGCGTAGACGGCTTTTATCGCTTCCCGAAGGGCCGCGAGCGAAAGGTCGGTAGCGAGCACTCCCCAATCCGCGGTATTTGCAGTTGCGCCCAGAAATTCCCGTATCGCCATCGCGATCGTATACGGCTCTTCTCCGGTCGCGCAACCGGCGCTCCAGACGCGGAGCGAAAAGCCGGCATCCCGCTCTCGCCGCGCCTTGATCGCGGGCAGGACGTCCGAGACGAGGAATTCGAAGTGGTCCTTCTCGCGGTAGAAGAACGAGTGATTGGTGGTGATCCTGTCCACGAGTTCCGTGAGCTCGGCTCCGGTTTTATCGGCATGCACCCGAACGAGGTATTCGCCGATATTCGCGAGGCCCAGGTTCCGGATACGCTTGGTAAGGCGCCCGGCGACCAAGGTCCGTTTTTGTTCGGTGAGATGTATTCCAAAGCGCTCGTACATGAGCCGGGCGACATCGCGGAATTCCTTGTCGCTCAGGGTCATCAGATAATCGTCCATCTACCGCCCCGTCGTCGCCGCGGCCTTCCTCATCTGGCCGTTTCCGTCACGGCCGATACCGAGCGGACGTCCTCGTCCATCACGAGCTTCTCCACGTCCAGCAGTATCTTCACCGCGGTACCAACCTTCCCCATCCCGGCGATGTAGCGCTCCTGGCCGGAGACCGACTTGAAACAGGGCGCGGGCTCAACCTGGGACTCGGGTATCTCCAACACTTCCTCGACGGTATCCACGAGGAAACCCAGGGTAACCCCTTCGATCTCGCTCACCACGATGCAGGTCCGGTCGTCGTAGACCCGTTCGCTCATCCCGAAACGCAACCGGAGGTCCACCACCGGTATCACCTTTCCGCGCAGGTTGATCACGCCCTTCACATAGGGAGGCAGGTCCGGCACCTCCGAAATGCGCTGGACCTCCACGATTTCTATCACGTGCCGTATCTCTATGCCGTAGGACTCCGTGTCGATCCGGAAGCACAGGTACTTGTTCGCCTGCGTATCCTCATCGTCATCGTCCAGCATGTCGTCAAGGAGTTCTCCCCTGTTTCGCTGTTCCATGCCGGGCCTCCTTAGAATTTGCCGAAGTCTTCGTCGTCCAGGGAGATGACATCGGCGGGATTCACGAGCCTGCGGACCGCGCCTCCGGCCTTGCAGGCCGTCCCCGCGTCTTCGCGGGCTCCTCCCGTATGCAGTGCGAGGGCCCGGGGCTTGGCCGCGGGCGGGATTCCGGCGGCCGGATGGCCTGCATGCTGGGCGCCTCCCTTCCCCGCGATCTCCGCGCGCAGCATCGCCAGCATCTGCGCCTCCGTCATCCGGCTTTCCTTCTCCTTCAGCTTGAAGCGCGTGATCATTCCCTTCAGCTGCTGCGACTGGCTGGACAGCTCCTCCGCCGCGGACGCGCTCTGCTCCGCGCTCGCCGTGTTGGCCTGCGTCACCTGGTCTATCTGCGCCAGTCCCGTCGTGATCTGCTCCAGTCCCTGCGACTGCTCGCGGCTTGCCGTCGCCACTTCCTCCGCGAGACCCGCGACTTTCCCGGCTCCGTCCATGATGGAGATCAGCTGCTTGGCGGTCACGTCCACCAGCGCATTGCCCTTGCCGATGTTCGCGATGGCCTCGTCCACCATCGCCGTGGTCTCCTTCACCGAGCCGGCGGATCGCACCGCGAGGTTGCGGACTTCCTCCGCGACCACCGCGAAACCCTTCCCGTACTTGCCCGCCCGGGCCGCCTCCACGTTGGCGTTCAGGGCCAGGAGGTTGATCTGGAAAGAGATGTCGTCGATCGCCTTCACGATCTTCTTTATCTCCTCCGCGCTCTTGTTTATGTCGCTCATCGCCGACACCAGATCCTTCATCTGCACGTTGCCCTGCTCGGCATCCTGCTTGGCCGTCTTGGCCAAGCCGTTCACCTGCACCGCGCTGTCGGTGTTCTGCCGCGTCTGCCCCGCGATCTCCGTGACCGACGAAGTGATCTCCTCCAGGGAACTGGCCTGCTCGGTGGCGCCCTGGGACAGGGACTGGCTGGCCTGAGACACTTGCTGGCTGCCCGCGGTCACCTGCTCCACGGCGGCCGTGACCTGCCCGAGGATGTCGTTGATGGAATCCAGCGTGCCGTTGAGCGCCGTCTTCAGGATATCGAAGTCGCCTTTGTAATCGCCGGTCATGGTAGCCGTCAGGTCGCCTTCCGCCATCCGCTTCAGGATCGCGATGGTCTCGTTCACCGGCGTGATCACCAGGTCCAGCGTCTTGTTGACACCGTCCACGATCCTGCGGAAGTCGCCCTGGTGCTTGCCGGCGTCGGCGCGCGTGGCCAACCGTCCTTCAACCGCCGCCTGGGCCAGCATGCCGGCGTCCGAGACGAGAGCCCCGATCGCGTCGGTGGACTGATTGAGAACCTTCGCAATCGTATCGAAAAGCTCCTTCGTTTCCCGGGTATCCGCGTCGGCGTCGGCCACCGTGAAATCGCAGGACAGATCGCCGTGGGCGATTTTTTGCAGATTGCCGTTCAGTCGTTCGATTTCCGTATTCTGGAATCCGGCGATCTTTTTCATCTTGCGTTCCGCGACCTTGACCGCGGTCTGATCCGTGATCACCTCGAAGGCACCGACGATCTTCCCTTCCTTATCCCTGACGGGAACGCCGGTATACGAAATTTCGTAATTGACATCGAGCGGAGTCGCGACGGTTTCCGAATTCACTTCGCTCCCCAGTTGCATCGCCTTGGAACAGGCGCAATTCTGCGACTTGCAGTCGCCGGTCTTGAAGTAATCGAAGCACTTCTTCCGCGTCTTTACGAGTTGGTCCCCCGTCGTATTGCCGATCGCCGCCCCCGCCTTGTTCATGAAAAGTATCTGGAAATCCGCGTCTATCAACATGGCGGGGGCGGGCATATTGTCGAGGAACCCGACCAACGCGTCGATGATCTCGTTAACGCCCACGACTATATCCCGGTACCCCCCCTTCAATTTATCCGCGTTGCCGCGCGTCGAAACGCGGCCTTCCACGGCGGCCTTGGTGAGCATGCCTGCCTCGGCGACCAAGGCGCCCACGTTCTCCATGACCAAATTGAGCGAGGCCGCCACCTGCTTGAACTCGTCATTGGACCGGACGACCATCTTTTCCGAGATATCGCCCGCCGCGACTTTGTCGAGTATCGCCACCGACTTCCTGAGCGCGTTGGAGATCGATGTACCCAGCATGATACCCAGCAGCAGGGCGACGATGAAGGCGAGAGCGGTGACGATGATGAGAACGACGATTCCGGCATCGGCGTTGGCCATGGCCTGCTTGGGCATATCCACGCCATAAAATTGCTCGTCGAAATCCAGGAGCTTGCGCAACTCGGCGATCAAGTTGTCCATCACAAGCCGCTGGTCGCCCGAAATCATTCCGTACAGGTCGCGGAATATTGCCTCGCGCTCCTCGACAGGTACGGTACGTGCCTTCGCCACCTTGGCAAGAATGGCGTTGTTGTAGGCGATCGCCTTCTCGAACAAAGGCCCAAGGGCGTCGTACAGCTTCTTTTCTTCGGGAATCATCGGAATGACTTCGAATTTCTTCAGCGCCTCCTGATAAGCGGCGCGGTATTTCTCCACATTCGCCAGCTGACGCTCGTACCACTCGTCATCCTCCACGCCGTAGGGATGGACGATTGTACGCATGGCGGCCTTGAGGTTGGTCAACTCGACGTCTATCACATTCAGCAGGTCGATCGTTGGAATGGATTCTTCCGAAACTCTCATTAAACTTTCGTCCAGATTGGATATCTGCATGATACCCACGACGCCGACGATGCCGCACAGGAGCGCGACCGCGATGAAGCCCGTCAACAGTTTCGCCAGAATTTTCATACTTCCTCCTATTATCCTGAACTCTATTCCAGCCTGAGTCCGATGAGGCGGCCCGTATCGATGATGAAGCTTACGGATCCGTCCCCGAGAATCGAGCATCCCGAAAGGCCTTCCACTTTGCCGATATATTCCGAAAGCGATTTGATGACGATCTGTTGGTTTCCCATGACCTCGTCAATCAGGAGGCACGCGCGCTTGCCGGAATTCTGGACCACCAGGACTATCCCGTCGGCGGTGCCCAAGGTGGCGCCCTTCACGTTGAAAACCTCGGCGAGCTTCAACAGCGGCATGATCTGCCCACGCAGGTTCACCGTCTCCCCTCCCCGTTCGGTACGCGTGATCTGTCCGGGTCTGATCTTGAAGAATTCGAAGATGTCGTTGAGCGGGATGGAGTAGAAATTGGGTCCGACGCGCACGGTGATGCCGTCGATGATAGCCATGGTGAGCGGTATCCGCAGCACGAATTCGGTGCCCTTGCCCGTCTCAGAACGTACGTCCACCCGGCCGCGTATCTTTTGCAGGTTCCGCTTCACCACATCCATGCCCACCCCGCGGCCCGACACGTCGGATACGATTTCGGCCGTGGAGAAGCCCGGCTCGAAGATGAAGTCGAAAATTTCCTTGTCGGACAGCAGTTGGGGGTCGCCCCTGCAAAGGCCCTTTTCAACCGCTTTGGCCAGGATGCGCTCCCTGTCCAGGCCCGCGCCGTCGTCCTTGACGCTGACCCAGATCTCGGAGCCTTCGTAACGCGCGTCCATGGTGATCGTGCCGATCGCCGCCTTTCCGTTTTCCTTGCGCACCGCCGTCGTCTCGATGCCGTGATCAAGCGCGTTGCGGAGGATGTGGACGAGGGGATCCGAGATCTCCTCGATCACGTTCTTGTCCATCTCCGTTTCCTCGCCCGAGACGCGGAAATCGATGGGCTTGTCGAATTTGCGGGAAAGGTCCCGCACCAGGCGCGACATCTTGTGGAAGAGTCCTTCCATGGGAATCATCCGGATCATCATCGCGGTTTCCTGGATTTCGCGGCTGATCTTGGCCAGGGCGCTGAAGGACTTGTTGAAGGCGTCCAACCGCAATCCCGCAAGGTCCGGGCTGTTGCCGACCATCGACTCCGCGGTGATGAGCTCGCCCACCAGGTCGAACAGCTTGTCCAGTTTGGCCGTGTCCACCCGGATCTCGCGCCGCTTCACTTCCTCCATGGGCGCGCGTTCGGTGGTCATCGTCCGCTGGAGCGCCAGGGCCTTGTCGACGTCCTCAACCTTCACGGTTCCCGATTCCACCAGCAACTGGCCGACGGGCTTCTCCTGCTCCTCCAGCGCCTTGCGGATCTGATCCGCGCCCGCCGCGCCCATATCCACGAGGATCTCTCCGAGGGGTTTATATTCGGCGATTGAGGTCGGCGCGGCGGCGACCGAGGCGGCGGTGGGAACCGGCGGAGCCGCCGCGGTCATCGCGTCCGCGGGCTCCGTATCCTGCGGGGCACCCTCCGACCGGTACTCGACGGTCAGGAGCAGGGAGCGTATGGCGTCCACCCTGGAAAGGACTCCGGTCGCGAAAGCTTCGTTCAGGACGAAGGCTCCCTTCCGGGCTCCGTCCAAAGCGGTTTCCAGAGCCATGCAACGCCGTTCCAGAAGGGGATAACCGAAGAAGCCGGCATTTCCCTTGATCGTATGGATGGCGCGGAACATCGAATGAACGGTCTCCACCTTGTCGATGCTTCCTTCCATCTCAAGAATATCGCGCTCCACCTTCTCCACGAGGTCCGCGGATTCGGCGATGAAGCGTTCGGCCATATCAGCGGTCACGAGCTCATTGAGCTGGATGACGTTGGGTCCCTCGGCGGCATCGGCCGCGGCTGGCTCGATATCGGTCGCCGCGGGCTTTCCGTGGAGGACGCCGACGCAGGCCTTGATCATTCCGATCTGGGCATCCACGTTTTCGCGGCAATCCTCGTCGGTGAAGTCCCGTTCCACGGCGGCGATGAGTTCGCGCAGCACGTCCACCGTCCGGTAGACCACGTCCAGCGCGTCCTGGGTATACGAAATCCCTTCCTTGATGAAGACTTCCAGCAGGGCTTCAGCCTCGTGCGTGAGTTTCTTGATCCGGTCGAATTCAAGGAAGCCTGCCGAACCCTTGACAGAATGGAAGAGCCTGAATACGGCGTTCATGCTCTCCTTGTCGTCGCCGGCGCCAAGCTTTTCCAGCTTGGCCTCCGCATCGTCAAGTCGTTCGCGGCCTTCCGCGATGAACGAGAGTATGATTTCCCTCGTGTCGTCATCTACAGTACGTTTCATGATATGTCCATCGAGTTGAAGGATGCTTCGGCGTTGAAATCAAGCCTAGGCGATGCCTTGATCGTTTGCAAATTCCACAAATTCAAGCTCGGACGGATCGGAGGGATATTTCGGCCGTCCGGCTCCGCTGACAGGGAAGCGAAGGACAACTTCATATCCCTTGATACGGTCCACGGCGACGCTGCCTTTTATCTGCTCCGCCAACCCCTTGATTAGCATCGAACCCATGCCCCCCTTCGAAACCGGCCCGCTTCCGGCCTCAAGTTGATCCCCGTCGTCGACAACGCGGATTTCGCAGACGGAGCCGTCTTCCGTTACCGCACTGATATTCACTGAAAGCAGCCCGTTTTCCTTGCGCGCATGGCCGATACAATTAACCAGAAGCTCGTGGACGATCAGGGATACCGGAACGGCGACATCCACCGTCAGGAATAATCGCTCGTCGCCCGATACGTCGATATCATACGAACCGTCATCGTGGGCTTGAATGAAAGAGACGAGATTACGGAGACTTTCCAGGAGGGAAATCGTGTCGAACGAGCCCGAACCGCCCAGCAGGTCGTGGACACTCGCGATGGAATAGATCCGGGATTGCATGAGCTTTATCCGCGCCAAATTCCACCCGTCGGATCCGAACGTCGCCTGAAGCTCCATGAGGCTTATGATCATCTGCAGGTTGTTTTTGACCCGATGTTGCACTTCCCGGATAAGCGCAAGCTTTTCGTTCACCAAGCGTTCGAATCGTCGCTCCCTTTTTACATGGGCGGTAACATCACGTCCGACGGCTACGATTTCCGAAACCTTGCCGTCGACCCTGATCGGCGAAAGCGAGGTCTGCATGACGCATGGTTCCCTTTCGCCGAAGCCGGAAGCAGTCCATTCATAGGTCGCCCCCGCCCCGCCCAGCACGCGTGCGGACGCCGCTTCGTGCGCCTCGGTAACGTCGGGTCCGAAAACCTCCGACAAGGTCTTTCCTATACAGGACTCGCCGACAAGACCGAAGCGTTCAGGCCATGATCCATAGACCCCGGTGAGGATTCCCGACGTATCCATGGTGAAAACGATATCGTCCATCGCCGTAGTCATCGCCCGAAAACGGGATTCATTCTCGGAAACAAGCCCCATCGCCCTTATCCGCTCAACCTGGGAAAAGACGGGCGTAATCAGCAGTTCCAGTTGGCGCGCATCGGCCTTGTCATATGGCTCCGCCTTGTTCGCGACGCCGACTACGCCGACTATTTTTTCGGAAAGGAAAACCGGTACGGAAAGGAATCTGACAAGTCCTGCATGGCCGCCGGGGAGATTTTTTTTATTCGGCGACGGCAAGGTGAAATCGTTTTCGACGATCGCGCGGCGCTGTCGGACGGCTTCGCCCCAGAAGCCCGTCCCTTCAAGTCGGTAGAGCGTCCTTTCGTCAAGGACTCCGCATTCCGCCCTCGCCTTTCCCGACCGGGCATGCAAGGCGAATTCCCGAAGATCCTCGTCGTACCGAAAAATGCAACCGCACTCGCTCGAGGTCATCGACATCGCCTCGGCGAGGGCGGCGTCAAAAAGGGCCTGCTCGCTGCAGACGGGGTGCTGGAGGAGACGCACGAGTCCTTGCAGACGAGCCTCGTCGGCCTTGAGCGCGTCTTCCGTTTTCTTTCGTTCGGTGATGTCGACGAGTATCGTGGCGAAACGAAGCGGCCCCGCGGCGAATGCATTCACATCGAGCCAGCGGGCGAGTCCGACCGACCAGGACTCGAAGCGTTCGCTTCCGCCGCGGAGCGCTATCCGCCCGTAGCGTTCCACCTCTTCCGCTTCACCGGCGGACGAGATTTGGCGCATCGTCCGTCCGAGTACTTGGCTCGCCTGGAGTCCGGTCATTAGGGTGAAGGCGGGATTAACGGCAAGGAATCGGTAGTCGATCGGATGATCCTGGCCGTCCAGGATTATCTCGTAGACGGCGAGAGCTTCCCCCATTTCGGAAAAGAGGGAACTATAACTTATCTCGATACCGGCAACTGAAGATGCGTCGATCTTGTTCTGGCATCGAGTCCGCAATTTTTTAAAAAGCATCTAGGTAATTGTTGGTTCACCCGTAGGATTATGCAATCCGAAAAATGGGAATTCCCGATCGGGGCCAAGTCCGGCGTATTCCGGAAATCCGGCGCATTTCGCTTGTAGTCGGTAACAGGGCGGATTACAATCTCAAAGACGACGGTTCGTCGACGGATTCCGCCGCACATGGTATCGCGGCATTCGGGGGGGACGATTGGGGATGAACAGCCTTAAGATGCTCATCGTCGAGGACGAATTCCTGAGCCGGAAACTCGTCGGACATTACATCTCAAAATACGGGAATTTCGACGTGGCGGTGAACGGGAAGGAAGCCCTCGAGACCATACGCGAATCCTACCGGGAAAACCAACCCTACGACGTCGTGTTCCTGGATATCATGATGCCGGACAAGGACGGCCTTTCCGTGCTGAAGGAGCTGCGCGCCTTCGAGTCCGAATACGGCGTCAACGCCGCGGACGGAATCAAAGTCGTCATGACTACGGCGCTCGGTGACGCCAAGAGCGTCATGGACGCTTTCCGCAGCCAGTGCGAAGCCTACATCACCAAGCCGTATACGGAAGAAGCCTTCGCGACCCAGCTCAGGAAGCTCGGCCTCATCGAATAGCTATTCGGCGATGACCCGGCAATAGCGCTTCTTTCCGGCGCGAAGGACGATTTCGTCCGCGTCGTCCAGACGATCCAAGCCCACCGCGGCGGCGATGTCTCCCAGGCCTTCCAGCTCTCCCGCATCGCCGCCCGCCGCCGATATGAAGGCGCCGCCTTGCTGTACCAGTCGTCGGGCTTCGCTCTTGGTGGGCGCGAGGGCCGCGTCGCAGAACAGGTCCACCACGTTGTAGCCGGCCTGGAAACGCGCGCGCGGGAGCCGGACCGAAGGCATCGCGCTCCGGTCACCCGACGTCCCGCCGCCGAAGGCGGCCTTCGCCCCGGCCAGGGCCCTGTCGGCCTCTTCCTTGCCGTGGATGAGGGAGGTCACTTCCCAAGCCAGGCGCTCCTTCCCCTCGTTCGGATTTTTTCCCTCTCCGCACAGGGCGCGGCAATCGTCGACAGGAAGGAAGGTGAACATCAGGAGGAAGCGCAGGACGTCCTCGTCCTGGACGTTGCGCCAGTATTGGAAGAATTCGTAGGGGCTCGTAATCGCCGGATCGAGGAAGATCGCGCCTTTCTCGGTCTTGCCCATCTTCTTCCCGTCGCTCGTGGTGACCAGCGGGAAGGTGAGGCCGAAAACTTCCGCGCCCTCGACGCGGCGGATGAGCTCGATACCCGCTACGATGTTGCCCCACTGATCGTCCCCGCCGATCTGGAGGCGGCAGCCGTGCCGGCGGTAGAGTTCGAGGTAATCATAGCTCTGCAGGAGCTGGTAGTTGAATTCGATAAAACTGAGACCGGTTTCCAGGCGCATCTTGTACGCCTCGAAGCTGAGCATCCGGTTCACCGAGAAGTGGCGGCCGATGTCGCGCAGGAAATCGATGTAGTTCAGGTCGGCGAGCCAATTCTTGTTGTTGTCGGTAAGCAGGCCCTTCCCGTCGATCTTGAGGAAGTTGTCCAGCTGAGCCAGGAAGCGCGCGGCGTTCGCGTCGATCTCCTCGTAGGAAATGATCTGCCGCATGCTCGTCTTTCCCGAGGGATCGCCGATGCGCGCCGTGCCGCCGCCCATCAGCACGATGCCGCGATGACCCGACGACTGGAGGTGGCGCATCGCGAAATAGGGGACCATGTGCCCGATGTGGAGCGAAGGACCGGTAGGATCGCAGCCTTCGTAGAACGTAACGCTTCCCTCGTCCATCGCCTTGGAGAGTCCTTCCGCGTCGGTGCATTGCTGGAAGAATCCGCGTTCCTTGAGGGTTTCGAGAGCCGCGTTCATATCGGTACATCCTGTCCGGGAAAATTCAGCCGCGAGGCGGCCGCGGGGATTATAGCGCGACGCGGCCCGGAAACTCAAGGCGGGCGGAAAATTCGAGCGGACAGTAATTCACGCCGAGCAGGTCCAGCAGACGCCGCTGCCCGCCGCGCGGACCGTCCAGGCGCGCGCGGAAATCATCCCAGCCGGGCCGCCCCGATCCCAGCCAGGCGGTCTCCGCGATCGCGAGCAGGCGCGGGAAGAGCATGTACTCCATCCGCCGGGGATCCCGCATGAATTCAGACCAGGCGTTGGCTTGGATACCCAGCAGCCGGCCGCGGCCCGGACCTCCCGCCGCCGCGTCGGGAGGGAGGCCCTGCAGAGGATCGAAGTCGTGGACCGCCCGGAGGGTGGCCGCGCGCGGCGTTTTATAGGCCAAGCCGGGCGCGGAAGCGCGATCCTCGGCCTGCACGAAATCCAGGTAATACGGAAAGAAGGGCGAGCGGATGAGGTCGCGGCCGCCGGCCAGGGCAACGCTCCCGCGGTCTTCAAGCCACTGCCGCCAATGGATCACCCCCGCGCGGTTGGGTTGGTCGGAATCCAGCACCTCGTCCCAGCCGAAGACGGTCTTTCCCTTGGCGGCCAGATGATCCGCGATCTCCGCGACGAAGTGGCCGTGGAGGTCGATCCATTCCCTGTAACCCCGCTCTTTTTTGAAGGCCGCGCACCGCGGACAGGCTTCCCAGCGGGCGGTCGGGCATTCGTCGCCCCCGATGTGGACCCAAGGGGCCGGGAAGAGCGAGCAAACCTCGTCCCAGGCAGCCTTGGCGAACTCCAGGGATCGTGGATTGCCGATGCACAGCACATCGTCCGACACGCCCCAGGCCGTCCTGACGCCGAAGGGTCCGGAAGAGCAGCCCAGGTCAGGATCCCCCGCGAGTACCGCCTCCACATGGCCGGGCATGTCCAGCTCGGGCACCACGGCGACGCCGCGGTCGGCGGCGAACGCCACAAGTTCGCGCACTTCGGTCTGGGTGTAGAAGCCGTTCCTGTTGGGATCGCCGCCTGACCGGGAAGAGCCGGCTTCCGTCGCGCGCGGCGAATTCAGCAGTTCCATCCGCCAGCCTTGGTCGTCGGAAAGGTGCAAGTGCAGGCGGTCCAGCTTGTACAGGGCCGCGAGCGTCACGATACGCCGGAGGGAGGGGATGGACACGAAATGGCGCGCGCTGTCGATCATCAGGCCGCGCCAGGAGAACGCAGGCGCGTCGACGATCCGGCAGGAAGGAAGCTCGAAGCGCCATCCGTCCCAGCGAAGCAGCAGGAGCTGGAGCGCCGTCGCGCGCGCGGCGAAGGCGCCGTCCTCATCGGAGGCTTCCGCGAGGATGCCGGAGGGCGAAAAGTCCAGGCGGTACTCGCCTTCGCCGAGCGAGGGATCATGGCGGAAGGCGAAGGATAGGACCGGCGCGGACTCCCGCCGGAAGTTGCCGCCCCAGAGTTCGGAGCCCTCGTCGCGGTACTTCTCTGCGTGGGCGTATTCTTCCGCCGCGCTCCCGGGAGACAGGACCGATTCCCCGAAGAAGGCGGCCGCGTCCGACAGGAAAGAGCGCAGGGCCGGAAGGAAGCGGATGTCGGCCGACGCGCTGATGACGGCGGCGAAGAAGGGAGCGCCGGTTTCCGAGTACGAGCGGGGCGCGGGAACGAGGGGGGGTACGGGAGCGGTCATGGGAGCCTCCGACGAGAGTATAGGAGTGCACTGTCAGCGGCGCAAGCGCTCTTGCGGCTCCGTCGCGGCGCGGCTACAATCGTAGCCGTAGCAAAGAGAAAAGGCGAACCATCGGGAGGGCCCCATGAGCGATGATACGATCGCGACGCTTCGATCCGCCGAGATCTTCTCATCGCTGGAGGAGAAGGCCCTCCATGCGCTGGCGGACGCGAGCGAAATCATCCCGTTCGGGAAAGGCGCGCGGATCTTCGAGGAAGGAGCGGCGACCGACGCGATGTACGTCGTGGCCGGCGGCAGGATCGCGATCGAACGCGCTGAAGAGGGCAAGGGTCCGTCCATCATCGCCGAACTGCTCGCCGGCGACAGCTTCGGGGAGATGGAACTCATGAATTCCGTTCCCCGCGCCGCCTCGGCATCGGCCATGGAGGACTCGGCCCTCGCGCGCTTTCCGCGGCGGGGCCTTGAGCTTGCGACTTTCCTGGAGCAGCGACCGGAAGAGGCGTCCCGCATGCTACACTCGTTCATGACCACCCTTGCGGGACGCATACGACGCTCCAACGCGCTGGTCAAGGAAAATTCGCCCTGGGTTCAGGAACTCCGCAGACAAGCCTACGGGGACAAGCTCACCGGACTGTACAACAAGGCCTTCCTCGAGGAACGCTTCCCCGAGTATTGCTCGGCGCCGGGAGCGAGCGTCGGCCTGCTCATGTTCAAGCCGGACAACTTCAAGGAAATCAACGATACCTACGGACACGAGGCCGGCGACGGGGCCCTCCAGGCGGCCGCCGCCGAACTGAAGAAAGCCTATGGCGAGGAAGCGCCGAGCGTGCGCTACCTCGGCAACGAACTCGCGGTCGTGCTGCCCGGCAAGGACAAAGCGGCTACCCGCGCGGAAGGCCGTCGGGTGATGGAGCTCATGGGAGCGGTCAACCTTGACGCCGTCGTCGGCGTCCCGGGCGTGCGGCTCCGCGTCAGCGTCGGGGCGGGAACCTACCCCGAGGATTCCGCCGATCCGTCGGCCCTCATCGCCCTCGTCCATGAATTGCCGCTCGTCGGGCGCGGGCGCGGAGGGAATGTCCTCCTTTTTCCGGAGGACAAATGATGCGCAAACCGAAGACCGCCCCGCGGGCGAATGACGACGGAACCGCGGCCATACTTTCCCGGATCGGCATCTTCGGCGACCTGGACGCCGCCGAACTGAAGGCGGTCGCGGATAGGATGAATCGCCACCTGGGAAAATCGGGGGATCTGCTTTTCGCTGAAGGAGACTCGGGCGACGAGCTGTACGTGGTGATCAGTGGAACCGTAGCCGTCACCGTCGCGCTCAAGGACGGCGGGGAGCTGAAGCTGTCGGAAATAGGCGCGGGGAGCTTCTTCGGGGAAATGTCCCTGGTGGAACGGGCGGTAAGGTCCGCCTCCTGCCGCCTGATCGAGGACGGCGAATTCCTGAGCCTGGATTCGGGGGATTTCGAGGCCCTTCGGAAGGAACGTCCCTCCATCGCCGTCAAGGTGCTCCGCCGCATGATCCGCATCACCGCGGAACGCCTGCAACGCACGAACGGCTTTCTTTCACAACTGGTGCAGTGGGGCGAGGCGGCCCGAAAGCGCGCCGTCACCGACGAGGCGACCGGCGTATTCAACCGCCGCTTCCATGACGAGTCCTTTGAAGCTCTGTTCAGCCGGTCACAGGTGGAAGGGAAAAGCTTCTCCTACGCGATGTTCGACCTGGACCGTTTCGGCAATCTGAACAAGGAATACGGAATCGCCTTCGGCGACCGGGTGGTCGTGGAAATCGCAGGTACGATGAAAAAGGTGTTCCGGGAAAACGACATCATCGTCCGCTACGGCGGCGACGAGTTCGTGTTCCTGCTGCCCTCTTCCAACGCCGATGACGCCTTCATGATCACGGACAAGCTCCGGAAGGCGATCTCCGCGATGAGAATCGAAGGCTACGAGCGAGTACGGCTCGCCTGCAGCATCGGGCTCGCATCCTTCCCGGCGCACGCGTCCACGGCCAAGGATCTTGCCGCCGCCGCGGACAAGGCCCTGTACGCGGCCAAGGAGGGGGGGAGGAACCGCGTCCAGATCGCAGGAGAGACCGGTTCCCGTTCCTGGCGGAAACGCGACATCCCGACGATCGGCGAACGGAACCGGATCATCGACCGTTTCGTCCGGGCCCTCGACGAGCGCGACGGGTTTCTTCTGATCGGCCACGTCAACCCCGACGAAGATTGCCTGGCCTCGCTGGTCTCCTTCGGGCTGCTGGCGAGTAAGCTGGACAAGAAGGCGACCATCTTCCTCCGGTCCAAGGTGCCTCCCGCGTTTTCCTATCTCCTCTCGATCTGCGCGTTCAATAACGTCCAGGTCGTGGAGGACGGAAACCTCCCCGAAGGACAGTGGTCCGCCGTCGTCGCCTTCGATACCCCCAAGCCTTCGATGCTGGACATCGACGAGGCGGTCCGCGCGATAGCCTACAGCCCGGCCGTGCTCAGGATGGAGGTGGACCACCACCTGGAAGCTGACGCCGAATACTTCGCCGAGGATGACTACCGGCTGGTGGCCAACGCGTCGTCCGCATGCGAGCTCGTCGGTTACCTGGCGTACAAGATCGAGAGCCGCAAGGATATGATGGAACGCTACGGTATCTCGGAACTCTTCACCCGGAATCTCGTCCTGGCGATACTCACCGGTATCATAGGCGATTCCAAGATGGGCAAGTACCTGAAGACGAGGCGGGAACGATGGCTGTATGAGTGGTTCAGCTCGCTCTTCGACCGGATGCTCTCGCAGAAGACCCGAGGCGGCTCGTCCAACTTCTCGTCCAAGGAAGAGGTTTTCACGGCCATAGGCAAAATGTCCAGCGCGGACGACCGGTGCTACGAACGCATCGCGGTCCGGGTCGAACAGCGTCCCTTTCTTGATTGCGTGGTGCTTGACCAGGCGGAGGCGGATGCCATCCGGAACGAATTCGGGCAGGAATCATTCATCTCGATGGTCAAGGCGGTCGCCGACGATCTGGCCGAGCGGAATGGACATATGAGCCTCGTCGCATACGGCGATTCCCCTGAAGCATCCGACCTCGTGCAATTCAGGCTCCGCCGGAGCAGGTCTTTCGACGGGGTGGACCTGCGCGACCTTCTCGCGCGGTTCTCTTTCAACAACGGCGGAGGGCATCCCGGCGCGGTGGGCTTCCGGATTCCGAAGGCTGAAATAAGCGATCTAGGCGCCTTCGTCGAGGACCTGACGCGGAGGATCGCGGAGGTTGCGCTGGAAGCTGGCGTAGAGCCTAAAACTCCCCAATAAAATGCTTGGTGCGGAACAGCAGACCGGCGCCCCATATCGTGGTTCGGTTCCGTCCGCGCTCCTTGGATCCGTACAGGGCATCATCCGCACGGCGCAGGAGTTCGGCCCCTTCCACCGGAATCGCGTTATTGAAAGTAGCGACTCCCGAGCTGATCGTGACCCTCGGCAACGGGGTATCCCATGGGACCTCGGTCTCCGCCACGGCGATGCGAAGGCGTTCCGAGACATTCCACGCCTGTTCGCGATCGCTTTCCGGAAGGAGCACGGTGAATTCCTCCCCCCCGAAGCGTGCGAGCACGTCGCCGTCCCGGACCTTGGACCGGAGCGATTCGGCTATTTTTTCCAGCACGCGGTCGCCCGCCATATGGCCGAACCCGTCATTGAAGGTTTTGAACTTGTCCACGTCCAGCACGATCACCGAGAACGGCAGGCCGCCTCGCTTGGCGCGGGCGATCTCCTCATGGAGCCTCACCATAAAATAACCGTGGTTGAACAAGCCCGTCTTCTGGTCGCGCACCGAATGCTCGTAATGCAGGTGGTTCTGGATCGCGATGGAGGCGAAGGCCATGAGCTTGTCCAGAAAGGCTAGCTCCCGGGGCGTGTACTGATCCTCCAGGACCTTCGATCCGACCAGGATCATGCCGTACAGTCCCGACGGGCCGATAACGGGGACCACGATCTCGGGGCGGAGCTCCAAGAACGGCTGCGTCAGCGCCGGATCGTCGAACTGGTACTCGAACAGCTCGTAGCTGATGGGAGTCGGATATTTGCGGAAGAATTCGTCGAAGGGGGCGATGCTCCAGAGCGGCAGGGAAACGTCGGTTTCCTTGAAATTGCGGTAGCCCTTGACGACTATGTCCTCACGTCCGGTATGCGTCCTCCACAGGAAGACCAGAAAGGAGGGGAGGAGCTTGTCCGAGATGCATTTCACCGTCGTTTCAAGGAGGTCGTCGATCGCGGTGCGCTTGAAAATCGCGGCGGCGCCCGCAAGCAGGGCTTCGTAATCGCGCGTCTCCCTGCGCAGGGAATCCGCATACTCGAACACGCCCAGCTCTTTCAGAAGGGAATAGTGTTGAAGCAAGCGAGGATTGGTCAGGAAGTCGTCAACCTCTTTCATCTATCACTGATCCGCATGGGGCTGTCAGGTGGAGGAATACTGGTCGGCAACTTCCTTCCTCCATTCAGCGCGTTTTTCCTTCACTTCCCAGACGATGGTTTTCTTGATCCGGAAGGTCTTGGAGTCCTGGGGATCGTCGAAGTGGACGACGGCGAAACGCCCGCCGCCGATGTACGCTATCCGGTCGCCTTCCGAAAGGCGTTCGGACTCAGTGAGCCTTTCGACCGCGCAATCAAAATGCATGGGAGATCCCGTTTCCGAATCGTTCACGGCTGAAGGGAGGTCTTCTATGGTCTTTCCGCAACGCGGACAGGAGGGTTTGGGAAGGGAGGAAGGCTGCAGGCGGGGAGGATTCCAGCGCGGCCTGTCCCGCAGGATGGCCTTCCGTTTGGCGGCTTCCTCGGCGGTCAGCGATTCTGAGTCGAGAACCGCGGATGAGGTTCGGGGGACGTTGCGCTGATTTCCGCCCGCGCCGCGGCCGCGTTCGGCCGGAACCTGCCTGTCGGCTTCCGCGTTCCCCTTGCGGCGGTTGGATCTTCGGCCGGATGCCGGACGCCCCTTTTCGGCCGGTGGCGGTGAAAGGCGATCGGCGATGCTCGGACGGGAAACGGCTTCGGCCCGACCCGAGCCATCGGTCCTTCCGGAATTTTCGGATTTGCCGACCGCGCCGCGCAGGCTTTCGTCCTTACCCTTGCCGGAACGACCCCCGCGTCGTCTGGATGACCGTCTTCGATCGTTGCGGGGTTTCTCGGTCTCGTTCATGCGGCGCTCCTGGAATTTTCGCACAGAGAAGCTCATCGCTCAGCACTTGGGCTATACGACCGATGGCGTCGGACAGGTAGTCCTTATCGTTTATCAGCCGCTTGAGTTCCTCGATGCTTCGGGAATTTCGATCCTTCCCGATTCCCTCTATCATACACGCTCCGTAAACGCCGATGCAAGATGCCGTACGAACCGTCCGCCCTCGACGAATACGAGGTCGAAGCGTACGGCCATGTTGTTATATTCTCGATTGCGCGCGAGGAAAATCTTAGCCGTTTCTACTATTCGCCGTATCTTCCCCGCGTTGAGGGAAAACTCCAGATCCGCGAAACCGAAGGCGGACCACGATTTGACTTCTACGAAGACCAGGGTATCCCCGTCCACGGCGACGATGTCGATTTCGCCCCGTCCGGCACGGAAATTACGGACGACCACGCGGAGCCCCGCCTCGGTCAGGCTCCGCGCCGCGATTTCCTCCCCTTCCCTGCCGAGCGCGGAGCGGTTCACGTAGTGCCCGCATAATCCTTGGGATCGACGGCGCGCGCGATGAAGATGCTCTTCTCGGAGAGCAGGTCGACGGTCTCGCCCTCGTCCTGCTCATAGGCCTTCCCGAAATCGTCTATCAGGATACGGATCAGCGGACGCAGAGGCGCTTCACCGTGGACCTCGGTGACCCGCGCGATGGAACCGTTGTTCAGCAGCACGATCGATCCGATGGGATAGATGCCCATGGTCCTTATGAAAGCCTTCAGAACATCCGGATCGAATCGACGGGAATTGTCGGAGAGCAGGTTCTTCATCGCCTGGTAGCCGATCATCGAATTGCGATAGGACTTTTCGCTCACCATGGCCTCGAAAGCGTCGGCGACGCTGACGATGCGCGCGCTGATATCGATCGCTTCGCCCGCGATGCGGCGCGGGTAGCCGTCCCCATCCCAGCGTTCGTGATGCTGGAGCGCGACGATTCCCACGTCTTCGGAATACAGCAGTTCCTTGCAGACGATCTTGTAGGCGTACAGGGGATGGGCTTTCATGCGTTGGGCCTCGACTTCCGTGAGGCCTCCCTGCTTGTTGAGTATTTCCTTCGGTAACTTGAGCATGCCGACGTCGTGCAGCAGGGCGCCGGTGGCGATATGCAGGATCCTGTGGTTCGGCATCTTCATCTCAATGGCGATGAGGGTGGCGAGGATCGCCGCGTTCACGGAACTTTTGGCGAGCTCGGTGCCTGCGACCGCCCCGCCGAGGATGAAACCGATGACCTGAACCCGGCTCTCCCGGACCGCCTGCAACAGGCGACCGACGATCGCGTCGATGGATCTGGCTTCCACCGAAACGCCGGAAGAAACCTGGCCGAAAACCGTGTTGAGGCGATCGATGAGATCGGTGTAGGCGCGGTAAACGCTCTTATTCTCGTGGACGGCGGGAAGGGTGAGTATGTGGGAACTGACTTTTACGGCGTCCGGCTCTCCGGAACCGCCTTCGGCGGAGCTTTTTACGGCTCCCGCCTTGGCCGGCTTCTGGGCGCCCGCGTCGGAAACCGCCTCGCCGTCGGTGAAGACCGTCTGGACGCCCCAGGCCCTGAGACGTTCGATATCCTTCTTGCGTACGGCGATGCCCGCAGGGACCAGAAGATTGTTCCCTTCGATGTACACCGGCTGCGTGAATGCCTGTCCTGCCCGCAACGTTTCAATAGCGATCTTTTTCATTGCTCATCCCTAATCACAGTATCGGTCTCCGACATCACGAACGAAAGAGCGATCGCGAGGGCTTGCCAGCAGGACTCGGGAACCAAGGTCCCGACTTCCGCGGCATCCAGAAAAAACGCGAGAGCCGCGTCTTCGACTATCTCAACCCCGGCATCGCGCGCGAGGGTAACGAGGCGTTCCGCCTCCCGGCCCCTGCCCTTGGCGAGCAACCGGGGCGCGCTATCGCTCCGATCGTAGGAAACCGCGGCAGCGATCTTGCGCTCCATTCACGCTTCCTCGTCGACCCGGACGTATTCCCCGTCTTCCCATTCGCCGAACGCCGCGGCAGGGACCTCAGAGGAGGCCGAAATCCGCGAACCGAACGCCGCGAAAGCGCGCTCCAAGACCCCGGCGATCCTCGGCGCTTCGCAACCGAGAGGCGGATCGGCCGAAACGAACACCGTCGAGCCGTCAACGAGAGGTCCCCGGGAAAATATCAGCCAGCGCCGGTCGCGCGACGAAACGTCCAAGGCGAAACGATCCATCCGCGTTTTCACGGTCGATTCATCAGTATACAACAAAACGCGCGCGACTGCTTTGAATTCGGACGCACCCGAGGCGGCCGAAAAGGGGAAGATCAGCCAGCGGGCGCCATTCCTGCCCGGCAGGGCGTTGAACGCCGAGAGGGCATCACCCGCGGCGAGTGACGATTCGAAGACGCCGCGGAGTTCCGGCACGCTTCCGGCTCCCGCATGGCGCGGATTCCGTCGCTCCGGCTCTTCCTCCTCCCCCTTTCCTCGGCTCGACTCGTCATCGGCGGCCATCAGGCCGGCGACCTCATCCAGCGCGCTCGGAGACAGCAAGATGCCCTTATCCCAAGCCGTGACGGCCGCGAGGGCGAGCGCTTCGGGACGGGATCGCAGGCCAGGGAACGAACGGCGAAAGCGGAGGAGGCGGTCCACGTCCAGCGGCAGGGAAAAGGCGCGGACGAAACGGAGAAGCGCCTCCGAGAGGGCGTCGGGCGGAAGGCCGAGGGTGGCGGCGAGCGGTACGGAGAGGGGTACGGCGAGAGGTACGGCGAGGCGAGCGGCGGGAGTCGCGGCGGGGGTCGCGGCGCTTTTCGCCCGGACGTCCTCGGTCCGGACGACCTTCCGGACAAAAGAAAAACCGGAAACGTCCCTCGGGGACTTTCCGGTTTTCTTGAGCGGTACGGCAGGATCGGCGGACGAAGCGACGGCGCCGGAAACAGTCCGCGGACGCGACGTCTTGGCCGGATGCGGAGGGACGGAAGGCTCCGCCGACGCCGGACCCGGTCCTTTCATCAAACCTGGGCGGTCTCCGCGACGGCGGCGGGAGAGGCTACGGCGGCTTTGACCGTGAAGTCCTTCTTGCGGATAAGCTCCTTGATCTTGGCGGCTTTTCCAACCTTGCCGCGGATGTAGTAGAGCTTCGCGCGGCGGACCTTGCCGGGGCGCATGACTTCGACCTTGACGATGCGGGGCGAATGAGTCGGGAAGATACGCTCGACGCCCACTCCGTACGAGTTTTTGCGAACGGTGAACGAATGGCCGATTCCGGAATTCTTCATGGAGATGACCAAGCCCTCATAGACCTGGATACGCTCGGTTTTGCCTTCAACGATCTTGAAGTGCACCTTCACCGAGTCTCCGACCTTGTATATGTCGACCTCGGCCTTCTTCTGGGTCTCTTCGATAGCCCTGATCAAGTTCATTCCCTTCCCCCTCGAACCCCGCCGATCAATCCGACGGACTTTCAAATTCGTTTATAAGAGCGATCGTCTCGGCATTGAACGTCCGCGCTTCCAGCCCGCGCCGGATCAAGTCCGGACGAAGACGGAGGGTTTTCTCCACCCTCTTGCACAAACGCCACTGCCGTATCTGCTCGTGGTGTCCCGAAAGCAAGACCTCCGGGACCCGAAGCGTACCATAAACTTCCGGCCGTGTATACTGGGGATACTCCAGGAGCCCGTCCGAAAAGCTCTCTTCGTCCAGGGATTCCGCGGTGATCACGCCGTCCACCAGCCGGTACGTGGCATCGATGACGGCCAGGGCGGCGACCTCTCCTGACGACAGAACGTAGTCTCCGATCGACACCTCGTCGTCCACCCAGGCGTCGATGATGCGCTGGTCTATCCCCTCGTATCGGCCGCAAATGAGGATCAGCTCGCGTTCCCGGGAAAATTCCCGCGCGAGGGCCTGGTCGAAGATCCTGCCGGCGGGCGAGAGGTACACGACCCGGGCGCGCTGAACGTCCGCGGAAGTTTCCGCGGACGCTTGAGCGACCGCATCCTTCGGCACGGCGCCGACCGCTTCAAGCGCCCTTCCGAGCGGCTCCCCCAGCATCAGCATGCCGGCTCCGCCTCCGTAAGGGGCGTCGTCGCACTTATGGTGCTTGTCCGTCGCGAAATCCCGGATGTTGACCGAACGGTAAGTCACCGCGCCCCGGGCTACTGCCTTGGCCATGATGGAACTTGCGCTGTACGCGTCGACGATCTCGGGAAAGAGGGAGAGGACCGTGAATTTCACTCCAGGATCCATTCCTCGAGCAATTCCGCCTTGCGCTCGGCCGTGTCGACTTTGCCGAAGAATTCGCTCCTGAAAGGCACGAGCCTGCGCTCGCCGCCGGATAGCGCGATCTCGACGAGTTGGCCTCCGCCGCCTTCGAGCACGTCGACGATATCTCCGACCTTTTTGCCCAGCAGGAATACCTCGACGCCCCTCAGATCGGCGATGTAGTACTCGTCCGCCCCGAGCGGAGCCGCGTCCGCGCGATCTACGATGATTTCCCAGCCGGTCAACAACTTGGCGGCCTCGGGGGAATCGACGCCTTTGAACTTCATGAAGAAGGACGAAGAGGCCCCGCCCGTCTCCTCCACCGCGTACTTGCGCTCCGCCCCGTCCTTACGGAGAAGGACGGAAGAAAGGGCTTCAAGCTTGCGGATATCTCCGGAGAAGACCTTGACCTTGCAGTGCCCCTTCACGCCGAAGGGCGCGCCGATGCCGCCCGCAACGAACTGTTCAAGCACGGAGCTCCGCGCCTCAGTCCAGGATTTCGAGGACGGCGCGCTTGCCCGACTTGACGGAAGCGGCCGCGAGGACGGTACGGATGGCTTTGGCTATCCGGCCCTGCTTGCCGATCACCTTGCCGATGTCTTCGGTGGCGACCCGCAATTCAAGAATCGTGGCGGAATCGGTCTCCACGACGTTCACCGAAACCGCGGACGGATCATCGACAAGGGACTTCGCGATATATTCGATCAGGTCTTTTTCCATTCCAGTCCTCCAAGGAGAGCGCCCGGCCGATGAAGGCCGGTTTGAGGATTAAAGGGAAAAGTTTTTCTTGTTGAGCAGCTTGCGGACGGTATCCGTCACTGTCGCGCCGTTGTCGATCCATACGCGGACCTTGTCGGCGTCGAAGGAAATCTGGCTTCCTTCCTTCTCGATCGGATGGTAGATCCCGAGATCCTCAAGGGTCTTGCCGTCGCGCGGAGCGCGGGAATCGATGGCAACGATGCGGTAATAGGGGCGCTTCTTCGTTCCGAACCTCTTGAGCCTGATTCTGGCGCTCACTCGTATCCTCCTGGCGTTCTCCCCGCAAGGGGGAGTCCGATCTGCTACTTAAAATGGTCCCTGCGCCATCCGATGGATGCGCAAGGGTCGCAAGCGACATATTTAACCGAAATCAGCCCTTTAGTCAACGCCCGCCGCCCATCCGGGCCATCATCGCCTCGGCGGCTTTGGGGTTCCTGCCCAGCTTGGACATCTTCTTCATCATCAGACGCGTCTTCTCGAACTTCTTCAGTAACCGCGCGACTTCGCCCACCGAGGTCCCCGACCCTTTCGCGATGCGCCCGCGGCGGGAGGGCCCGATGATCAGGTAATTAAAGCGCTCCTTCCGGGTCATGGAAGAGAGTATGGCTTCCTGCGATTTCAAGTCCGCTTTATCTATGTCCTGCTCGCTCACCTGCCCCGCCATGCCGGGAAGCATTTCGAGCATGGACTTGATGGAACCCATCTTCTTGACGCTGCGCAGCTGGTCGAGCCAATCCTGGAGAGTGAAGCCGTCCTTCTCTATCCTGCGCTGGTTCTCCTCGGCCGTCTTCTGGTCCACGACCTCCTGGGCTTTCTCAACGAGGGAGACCACGTCGCCCATGCCCAGGATGCGTCCTGCCATGCGTTCGGGATGGAAGGGTTCCAGATCCTCGATTTTTTCGCCGACACCGACGAACTTCAGCGGCTTGCCGGTGATCGTCTTGAGCGAAAGGGCCGCGCCGCCGCGGGCGTCCGAATCGAACTTGGTGAGGATGACGCCGGTAAGGCCGATCTGCTCGTCGAAAGCTTTGGCGATGTCCACGGCCGACTGGCCGGTCATGGAGTCGGCGACGAGCAGGAGTTCGTCGGGCTTGGCGGCATCGCGCACGCGGACGAGTTCGGCCATCATGGCTTCGTCTATCTGCAGGCGGCCCGTCGTGTCCACGATCACCGTATCGACGGAGTTCCTGCGCGCCCAGTCGAAGGCGCCCTTGACGACCTTGGCCGGGTCCTTGGCGCCCTCTTCCTTGTAGACCGGCACGCCGATCCTCTCGCCCAGGATGGACAATTGTTCCACGGCGGCGGGCCGCACGAGGTCGCAGGCCACGAGCAGGGGCCTGCGGCCCTGCTTCTTCAGGCGAGAAGCCAACTTGGCGGACGTCGTCGTCTTTCCCGAACCCTGCAAGCCGAGCATAAGCACGGTGGAGATCACGTCCGGTCCGCGGAGAACCAGGTCCTGCTTTGCGTCGCCGAGGAAGGAAACGAGCTTGTCGTGGACTATCTTGACGAACTGCTGGCCGGGATCCACGGAGCGCAGGACCTTTTCGCCTTTCGCCTCTTCGATCGTCGAATTGACGAAACGGCGCACCACCCTGAGGTTTACGTCCGCTTCCAGCAGGGCCAGTTTGATCGCCTCCACGGCGTCGTCGATGTTCTTCTCGGTGATGGACGCCTTGCCCGACAGGGCCCGCAGGGCGTCGGAAAATTTCTCGGTCAGTTTCTCAAACATCGTGCTACTCCAAATCCTTCACGAAGGCGTGAAGGAAATCGACGGGGCTGATTTCCCGATTGAGGATGCGGAACAGGCCGACGGAGATGGGCATCCTGAGTTTGTGCTCCTCGGCGAGGGCTTTCACGTACTTGGCGGCAACGACGCCTTCCGGCAGGTAACCGATCTTGCCGATGTTGGCGATGAGGTCGTCCAGGCTCGAAAACCCGGTGAGGATGTCCTTTTCTATGATTTCACGGCCGAAGCGGCGGTTGCGGCCGAAGACCGAGCGGCAGGTCACGTCCAGGTCGCCGACGCCCGAGATGGAGGTGAAGGTTTCCGGATGGGTCGCGCCCATCGCCCGGCCGAGGATCTGGATCTCGTTCAAGCCTGCGGCCAGGAGCAGGGATTCGGTGCCGTCGCCGAAAATCGCATCCATGCCCTTGTCGGCGGCGCTCGTCTTCAGAGCGTCCAGCATGCCGAAGGCGATGGCGATCACGTTCTTGGCCGCGGCGGCCACCTGCACCCCGCGAACGTCCAGCGAGGAGAATACCAAAAGGCGTCCGGTCTTCATGAGATCGCGGAAGCGGAAGGAATTCTTGGCGCTCTCGCTCGCGGCGATCAGGCCCGTGATGAGGCCGCGGGAGACTTCTTCGGCGTGGCTGGGGCCGGCGATGTAGACGAGGGACTGGCGGTAGAAACCGGGCAGGTAGTCCTCAAGGGTTTCCAGGATGAGCCTGGGCCCCTTCGCGGTCGGAATGAAACCCTTGGTGATGACGCCGATGGCAGTTTCCCCTTCACGGATCGAGGAAACGTGGAGGATGCGTTTGAGGGAATCCAGCAGGAAAAGGGAGGGGGTCGCGAGGATGAGGAACTCCATGCCGTCGGCGGCCTGGACCGGATCGGTCACGGAGGAGAGCGAGGCCGGAAGGCTCACCCCCGGCAGGTAGCGTTCGTTTGAGTGCCGGAGGTTGATCTCCTCCGCCGTTTCCTTTTCGTGGCTCCACACGACGACTTCGTTACCCTTGTCCGCGATCACCTTGGCTACGGCCGTGCCCCAGGCTCCGGCTCCTATCACTCCGATGCGTGAGCTCATTTATCTTCCTTTTGAGCGACCAGGCGCTCGAATTCTTCCGCGCGCGATGCGACGACGGCCAGGCCGCCGCGCCAGAAATCCGCGTTCTCGATGTCGAAGCCCGCCTTGCGCGCGAGTTCGGCGGCCGACATGCTGCCGGTATCCCTCAGCAGGTCGCGGTAGGTTCCGGCGAAGGAAGGCCCTTCCGACCGGTACCTGGAATACAGGCCGAGGGAAAACAACAGGCCGAAGGCATAGGGGAAATTGTAGAAGGCCAGACCGGGATTGTAATAGTGTCCCTTGACCGCCCACATCCAGGGATGCAGGAGCTCCTGATCGAGGCCGTCGCCGTAGGTCGAATGCTGGGCTTGGACCATGAGCGCGCACAGCTCCTCCGGTGCGAGTTCCGCCTTGGACCTTCGCTCGAAGAGCGCCCGCTCGAAGCGGAAGCGCGACAGGATGTCGACGACGATCTGGCAGGCGTCCTGGACATTGCCTTCGATCAGGCCGAGCCTCTCCCGCGCAGGAGCATCGGAGAGGGCGCTCTCGAACACGATGGTTTCCGAGAAAATGCTCGCGGTCTCCGCGAGCGGCATCGGATAGGACGTGCGGGTCCTGCCCAGGTCCTTGATCGTCTCATGATGCCAGGCATGGCCGAGTTCGTGGGCCAAGGTGGTGACCGACGAGAAGGAGCCCTCGAAGTTGCACAGGATGCGCGAATCGCCCTTGACCGGGAAACTGGTGCAGTAGGCGCCGCCCACCTTGCCCTCGCGCGGCTCGGCGTCTATCCACGACGCGTCGAAGGCACGGCGGGCGAAGGCGCCGAAAGCGGGATCGAAGCCGGAGAAGCGTTCGACGATGAAATCGCGCGCCCTGCAGTAGCTCCATGAGGCGTCGGCCGAGCCGGCCGGAGCGAAAAGATCGAAGAAGCCGCAGGCGGGGATGCCGAGGAGGCGGGCTTTCGCCTTCAGATAGCGGCGGAACAGGGGCAGGGACTCCTCCATCGCGCCGAGCATCGCGTCCAGCGAGGCGCGGCTGACGCGGGCCTGGAAGACGGCCTTGTCCAGCGCCGAATCCCAGCCCCGGCGCGAATCCAGCGTCCAGCCGAAACCCTTGACTCCGTTCAGGGCTGCGGCCATGGGGATCTCCACCGCTTTCCAAGCCGCGAGTTCGGCGCGATAAGCCTTCTCGCGCAGCGCGCGGTCAGGATGGAAGGCGAGGTTGCGCAGGGCTGTCGCCGTCTTCCTTTCGCCGGTCTTCTCGTCCCAGACTGCCGAGGCTGTCGAGGAAAGGGCGCCGTGGAGACGGCTCCAGGCCTCCCCTCCCGAACGCGACAAGTCGTTCGCCAGGTCCTCCAAGTCCGTCGGCATCTGCCGGCGGGCATAATCCAAGGACTCGAGGAGAAAGAAGGCGTGGGGCTCGAGTGCGGGAAAGCAGGAGGAGAGCGCCTGCACCAGCGCCTCGCGCTCGCCGAGGACCCGGCGGAAGACCACGATCGCCTTGCCCAGGGGCAGCGAGACTTCCTCGAGCTCGTTGATCTCGGCTAGGGCGCGCGCGTCCCGGGTATCGGTGGTATAGACCGCCTGGGCATAGGCCTGCAGGTTTTCCGAGATGTCAAGGGCATCGCACAGGACGACGACCACTGACTCCAGAGCTGCGGCCAGTTCCGCCGGGTCCTCCGGGAAGGGAGAAGCCAAGAGCGACAGGAGCGCGGCGGAACGCTCGGCCAGCAGAGCCTTGTCATGCGCATACTCGGCCGCGTCGAAGGAGGAATAGACGGGACCGAGGTTCCAGCGGGGCAGTTCAGAACCAGCGTTCATTTCCGTCCGTCCAATCCTGAATCTCTTCCGCCTTGAAAAAGAGGGGTATTTCCCTTTCGGCGCTCGTTGCCGAATCGGAGGCGTGCAGAATATTGAGCCGTGTATGGAAGGCGAAGTCGCCCCGGATAGTTCCCGGCAGGGCAGCGGCGACGTCGGTTGGGCCGATGAGCCGGCGCATCACCGCGATCGCGTCGTCGCCCTCGGCGACCATGGCGACTACGGGACCCGAAACGGTGTACTCGGCCAGTTTTTCATAGAAGGCTTTGCCGATGTGCTCGGCGTAATGTTTGCGGACGAGTTCGTCGTCGATGCGCATGAGCTTCAATGCGATGAGTTTCAGACCCTTTCGCTCGATGCGGGAAAGCACTTCGCCGACAAGGCGGCGTTGTAGTATCCCGGGTTTCATCATAAGGAAAGTCCGTTCACGGGACATGGGAGGCTCCTATCGGACAGGATTCGGTTGTTTGAACGCCGGATAGTAGCGCATCGACGGGAAAAACTCCAGCGGAGTTATCAGCCTCCGCCGTCCCCGTACTCCACCGAGAGCAGGAACAGGCCCCGCGCGGGCGCCGGAGCGGGAGCCAGCGATCGGTCCCCCGCGGCGATCAGCGCCCGGACCGCATCCGCATCCATCGCGCCCTTCCCCGCTTCCACGAGGATGGCCGCCATGATCCGCACCTGGTTCCAGAGGAAACCGTCGCCCCGAAAATCGATCTGAAGCGCCGCTCTGCTCCCGGAGAACGAAGAGGGGATGCGGCTGAGCTCCACGGAATGGATTGTCCGCGACTTGTCCTTCTTGGACTTGTCGGCGGTGAGGCTCGTGCAGTCCAGAGTCCCTATGAAGGCGGCCGCTGCGCGGCGCATCGCCTCGTCGTCCAGTTGCTCCTGCACTCGCCAGGACCAGCGGGAGAGGAAGGGATCGCCGACGGCGCCGTCCACCACCCGGTAGCGGTAGGTCTTGGCGACAGCCCGGTAGCGCGCGTGGAAGCGGTCGTCGGCCCTCTCGCAGGTGAGGACCGAAAGGTCTTCCGGAAGCCTGGCGTTGACGGCGGACAGCAGGAGCGCCGGATCGACCGTACGGGGAACGCGTACGCTCGCGACCTGGCCGGCGGCATGGACGCCCGCGTCCGTCCTTCCGGCTCCCGTGACGGCGAGTTCTCCGATTTCCTCTTCCCCGGCTCCTTCCGTCGGCCTCCGGCGGACGACGGCCCCTCGGGACGCGGTTCCCAAGGAGTCCAGCAAGGCCTGCTCGAGCGTGCCCTGAACGGTTCGCCCGTTCCCTCGTTGCCAGCCGTTGAATTTCGACCCATCGTAGGCAACGACGAGTTTCAGGACTCTGAACGTTCCGTTTTCCATCTATAGCTCCGGCAAGGACCTTTCATCGTCCTCGGGCAACTGGGCGAAGCGGGCCGCCGAGAAAATAGCCGAGACGCCTGCGGCGGCCAGACCCGTCAGGAAGAAGGATTTACCGACGCGTTGAACGGCTTCCGCCAGGACCGAGGCGATACGTACGGCGTCGGGACCGGCCGAGCGCCAAAGTTCGCCCACGAGGGCGGCGAGGCGCTCGGCGATGAGGCCGCTTCCCGCCCCCGAAATGCCGGAGGCGCCGATCCAGGCGATCGCGCCGGAGGCGATGAGGAGGACCGAAGGCGCCACGAAAAGTCCGCCGAACCACTTGGCCCGTTCGATCCAAAGCGAGGAGGAGGCCATCGCAGCGGCGAAGGCGGCCAAACACGCGACCGCGAGAAACGCGAAGACGGAGCGGTCCAGGGCTTGCGCGACGGTCCTGCCGCGCAGGAACACGGGAAACGCCTGCCCGGCCTCGGCAGGAGTCCTGCCCAAGGGGACTTCGTCGGGAATGGCGCGGATGCGGTCGGCGAGCTTGCCCCGCGCGTTCCCGGAGGAAGGGGACGCAGGACCGGAGTAGGCTTTTACATAGGCGCGTATGAAGGGGTCGATTGCGGCGTTCAGCTCGGTTTTGATCGGGCGGAGGTCCAGGGACACGACGCTGCCCGCGGTCGAGGTTCGTATGCCGTTGACGGCCTCCTCGGCGAAACGGGAGGCGATACCGGCGAGATCCCGGGACGTGAAGGCGGCCGACAGGCCTGCCCGCGCGGCAACGACGTCCAAGGCCAATCCATCGTCGGCTTCGGCCGCCGCGAGGAACCGGGATGCGCCTTCCTCCCATCCGTCATACAGGCGCTCGTCGCCTGCCGCCGAGCTGTAGAACGCGGGATCCAGCACCCAGGAACGGACGCCGGCCAGGAACAAGGCTCCGCTCAACAGGGGGATGACCACGAAAACGGAGAAGACTCCCGCCAACACCTTCCTCATGCGTACCTCCGGATCCATCATACCACGACGTCGGTAACGTTTGCGACGTGCGCGTGTACGACCGTCGAGGTTTCGGATATAATCGCGTAATGATCGAGTACATCGTCGCGGAAAACATCGATGACCGGATCCTCGCCCGATCCTCGCGTCTGCTGTCGGAGGGCGGCCTCGTCGCCTTTCCGACTGACACAAGCTGGACGGTCGCCTGCTCGCTGGCTTCGAAGGAAGGAATCAGGAAACTGAAACGGCTCTCCGGCGAACGCGACGAGCGGCATTTCACCCTCCTCTGTTCCGCCATAGCCCAGATCGGCGATTACTGCGCCCTCGACAACACCCGTTTCCGCTTGGTGAAGCGGCTGACTCCCGGCCCCTACGTCTTCGTGCTCCGTTCTCACCTTGGCACGGAGAAAGCCCTGGACATCCGAAGGAAGGAGGTCGGCGTACGCATTCCCGACCATCCCGTTCCGCGCGCCCTTGTGAACGCCCTCGGCTCCCCCCTGTATTCCGTCACCGCCAAGAAGGCCATGGCGGCTGGAAGCGAGGAAGGATTCGGGGCGGCCGACGCCGAGGAGATCGCGGAAGGCGGCCTCCCGACCATTCCTGAAGAAGAGCTGTTCGAAGGCGGATGGGAGCTGGAAGCGATCGAGGGACTCGAACTCGTGCTGGATACCGGAGAGGAACGGCCGCGGCTTCTTTCCACCGTGCTTGACCTTGCGGACGAGGAACCGCGGGTGCTCAGGATTGGCGCGGGAGCATGGCCGGCCTGACGGGAAGCTTCCGCGGAGCGCCTACGCCATGCCCTTCCGTTCGATCGCCGCGTTCAGGGTGTCCCGTAACCCGGGGTTCGAAGGGCGCACCAGCATGACGACATCCATCGCCACCGGGAATTCGTCCACCGCGACTACCGAACCGCTGAAGAAACGGCGGGACAGGTACTCTCCCACCCGCGTCTCCGTGGCCACTCCGTCCACCCTTTCCCAGAGCAGCTCCACCATCCCCTGAATGTCGTTTTCGATATACAGGAATTCGCAGCCGGTTCCGGCGAGCAGCTGATCTACGTAGGAGCCGCGCTGGACGGCGATCTTCCGGCCTCCAAGGTCGGAACAGGAGGTTGCCCTACCCGGTTTGCCGCCGCCCGATTTCAAGCCGAAGATGGAGGCGCGGAAAGTCGCGTAGGTCCGGGTCGGCAGCGCGGCATCCCTTCCGAAAGCCGGATTCGGCCATCCGGCGTTCAATACCGCGTCCACGCCTCCGGCTTCGAACTCCTTCCGCACATTTTCCCATAGGTCGCCACGGAATTCCACGTCCAGCGCTGCCCTGCGGGCGATATCCTTCATGTAATCGATGCTCAGGCCGGCCGATTTGCCGTGATCCAGATAAACCCAAGGCGGATACGAGACGTCGTGCCCCACTACGATCGTTCCGGCGGCGGCGCGGTCTACCCCCCGGCGGGACGCTCGCGACTTCCCGACAAAATTCAGGGCGCCTTCCATGATAGCCGAACCCGATTCCAGGCCGGCGGTGGCATGGGACGAGCTGGCGTTCACGAAGGCCGCGCTCGCGGCAAGCTCCCGCAGCCTATCCGAGAGCCGGCCGGAATCCGCGGTCTGTTCGCGGGAGAGCAGTTCCACCGTCTCGTGGCGGGAGGCGGCGTCGTCTATGGCCGCGGCGCTCCGGCTTATTTTTTCGGCCGCGTCCCTGGTCTTCGCGGCGACGAGGTCCTGGGCTCCCCGGTATTTGCCCATCAGGTCGGTGGAGGATTCCAGGCCGGCGGCCAGCGCCGACAGTCTGGCCAACAGCTCCGCGGTTATTCCGTTGGTCCGTTCGGCCAGACTGCGCACTTCCTTCGCGACGACGGCGAAGCCCTTTCCGTGCTCGCCGGCCCGGGCAGCCTGTATGGCCGCGTTCAGCGCCAGCAGATTGGTGAGTTCCGAAATGTCCACGATGTCCGCTACCCGCGAAAGTACGGCCTTGGCTTCGGAGCGGAGGGTATCGAAGGTCTTTGAAATCGCCTCGAAGGCGGCGTTCATTTCTCCTGAGGATTCCAGGATATCGCCCATAGCCCGTCCGCCTTCCGCCGCGCTGCCCTTCGCTTTCGCGGCGGCAGCCGCGGCGGCTTCCGTCTCGTTGAAAATACGCCGCGAATGGTCGTTGATCCCTTCCAGGTCAGCCGCGGCAAGGCCGATCCCGCTTTCCTGGCTCTTGCCGGAGGCGAGCATGCGACGCACGAAGGCATCGGTGAGGGCGGAATACTGACGGAAGTCCTGAAGATAGCCGTATACGGCCAGGCTCAGGTCATCGAGGTCATCAGAAATATTCATTCCTCAGTTTGGACCTTCTTCACTTATTTGGCAATGTATTAGTTCAGAAGACATCGATAATCGATTAAAGGCATTGCTTTACATGGCTCGCCAGCCCTTCTCCCATTCGATCCCCAGGATGCCCCATGCGATGATCCATGGACATTCCGAGGACGTTTCCCGCTCAATATTCCGAAAGCAGTTTCCCGATTCCTTCGTACACCCTGCCCGCCTTCAGTATCTTTTCGCTTTCGACGAATTTTTTTTCCGCGGCGAGCGATCCGATTCTTCGAATCCACTCCTCCTGCATAAAATTCTGTTCTTTCATGGAAATCAGGAGCTGACGGCAAAAACGCCCCGACATCAAGAATTCCTTCAGCACCATGCCTGCTACTTCCGGCAGACGGGCATGGCGAACCAGCACATCCACAATCGGCTTGGCGCTGTCCCTCCACTCCAGGTTCAGCTTCCTGGCGAATCCAAGGATAAGATATTTCCCGTCAGGCTCAGTCGTATCCCAATTCGCCATCAGTCCATCCAGAACGCCGGCCTTCGCTTGCTGATCGAAAGACGGAGACCATTCATGATAGGAGTCGTAATCGCCCGCTTCCGTCATGTCGATCAGCCTGGTCACTTCATGGACCGTCACCACATCCGAATCCTCCAAGCGCCGGCGGCCGCCCATCGTCCCTATTTCAGTTTGTTCCTGAAAACAAGGAATTGATCCACGCCGCCCGTACCGGAAAGGAGCAGGTCGAGATCGCCGTCGCCTTCCATATCGACGAGGAAAAGGTCCGCAGGATGCATGGCGTCGGTATCGGCCATGCCGTTCGTAGTATTGGCGCCGATACCGTCCTTGGCTTTGTTCAGGTTCTTTTGGGTAAAAACGCCGTCCGCGTTTTCGTAGACATACAGGGACCTGGTATTGTCATTTCCGGCCAGGACAAGATCGGCGTCTCCGTCGCCGTCGATATCGCCGCAGGCGATGCCGCCGCTCATGAGGGGTTTTAGCTTTTGCGCCTCATCCTTGGCGAATGTGCCGTCTCCGTTGCCGAGCCAGGCTTCCGTCAATCGTCCGCCCGAGGGATCTTTCGGGAAGCCGGTATTGCCGAGGAACACAAGGTCTATCTTGCCGTCTCCGTTGTAGTCCGTCGCCTGCACTGCGCCATCGATAAGCGGAGGAAGTTTGGAATCCGGGAAGGCTGTGAAGGTACCGTCGCCTATTCCCTTCCAAAGCTCCGCCACCGGCAAGCCATTACGCTGGGACTCCGCGATTCCGGTGATCGCAAGAGGCCCGAGATTCGCCTGACCGAACAGGGCCAGATCGACCTTGCCGTCGCCGTTGAAGTCGGCGCAGGCGCCGGCTCCCCGGTTCACCTTGCGGAATCCCGCGAAGGTAAAGTCGGGATCCTGCGCGGCCTGTCGCACGAGCTCGAACTGCCCCTTCCCCTTGTTGAGGAACACGCCGCCGGTCTCGAAATCGCGTTGGATCATCTGTCCGGAAATGTCTTTCCCGCCTTCCATGCCCTTCGCGCCAGCGAAAACGATATCCGGCAAGCCGTCGCCGTTGAGGTCCGGCGATTCGAAAAGACCCTGCCCCCATCCGTTGAAATTTGTGGCTCCGTGGACGTTTTTGTCCGAGGTCGCCCATGAGGGTGCGGTATCCTCGAAATCTTCGGACGGCAACTGGTTTCCGAGATCGGAAACCAGCGTGAACAATCCCTTGCCGTCGTTGAAATACACCTTTATCATCGCCGATTCGTTTTCCGGTCCGGTTTTCCCGAGTACCGCGAGGTCAAGATCCCCGTCGCCGTCGTAATCGGCTTTTGTGAGCAACGAACCGGCGACCAAGGCCGGAAGCCCCGATTCCGGCACGGAAACGAAACCGGTTTTGATTTGGGAATACTCAAGGACAGCGGCCTTGGCCTTGGAAGTTCCTGTAATGACGGCATCGGCCAGCATGTCGCCGTTGAAATCGGCGACTTCCATGTCCCCCGAACTGAGGGAATTCGGCGCGGGATACGGGGTATTCACGAACCGGTCGAATTTCCAGGCTTGCGCCCAGACCGAAAAAACGGAACCGGAGAAAAAGATCGCGACCGCCGCCATCAAGCGAAGCATCCTGTTCATCGATACCTCCAATCTTTGTTGTTCATTGTAGGTTGAGGATCATCGCTTGTAAAATTCTGAAAAGCGCTAAAACATCGATCCTTTCGTCCTGATGGAGACCTTTCCAAAACGCCAGCCGTATTCTGTTTCCTTTGGCAAGAGGGAAAGGAATTTCCTGACTTCCTTCAGGTTGGCCCGGAATAGAGTCACATTCAAATCGATGGGCAGGGATTCCGGTCCGCTGCCCTTCAGAATCAAGCGACCGCAATACGCGGGGAAGCTGTATTTGTCGTCATCCAAGGAGACGTTTTCCGATATCCGGCGGGAAGCGACGAGCGAATCGATCTTCTCCGCCAACCGTTCCTTCATCCGCTTGAAGGCCTTCGAACTCGGATTGTCGATCTTTTTCCTGGATAGGCTCGCGTTGAAGATGAAGCAAACTTCCCGCACATCGGCCAAGGCCATTTTTCCGGAAATGGGCACCAGCAAGCGCGACGAGAAATCGCTGTGCACGACTCCTTCGACGATCCAGGTCTTGGCCCAGCGCCGCAGGAGCGCCGAGTACAAGATCAGGAGATCTATACCCAACCCGACGGCAAGCAACAGGAAAAAATACCCATCCTTATCAGGATCGCCCGGCCGGGGAATGAACAGGACGAGCGCCCACAGCACAGAGACCGCGAAGATCAGAATGGAAACGGCCTTCCAGTTCACCTGGTTCCTGCACGTATACCGGGCGTTTTCAAGCTTGTCCATGTTGAAAAAATACCACGCCGGGAGGGCGCTGGATAGGAGCCCGGAGGCACGAGGAGGGGCTGTCCGGCTCGGGCGTCCATGCCGCGTCCGGAAAACGACTCCTCCCCGAAAGTAACCTACCTCATCATACCCTCCGGCATGATTGCGATGTGGTTTGTGTCGTACATAAGGATCGAGCAGGTTCCCGACTCCACATCCGGAATATCGATGTTGGCGAGGACAATATCGTACAGCGTTCCGGACTCAGGAGTGACGGGCAACCCGCTCGCGCTCGCCGTGAAGACGGCGACCGGGTCGGTTGTCCAGTTGCCCTCGCCATCCGCGTAATCGCCGAAATGCCAATACATCGGGTCAGTCGATGCGAAAAGCGAGTAGGTCACCGTCCCGTCGGCACCTATCTCCAGCACCCGCTTCATCCATACGTCATCGATCGACTGGACGTCCGCGAAGGTTCCGGAGAAGCCGGCCCCCCCGCCTATCCGCGTGAATGCGCCGCGATACAGCATCCCGTCGATGAGGGCGAAACGCCAGCGGCGGACGAAATCCTTGCCTGAGTACGCAACCCACTCGCCCTTTCCAGGATCCATTTCCTGCTGGATGCTCATCTCGAGCAGGTCCCCGTCCCTGACGAGCCAGGTTCCCCGTACCTGCGAATTTTCCGTGCCTTCATCGTCGTATCCGTAGCGGACGAGGTCACCGTCCGGAAGCAGGAGATCCATCACGTGCCCTGCCTGCGCCCATCGCCACGCGCCGCTCACGTCGGCGACCTGTCCCATGTATGTAACCTCATCGCAGGAGATCACCGGAAGGTCGGGATAACCTTCGATGAGTACGGCTTCTTCCTGGGTATGACCGCCGAGGTCAATGACGAGATTGGAGAGCGTGCGGGGTTCTGAGCCCCTGATTTCCACACGGCGCCAGGTCGTTCCGTTCAGGCCCGTAAGCAGAATGGTGGACCCGTCCTGCACCGTCTCGGCGCTCCAGCCCCCCGACAACTTGACGTACGGCGGCAGGTCCAGGCTGATGCCGAGGGCAACGAGGTCCATAAGGCCCGCACCGAGCCGGATCTCGAATTCGTACCCTGTCGGGGCGGATTCGTGCAAGGAAAAGAAACGAGCGAGGCTGAGGACGCCCCATGTACTGCCTTGGTCGTCGGCAGGAACATAGGCATAGCGTTTGGAATTGGCGGATACATCGACGGAAACCCGCGAGGCTCCGGCGTCCGGAGCGGCTCCCGCGGGGAAGGACGCGGCGTAAGCGTAGATGATCTCCGAAATGATAGCGTCGGAAGTAGCCAGTTTGGTCCTGTTCCGCAGCATGGCAAAGCCGTCATTGGCCACGGACTCGTCGTCATTCGCCAGGAAGTCCGGCACGGCGACACGGTACGTGCCGGCCGGGTTGACGACTTCGCCATCCACCCGGACCGTATCGCCTGCGGAGAGGAAACCGTCCGCCGCAGAAACTACCGTGTAGCTATAACCACGGGAGGCCACGCCGAAGCCCCCCTGCCCCGCCATCTTGGAGGCATGGTGCGCCATCTGGAGCACGTCGGCTCCCGATAGCTCAAGGACCGTGAGCTTGTTCGGGAAGGGATACACGATCTGAACCACGGACCGGGCAAGGGGTCCCTGGACCAGATTGCCACGGATTCCGCCGGCGTTCAGGAATGCGAAGTCCAGACCGCCGACCATCATGTTACCGTACCAGAGCGCCGCGTCGGCAGAAAAACGCCCGATGTCCGTCTCCTCAAGTCGTACGGTTTTATTTCTGCCTATCGTTTCCGCGATGAGCGGAACGTCGTCCGCGAAGGAAAAGCTGACCGTATAGACCGCCGATTGACCTCCAGAGCCGGAGAGGGTCAGCAAAAACGGCGCGAGGGGTTCCTTTCCGGTACCGAAATCGCTGGAAAATCCGACACCATCCGGAAGGTCGGGGATGAGGACCAGGGACGCAAGGTCAGCAGGCTCCGTCAGTACGACAAGCGCTGTACGCGCGGCCTCGTCGATCGCGACTTCCGCGGCGATATGCATGCCGCCCGGAGCGGCAACCGCAAGGGAGAGAAGCCGTGGGGCTGCAGAATCCGCCTTCGGACCCAAAAATCCGGAGATGAGACCGCACGACGCCGAGAGCAGGGAGATGGAGGCGATCATCGCCATGAAAGAAAGACGGCCGAACAGGGGGGATTTCCGCATTTTTTGCTCCTGGTTATTTTTCGTCCTCAACCATTGCAGAGGTGATCGTTCATGTCAATCAACGCGTCTCAAATTTGAACTACTCCGGGATGTCATACAACTCTCGCCTTGGGCATTGTTTGACAAACGTCCTTACGTACTACATAATGTATAACATGAGGCAGATAGATACACGCAACCTGCAACACCATCTGGGGGAATACCTGACTCTTGTGGAGGGAGGGGAAACCCTGGAGGTACGTCGCAGGCACAGGATCATCGCCAGGATCGTGCCTTTCGTCGCGGAGCGGGAGGCGGAATCCTGGCCGGACATCGAGGTGCGGCTCGAAGAAGCGTATCCCGACGGTCCCCTTCGGGAATCGGCGAGCGGCATCCTGTATGCGGATCGCGGAGAAAGATGAAGCCGTACACGGACTCGGGCATACTGGTGAAGCTTTACGTGCGGGAGCGGAACTCCGTGGAAGCCGCGCGCACGCTATGCCGCTACCCGCACCTGGAGATCAACCGCCTGCACGAACTGGAGATTCTCAACACATTCCGCACGCTGGAGGGGCGGAATCTGATCACACCCATACAGCGGACAGCCTCGGAGCATGCCTTGGAATCGGATATTATAGCCGGCAGGCTGCGCAGGGTAGAATCGGATTGGCCAGCCATCTTCCGGGAATCGCTTGAACTGTCCCGGCTCTACGGAGCGCGGACACTCGCGCGGTCGCTGGATATCCTGCACGTCGCAGCGGCGATCGCCGCGGCCGCCGGCGCCTTCATCACCGGCGACAAGCGCCAACATGAAATTGCCCTGCTCGCCGGACTGGATTCGCGGTACATCGAATGATGGCCGGCATTCCCGAACCCGTACCGATCTCGATTCCAGGACAGTCGACCTTCGGCAGAACGGAAAGACCATAACCTGCCCGGAGAGTATCCGCAATAATCGCCTGCAACCGTATGCAGATAACCACCCCGTCCGGGGGGTGCGCGACGGTAGTCGCGGCGAAGAAGCCCGAGCGGGCTATTCGCCCGCGAGGCTTCGTAGCGAGGGGGGACCGCCGTCGTCAGGGGCCGCGCTTCCTCCGTGAAACGGCATGAGACGCATTATCCATAAAAGCCACATGGGGCGCCCGGGAAATCCCCGGGGCGAACAAAGCGCGCATTTGCGCGCTTCATAGAGGAAGCGGTTGAACATGGCGGCTCGCGCCGCCTGAGAATCCGCAGGCTACTGCCGATTCCGCCGCGCGGCCGACGGGCCGCGCATCCAACCAATTCCACTCGGATTCGTCCGAAGGACGAAGGACGTGAGCCCCGGGGATTTCCCGAAGGCGGGGCCCCATGTGGAATTTCAGTGAAGATGCGTCTCATGCTGCATCGCCGGGACGCGTCCCCCCCCCCTTACTTGAGCTCCTCATCGAACGCCACCGCCACCTTCCCGCAGGCCCCGGATGCCATCAGGCGGTAGGCTTCGTCGGCCTTGTCCAGACTGAAGCGGTGGGTCACGAGGTCCTCGGGATGGAGGTTCCAGCGCACCAGGCGCTCCACGAGGTCTTCCATGCGCCAGATGGATGTGACCCAGGATCCGTAGATGGTTTTCTGGTCGTGGATGATGTCGGGGCTCGGATTGAAGGAAACCGTGCCGCCCTCGCCCACCATGGCGATCTTGCCCCACTGGCGGGTGGCGCGGATGGCCAGTGCGCGGCCGTCGGCGTTCGCCGAACAGTCGATGGTCTTCTCGAAGCCGCGGCCGCCGGAGAGTTCCTTGAGTTTGGCCAGGGCGTCGGGTCCCGGGGCGATCACGTGGTCGGCGAGTCCGAGCTTCTTTGCCAGTTCGATGCGTTCCTTCTGGATCTCGACGCCCACCAGGAGGTTGGCGCCTAGGGCCTTGGCGAGCATGAGGGTCGCCAAGCCGACGGGGCCGAGGCCCACGACGAGCACCGCGTCGTTGCCGGAAATCCCGATCTTTTCCAGGGCTTCGTAGACCGTGCCGAAGCCGCAGGCGACTTGCGCTCCGTCGGTGTAGGTGAGCGAATCGGGAAGGGCCACCAGGTCCTTCTCGTCGCAGACCATGTACGGGGCCATGCCGCCGTCGCGCTGCCAGCCGTAGGCGGCGCGGTGGGGGCTGGAACAGGAGATCATGTAGCCCATGCGGCAGTCGTGGCAGACGCCGCAGCCGGAGATGTGGTAGACGATCACGCGATCCCCGGCCTTGAAGCGCTTGCAACCGGGACCGGCCAGCTCCACGAGGCCCGCCGGCTCATGACCGGCGATGACGCCCTGGTAGCCTTCGGGACCCTTGCCGAGGTGTTCGCGGTAGATGGCGCGGATGTCCGAGCCGCAGATCGTGGAACTCTTGGTCCGCACGAGGACCTGTCCGTGGCCGGGTTTCGGAATGTCGAATTCCTTGAACGCCACGGTGCTGTCGCCGGGGAGGATCGCTCCCTTCATCTTTCCTGTCATGCTTCTCTCCTTTACTTCGTGATGGAGCCGTCCAAGTCCCAGAGGTCTTCCCAGCCTTTGGCGCTTTCCCAGAGGAAGACTTGGCCCTTGATCAGGCGGCAGTCGCGGTCGATTTTCGAGATCGCGGCCAGTTCGGCGGAAGTCAGGGGATCCTTTGATATCGCATCCAGATTGGCCGCAATGTTCCGCGGATTGACCGAGAAGGGGATCGGGATCTGGCCCCGCGCGATGGCCCACTTCAGGCATACGGCGGCCGGATGGACGCCGCGCTTTGCGGCGATGTCCAGGATGACCGGATCCTCCATATCCACCGTATCGCCGGAGGTACGGTCGCGCTCGGGCCGCCCAGGGGAACCGAGGGGCGAATAACCGATGGGCACCAAGCCTTTGGAGACGACGAAATCGAAGAGCGCTTGTTGCTGGAAGTGCGGGTGAAGCTCCATTTCGTTCACATCGGGCTTGATCCGCGCGTCACGGAGCACGAGCTTGAGCTTGGGGATCGTCATATTGGAGACGCCGATGTGGCGCACCAGGCCGCGGTCCACCAGCTTCTCCAGTTCCCGCCAGGTGGCCATGAACTCCTCGTGGATGTAGGGACGGGCGTCCGGACTCCGCGAGCTGACGTCGCACTTGGGCGGGTGGAAATTGGGGAAGGGCCAGTGCACGAGGTAAAGGTCGAGGTAATCCAGCCGGAGGTCCCGCAGGGACTTTTCGAAGGAAGGCGCGACGTCCGCCACCGCGTGCTTGTCGTTCCAGAGCTTGGAGGTGATCCAGAGCTTGGAACGCTCGACGGCGGGGTATCCGGCCTTTCCCGACATCGCGGCGGCGAGGGACGCGCCGATCTCGGCTTCGTTGCCGTAGACCGAGGCGCAATCGATGTGGCGGTAGCCGATGCCGATCGCGTAACGCACCGCCTCCGCCACCTGATCCGCGTTGACCGCGTCGGAGCCGAAGGTCCCGAGCCCGATGCCGGGGATGGCGGCCCCGGAGGCCGTTCTTATCGCGGGAACCGCGGAAGAGGCCGCGGCGCCCGGGGCGACAGCGGCGCCCGGGGCGACCGGGCCGCCGAAGGCGGCCTTGGAATCGTTCATCATTCGGTGTTCCTCCTTTAAACATGCTAGACCTGCGCGCCTTACTTCGCCATACTCGATTTGCGTATATATTATCCCATTTTGCGCAAGGAGGGATGATGCTGCGGATCGAACTTCTGGTGGGCCTGGACGACGCCTATGGCAGGGCGGTGGCGCGCGGCGTCATACGCTGGGCCAAGTCGCGCGGGGACTGGAAGTTGTACGGCTACGGGAGGCTCCTCTCCGATCCAGCCGAGGATTCTTCGGCCCGGGCCGCCGACGGCATCATCGCCCGCATCGAGAGCGCCGAGGACGCCCGCGCCTTCGCCTCCTCGCCGACGCCCGTCGTGGATGTCGCGGGCGCCTTTCCGGGCGCGGGCTTCCTGGAGGCCAACGACGACGATTTCCTGGCCGGACGGCGGGCGGGCGAATACCTGCGGGGCTTGGGATTCCGCGCTTTCGCTTTTTGCGGCGCGGAAAGGGTCGAATGGTCGCAGCTCCGCCGTCGCGGTTTCGCGGAGGCGGCGGGGATGCAGGCATCCCGGCTGCCGTCTTTCGAGCGGCCGCTGGAGTGGTGGCGTGACCGGCGGCGGGACGAGGCGGATCTGGCCGCCTGGCTCCGTTCGCTTCCCTTCCCGACCGCCCTCTTCGCGGCCAATGACGTCGCGGGGCTCAAGGCTTCCGAAACCTGCCGCCGCTCCGGAGTCGCGGTCCCCGACGAACTGGCCGTTCTCGGGGTGGACGATGAGGACCTGCTCTGCGAACTCGCCGAGCCGTCCCTGTCCAGCGTCCGGCTGGACTGCGAAGGCATCGGCATGGCGGCGGCGGCCCTCCTGGACGAAAAGCTGCGAGGAGGCGCGGTGGCCTCGCGCACGGTGCTCGTCGCCCCGCGCGAAGTGGTCGAACGCGACAGCACCCGCATCGTCGTCGGCAGCGACCGGCTGGTCGCCCAGGCGCTCTCCTGGATACGCGCGAACGCCCACCGGGGCGCAGGAGTGGAAGAGCTGGTCGCCGCCCTCCCCGCCTGCCGCCGCACCGTGGAAAGCCGCTTCAAGGCAGGCATGGGCAGGACCCTTTCACAGGCTCTCGCCGACGCGCGTCTGGACAGGGCAAAAAGGCTGCTTTCTTCGACCGACCTCCCCCTGGATTCGGTGGCGGAAGCCGCAGGCTTCGGAAGCCTGCAGCGCTTCCATATCGCCTTCAAGGACCGCGAAGGTATGAGTCCGGGGCGGTGGAGGAAGGGAGTGAGGGAGGAAAACAGGAGAAGGTAGGCGGTAGGGGGAGGAGATTCGGCGGTTTTTCGAATTACCTGCTACGGGATGAGCCGGGGACCCATGGCTTGGATGATCGATACCCGCCCGCCACCATTGCGGAACTGGCCTTCGGCGCGGAGCAGTCGAAAGATCCCGGCATCCGGTCCAAAAGGTCGGCTGCCAAACCCTGATGAACATGCCCTGCGCGAGTTCATCAACCAGCTGATTCCGTCTTGATTAATGCATATGTTTGAGGCATATTTATATGCATGAGATCTACACTGGTATTATCCGATGAGCTGGTCGGCAAAGCGCGCTCGATCTCGGGCATAGACCGGATCACCGACCTGGTCCGTGAAGGCTTGAACGCACTCATTCAGCGTGAGGCCCGCAAACGCCTCATCGCCTACGGCGGTACCGACGCCGGGGCAACAGTCGCCCCCCGTGACCGCGGCACCATTGCCGCCAAGCCGTAGCCCTGATGATCCTTGCCGATACAAGCATCTGGATAGACCACTTGCAAAAAGCGGAACCGGGTTTGGTACGCCTGCTCGAAAACGACCAGGTCCTCATGCACCCATGGGTGAGGGGCGAGCTGGCGTTGGGCTCCATCAAGGACAGGCTCAAATTCATCGACTATCTGGCTTGGCTTCCGGAGCTGCGCCCCGTCGGCGATGCGGAAATCATGGAGACGGTGGAGCGACGCAACCTAAGCGGTCGCGGGATGGGCTGGGTGGACGCGGGGCTGTTGGCGGCCTGCCTGGCCTGGCCCTGCCGCGTCTGGACCCGCGACAAGCGTCTTGCGGACATCGCGGCGGAACTGGGCGCGGGTTATTCGGAGGGCTGATACTTGACGGGGCGGCCGCATAGGGAAACCGGAAAACGGTGTAACGCCTCCCCGATTCAGGGGTGAAGCCGTCAAGAAAATGTTGCAGCCATGCCAGCCTGCAACCTCAAGAAATATTGTTTGATCTGGGTTCCGGTCCAAACGCCCGGGGGGTGCCGGAGGATCCCGAGGCGGCGGCATCCATGCCGCTGCGGATCGCATACGATCCGCACATTTCCTGTACGCGCCCATACGGCCTGCGGCCGTGTTCCGGCAGGAATTGATTGTATGCGCCGCGAGTCCGCGGCGCGGCGGAATCCATGGGCGCGATGCCGTCGCCGAGGAGCCGCAGGCAGGGGGGACCGCCCGGCGTCCATGACGATGCGGATCGCGCACGATCCGCGCATTGTCTCTGCGCGCCCCTCCATGGGCGCGAGCCGCCTCCCAGCGTAAGGAACCGGGGAACGCTTTTCAGTGAAGGCCCGCATGGGGCGCCCGGAAAATCCCCGTGGTGAACAAAGCGCGCATTCGCGCGCTTCATATAGGAAACGGTTGGACATGGCGGCTCGCGCCGCCTGAGAATCCGCAGGCGGAGGACCGCAGGTCCGCAGCCGAGGACGTGAGCCACGGAGATTTTCCGAAGGCGGGGCCCCATGCGGAGCTTCACCGGTTACGCGTTCCCCGTTTTTCCGGGCAAAGGCGTCCCCCCTCCCCCCGATTCCGGGTTACAATGCCACCGTGGACGCCAAACTCTATTCGTTCGTCATCGTGGACGACGAGCGGGAAATCCGCGAAGGCATACGGGACAACATTCCCTGGGAAGAGCTGGGCTTCAGCTTCGCGGGGGCCTATGGTAACGGCGCCGAGGCGCTGGAGGCGCTGGAGAAGGAAATGCCGGACGTGGTGATGACGGACATCAACATGCCCTTCATGGACGGTCTGGCGCTCGGGGAGCGGGTGCTGCTCAGTTCGCCTTCCACCAAGTTGCTCATCCTCACCGGGTACGACGATTTCGAGTACGCGCGGCAGGCGCTCAGGATAAAGGCCAGCGATTTCATCCTGAAGCCGGTGACCCCCCGGGAACTCAGGGCGACCCTCGCTGCCCTGAAGCGCACGCTGGACGAGGAGGATGTGGAGAAGCGGGATCTGGAGCAGCTGAAGAGACAGCTCGAAGAAAGCCGCCCGCTGCTGAGGGAGCGTTTCCTAAACCGGCTGCTCGTCGCCGAGGCGCCGCCCGCGGATCTGGAAGGTCGCTTGGCAAGCCTGGGCATTCCGATCCCGGCCGACTCGGGCGCCTTCCAGGTCATCGCGGTGGAAAGCGAGGCGAGGCGCGCGGGGGAAGATCTGGAGCTGGACCTCATCGCCGCCAGGAATTCGGTGGTGTCCGCCCTCGGGCAGGATTGGCCAGGCTTGGCGTTCCAGGATCCGGAAGACCGGATAGTGGTCGTCTCCTGGGGGCAGAGCGCCGAAGAGCTGTACCGGGAGAACCTGAAGGCGGCGGAGACGCTAGCCGCCCGTCTCTCGAGGTCGGAGGGGGCTCCGGCGCGTGTCGGCGTCGGGGAAGCGGTAGGCGAGCTCGGCGCCCTCGGCCGCTCGTACCGGGAAGCCATGCGCTCGCTAGCCTGGCTCCGCATCCGCGGGGGCAAGCGGGTCGGCGCGTACCGTGAGCTGACGGGAAAGATCTCGGACGCGCACGCGACCAGGGCAAACTGGGGCAAGGCGATCAGCGCGGCCCTGCGCACCGCCTCCGTCGATTCGGCCCTGAATCTCGTCGGCGAGATGGCCGAAACCCTCCGATCCTCATTCACCAGCGTGGAAGCTTACTACCTGAGCCTGCGGATGACGCTCGCGGCGCTCATCGACCTGATGGACGACCTGGAGATCCCTGACGCGGAAATCTTCGATCCTGGCTCCGATCCCTTCGCCGAGATAGGGAAGCTCACGGACAGCGCCGGGACTCGCGCCTGGTTCGCCGGCCTCGTCCAGCGGATCGCGCGCTATCTCGGCGCCCGGCAGGAGAATTTCGCCGAGTCCAAGGCCCGGGAAGCGGCGGCGTATATAGAAGAACGATACGCCGATGCGGATCTTTCCCTCGCCTCGCTCTGCAAGGACCTGTACATCAGCACGAGCTATTTCAGCCATATCTTCAAGAAGCACGCCGACCGGACCTTCGTGGAGTACCTCACCGAGCTGCGCGTCCGCAAGGCCCAGGAACTGCTGCGCACGAGCTCGATGAAGACCTACGAGGTGGCCGGAGAAGTCGGCTATCGCGACGCGCATTATTTTAGTCTCATTTTCCGCAAGGCGACGGGAACCACCCCGTCCGCGTACCGGAACGGAGGGACCGATGCGGGGGACTGAGGGCGGGCGCTACCGGAGCATCCAGGTCACTATGGCCCTCGCCTTCTCGGTGTTGGCCGTCGCGATGATAGTAGGCGCCGTGCTCATCTTCTATTCGCTGACCGAAGACGTCGCCCGCATCAACTCGAGGAGCTCGACCGAACAGCTCGTCGCGCAGATCGCGAACAACATAGACGGGTACATCGGCTACCTGGAGAGCGTCTCGGCCTTCGTGACGGCGGACCGCGACGTGCGGTCCTATCTCGCGCGCTCCAACGGACCTACCGGATCCGCCGGACCTACCGGATCCGCCGGTTCCGGCGCCTCCGGGGAGCGGGAACGGGAGCGCCGGGCGTCGGAGGTGCTGGACGCCGTCTACAGGAGCAGGCAGGACATCTCGCTCGCGGCGATCTTCAGATACGACGGCGGCTTCGTCGCCCACGATCCGACAGCCTTGCGCAACCCCTTCGTCGACAACGAAAAGCAGTCCTGGTTCATCCAGGCCAGGGAGGCCGGGGGCAAATCGGTCATCTCCTCCTCCCACGTGCAGAACGCGATCAAGGACCGGCACCGTTGGGTGATTTCCCTTTCCCGCGAGCTCGGCGGAGAGGGGGTCCTGCTGGTGGACCTCAACTTCAGCGTCATCGACGACATCTGCAATTCGGTGACCCTGGGCACGCGCGGCTACATCTTCATCGTCGCCGCCGACGGGAGCATCGTCTACCATCCGCAGCAGCAGCTGATCTACGGCGGCCTTAAGGGAGAGAACATCCAGCGCATCATCGAAGGCGGTGACGTCTACTTCGCCGCGAGCGCGGGCGGGGCGGACAAACTGTATTCAGTGAAGACCATGAAGGCGACAGGCTGGAAGGTCGTCGGCGTGAACTACGGCGACGAGCTCGTGGCCAACCGTGAGAAGATCCGGCTCAACTACCTGGCCTGGGGTCTCGGTTTCTTCGCGACCACCATCATCCTTTCGATCCTGATCGCGCGGAGCATCTCGCGGCCTATAAAGAGCCTGCGCGCCTCCATGAGGGCCGTGGAGCTGGGCGACTTCGACATCAGGGTCGACATCCAGAGCGACGACGAAATCGGAGAGCTCGGAAAAGACTTCAACATCATGATCGCCAAGATCCGCGAACTCATCCGGCTGAATACCCAGCAGCAGGAGCTCAAGAGGCGCAGCGAGCTGAAGGCCCTGCAGATGCAGATCAATCCCCATTTCCTGTACAACACGCTGGACTCCATCATCTGGATGGCAGAGGGGAGGAAGGAGGAGGAAGTCATCACCATGGTTTCCGCCCTGGCCAAACTCTTCCGCCTGGGCATAAGCAAGGGTCAGGAAATTATACCAATAGGGCAGGAGATAGAACATGTGGAAAGCTACCTGACCATCCAGAAAATCCGGTATAAGGACAAGCTGGACTACGAGATATCGGTGGATCCGGAAATCAGGCGTTTCCGTACCGTGAAGCTCATCCTGCAGCCCCTCGTGGAGAACGCCATCTACCACGGCATCAAGAACAAAGCCGAGGCGGGAAAGATCGTCGTGAGCGGGAGGCGGACGGAGACCGGCGTGGAACTCGCGGTCAGCGACGACGGAGTGGGCATGGGCGCCGAACAGTTGCAGTCGCTGCTTTCCCGTTCCAGCGAGCCGAACGGAAACGGGCTCGGAGTCCGCAACGTCGACGAACGGATCAAACTTTATTTCGGCGACGAATACGGACTGATGTACGAAAGCGCGGAAGACGAAGGAACGACGGTCCGCGTCCGGCTCCCGGCTTGGGAGGAGATGGAAGCATGAAACGGATTTCGCACCTGGTCGTCCCCGCCCTCCTGTTCGGCATCCTGGCCTTCGGAAGCGCGATCATCATACTCAGCGTCGATAGCCTGAAGCAGGTGAGGCGCATCAACGTCACCGCGGTCATGAAGACCATCGACCGCGACATGGAGTTCTGGGAAGTCGTGCGGGCGGGCATGGAAGCCGCCGCCAAGGAATTCGACGTTGACCTGAAGATAGTCGGCCCCGTCGCCGAAAGCGACGTGAGCGGCCAGATCGAGATCATGGAACAGGCCGTCAAGTCCAAGCCCGACGCCATCATCCTGTCCTCAACGGACGTTACCCTACTCGTACCTTCGGTGGAACGCGGTCATCGGGAAGGCATCCCCATCGTGACTATCGATTCGGGAGTGGACAGCAAAATCCCGCTCAGCTTCGTCGCGACGAACAACGTGGAAGCGGGCGAAAAGGCGGGGAGGACCATGGCGATGCTCCTGCCTCCCGGCGCTGCGGTCGCCATCATCAGCCACGTCAAGGGAGCCACGACCGCCATCGAAAGGGAGGAGGGCGCGCGCAAGGCGCTCGCGGAAAACGGGAACGTGAAAGTGATCGGGACCTGGTTCACCAACAATTACGTGGAGAACGCCTATATCATCGCTCGGCAGCTGGTGGAAACGGAAACGGGCACGGCGGGCATCCTGGCACTTAACGAGGTGAGCACCGTCGGCGCCGGCCGGGCGCTCCGGGACCTTTCCCTGGGGGGGAAAGTCCGCCTCGTCGGCTTCGACAGTTCCCTGTTCGAAATCAAGCTCATCGAAGAAGGAATCCTGGACGCCACCGTGATCCAGCAGCCTTTCAACATGGGCTACCGCTCCGTCCGCGCGGCCCGCGACGCCGTCGACGGGAGGAAACCGGAGACCTTCATAGATACGGGCTCCATCCTGATCACCGCGGAGAACCTGTACACGCCCGAAAACCAGAAAATCCTCTTTCCCTTCGTGGACCGGATCCGCGACTGAGCAGGTTTTTCTACCAAGAGCATAGATTCCTTGATTCACGGCGCGGCTATTCCGGGCGAATCTGAAGGGGACCATACGGTACTCCACGGAGGTTCCCCCAGGATGGACCAGTTACTCATTCGGATGCAGGGCATCGAGAAGAGCTTCCCCGGCGTCCACGCTCTCAGCGAATGCAAGTTCGAACTCACGCAGGGAGAGGTCCACGCCCTCGTCGGAGAGAACGGCGCCGGCAAGTCCACCCTCATGAAGATACTTTCAGGCGTCTACCAGAAGGACGCGGGATCCATCTTCCTCCGGGGACGTGAGACCGAGATCGGCAACACCAAGCACGCGCAGTCCCTGGGCATCAGCATCATCCATCAGGAACTCAACCTGATGAAACACCTGACGGCCGCCCAGAACATCTTCATCGGGCGCGAGCACAACAAGCGGGTTAATTTCCTGGTGGACGACCGGGAGATCAGCGAGAAGACCAAGAAGCTCTTCGAAATGATCAACCTCGACCTGGATCCCCGCGTGAAGATTTCCGAGCTGACCGTGGCGAAACAGCAGATGGTGGAGATCGCGAAGGCCCTTTCCTTCAATATGGACGTCCTGATCATGGACGAACCCACGTCAGCCCTCAGCGACACCGAGATCGAAGACCTTTTCCGCGTGATACGCGACCTCCGCGCCAAGGGCAAGGGCATCGTCTACATCTCGCATCGCATGGACGAGCTGAAGCAGATTTGCGACCGGGTCACGGTCATGCGCGACGGCCGCTACATCGACACTTCGCTCATGAAGGACATCACGGTCGACAAGATCATCGCCCAGATGGTCGGCCGGGAAATTTACGAATCCGCCCATTCCCACGGCGACACCGAAAAGGCGGAAGTGGTCCTTGAGGTCAAAGGCCTGAACCGCGGCCGCAAGATCCGCGACGTATCCTTCAAGCTCCACCGCGGCGAAATCCTCGGTTTCGCCGGCCTCATGGGCGCGGGCCGCACCGAAACCGCGCGCGCCATCTTCGGGGCCGACGCCGTCGACTCCGGCGAGATCCTCGTGAAGGGAAAGCGCGTTTCCATCAAGCACCCGAAAGACGCGGTAGCCAACGGCATCGGCTACCTATCCGAGGACCGCAAGGCGTTCGGCCTGGCGCTCGGCCTCAGCGTGGAAACGAACACGGTGATGGCCTCCCTCATGAAGTTCCTCGGTCCCATGGGAATAGTCGACACGAAGAAAACCCGTGCCACGACGGTGGATTACGTCCAGCGCCTGAAAACCAAGACGCCGAGCGTCGAACAGGTAACTCGAAACCTCTCCGGAGGCAACCAGCAGAAGGTCGTCATCGGAAAATGGCTTGTGCGCGACTGCGACATCCTCATCTTCGACGAGCCCACCCGCGGCATCGACGTCGGAGCCAAGAGCGAGATCTACAAGCTCCTGAACGAGCTCGCCGACCAGGGAAAGTCGATCATCATGATTTCTTCCGAACTGCCGGAGGTGCTCAGGATGAGCCACCGCGTGGTGGTAATGTGCGAAGGACGGATCACGGGCATGCTGCGGGCCGGCGAATACACGCAGGAAAAGATCATGCATTTCGCCACGATGCGAAACAACTAAGGACGGTATCGAACCATGGCAAACACGGCACCCAAGACCAAGGCGCTCAATTCGAAGGCGACCCAGACCATCCTGGCCTTCGCGAGCCTCGTCCTGCTGATCATCATCTTCACGATCGCCTCGCCCAACTTTTTCAGGACCGACAACCTGGTCGGCATCCTGCTGGCCACCGCGGTCAACGGCATCCTCGCGGTCGGCATCACCTTCATCATCGTCACGGGGGGCATCGACCTGTCCATCGGCACGGTCATGACCTTCGGTTCCGTAATCGCGGGCGTGTTCATCACCATGTGGGGCCTGCCGATCCCCCTCGGCGTCGCCGCGGGCATCGCAGCGGGCGCGTTCTGCGGCCTGGTGAACGGTTTCTCCATCGCAAAGCTCAAGATCCCGCCCTTCATCGCGACCCTCGGCATGATGATGATTACGAAGGGCCTGAACCTCATCGTTTCCGGAGTCAAGCCCGTCTACTTCGTGGATACTCCCGAATTCGCCAAAATCGCGACCCTGCCGGTCTTCGGGATTCCCTTCGGCGTCCTGATCTTCTTCGCGGTGGCCTTGGTCGCCTCATTCATCCTTTCCAAGACCATCCTGGGGCGCTATACCTTCGCGATCGGGTCCAACGAGGAAGCCGCCCGGCTCTCCGGTATCAACACCGACGCCTGGAAAATCGGAATCTACTCACTCGGCGGGGCCTTCGCCGGCATCGCCGGCATCGTGATGGCCAGCCGCCTCCAGTCCGCCCAACCGGCACTCGGCGCAGGCTACGAGCTGGACGCCATCGCCGCCGCGGTCATCGGCGGAACCTCGCTCTCAGGCGGCGAGGGAACGATCCTGGGTACCGTCATCGGCGCCTTCATCATCACCGTGCTCACCAACGGACTGCGCATCATGTCGGTGCCCCAGGAATGGCAGATGGTCGTCACGGGCCTCATCGTCATCGGCGCCGTCTACCTGGATATCGTCCGCCGCAAGGTGCGGTAGACCTCAATATATGCAACAGCGGCCGTATGGCCGTTCGTATAGATCCAAGGAGGAAGAGAATGAAGAAAATCGTACTGTTGGCTCTTTGCGCCACCATCGCGACCGCCGGGGCTTTCGCAGCCGGACGAGGCGAAGCCGCCGCCGACAGCGGGAAGATCTACATCCCGCTCATTTCCAAGGGCTTCCAGCACCAGTTCTGGCAAGCGGTCAAGAAGGGCGCGATGAACGCCGCCGCCGACCTCAAGGTGGAAGTGACCTTCGAAGGTCCCGAGACCGAGAGCCAGGTCGACAAGCAGATCGAAATGCTCCAGGCCGCCCTCGGCAAGAACCCCAAGGCCCTCGGCATCGCGGCGCTCGACAGCAAAGCGGCCATCCCCCTGCTCCAGCAGGCCCAGGCCAAGAAGATCCCGATCATCGCCTTCGACTCCGGCGTCGATTCCGATATCCCCCTGACCACCGTTTCCACCGACAACCTCGTGGCCGCGGGCGTCGCCGCCGACAAAGTCGCCGCCGCCATCGGCGGAAAGGGCAAAGTCGCCGTCATCGTACACGACCAGACCAGCCGCACCGGCATCGATCGCCGCGACGGATTCCTGAAGCGCATGAAGGAAAAATATCCGGACATCACGGTCCTCGAGCCCCAGTACGGCGGCGGAGACCACCTGAAGTCCACCGAGATCGCGAAGACCGTCATCAACGGCAACCCCGACCTCAAGGCCTACTTCGGCGCCAACGAAGGCTCGGCGATCGGCATCCTCAACGCGGTCAAGGAGCTCAAGAAGGAAGGCCAGCTCGTAATCGTCGGCTACGACTCCGGCAAGCTTCAGATCGAAGCCATCCGCAGCGGCCTGATGCTCGGCGCCGTTCAGCAGAACCCCGTGCTCATGGGCTACAAGACCGTCGAGCTCGCCGTGAAGGCGCTCAAGGGCGAGAAGCTCGAGAAGCACACCGACTCCGGCTACGTCTGGGCCGACAAGACCAACCTGGACAGCCCCGAAGTCAAGGGCGTCCTTTACGAGTAGAGTCTGATCCGCTGATCGTTAGGGCCGCCCGCAGGGGTGGCCCTTTTTATTGGTGGGGTCTGGAGAACGTTCCTTGACCGAACTACTGGCATCCGGTTGCCGGCCGCTGTATCCTTTCATCGACCCCACTCTTCTACCCAGGAGCAGCCGATGAATTATTCCGTCCGCGACATAGCCAAGATGATCGACCATTCGCTGTTGCGCCCGAACCTGACCGACGAGGACGTCCGCTCTGGCTGCGCGCTCGCCGTGAAGTACGACGTGGCGTCGGTCTGCTGCGCTCCGTCCCAGGTTCCCCTCGTCCGTGGACTGCTCCAGGGGAGCGACGTGAAGGTATCAACGGTCATCGGCTTTCCCCACGGCTACAACACGACCGAAACGAAGGTTTTCGAGGCGGAACGCGCCATGGACGACGGGGCCACGGAGCTGGATATGGTCATGAACGTTTCCAGGCTTCTGAGCCGCGACTACGAGTACGCGGAAAAGGATGTCCGCGCGGTCTGCGAGGCGGCGCACGGGCGGGGCGCGATCGTGAAGGTCATACTCGAGAATTGCTACCTCACCGACGCGCTGAAGGAGGAAGGCTGCCGCATCTGCGAGCGGGCGGGCGCCGATTTCGTGAAGACCTCCACAGGATTCGGCAGCGGCGGAGCCACCTTCGCCGACCTGCGCCTGATGAGGCGTACCGTCTCCGCTCGCGTGCGCGTAAAGGCCGCCGGCGGCATCCGGGAACTGGATACCGCCCTCCTCTGCCGCGAACTCGGCGTGGAGCGTTTCGGCTGCACGACGACGGCGGCCGTCCTTGACGAGGCCGCGCGCCGCGTCGCCGCGGGAAGCGCTGACCGAGCCTGACTCGGAACCCCTCGGTCGCCAGTGCGGCCGGGGATTGATCCATTGATTCGGCAGGCGCATCTGCCGATACTGGATGCATGCCCGAGCTTCTTCTGATCGTCCTGACCATCCTCGTTTCGATAGTCGTCGTCGAATTATTCCTGGTCCTGCGCGAGCTCGCCGGGCTATCGGCGCGAATTCCCATGTCCCTGGAGGATGCGCCGTCGAAGGGCCAGACAATCAACGTGAACGTTGGCGCACCTGCCGTTGCGGAAACCAAAATCCCCACGCCGCCCGGGGAAACGGTAGCCGTCGCTGAAATCCCGCCTCCGGTGCCTCCGATCGATCCGGAAACCCTTGCGGCCATCGAAGAATCGAAGGCGGCGGATCGCAAGGAAGAGGCGCCGGCCAGGATGACCGAGCGTTCAGCGACATCCATGGACCTGCGCCCGACGGCGAGCGGCCTCATCGCCAAGAAATGCCCGAAATGCGAGATGGAAAATTCAGTCTACCGCAGCGAGTGCTTCAATTGCGGGGAAAGGCTCTAGCGACCGACTGGGGCTGAAATTGGGACTGGGTCTGGGGCCGCGATTTCAGCGTCCGGCGTCCAAGGCCCTGAGGGCGTGCCAGCTTCCGGTCTTCCCCGGTTCGAAAAACATGAATACGCAGATGGGTTTCCGCGCAGCCATGGCCGCCAGCGCGACCAGAAAACGGTGAACTGGCTCGTCGACCGCCTGAGCGCCGCGGCCGATCAGCACGAGCGGCCGCGTCCTGCGACCGAACGAGGCGATGGCAGAAGCCAGAGAGAGCGTGTCGAGGTCATCGGCTCCCCGCTCCGGCGCATCCGCCTCCGGTGTAACCGCCTCCGGCGCAGCCTCCTCGTCGAAACCGAACAGTACGCGACCGAGCGGTTCGGCGCGCAGCAAACCTGCCGGATCCGTCTTCTTCAAACGATGCGCGAACAGTTTCCGGGACGCGGCGCTTTCCCTCATGCAGGCGACGGTCAAGCCGATGCGCAGCGCGCCCAGCAAATTGGTCATTCCCGCCCCGTTCGCGAAGGTATCCAGATCCACCACGAAAGCCTTTTCCCGAATAGCCTCAATGGCTTCGGCCATGAGCCGGGCGGGTCGACCCGGACCCGGATCCTCTATGAACTTGAAGACGCCGCGGGAATGGAGTGCCCGGGAAAAAGCGTCCGCGATCGATTCGGCGATCCGCTCGGGCGAGCCTCCCGATTTCCTCCAGGAGACGACCGCAGCCGGGGGCTTTCTCTTCGTTTCCTTTGCGGCAGTGCCCGCGATTTTTTCGGCCGTGCGAGGGGGCGACGCTACGGGCAAGGCGTCACGGACGGGTTCCGAGGTGAGGGCTTCCCGTATCACGGGCTGCGGCCCCACCGGCTCAGGCGCCATTTCCGGGGGAATCGTAGAGGTCGGCTCCGCCGTGGCTATCGCAACGGGTTCCGCAAGCACGGGAGGAGGAGGATGCGGAGGTTCCGCCTTACGGTTTTCCTCAGAGGCCCTATAGCCTGCGTCCGCAAAGGCCTCCGCGGTTATAATATCGTCATCTTCCGGGCCATCCGCCTCCTCTTCTTCGATTTCATCAAATCCGCCCCATTCGGCGTACGAGGGAACCGTGATCCCGGGATGGATGGAAGGCCCGGATGAGGACCGGACGCCGGCAAGCGACATGGCCCGGAAATATTCCACGGTATCGAGGCTGCGGACGATTTCGGCGGCGCCCGCCTTGGCCTTCTGCAGGTTCAAGGTCGACAGTTCAGCCAAAGGATCCGCGAGCCCTGCCTTCAAAGCCTGTTCCCGGCGTTCGTCAAGGAAAGCCCGCAACTCGCGCAGCAAGACGATCGCGTCCGCCTGCCTGTTCCCCGGCTTGTTCCGGAGCGAACGGACAACCGAGATGGTCAGCTCCCGCGGAACGCCGCGACGGGCGAGCGCCGCTGCCGCATGGGCCGGAGAAACGGAACGGTAACGCACCGTCCTTCCAGAACGGCTCCCATAGGGAAGCTTGCCGGCGAGCATGCGGAACAGCAGGGCTCCGAGGGAATAGACGTCGGACCTTGCGTCAAGGGCTTCCCCGCGTTTAAATTCCGGAGAAGCGTAGCCCCAATTCTCGCGGAAATCCGCTGATGCTGTTTCGGGAATGGATCGGAAGAAGGCAGCGTAGCCCGGCTTTCGGATCCTGATGGATTCTATCCTGTCCCCGTTCCTTCTCGCGACCACCGACTCCGGAGTGAGGACGCCGTACGTCATTCCCCTGCGGTGATAAGCATCCACTCCTTCGGCGAGTTCGGCGACGAGGCGGCAGGCGTGGTCGACGGTGAAGCGGAGACCGGTCTCGAGCGTTTTCCGGATATCCTTCCCGCCCGAGCTATCGGTGACGAGAAAAAGGCGCCCCTCGAAACGGTCGAGTTCGACGATGTCCTCGACTGCGGGAGCGGAAAGCCGGTACATAGCGCGCGCTTCCTTGACGAAGGAAGCGATGGCTTCTTCATCCCCGGAATATTCCGGTTTCAGGAAGCGGATCAGGAAGTCGGATGCAACGAAAATAGCGCTCGCGCGCCACAGCTCGCAGAACGAATCTTCGCCGAGCCTTTCGCGCAAGATATAGCACGCATTGATCAGGGTTCGCTCTTGCAACATTGCCGCCGACTTTCAATGGACGAAAAAATCGGGCGCGACGAAAAGCCGCGCCCGACGATTGCGGATCAGCGATACGCGATCGCCTTCAGGTTTCCTGAACCGGAATATTCGGCTTTATTTCGTTCGCCGTATAGTCGCCCCGTTCCAGCAGGATATCCGGGATCGCTTCGTTCAGGCGCTTCGTCATATCCAGGAACTTGCCCCGGATATTGTTGGCCTGCAGAGCGACGTCCTGTATTTCCCGCGACGGCATCGGTTTCTGGGGTTCGATCAGGCTCGAAATCTCGTCGAGCACGGAAAGGACCGTCCGATTAAGAGGCTCCATCTGATCCTTGGTCTTATCCAAATGTTTTCCGAGGTTGTTGACGTCGGTGACCGTCAGGGGATACAGGCGGTAGCCCTCTTCAGGATCCTTGAAACACAGGGTGAGCAAACCATAGATGATGACGAGCGCTTTCGGATACACCTCGCCGGATTTCCACTTCGTCAGCATGCGGAAACATTCGCCGAGCATATAGTTGTTCGGCTGGATGTTGCCGAAAAACTTGGAGGGGTCTTTCTTGCCGACCAGGGCGTCCACCACCCAGCGGTTCCCCGACTCTATAAGCCGGAAGTACACCGAATAATTATCGGGGGTGAGGCCGACCGTGTTGATGAGGTAGTGCGAGAAGGCTACCGCGGCGAAGGCGCTGTATTCGTTCTTGCAGGCAATGATATCGTTGATGTACCGCAGTTCGAGGGCGTCAATTTCCGCATTCGACAACAGCGGCCAAGTACCGGGTCCCGGCATCTCTTTCCTCCTAAAGCCGACCGCGCGCCCTCCCTGCGGAGAACGCGCGGTCCTTCAAGCTACCGCGGCCGGCATCATGCCGGTTCGCGGAAGCGGCCTACTTCTTGGCGGCGGCCTCTTCGGAGGCACCCTTCTCGGCGTCGGAAAGCGGCGCGCGCTTGCGCGGCTGCACGTCGGGATCAAGGTTCGGTTCGGTACGGAGCAGGACTTCGGGGATCACGTCCACGAGCCTCTTGGTGGAATCGAAGAAGTTGTTGCGGATGTTGTGCGCGTGCACGGCCAAATCTTCCATGTCCTCGTCGATGTTCTGTCCTTCGAGGGACGAAAGCTTGTCGAGGATGTCGAGGATGCTGCGGTTGAGCAGATCGTCCTGGCCCTTCTCTTCGTTAAGGTGCTTGCCCAGGGCGTTGACATCCGCCACCGACGGCGGGTAGTTCTTGTAGCCATCCAGCGGCGAATTGTAGCCGGCCTGGAAAACGCCGAGGATGATTCCGAGCGTCTTGGGATAGATCTCGCCCTTCCGGTACTTCGTGAGGATGCTGAAGCAGGTCGACACGATGAAGTAGTTCGGCTGGATGGAACTCATGAAGAGGAAGGGGTCCCGCGTTCCGAGGAGCGCATCGATCACGTGATGGTTGCGCACCGTGAGGATATTGAGGAATACCGGGTAATTCCCGTTGGTGATGCCGGTGAAGTTCAGGTAGCTCGCGTAGGTGGTGGCGGCTTCCACCGCTTCACCGCTGCGGCACCCGATGATACCCTTCAGCATGCTGTATTCGATCATCTGGACTTCTTCGTTCGTCCAGTCCTGTTTCTTCTCGAATAATTCCTTCATATGGTACTTCTCCTATCCATCAGTCGACGTAGAGCTGACGCGGCGCGGTTTCCTTGGCCACGTAGTCCGATTTCACCAGAAGGACTTGCGGGATGATGTCTTCCATCTTCTTCCGTTTGTCGAAGTAGAACGTTCTGATGTTGTTGGCCTGCCGCGCCATCCCCTCTTTCTCGGGGTTCGTCGAGGTGCCCGCCAGGGATCCGGTCCTGTCCAGGATGTCCAGGATACAACGGTTGTTCGGGTCGTCCTGTCCGGTTTCCTTGTTCAGATGCTTGCCGAGGTTGTTGATGTCGTTGATGGAGACGGCGTAGATCTTGTAGCCGTCCTTGGGGGAGGCGAATACCGCCTGGAGCATGCCTAGCACCACGGAAAGGGTCACCGGGTAGATTCCGCCCGGGTGCCAGTTGGTGAGCAGCTTGAAGGCGGTGAAGGACAGGTAGGAATTCGGCTGGATGGGGCTGATGAGAAGGAAGGGATCCTTCTTGCCGACCATCGTGTCGATGACCCAGTGGTTCTCCACTTCCAATAGTTTCAGGAACAACGGGTAGTTGTCATTGTTCAAGCCCGACAGGCTGAGAAAACGGGCGAAGCTGATAGCTCCTTCCACGGCTTCTTCGGTCCGGGAAGCGAGCATGTTCTGCACGATCCCAAGTTCAACCTGCATGATCGTCTCTTTCGACCATGTCCTCTCGATCACTCTTTCAGTCTGTTTGTCCATCGTAACCTCCACAGGTTGATGAGTTACCGCAATACTTTATATCGGATTATAAAAAAAGTGTAGATAAAGAAATGAGCAAGTCAAGCCTTCTTCGTCGTATTTCGTCCTCCTCACTTTTTGTTCCGGTTCATCGCAAGGAAACTGGCCCCGAACATCGAGTATTCTTCGGCGTTGGAGACGTTCCTCGTCTCGCTCTCGGGCTTGAACATGCGCCTGAAGTACTCGACGATATAAGCCCTCCGCATCAAAAAGTTCGAAACAAGGCGGGAAGCGAGCTCCTCGGGATTCTGGCAGTAGCCGCTCACGAGAGCGAGCGCGATCCTGCGGACGGCTTCCTCGGGGATGGCCGACAGGGCGGACAGGCGTACCTCGAAGGTCTCCAGAGGAACGCCTTCGAAGTTGTCCGGCCTGAGCAGGGTGAGGAAACGCGTTTTCTCCCCGCGGATCCAGCCGAACTTGTCCTGCATGCCGACGATCTTCATGCTCTCGGCTTCCAAATCGGCTTTGTCGAAGTCGATCGCGACCAGGAAAGGATGGTCGCGCTTGTTGTGGATCACCAGGTAGTTGTTCGGATTTCGGTCTTCGTCGAAATACAGCCAGCGGTTGACCAGGTCGGCGCGAAGCAGGTCGATGTACGGGTGTTCGAGGTAATTGTAGGAGGAGATCTGAACGGCCCGCCTGACCACCTTCGCGGCCCGGTAGAGCTTGCCGTCGATGCGGAAGACGGTCGTCGGCGCGGAGATTGTTCCCATCCAGTGATCCAGCAGGAAAGCGAGGGCGCAGATGCGGTGGTAGAGGGCTTCCTTGGCGTCGAGGGCGGGCTTCAGGATCCAGGGATCGCCGCCTGAGTCCACCGCGCCGATATAGCCCTTCACCTGGGCGTTGAACGGCACTTCGTCCTGGGAGCTCGTGATGCGGAGCGTCTGGGCGTCCATGACGTCCAGGACCTTCTCCGTCGGCAGGTCCAGATAGAAATAACGGACGATGTCCTCGTCGGCTATCGTCTCGATGAGTTTTTCGCGTTCATCCAAAGTTGTAAACCTCCGGCTCGAATTCGACCGCCATTTTCAGGACGAGCTTCCCCCCTTCGAGGATGAAGTAGGGAGCCCGGCTCCCGGAACCGGAATAGAGTATATGATGATTGCGTATCCCGATCACGTCCATCCAGACGCCGATCTTGTTACCGTCGTTCCACAGCGGATTGTGTCCGACGATGAAGAAGGTATCCGCGCTCTGGTTCAGGAGATCGAGCACGAGCCGGACGTCTTTTTCTCCGTATTCCTTGGGGCTCGGATTGCCGTGGTACTCATTCACCCGGTTCCACATCAGTTGGTGGTACTTCTCCGGGTAGCGCTTGATGTTCACGATTTCCTCGCGGACCAATCCTCCGCGGGGCGGTCCCGCGTGGGTGATGACGAAACCCTCGCCGATTATGAAGACGGGAAGCGAATCCCAGAAGCGGCCGACGGCCTCCACGAAGGCTTCGCCGTGAGCCGCCGTGAGCGCGTCGCGGAATTCCAGGCCCTGCGCTATGCCGCTCTTCCTCAGGCGGTGGTCGAAGGTGTCGTGGTTGCCGCGGATATAGAATACGTTCTTGGGATGGTCGACGATCAGGCGGAAGATGTAGTCCAGTATCGCGATGGACCCCGCCTGTTCCCTCATATGACCGGTCCTGTCGTCATGCACCGCGTCTCCCACAAGGATGAAAACCGCTTTGCCCGAATCGAGGTCGGACTTGTTGCCGTCGTGCTCCAGGATCGCGATGAGGTTTTCCAGATTCGCGTGCAGGTCCCCGATTACGACCGTACGGATGCCGCGCGGCAACTCGATGAGGCCGCCGGGAGCGCCTTCGTCGTCCCGGAGCCGCCCGGGCCATTCGGCGGAGACGGCGATCGCGCGTTCGACGAGTTCAGGGCTGCCGGTCGGAATGGCCGCGCTTCCCGAGGCCGGCAAAGGGGCATCTTCGACCGAAATCCTTCCGCCCGGTGCGCCCGCATCGGCTGCCGCAAGTCCTCCCGAATTCTTCCTCTTCAGCACAGGAACCTCCCCGCACACGCGGTTACTTTACGAATCTGCCGTTCGCGTCGCGTTTCCGCTTCCGCCGTTCCGTCACCACCCCGGCGAAGTCCTTCTCCGGGGAGACGTCGGACCGATTGGGCAGGCTGACGAGCAAGGGCGAAGGGATCGCGTCACCCATGTTGCGGGTGTGGTCGAAGTACGCGAACCGCACGCTGAAGGCGTGCTTGGCCAGTATATTCTTTTCAGGCTCACCGTAATACTGCCCCAGCATCGTCAGGCGGTCAAGGATTTCAAGGATAAACCTGTTCCTCGGATGCGCCTGGGCTTCGTCCTTCAGCAGGAACTTGCCCAGAGCGTTGATATCCATGATCCTGATGGGCCGGATGCGGAAACCGTCGTCGGGATCGAAGTACGCGTTTTGGATGATTCCCAAAACCGCTTCGAGCGAAAGTATGTTCATCTCGTCCGGGTGGCGCGAGGACAGGATCTTGAAAGCGATATCGATGAGTTCCTCGTCAGGGCGGATCGTGGTGAAGAGCAAGCGCGGATCACGGTCGTGCAGGAGTTCGCCGACGACCCAGGGGTTATTGGTCGTCAGGAAGCGGAGGAAGAGGCGGTAGTTTTCGGAATTTATGCCCGAAAAGTTGAGGAAGCGGGCGAAAGCGACCGCGCATTCGACCTGCGTCTCCGTCGTGCAGGCGAAAAGCGCTTCACGCATGGTGTGCGCGTGTTCCTTGATGAGTTTTCTGTCGTTTTCGGAAATGGAGAGATCATTCTTTCGACTCATCCCGGGAGACCCCTGTATAATTTCGGCGTCTTCCGCGTCGCGCTTCATCGAAATCGGCATTTCGCTTTAAAGTATAGACCTTCCGCCGGAATGCGCAAAGTTTAAAGCGGACGGATGGCGCCTTCCTTCAGGCGGCATCTCCGCTTTTCCCGTCCTTCCTGGGGCGCATTGCGGTCATTTGCCCCAGCCGCACTCCGGCGAGCACGAGAAGGGCGCAGGCGATCTGCGCGGGAGTCAGCTTCTCTCCGAGGACCAGCCAGCCGAGGACGGCGGCGAAGGCGGGAATCAGATTGACGAAGACGGCCGCGCGGCTCGCGGGGACCCGCATCTGGCCGGCGTTGTACAGGCCGAAGGCTCCGAGGGTGACGAAGAGGCCCAGATAGACGATCGAAGCGAGGACTGCGGGCGAAGGGGAGGACGCGAGGAAGGCGAAGGCTCCGCCGCTGGCGGGCAGGAAAAAGACGAAGCCCGCCGCGGCCTGCCAGGCGGCGAGGGACCAGGGGCCCCAGCGCGCGGAAAGCCGTTTTGCGAGCAGCATGTACAGGGCCGCGCAGACCATCGCGGCGAACTCCATCAGATTCCCCAGGGGAGCGTTCGCCGCCGCCTGGTTCGCGGAACCCAGGAAGGAAATTCCCGCCACGCCCGCGATGGAAAGGACGGCGCCCGCGATCGCGATCGGCGCGGGCCGCTCCGCGAGGAAGAAGGCCGCGCCCGCCGATACGAGGACCGGAACCACCGCGGAAACGATACCCGCCTGGGTGGAGGTGGTGAGCCGGAGAGCGTTCGCCTCCAGCAGGAAATACAGGCAGGGCTGCAGAAGGACGAGCACCGCGAGGAGAGGCAGGTCGCCGCTCTTCTTCTCCCGCGGTCTCCATAGGCGCCGGAAAGGAAGGGTCGCCGCGAGGGCGACTACGGAACGCATCCATACCACCGAGGCCGGCGGGACGACGAGCACCAGGGAACGCATCGCCATGAACGAGCTGGCCCAAAGAAGGCAGGCGGCCGCCAGGGCCAGGTAGGAGCCGAAAAAAGACGAACCCTTCGCATTATGGGCATTGCGCCGCGCTTCGATCATGGCAGGAACATAGCACAGGTCCGGCGGGTATGTCGTCGCGACGCGCGCGAGTTGACGCATGATGGATTCGGGCGTAGCCTGTCCGCATCGATTTCGACCCCGGAGGAGAAAAGGATCATGACGGAAGCGACCAAGACGACGGCGCGAAGGGTAAAGGAAGAGGGAGGACGGGATGCGACCCTTCTTGAGAACGGAACGACCCGGATCCTCATCGGAGACAAGGGCGGCATGGTCCCCGAACTTTCCGTCCGGAAAGAGAACGGCTTCCTCAACGCTCATTGGCATCCGGTCTTCCGTTCAAACTCGGGCGAAGTTTTCGACCGGGCGCGCCACGGTGACTTCTGGAAAGTCGAACTGCTTTACGAGTTGGCGGGCAATTTTCCCTGCGTCCCTAACTTCGGCGGCGGCCACCGGGACGGTACCATTGACCATCTTCCCCACGGCTGGAGCGCAAACCTCGCCTGGAAGCACGGAGCGGCCGGCGTCGACGAAAAGACGGGCGCCGCCTGGGCGCTTTCAGCCATGGAGAGCCCCGAGGCAACCCTCCCCCTTTTCTTCAGGAAGATCGATGCGGTCGTCCCGGGAGAGAATGTCCACTATTCGAGCCTCGCGGTGGAAAACCGCGGGAACGCTGCCGCCGAGATCAATATCGGCTGGCACAATACGATAGGTTCGCCCTTCCTCCAGGCCGGCTGCCGGCTGTCCGCCTGCGCCGAACGCTGGGCGACGCCTCCCCTCGGCGGCGAGTTCGACGATACGGGACGGCTCGCGATAGACGCGGAGTTCGAAAGCCTCGAGCGCGCGCCGACGCGGGACGGGAAGACCTGCGACCTGAGCTTCGTCCCCGGGCCCATCGGCTTCACGGATTTCGCGACCGGTCCTGTTCCGCCCTCCGTGGCGACGGGCTGGAGCGCCGTCTCCAACCCCGCTCTCGGCCTCGTCTACGCCTGTTTCTTCCCGGGACCGCCGACCGCAGGGGACGACGGCATCGCCCTTTCGTTCAACGACCTTTGGATGCAGTACGGCGGACGGCGCTTCCGGCCCTGGGCGGCCTGGGACGGCGGAACGGACCGCGTATTCTGCCTCGGGACGGAGAACGCGACCGGAGCGTTCGCCAATGGACTGGCCTTCTCCAAGGGGCGCCGCTCGGTGCTCGGCTCGCCGACTATCGTGACCATTCCTCCCCGCTCGACGCGGACCCTGCGCTACGGCACGCTTTTTGCCCCCTACTCGGACGGAAGCCTCGACGGCGGAGTGCTCGGCATCGATGGAGGGAAGGGCCTCCTGGTTCTGAAGGGAGCCGGGAAGGAAGAACGGTTCAGCGCCGATCCGTCCTTTGCGGCGCTTCGATCCCTGGAGGGACGATCGCAGGAGAAGTAACGATAAAGCGTCCAGCAGCTCTTCCAGGAGGATGGATGTCCAGACGCAGAAAGCGCGGCCACGCCGCGGAAATCGTAGACTTCGCCTCCTTCATCCTGGCTCTGGGCGCGCTGCCGACAACGGCGGGCGGCCGGGAAGCTGGCGCCGGGGAGCAAGGACTCCTGCTGTTCACGGATTCCGACCGGCCGGCCGCGATCATCGTACGGCCTTCCGGCCATTCCGCTGAAGGACCGTCCTTTGCCGGCCGCGTCCGCGCGGCGCTGGCCTTGCTCACCGGCAATGGCCGTAGAACGCGCGAGGCGGCATTTCCCGTCGGGGAGCTGCAGGCCGAATGCCGCGACTACCTCGCCTTCGCGGACGCGGAGGATGACCGGCAGCGGCTCCTCCTCGATCCGCGGCTGGAGGGACTCTTCCAGGCGAAATTCGAGGGAACGGGATCGAAAGTCTTCGGGGAAGCCCTCATGGCAGCGTTCACGGCTGCGCTCCCGGCGGATGCGGGCGGAGAGGGTTTTCCGCCGGAAGCGACCGCCTTTGCCCCGCGCATCGCCGTGGAAGACCCGGCCTCCGCCCATGCCTCCCGTTTCCTGTTTCCCGCGGCCTTCCGTTCGGGCGAGACGCGTTTCCGCTTCATGCCGCGTTCCTTCGGCGCCTTCGAAAATAGCAAAAACGCCGGGGCGGGAGATGAAGATGGGGAGTACTGGTTCCGCTTCGGCGTCCGCTCGCCTGCGCTCGCGCTAGGAGGATTCTGGGCCTTCCGCGGAGGCGAAGGGATCCCCGCCGAGCGCCTGGCGTCCTTGACGGCTACGACGGCGAAACTGGCGGCCCTTGCGCTCTCGGAAGAATTCCGGCGTGCCGGGATCGAAGTCTCGGTCGCGGCGGCCGCCGTCGCGCGCCCGTCGTTCAATGCTCAGGGCGCCCGTTCCCTTGAGGGAACCTTGTCCGCCGGTTACGTCCGCTTCGCCTTCCGCGCGGTGGTTCCGGAAAGCTACCTGCCTGCCCTCGCGTCCGCTTTCCCGGTGACCGTACCCGCTGGCGCCGCTGTTGCCGTCGCGGCTGATTTGGCCGTCGCGGTCGACTTGGCCGTCGCGCCCGTCCCCTCCGATCCGGACCTCGCCTTTCTCGTCCTGGGCCGGCGACTCCGCGGGCGCCTGGACGCGGCAGTCCTGGAAGAGAACGCCGAAGATTACCCGGGCGGGGAAGGCGGAGACGCCGGCGGAGACACTGGCGAAAATACCGGCGGGCCTGTCCGCCTCGTCCCGTTCCATGCGGCGTTCCGCCTCCTTCCCGAGGACGACCGGCGCCGACTCGCGCAGAATTTCCTGGTGCGGGAAGTCGCGGCCGACGAACTCGCCGAATTGTTCTATTTCCGCAAGACGATATCGGGGGAAGGCGGGTCGAAGCGCGCGGTCGTGCGGCCGCAGGCCTTCGACCTGAACGAATTCGCAGCCTGCCTGCCGCGGACGGTGGCGGAAACCTTTGTCGCCTCCGTCCGCGAAGGCGCGTCCTCAGCGACGAGCGAAGACTTCATCCGGATGAACGAACGTATCTACAAGGATCTGGCCGGAGACCTGCGCAGCGGTTCGCTTGCGCTCAGCCTGCGATCTGAACGGCTGCTCGCCGAAATCCACCTCCGCTACGTTTATCCGCGGGCGCGTAAAAGGCTGGACGGGCTTATCGAACAGGACCAGCCCCTCGCTTTCCTGCGGGCGCTCCCCCCTCGGATTTTCCGCTCGCTTGTCGACCGTTCGGACGCGGCGAGCCTCGCGCCTGCCTTCGTCGGCAGGGAAGCCTCGATCGAGGAAATCGCGCGCTGGTGCTCCAAACGGAAACTGACGTATATACGGGAAGAGGCGAGACGGCTGGCGCTGCGGCTTTCGCGGGGGGAGGAGTATCCCGACGTGCTCTGCGGGAGGCGGGATGCGCTTGCCGCCCTGGCACGTGAAATCACCGAGCGGGAACAGCTTGAACGGGGAGCGGCGGAACCGAGGCGGACAGCGGAAGATGGAGGTCAGGCGACGCGATCGCTCAGATCCGCGAGCGCGGCTCCTCTCAAACGCGGCAGGTAAAGCGCGGAGCGGACCATCCAATCGGCGACCATCGCGATCCAGATGCCGGTCAGTCCGAAGCCTGCCGGTACCGCGAGGAACCAGCCGAGGCAAACCCTGACAGTCCACATGGAAGCGATCGCTGCGAGCATGGTATATCTGCCGTCGCCCGCCCCGCGGAGGCCCGCGGGCACGATGAAGGATGTTGCCCAGAATAGGGGCGTCATGAGACAGAATAAGCGGAAAACTGCCGTCGCTCCTGCGAGGGTCTCGCCGTCTTCGGTTGAAAGGCCAAGATAGGCAGGGGCGAACAGCCACCCGGGAACGACGATGACCAGCGTGATCGCGGATCCCGCGAAGCAAGCCAATCCGATGGCCGCGCGCGCCTCGGCGGGTTTCCCGCGGCCTAGGGCCGAGCCGACCAGGGGAGGGACGGCGATCTGTAGGGCCGAGAGCGGGACCTGCACCAGCCCCGCGGCCGCGGAGGCGAGGTAGTCCGAAGCGGCGGCCGAATGCCCGAGTCCGGAGACGATCGTTGAGGTCAGCAGTTTTCCCCCGTTGAAGGCCAGCGATTCGATCGCGGCGGGGATGCCCACCGCCAGCACGGCCACCGTCGCCGCCCGGTCGCCGAAAAAGCGGCCGCGTACGGCGACGCAGCGCGTTTTCCGGGCATTGCGCAGGTCGATTCCTCCAGCTTTCCGGGCGAACGCGGCCGCGTAGATCGCCGTCCCCGTCATCCGGGCGACGCTCAGGGCCATGCCGGCACCGGCCGCGCCGAGGGGAAGCAGGACGCTCCGTCCTCCTATCGCGAAGCCGAAAATAAAAATACGGCCGGCCATGGCCGCGGCGATATTCATGAGTATGTTAGCGGCCATCGGGATGCGGGCATTTCCCGCCCCGCGCAGGACGCCGGAGGCGGCGAGGGTCGCCGCGAGGAAGGGAAAGCCCGCGGCGCTCCAGACCAGGTATGCTGCGGCCTTCGACCGGATCGCTTCGCTTGAAGGGCCGAACAGGAAATTCACCGTCAGGACGGGAAACGCGGCTAGGGTCGCGCCGATCGCCGCCCCCGCGCTAACCGCAAGCAGGATGCACTGGAAGGCGGCCCGATCCGCCTCCGCCCGCTTGCCGGCTCCGCGCGCGCGGGACACCGCGACCGTACCTCCGAGGGCGATGGCCGAGAAGATCGCGGTCGCCAAGGCCGAAACGGAGTTGACGAGACCAACTGCGGAGGCGACGTCCGTCCCCGCGCGCCCCGCCATCCCGGCGTTCACCATGGCCAGAAGAGTAATGAAAGCCTGCTCGGCCATGATGGGAAAAACCATATCCATCAAAGGCCGCGCAGCGACGGTCAGAGGTAAACGCATCCCTGCATCATAGCGGCCGCGGCGGAGAGAGGAAAGCGGGAGGGGGCTGGCGCGATACCGAGACCGATGATATAGTTCCACCGATTTTCCGCTGAAGGAAGGAGGTGCGAATCCTCCGCGAGCCCGTCACTGTGTTCGGAAATGGGCCGGCGAATGCCACTGGAGTCCCGCAGGGGGCGATTCCGGGAAGGCGCCGGTCATGAAATCCGTAAGTCAGGATATTTCAGGGGAAAACGAATCATGCGCACTCGGCTTCGAGGACAGAGCCGGGCGGCAGCCTTCCTTTCCCCATTTTCCATGGAATAGGTCGGTCCCGTCCCGCTCTTTTCTGCGTTCGCCGCAGGAAGGAGAATTTCATGCATTCATTCAAGATGGTGAAGGCGGCCGCGGTAGCCGCCTTCCTCTCGCTGGCTTTCGTCTCTTGCGGGACCCTGTTCGGTCCGGAGGACTCAGCCGATACCGGGGATACGATAGAGATCGCGGGGAGCTGGGTAGCCCTTTCAGGCGATTACAGCAGCCGTATCGACATCACCGGGACCACAGCTACCTTCTACAGCGGGACTGAAGCAACTGTCGGTACCTCTACTACAATCTTCCAGGTATGCGAAATCGTAGCGTGGAGCAATGACGGTTTCAATGCCGGGGATTCTTCCACTGGCAATGCTGGCTACATGGTAGTGAAATACACCACCCCATCTGAGTATTCGCCGACATCCTTGAATAAATTCGGGGTCATCCGCTGGAAGGATATTGCGTCAAGTGGCGGTGCTACCACGACGTTGTATTCGGAAGGCTACCTTGACGCCAACGGCGACTGGGCCGGCGAGTACTCCGACACGGCCGCGGCAGCGGAAGCGGCCTTCACGACCGCGGCCGACGCCTTCTCATTCTATTCGACCGCGACCCTGCAATAATGATCCGCAGAATCGCGACGATCCTGACCTCGGTCCTCGCTTTGGCCTTATGGATGGCCTGTTCGGACGGGACTGTCGCGGTTCCCGGACCTCCCGGACCGGGAGAAATCGGCTATGTGCCCCAAGGGTGGGTCGCCCCCTCCCTGCTCTTGGAAGCGGCCGCCTATCTTCCGGCTCGAGTCACGGAATTCGTCCAGGCACCGGGCGTGCACGCGCGCAATTCGTCCTTCAGGATCGAGAGCAACGAAGAGAAGCTACTGGATTGGCCTGAGGGAGGCGGGGTCTACGCACCCGAGAATGGCTCGCTCGTATCGCTCGGCATGGCCGGCGGCTACGTGGTGCTGGAATTCGATCCGCCACTGGAGAATTATCCGGGGGCGACCGATTTCATCGTCTTCGGCAACGCCTATTTCCAGGGCGGCGCCTCCGACAGGGTCTGGCAGGAGCCGGGGACGGTCTGGGTCAGGGAAGACGAGGATTCGGAATGGCTCCTGCTTGCGCCAGCGGTCCTCGTTGACGGGGGCTGGGAAAGCCTCGCCAGCGCGTCCTCGGAGCTGCAGACGGTCAGCTACACTAAGGGAAGCAATGACCCCGACTGGTGGCCGATGGAGGAGGATTCCTCGACCATGGACTTCCCCGGCGTATTCATGCTTCCTGACAGTATCTACGGCCAAGGCGTCTCCTCGCCCGTGCTCAGAGGCCTGGCCGATACGGCGCCGACGCTCATCAGGGGCGACCTCTCGGGGACGGGAGCGCTCAACGATTCCGGGCGCGACGACGACGGGATAGACGGGGAGGACGATTATCCGGGAATCGATCCGGCCTGGTTCTATACCGTGCCCGACGCTCCGGGAGATCGTGACATCCGTAAACTGAGCGGCGGCGGCGCATCCATGGACCTGGACTGGGCGCTCTCGCCCTCCGCGGCGTTCGCGCCGGCGCCGCCCGTGAGGGTCAAATTCGTCAAGATCGTATCGGGCACGAAGCTGTTGAACGGCGCGGTCGGAGACTACTCCTGCGAGGTGGACGCCGTCGTCAGGGCGGTGCATCCGTGAAAGCCGTCGCCGCCCTTTCGGGCGTTTTTCTCCTGTTGACTATCCTCCCGGCCCCGGCCCCGACGCAGACCCTGGCCCCTTCCCCGGCACAGGAGGCGGGAAGCGCCGGGGCCGAACCGGGACTCTCCTTCATCGTGGAAGCCGAACCGGAGCCCGAGGCGGAAGCGGCGGCGACTCCCGCGGAGTTTTCCGCAACCATCGGCAGGGAAGAAGTGGCGGCCGCGGCTGTCTTCGACCTGTCGCGCGCCCTCCAGGGGGAAGCGGGAGTGAACGTCGTCCGCTACGGGAGCGCGGGCCAGGGCGCCTACGCGTCGGTACGGGGCTCAACGAGCGAACAGGTGCTCGTCCTTCTGAACGGGCGCAGGCTCAATTCGGCCCAGGGCGGCGGCGTGGATTTTTCCCGCTTCGACCCTGATACCGTGGAAAGGGTGGAGATAATCCGGGGAGGAGCCTCGGCGCGATACGGGGAAAACGCCCTGGGCGGCGTCGTGAACATCGTCACCCGGAAGGCGGCCAAGGCCGAAAACGGCGGTGCGCTCACGGCCCAATACGGGTCGTGGAATACCGCCAAGTTCGGCGCGACCCTGGAGGGGATGGATGAGGCGGGTTTCGCCGACGGCTTCATTTCGGCTTCCCTGCTCTCCAGCGAGGGGGCGTACGGCTACCCGGACGGCCAGGGCGGCGAGCCGAGGCGGGATAACTCGGACCTGCTCAAGGGCGATCTTTACGGGACCTTCGACCTGTACCCGAAGGATGACGTCCGCCTCTCCGGGGAACTCACGGTCCATGCGGACGAAAAGGGAGTTCCCGGCATTCCGGAATTCCCGACCGAATCCGCCCGTATGTCTGATTCGCAGGCGTCGGCCGCCGTAGCCGCGGAATGGAAGGGCATCCGCGCGTCAGCCCGCTCGAGCCTCTCCGCGGATTTCCGCCGTCGGATCTACGAGGATCCGGATTCAACGATGTCGACGGGGAGCGACGAGCACCGTAACTTCGCATCGCAGGCCGACATGGAGGGACGCGTCTCGGTCCCCCTTCCATGGAAGGTGGGAGGCGAAGGGAGGAGCGAAGGAGGCGAATCCGTATCGGGCCTGGTCGCGGCACTCACCCTGCGGATGGACACGCTCCGGTCGACTTCCTTGGTGCGGAGCGGCAGCCTGGACCAGGACTCAGGCGAGGTGCTCCGGTTCGGCGCCTCGGCCGGGCTCAGGTCCACCTTGCCCCTTCCCAGCTTCCTCCCCGGTTCGCCCGTCCTCTTTCCTTCGATCAGGTTCGACGGTGCCCGCGTTCAGGAGTCGGAGGGGGGAAGCCGGTCCGATTCCGGTTCTCCCACCTGGCAGGTCGGCCTTTCGTATCCGATCGGAGACGCCGGCTCCGCTTTACCGGTCGAATTGAAGGCGAACGTCGGCACGAGCTACCGCGTCCCTTCCTTCGACGACCTATTCTGGCCATCCACCGCCTTCGCGTCGGGCAATCCCGGGCTTCTCCCCGAAAGCGCTCTCTCCTGGGATGCGGGTTTCAGGGTCGGCCTGGTAGGGAAAACCGGATTGCTTAGGGCGGAACTGGAAACGGCTTACTTCGATTCCAGGATCAGGAACCTCATCGTCTGGACGCCGGGGGCCGGCGGCAAATGGCGGCCCTCCAACGAGGATGAGGGCAGGATCAGAGGCGTGGAGCTGCGGGGGAACGCCGGGATCTCGATCGACCGGATCGGCTCGGACCTTTCGGCCTCCTTTTCCGCGACCTGGCTGGATGCGCGTAACGCATCCGCCGGATCCACGAACGAGGGGAAATACCTGCCGGGCCGCCCGCCCTTCGTGTCCTCGGTCTCTCTCGACCTGAAACGCGACAGCGGCGCCTACTTCGGTCTGGGGGCAACGTATACGAGCTTCCGCTATATCACCGCGCGGAATACCAAGGCCCTGGAAGGCTATCAGGTCATCGGCCTCGGCGCGGGAACTCCCTTGGGGAAGCGATGGTTCGTGCGACTTCGACTGGAGAACCTTCTTGACGCGCGCTATGTGGATCTGCGGGACTACCCCGTTCCCGGCCGCGAATTCAGCATCAGGACCAGCTATGAATTTTAATCGAATTGCTTCCGGTACCCGCATCCTCGCGTCGGCCGCTCTCGGTATCCTGCTGGCGGCCTGTCCTTCACCGAATGAAACCGTCACCGGCCGGGACTTCCCCAATTCGCAGCGGGAAATATACAGCGTCAACGCCCTCGCCGAAACCGTTTCGGTGCTCGACCCTGTTACCCTCGATTTCCACGCCGACGCGTTCCCGACCGGAAAGTGGCCGAACGCCCTGGTTCCCTTCGAAGGAAAACTCTACATCGTCGATTCGGGGGACAACGCGATCCGCGTGGTCCGGGAATCCGATTTCGGGGTCCTGGCCCTGATCCGGCTGGGAAAGAACCGGAATCCCTGGACCATGGTCATCGACCCGGTGCTCAGGAAGGGCTACGTGTCGAATTTCCTGGCAGGCACCGTCACCGTGATCGACCTGGAAACGGACACGATCATCACGGAAATCCCGGTCGGCAAGGGTCCGGAGGGCGGCTGCTGGATGGACGGACGGGTCTACTTCGGCAACACGAACCTGGACGGCTCCTCCTTCGGCGAAGGCACCGTATCCGTCATCGACAGCTCCACCGACGCGGTCGTAGGAACCATCTCCATCCAGGCCGACGGTTGGACTGCAGGCATGCCGGGCGGAAATCCCCAGTCCATGATCGCCGTCCCCTCCCGAAACGAGATCCACGTCGTCCTGACGGGAGCTTACGGAGAGGCCGAAGGCGACGACGGGGAAATCGTGATCCTGGACGCGTCGGATCCCGATCCGGCGAACCTGGTCGTGAAAGACCGGCTTACTGTCGGCGGCTCTCCGGTGATCGGCCCCGATTCCTTTGACGGAACGACCGGCCGGACATGGCTGGCGGGCGTCGGCGGAATCATGACGTACATCATACCCGCAGCGGGCGCCCCCGCGGGCGACCCGGCCCTGGCCCCGGCCATCGAGCACGGGAGCGGCGACCTTTTCTACTCGGGAAGCAAGGAGGCGTTCTTCGCGGGCGCCTGCCTTGATCCGGGATCGGCACGGCTCTTCGTCGCGGATTTCAACGGCGACCGGCTCCTTGTGCTGGATCCCGAAACGGGGAACATCGTCAAGTCCATCCGGGCTTCGGACGGTCCCCAGCAACCCGTCCTCGTCATCGATAACTGAGGTTGCGCGTTCAACGCGCCGTAACGCCTTTCAGCTTGAATTCGATGGAGATGCGGGTCCTGAAGGGACCGGGCCTGCTGTCGCGAAGGGGGAACAGGCCCCGCAGTAGGCGGAGGGCCGCTGAGTCGATCAACTCGCTGCCCGAGGAGACCGCGAGCGCGCATTCCGTGAGGCGCCCTCCCCTGTCCACTGACAAGTCCACCACAGCCGTCCCCTGGATGCCGCGTTTCCGCGCCGCCTCCGGGTAGCGCAGATTCTTTTCGATCGCTTTCCGCAGAAAATCCAGCTCGACGGCCGATGAAGGAATGAAGGCGATGGAATCCCCGCCTCCCCCGGCCGGGGACCGATCGCCTGAGACTGCCGTTCCCGCCGGCGGCGCGGCGGACGGCGCGGAGGGCGGCGCGGAGGGTATCTCCCGGCTCAAGGGGATTCCGGTTGCCTCGGTCGATACCGGAGCGGTCAACGCTCCGGTCGCCTCGGCGATTACAACAGCGGGGACTTCCACGGCGGGGACTGCCGCTGAGGGGACTGCCGCCGCGACCTCCGCCGCCGCGACCTCCGCGTCCGGTGTTTCCGCGCTTGCGATGACATCCGGGAAGGGGGCCGTTTTTGCGGAATCAGCCCCTGGGGCATCCGTTTTCACATCCGTGGAGGGCTTCGCATTGGCCGCCTGGGCCGCCTGGGCGATCGACGGGGCTACGCCGGATTCGGGCAGGGAGGGTACGCCGATGATCACCACCATTTCCGAAGCGTCCTGGAGGGGAACGGCGGTATTCAGGGGCGGCATAAGGGAGAAGAGGAAAAGGACCAAGGACCAGCCGGTCAACGAAATCGCACCGGCGAAAACCATTCTGCGCAGGTCGGCCGTGCGGCGGCCGATCCGGGGACGCGCTTCCGTGGCAGCGTTCAGGGGCTGAACCATCATCTTCGCATGACTATACCGGCGCCCGGATCGGGCGTCAACGAGACTCCATCGCCGCCCCCGCCCTCCTTCTCCGTGAGATTCTTCCAGTACTTCTTCGGCATGAACGACGCCTGCAACCGGGGATTAAGGCGACCCTCGATCGCGATCGCCCGGAAGTAGCGGAGCCAGCATTCCGTAATGCCCGACTCGCCTGAGGATAGCGGGAGGCCGCCTTCTTCGTCCCGCTCCACGGCGAAGCGCTTTCCGATGCTCCAGCCGCAGCCCGGTTCGTGGACTATGGCGGCGTCGCGGCGCTCGTCGCGGATGGCCCAGCGGAAAACCGGAAAGCGCGCGGCGAAATGGTCGGCGATCAGGGCCAGCACGTCGCAATCGCTGTCTATCGTGGAGAAGAGCGAGCCGTCGCGCAATTCCTTGAAGCGGACCAGGCCGGTCATCCGGTGGGCTTCCCGCCTCGTTCGGGTCGACGCCTTTTCCACAAGCCGGGCGTCCCCGTCGCCGAGGTCGTCCAAGGCGTCCCGCCCTTCCCGCCTGATGCGCACAATCATGCGGGCCACGGACCCGTCGGCGCCTTCCAAGTCCGAGCAGAAGGCCGCCATCAGCTTCCGTGCAGCCTCCTCGCCCGCCCGCCGTGCCAGCCAGGTCCAGAGCCGTTCCGCGCGGGCGTCGTCGCGAAGCACGAGCACGCGCCGTTCGAAGAGGGACGAGGGACGCGAAGGGCCGCATATCAGAAGGTCCCGCGGATCGCCGGCGCCGGCGGTTTCGTTCAGCAGATCGCATACCGCGCAGAGGAAACCCGGGAAGCTGCCGTCGTACTCAAGCAAGTTCGGGTCCTCGGACGGAATCACGCGCCGGCCCGCCAGTCGCTTTCAAGCTGGCGTTCGCCCTCCCCGGGCGCCCGCGCGGCGACGGGATCGGCAAGGAGGGCGCGCAGGATACGCGCGTCGCCCAGCGCCCGCGTGCGCTCGCCTGAGTCGGCGGCCTTGTCGGCGCAGACGACGAAGGCGCGCGCGCGTTTCATGACGACGCCCAAGGCAGGGAGCTGGTCATGGCGAAGGGAGGAGGATCTCCGCGCGCGCAGGATGCGGGAACAGGATACGGGCCCGATTCCGGGCACGCGGAGGAGTTCGGCATAACCCGCCTTGTTGACGTCCACCGGAAAGAAGGCCAGGTTGCGCAGCGCCCAGGCGCTTTTCGGGTCCAGGTCATCGTCCAGGGAAGCGCCGTCCGCCAGAATCTCCGCCGCCGTGAAGCCGTAGAAGCGGAACAGCCAATCGGCCTGGTACAGGCGATGCTCGCGCAGGAGCGGAGGCCGTCCGAGCGAGGGGATGCGCGGATCGTCGGCAACCGGAACGAAGGCCGAATAATAGACGCGGCGTACGTCGTAGGCCAGGTACAGGTTCTCCGCGAGCGTGAGGATCGCGGCGTCGGAATCGGGGCTCGCCCCCACCACCAGCTGGGTGGTCTGACCGGCCGGCAGGACCGAGGCCCCGGGATTCCGGGTCCTGTCCTTCCGGGCTTCGTGCACGCTGAGCTCCCGCCTTCCCGGGGCGTCCGAGGTACGCGGACGGGCGGGAAGCAGGGGCGCCGGGGCTTCCAGCAGGGGGCGGGGTTCGGCGATCAAGCGGCGCGGTTCGAAGCCTCCGGCCCGGGCAAGGGTGCGCATGGGACCGAAAATCGCCTGCGGAGTCTTGTCGGGGGCGATCCTCGCCAGGCTCGCCGCGCTGGGAAGTTCTATGTTCACCGAAACGCGGTCCGCCCAGCGTGCCGCTTCGTTCACGAGGATATCGGAGGCGCCGGGGATGACCTTCAGGTGGATGTATCCGTTGAAACGTTCGCGGACCCGGAGCGTACGCGCCACCGAGATGAGGCGTTCCATGGTCGCGTCGGGACAGGAGACGACGCCCGAGGAGAGGAAGACGCCTTCTATGTAATTCCGCTTGTAGAAATCGATCACCAGGCGCACCAGTTCCTCGGGCTCGAAGGCGCCACGGCGGACGTCCGCCGAACGACGGTTCGCGCAGTAGGCGCAATCCCAGGCGCAGGCATTGGACAGCAGGACCTTGAGCAGGGAAATGCAGCGGCCGTCAGCCGACCATGAATGGCAGACTCCGCCGACGGCTCCGTTCCCGATTCCCCCGTTCGCGTTTTCCCGCGCGCTCCCCGAACTGGAGCAGGAGGCATCGTATTTGGCCGCGTCCGCGAGCAGGGCCAGCTTGTCGGCGGTATCCATGCGTCCTCCTGACGGAATATTACTATACGGATATTAAGCGGTCAAGCGATTTTACCAACGCCGCCGCAGCCTGCCCGCGTGCTTCGGGGCTTGCCCGCGCCGCTTCCCAGGTGGTCGCGGAATCGTTACATTCTAGATTGTGATGAAGCTTCGGGTCGAAGGAAGGCGGGAGATCGCGGCCGGCGTCCACCTGCTCGCCCTCCGGCGCGGTTTCGACTTCCGTCCCGGCCAGATCATCGGACTTTCCCTCGACGGATCCGTCCCTTTCCGCTGGTACTCCATCGCGAGCGGAACGGAGGACGGATACATCGAAGTGGTTTTTGACGTCGTTCCGGATGGCGCGCTGACGCCGCATCTGGCCCGGGCGGAAGAGGGCGACGAGCTGCTCGTCGCGGGACCGACAGGCGAATTCGCCGAGGCTGAGACCGAGGCCGACGGCTCGGCGAGCGCCACGGCGGCCGCCGAGGCGTGCGTTTCCGCGGGTGCCGGTGGCATCTGGATCGCGACGGGCACGGGCATAGCCCCCTTCAGGTCCATGGCCAGTTCAGGACTCGGTCCGCGGAATATCCTCGTGCACGGCGCGCGCGCGGCAGGCGGATTCTTCTTTTCGGACGAATTCGCCGCGCTCATGGGCGAACGCTACGTCCGTTGCGCCTCGCGCGAAGGAAGCCCGGGCCTGTACCCCGGCAGGATCAGCGCATGGTTGCGCGGCCGGGACCGGCTGGAAGCGGACCGCCGTTACCTCCTGTGCGGTGGGACGGACATGGTCGTGGACATCCGCGACATACTGATCTCGCGGGGTGTACCTTGGGCGAACGTGCTGTCGGAGATTTATTTCTGAATCCAGGGAGGCCTTGCGAGGCATGAAAGAGAAACTGTACGGAAAGACGCTTTCGCAGCTGCGCGCGGTCGTATCCGACCGCGGCCAGGCGCCTTTCGTCGCGTCCCAGCTGGCCGACTGGATCTACAAAAAAAGCGCGACGGATTTCGATTCCATGGCCAATATTTCCCGGACTTTCCGCGCCGTTCTCGCGGAGGACTTCGATATTGCAGGGGAAGCGCCCGCAAAGGAATCGGTCTCCGCCGACGGAACCAAGAAGTACCTCTTCCCGACCCTGGCCAAGCGTTTCGTGGAAGCGGCCTACATACCCGAAGAAGACCGGGCGACGCTCTGCCTCTCCACTCAGGTCGGATGCCGCATGGGCTGCCTTTTCTGCATGACCGGAAAGCAGGGCTTCCAGGGCCACCTGAGCGCGGAGGAGATCCTGAACCAGTACAGGAGTCTTCCAGAACGGGAGAAGATCACCAATATCGTGTATATGGGCATGGGGGAGCCGCTGGACAACCTGGAAGCCGTGCTCGCGAGCCTGGAGGTTCTTACCGCCGAATGGGGCTACGGAATGAGTCCCCGCCGCCTGACCGTCTCCACCATCGGCATCGTGCCCGGCCTGCGCCAGTTCCTGGAACGCAGCGAATGCCGCCTCGCGGTCAGCCTCCACTCCCCCTTCGACGAGGAGCGCCGTTCCCTGATGCCCGTCCAGAACGTGTACCCGATCTCCGAAGTGCTGGCGCTCCTGCGGGAAGCCGACATCGAAAAGAGCAGGCGGGTCTCCTTCGAATACATCCTGTTCGGAGGGCTGAACGACGATCGAAGGCATGCCCGCGAGCTCATCCGTATTCTTTCGGGCCTGCGTTGCAGGGTAAACCTCATCCGCTTCCATCCGATACCCGATACGCCCCTCCTCTCTTCCACGGAGGAGGCGACGGTGGAGTTCGAGCGGACCCTGAAGGAAGCGGGCCTCATGGCCACAATCCGAAAATCCCGCGGCCAGGATATCCAGGCAGCCTGCGGACTGCTTTCGACCAAGGCCCTCGTCCGCAAAACGGACGAGGATTACTAGCGACCATCAGGTCGCTTCGTTCAGTCTCGGAGCGCTATCGCCCGCGCCGACGAGGCGCCCTTGCGGGCCGCCGGCTTTTTATCCGCCGGAACGCCTGCCGCCGGAACGCCTGCCGCCGGAACGCCTGCCGCGGGTCCGCCTACCGCCGAATCGGTCTTGAAGAAGGCGAGGGAATCCATCATATAGCGGGCCTGCCCGGTCAGCTCCTCCGACATGGACGCGAGTTCCTCGCTGGAGCTCGCGTTCTGCTGGATCACCTTGTCCAGCTGGGCGAGGGCGCCGGACACCTGATCCACGCCGGAACTCTGTTCCCGGCTGGAGGCGGCGATCTCCTGGACCAGCTCGGCGGTCTTGCGGATATCCGGCACGATGCGCTGGATGAGCTCGCGCGCCTGCTCTGCGCGCCCCACCGTCGTCCCTGACAGTTCCGTGATCTCCAGCGCGGCTTTCTGGGAGCGTTCCGCGAGTTTGCGTACCTCGCTGGCCACCACCGCGAAACCCTTTCCGGCGTCGCCGGCCCGCGCTGCCTCGATCGCCGCGTTGAGCGCCAGCAGGTTGGTCTGCCGCGCGATCTCCTCGATGATCCCTATCCGGTTCGCGATCTCCTTCATCGCGCCCACGGCCTCATCGACTGCCTTGCCGCCTTCGGCGGCGACTTCAGCCGCCCGCCGGGCTATACCCTCCGTGGTATGCGCGTTGTCGGCGTTCTGCTTGATGGTCGCGCCCATCTGCTCCATGGAAGCGGAGACCTCTTCCCCGCTCGCCGCCTGTTCCGTGGCGCCGGAAGAAATGGACTGGGATGTCACGGATACCTGTTCCGATCCCGAAACGACTTCCCGGGCGGCCACCGTGATCCCGTCCGCCGCCTCTCCCATCGCGCGGGCCATGGCGTCCAGGCTCGTGGCAAGCTCCCCGATCTCGTCGGAGCGGGAAGCCAGGCCGGTCAGCGCCTCGCTGTCGGAGCCTTTGCGCCTCAGGTCGCCGGAAGCGAAACGTCTGGCGGCCGCGCTGGCCTTCATGATCGGGGAAGCGATGGAGGCGGCGATCAGGAGCAGTATCAGGATGCCGATTACGGCGCCCGCCGCGCCCGACACGATGAGCCTGGTCCCGAGTTCATCGACCTGTTTCAGAAGGGCACCAAGAGGCAGGACCATGGCGAGCGACCACGGCTGGTCCGACTTGCCCACGGCGATCGGCGCGTACGCCAAGTAGGAAACCTGGCCCGTATTCAGGTTCTTCTTTGTCAGCGGGAAGGTTTCGCCTTTTTTTACCGCCGCGCGGAGCGCGTCCCGCTGGTCGGGCGTGTCGTCGCCCACCGGTTGGCCGATGAGCTCCGGCTTGGGATGGTAGACGCGTACCGAGTCGTTGTCCACGATGATGGCGTACGCATCCGCCATAGGGGAAATTTTGGCGCAATAGGCTTGGATATCCGCAAGGCTCAGATCGACGCCCACCACGCCAATGAAACGGCTCCCGTCGTACAGGGGAACGGCCATGCTGGTCATCCAGATCTCGTCTTCCTTCTTTCCGGAATAAGAGAAAAGATACGGTTTCAGCAGAACCTCGTTGCCCTTGAGCTTCGGTTCGGTATAGAACGCCCCTTCGCGATCGGATTCATGGATCGCGGTGAGCAGAGGTTTCCCGTCGGAGCGCAGCCAATTCATGCCGAAACTTCCGTCGCCCATCGTAATCGCCGGATCGCGGTCTTCCGCCGCATCGCCGAACGCGTCCTTCTCGTAGATCACCCAGGCTGCCATGATCGATGTATCCTTTTCGAGAAGGGATCTGAGGATGGCCGAATAATGTCCGCGGTTCAGGTCCCCGGCGGATCGCAAGCCCGTGAACGCGAAAGATACGGAACGGATATGATCCATGGGGATTTCCAGCTCCGCGTCCAACGCCGTGGCGTATTTCTCCGCAAGGGCGTCTCCCTGCTTTTTCGCCAGCCCTTCGATGATGCCCGCGGCGGAGAACCAGGCCATCGCGATGATAAGCGCGAGCGTCGCCAGGAAAACCGCGAGGATAGGCGCAAGTATGCGCGCGCGGATGCCGAACCGTATTTTCATGAAACCTCCCGAGCGAACGACATAACATGATTCTAGGTCCTTACCGAACGAGGATCAAGGACGATCACATGACCGCGTCCGGGAAGCGGGTCTGGGGTCCATCCGGAGAAATATGCAACGCGGGACGGACGAAGACTGCTATAATCGGGAGATGGAGCACGCCACCCCCCTAAATTCGGAACTCGCGGTCGCCTTCCTCCGCAAGCTCGGCAAGCACCTCGATTACAACATCAATATAATGGACTCGGAGGGAGTCATCATCGCCAGCCGCGACGGCTCGCGCGTCGGAACCTTCCATGAGAGCGCTTGGCGCCTTCTGCAGACGGGCGCCGAGATCGAACGGATCGAAGTATCGGATTCGCCTCCGCCGGGAGTCAGGCCCGGCGTGAACCTGCCGATCGAACACCGCGGCCGCAATATCGGCGTCGTCGGCGTTACCGGCGATCCGCGCGAGGTCGCTTCGGTAGCCTACGCCATCAAGACGAGCGTGGAATCCATGGTGGAACTGGAGGCGTTCAAGGACAAGGCCCTGCAACGGCTGGACCGGAAGAACCTGCTCATGAACTATTTATTGTACGACCAGGAAGCCCCGCGCGCCGCCGTCGAGGCCTTGGCGGCGAAACTCGGCTACGAAAGCCGGACCCCGCGGGCTCCCGTATTGTTCCGCCTGCGCGAGGGTCTGGACGCGGCCGACGCCCTCGCCGCCTTCAAGAAGTCCCCCGCCCACCTCCAATCCGACATCTCCTGGGCCACCCCGGACGGCGCGGTCCTCGTGTTCAAAACCCTCGGATTCGGAAAGGCGGGAATCATCGCCGATTACGAGGCCGGCATCGATCACTACGCGCAGGCGGCGGAAGCCTCCCTCGGCGCCCGATCGGGCGGCCTCGCCCCCTTCCGCGCGTTCGCGGGAGCTTTCCAGACCGACCTCTCCCGCTACCGCGGTTCCTGGCGCCAGGTGCTCTGGCTGGAGGACCGTTGCGTCCAGGACGAAGGACGCGTCGTATTTTTCTACCGCCGCCTCGGCGAATGGCTCGCCTCCCGGGCTCCGCGCAACGAACTGGTGGATGCCTTCGAATCCGTGGCCGCCCTACTGTCCGAGGGCTTCGCCGACGAGCTCGGCCATTCGGTGCGGGCCCTCCTGGAAAGTTCATTCAACGGCAAGGAGGCGGCGGCCCGCCTCGGCATCCACCGGAACACCCTGGCGGCCCGCCTTTCCCGCTTCCAGGCCGTCTTCGGATTCGATCCGCGCAACGACGCCCGCGCACGCGACTTCCTGTCCGTATTTTCCGCATACCTGGAACTGCGCGGCCGGGACCGGGCGGGTTGAGTCTCATTCCTCGTCGGTTTCCATGGCCTTGGCCTGCCGGATCACGTCCAGGATCGTCCCGTCGCGGTATTCCACCAGTCCGATGATCTTGTCGCCGAACTGGACCGGCGCGGGTTTGCCCGTCGCGTGCTCGGCCCGTTCGCGCAGCTCGTTGATGTCGTACACGGGAAGGCGCGCCGCCTTCAGCCGTTCCAGGACTTCCGGACGGCGCGGATTGACCGCGATGCCCTGGTCGGTCACCAGCACGTCCACCGTCTCGCCGGGGGTGACCACCGTCGTCACCTTTTCGATGACCGTCGGGATGCGGCCGCGGATGAGCGGCGCGACGATGATGGAAAGGCCGGAGCCGATGGCCGTGTCCGAATGGCCGCCGGAGGCGCCGCGGATGACGCCGTCGGAACCGGTGATCACGTTGACGTTGAAGTTCGTGTCGATCTCCATCGCTGACAGGATCACCACGTTAAGCTTGTTGACGAAGCAACCCTTGTTCAGGGGATTCGCGTACATGGAGGCGTCTATCTCCGTATGCAGGCGGTTGGCCCCCAGCGAGCGGACAGCCTCCAGGTCGAAGCTCTGCACGTCCAGCAGGCGCTTGATCAGGCCTTCCTCGTGCATCTTGACGATCTGGCTCGTGATGCCGCCCAGGGCGAAACTCGCGGTGATGCCCCGTTCGATCATCATGTCGCGCAGGAAGCGGGTGACGGCGACGGAGGCTCCGCCGGATCCGGTCTGCAGGGAGTAGCCCTGCTCCATGTAGCCGGAGACGCCGATCACGTCGGCCGCCGTGCGGGCGATCAGGAGTTCCCGCGGATCGCGCGTCATGCGCGTGGCGCCCTTGGCGATGCCCGCCGGGTCGCCGATCTTGTCCACCACCACCACATGGTCCACCCAGTCCTGGTGGATGCTGACCGGCGTGTTCGGATATTCGCCCAGGTAGTCGGTCAAAAGGATAGTCTTCTTGGAGTGCCGGGCGTCGACCACCGCGTATCCGAGCGATCCGCAGGCGGAAGGTCCCGAGAAACCGTTCGCGTTGCCGTAGACGTCCGAGGAAGGGACCCCGAGGAAGGCGACGTCGATCGCGATGTCGCCGGTCTCCACCGCGCGCGCCCGTCCCCCGTGGGAGTGGATGAGCACGGGGATGTCCATGAGGCCGTCGGAGATCGCGTCGGCCAGGGCGCCCCGGATTCCGCTCGTGGAAATGCGGCGGATGAGCCCGTTCCTGATGTGCTCGATCATGGGAGCGTGGCAGGTGGTCAGGGAGCTGGGGGCCAGGACCAGGTCCTTGAAGCCCATCTTGGCCAGCACGTCCAGCACCAGGTTCACGACGAAGTCGCCCTCGCGCAGGTGGTGGTGGAAGGAGATGGTCATCCCGTTCTCCAGTCCCACCTTGCGGACCGCCTCCTCGATCGAATCGACGACCTTGGTCAGGCGCGGCAGGGTGCGCGAGCCCTTCTCGCGGCGCACCAGCGGCGTGTTCTCCCAGGCGCCTGAGAAGGGCGCCAGTTTCCCGTATCCGTCCACCATGGCCGGGAGTTCCCGGCCCAATGCGTTCCTGCTCATGAGCGGACCTCCTCGGGAATCTCGATGCCCGAGGCGTGGGCGAGTTCCAGGTTGCGCAGCGCGCGCTCCACGATGGGCTTGTCCACCATCTTGCCGTCCACCGAAATCACGCCCGATCCGCGCGCCTC
>DPXI01000083.1 GCA_003527485.1 Treponema sp. | reverse complement strand
CCCTTTTCGGCCCAGGGTTCAAAGGAAAATCGCGAAGGAGAGGAATTTGTTCCCATGGGATCAAGCATACGACGCGGTTTCCTCCGCGCCAAGCGACGGTTCGATTCAAACCGTCGCTTCCCTTTTCCGCCAGGCCATCACGGAAACGACCAGCGTCCCCTGCAACGCCAGGGATACGATGATTTCGGGCAGATGGGACAGGCGCATCTCGGCTGGCATGAAGGGGCTGGGCAGCAGCAGACCCGCGGAATGGAAGACGCCGTACGCGAGGCCGACCAGGAGGCCGCTTTCGCGCAGGGGACGGTTCATGATCCGGACGCCCAGGATCAGCAGAAGCGTCCAGGCGATGCCGCGGAAGAACTGGAGGATCGGGAGCCAGGAGTTGATCGAAGCCAGGTCGGGATGCTTTGCCGCGTAGTAGTCGTGGGTGACGGGATCGGCGATGAGGAAGCCGGCGANNCATGTAGCAGAAGTACCAGAGCGCGGCAAGGACGGCGAGCCGGATCAGGAAGGATCCCCTGGTGGCGGGCAGGAAGGGACCCGTCCGGTCCTCGGGCAGGACCGCCGGGGCCTTCCATTTGCCGGCGACAGTGATGACGAGGGGGACGAACAGGAGGGCGGTCAGCGCCTGGGAGACGACGAGGAAGACGATTTCTCCCGCGGAGAAGCCGAACATGAAGTTGAAAGCGACCATCTCGACATGGCCCAAAAGCTGGGCCGAGCCGACGTAGGCGAGCAGGGTCAGGCCGAAGAGCCTGGACCCGTGCAGTCGGCTGTCCTGGATCAGGAACAGCAGCAGGTTGCCGACGATCATCGAGGAGCCGAGGAAGAGCCGGAAGAAGGCCTGCCCCGTGTCCCCTTGGAAGGGATTGAAGGGAGCGAGCGCGGCGTTCACGACCATCGAGGACGCGAAGGCCGCGAGGGTTGCGAGAAGAAAACGGGCGAAGCCGCGGACCGGATTGAAAGAATTGTTCATTCGGTGCCTCCGCTTCCATGATTCCGCGGAGCAAGCATTCACGCAATGGGAAAAAGCTACCGGTTCGGCCTCAGGGAGTCCGGTATTTTCGTACCAGGAGCACCAGATCCAGCCGTTTCTGGATGCCGAGCTTCCGGTACAGGTTGTAGATGTGGTTGCGGACGGTATTCTCCGCGATTCCGAGCTCGTACGCGAGCTCCTTGTTCGATTTGCCTTCCAGAATTCCGCGGGCCATCGCCAGCTCGCGCCCGGTCAGGCCCTTTTCCCGGGCGAGAGGATCGGGGATTTCGTCCGCGGAGCCTTGGGGTTCCGCGCCTTCGGATTTCGCGCCTTNNTTTCGCACGCTCCCGGTCGCGCCAGGTGGACCGGCTGACGAAGAGGTAGGCGAGCGGCAGGGTTACGAAAAAGTAACCCTCCTCCATCGGGTGGAAGACTATCCAGCCGATTTCCGCCGTCGCCGTCAGGCCCAGCGCCGAGAGCGCGAGCCAGGCTTCTCGTGGCCGCGCCGTCGGATCGCCGCGGATGAGTGCGAGGCCGTAGAATACGGAGGCGAAGAAGGGGATGAAGGATACGGCGATGAAGGCCATTAATACGGTGAGGTTTTCCAGCGCGAGCGCCGCGGCCGCGGCGGCGAGGGGGATGGCGGCCGCGGAGGCCCAGAAGGCTGCGAAGCGCTTTCCCCGTTTCCTGCCGATGCGGGCGCGGTTCCAGAAGGGGAAGCAGAAGAGCATCGCCGCGGTGCCGACCAGCACGAGGCTGGAATACAGGCGCGACGCGAAGGGNNTTGACTATCGAATAGGCGTCCAGGGCCGCGACCGCCATGGTCAGGGTCAGGGCCAGGAAATGCAGGAGCCGCCAGAAACCGGCCGCCGTCGGCCGCAAGCGCTGCATGCGGAACAGCGAGAGCGCCACTCCGAGGCCGGCCGCGAGGATCGCGAGGTTGACGAAGACCAGCGCGTGGATCACCGCCCCATGCTACACCATCAGAAGGCCGCGAGGAAGAAGGCGAAGAGGAGCACGAGGAGGTCGCTGACGTCCTCCCCCTCGCAGGATGATATCGGCGCGGCACGGCGTACTTCTTCGAGCAGCCAGACGAAGGCGCCCAAGCGGGAATCCAGCCTGAAGGCGAAGTCGATGAAGCCGGCTTCCGCGGCGGCCGGTCCGAATATGCTTTCCAGTAGCCGGGTCGAATTGAGGAGGGAGGCATCCAGCGCTTCGGCGCTGCGGTCCTCCTCCAGCAGGCTCAGGATTTCCCGGCAACGCACGGCGTTCAGCTGCCTTTCCGCCTTGGTCGGTTTCCTTCCCTTCCTTCCCGCGTGCCTTCGACCCGCGGAGGCCAGGTTTGCCTCCAGTCGCGCGAAAAGCCTCCGGGTGCGCTCCGCCTTCCCCGAGTCGGAGCCCGAGACGTACTGGTAGAAGTCCCCCGGCGTACCCAGCAGGTTGCCGAGGGCGATGGCGTACTGGCGGCGAAGGGTCGGCGTATCGCCCGAGAGGAAGCGGGGCAGGATCTCGCGGGCCGCCTCGAAGACCCCGAGACGGCTCGCCGCGTCGCTCGCCGCGGCCCGTATCCGATCGGAACCGGAACTCCGGTACGTCTCCAGGATCACCCGTTCCGCCTCCTCCCCTCCTATGTCGCCGAGGGCCTGGACGCAGGCTTCCTGGAACTCTTCCGAATCGGTGGAACCCAGCGCGGCGACCAGGGGGGCGACCGCGCGGGAATCGCGGATCTTGCCGAGCGCGCGGGCGGCGACCACCCTGAGCGAGGAATGGTCGTCCCTCAGGCGCTCGACGAGCTTTTCGACGACGGTGCGCGAGCCGATGCGGCCGAGGGCCCGCGCGGCCTCCTCCCGGATTTCCGGATACGGATCGTCCATCCGCGCGGTGATCTCGTCCAGGGCCAGGTCGCCGGTTTCCGCTTCTATAGAACGGAGGGCCTGCTCGGCCCTTCCCGGATCCGCGGAGGTCGCCAGGTCATCAAGGTAGGCGTAGGTCCTGAAGATGCCGGGGTTGGCGATGCGTCCCACCACGAATCCGATAGGCTGTTCCCTGCCCTCCCGTACCCTGGAGATTATCCATGCGGAGAGGACGACCATGGCTATGGACAGCAGCTGCACCACGTGGAAGCCGCCGAAGGNNAAGGGGCCGGCGCGGAGGGTGAAATCCGCCAGGGCGTCCAGGAGGGCGCCGCCGACCACCGAACCGCCCGCCGACACCACACCGACGATCGTCATGAACCAGGCCACGAAGGCGATCCGGTTCTTGTCGGGCGTCAGGGAAAGCATCATCTGGTTGATCCCTTCCCAGAAGGCCGGCGCGAGAAGGCCCGTGCCGATCGAGATGAGCGGAAGCAGGAAGGTGAAGGTCCGCGGGGTGAGGAAGAAATAGCCGACCCAGCTCAGCGTGAACATGCAGCCGAGCACCACCACGGGCTTCCTGCCCCACTTGTCCATGACGGTACCCCAGAAGGGTGCGACCAGAACCCAGGTGAGCTGGGAAATCACGAACATGATGCCGAGCCAGGTATTCGGGGCTCCGACGCGTTCCGGATCCACCACGAAGGGAGCCTGGAAGGGCGCGACGAGGTTGATGGAGAAGATGGCGATGCCGACGGCGACGGAGAAGCTGATGAAATTCGGATTTTTCANNTCGGCGGCTTCGAAGCTCGCGCGTTCCTCGCCTTCCGGTTCGGGGATGAAGAGGTTGAGGATGATGTCCACGACGCCGGAAACCGCGCCTATCGTGAAGATCGCGCCGTACACCCAGAACGCGGCCGGCCCTTCGAAAAAATCCAGGAACATGCTCGCCAGGAAGAACCAGACGACGTTGACCACGTTCACCAGCGAGGATCGCTTCAGGAAGAAGCTCCCGCGGACTTTTTCGGGGATGATATCGGCTATCCAGCTCCACCAGCCAGCGGCGCTCGCGTTCATGAAGGCCCAGGAGATCGGCACGGCGATCAGGATCGCCCTCGTGCCCCAGGACCGGTCTCCTCCCGCCGCCGCCACGAAGGCCGCCGCCGCGATGAAGATGGTGAGCAGGCGGTGGATCAGGTGCGCCGCCACGAAGAAGGGTTTCTTCCGCTTCGAGTAGCCGTAGATATAGATGGAAGCCAACTGGAAAAGCCCCGTAAGCTGGAGCAGGCCGACCAGCGCCCCCAGGGTGGAGGCCGAGGCCCCCAGCTGGTTGCGCACGAAGACGTTGAAGATAGGCTGGGGAGAACAGACGATGGCCCAGACGGTACCGAGGCAGGCGGTGACCATGCTCATGCGCATCGCGCCGGAAAGCTGGACCGCGCTGAGGGTCCGTTTTTTGGATGTCGGCATACGGCTCGAATACTATCCGGGGAGGGAGGGAAAGTCCATGGAAATATACCTGCTTCCGCCCTTCAATCCACCTTGAATTTCCCGACTTCCCGGATAAGGGAATCGATGCAGGCCTTGTTCTCATTGCTCATTTCATTGATCTTGTTGACCGCGGCGGTGATCTGCTGAACCCCGCTCGCCATCTCGTTTATGCTGCCCGTGACTTCCGCGGTTATGGTCCCGAGGTTTCCGCTTTCTTTGATCACTTCCTGGCTGCCGGTCAACATCTCGTCCGAACCCGATTTGACCTGTACCGTGATGTCGTTGAGCTGGCTGATCGCCTGCAGGATTTCCTTGCTTCCCGCCCCTTGTTCGTCCATCGCGTTCCTGATTCCGTGTTCGCGTTCCGATACGACCTTGATCCTGCCGTCGATATCGTCGAACTGCTTCAGGGCCGTATCCGTGGATGAGGCGACCTGGTCAACGGAAATCTTGATTTTCTTCAGCACCGACGAGACGGTCTTGGACTGGGTCGCCGATGATTCGGCGAGCTTGCGTATTTCATCGGCGACGACGGCGAATCCCCTGCCCGACTCGCCNNCAGATTGGTCTGGCTGGCGATATTCCCGATCACCTTGCTGATTTCGATGAGCCCCTCCGATTCCCTCGCTATTTCCTTTATTTTTTCGGAAACCGCGGACAAATCCTTATGGCCTTTCGCCGAAGCGTCGGACAAATCGGTGACGTTCTCGTTGTTCTTTTCCAGATTCTTCGTCACTGAAGAGATGTTGGCCAGCATTTCCTCGATGGATGCGGATGATTCGTTTACGTTGGCCGACTGCTGATCGATGTTGGCGTTCAGTTTCTCGATGTTTTGGGTGATCTGATGCATGGTGGAATTGGTTTCGGTGACGCTGGCCGATTGATGGATGGTCTGATCCTTGATGACGGTGAGATTTCCGTTTATCTGATTCACCGAAGCGGCGGTCTCGTTCATGTTGGCCGATAATTCGATTCCGATTTCCGAGAGCCGGCGGGCCTGTTCCTTTATCGAGATGACAAGGTCCCGTATTTTTTTTAGGGTCAGGTTGAAATAGGTCGAAAGGTCGCCGATTTCGTCCTTCGACTCGATCGTCAATAGCTTCGTCAAGTCTCCTTCGCCTTCCGAAATGTCCTTCAGCAGAATGGTAACCCTGTGGATGGGCCGGATTATGGAGCGGCTAATGGCAAAGGCGAAAAGCGTGCCGATGACGACCGATCCCGTGGTCAGGAGGATCAATATCAGGTTGGTGATTCGTATCAGCAGTTGGAAGTCGGTTGACGATAGTTGCATATCCCCATGAAGGGAGTTTGATACTTTCCTCATGTTGGCGATATAGGAATCCCGGATTCCGTCGAGCCGGTCATCCAGCGCTTTGATGCCCGCACGGTCGTCCTTCCGGACCAGGTCGATCCAGGCCGCGTATTCTCTTACCATATCGTTCGCTTCGGCTATGCAGGTTCCGAGCGCTTCCTTCTCTTCCTCGGTATCCATGTGTTCGACCAGAGCATCAAGGCCATTCTCCCAATCCGTCTTCACCGCGTCGAATTCGATCGCATTCTCCGAAAAGTTCTGGTTGATGTAAGCGTCGGCGTAGACCGAATAGATCCGGTGCGCCATCCAGACCGAATTTTCGACGAGGACGGCATCGTCGGCCCTCGAATCCGCCTCGATGGACGATCCGTGGATCATTTTCAGATTTATGAAAATGACGAGTGACAGGATAACGGAAATTGACAATACGACCGCGAATCCGGAAAGCAA
>DPXI01000032.1 GCA_003527485.1 Treponema sp. | reverse complement strand
TGGCGGTGCTGGCCACTTCCTTCGTAGCCAAGCGGTCCCGCCGGTATTTTTCCGAACAGCAGCGCGCCCTCGGGGAGCTCACGGGCAAGGTGGAGGAGACTTTCTCGGGCCACGCCGCCGTGAAGGCCTTCGGCCGCGAACGGGCGATGGCGGATGATTTCGGCCGCATCAACGAAAGGCTATACCAGGCCGGCTGGCGCGCCCAGTTCATCTCAGGCCTCATCATGCCGCTGATGCACTTCATCAACAACCTGGGATACGTCGTCGTCTGCGTCGCCGGCGGAGCCATGGCCGCCCGCAGGACACTCGAGCTCGGCGACATCCAGGCCTTCATCCAGTACCTCCGCAACTTTTCGCAGCCCATCGTCCAGACCGCCAACATCGCCAACGTGATCCAGTCGACGATCGCCGCGGCCGAGCGCGTCTTCCAGCTGCTGGACGAAGCGGAGGAGACGCCCGACGCGCCCGAACCTCTGGCCCCGACCGCCGTCCGCGGCGAAGTCCGCTTCGATTCGGTTACCTTCGGCTACAGGCCCGGAACGAGCGTGATCGAGGATCTGAGCATCGAAGTGGATCCGGGACAGGTCGTCGCCATCGTCGGCCCGACTGGGGCGGGGAAGACCACCCTGGTGAACCTCCTGATGCGCTTCTACGAGATCGGGAGCGGAGCGATCACGATCGACGGGATCGACACCCGCGCTTTCGCCCGCGGCGGTCTGCGCGGCCTCTTCGGCATGGTGCTGCAGGACACCTGGCTTTTCAGCGGCACGATTCGGGACAATATCGCCTACGGCCGGGACGGCGCGGGCGACGAGGACGTGCTGCGGGCGGCGAAGGCCGCCCAGGCCGACCACTTCATCCGGACGCTTCCCGACGGCTACCTCACGGTCCTGAACGAGGAGGCTTCCAACCTGTCGCAGGGCCAGAGGCAGCTGCTCTGCATCGCGCGGGCGGTCCTCGCCGATCCGGCGGTGCTCATCCTGGACGAGGCGACCTCCAGCGTGGACACGCGGACGGAGTTCCTGATCCAGAAGGCGCTGCGCGACCTCATGGCCGACCGGACGAGTTTCGTCATCGCCCACCGGCTGTCCACCGTGCGCGACGCCGCCCTGATCCTGGTCATGGAAAAGGGCAGGATAGTCGAGCAGGGTAGGCACGGGGAACTGCTCGCGCGGGGCGGAGCGTACGCCAGGCTCCATGCGAGCCAGTTCGCGGGGAAGGAGGAGGCGGAGGGGCCCGTCGGCGCCTGAGCGGCACGCTCAGCGCTGCGCGAGGCCGACGACGAGGAAGCCTATCTCTTTGACGGGGACGACCTCGACCGCTACGCGCCCGCCGCCGAGCTCGTGGTCGAAGCGGCGTTCGCCCCCGAGTATCCGTTCGCCCAAAGCGCGGACCCCGGGATCCTGTGCTTCGTGCACGAGCCTGGCGGTCTCAGGCAATGCCGCGTTCTCCTTCATCTGGCGCAGCATCACGTCCTCGGCGAGCGGGCGGAAGCCCAGGCCCTCCCGGGCCGCTGGGCTGAGCGCGATCAGCGTTGAGTCGGGAGCGAGCAGGAGCGCGGCCGTCCCGGCGCCGTCCAGGTAACGGCGGCCTGCGGCCGACATCCTCACGCCCGTGACAGCGACGCCCTTGATCCTGCCTTCGGCATGGACGGGCGAGGAGAGGTCCATGACCCAGCCCGCGGCGAGATCCACGAAGGGGAGCGCCGACCAGGCGCCCTTGTCCGATTTCGATTCCAGCCCGCGCCTGAACCACTCGAAGACTCCGAAGTCGAGGCCGGGCGGGAAGAGCGAGACGACGTCGAACCAGGGATACATGATGGCTATGGACGTCGGTTCCATGACGCCGTACAGGATTATGGAAAGGAAAGGGGGCGAGGCATCGAACGCGCGCAGCACCGCGTCTTCCAGGTAGCCCATTATCCGGACCTCCGTGCGGATCCGGTCGTCGATCTTCCCGTCGGGTGGGCTGCAGTAATAGCTGCAGCCTTCGCGGACGGTCTTGTAGTAGTACCTGCCGCCTTCGAAGGTCGCGAAAACGCCGCCCTGCCCGACGTCCAGATGATCGATGGATAGGTCGAGGGACCCGGCGGTGGCGTACGTACGCTCGATTTCGCCGACCATGGTCTCATGGGCCGAGCGGACCTGGGCGAAGTCGGACTGGATGCGCGCGGCGATGGCCGCCGTCTCCTTCCTGCTCTCCCCGATGCCCGCCGCGCAGCCGGTCGCGCAAGCGGTCGCCGAAAACGCGAGGATCGCGATCGCCCTGGTGATTGTGCGTCCCATCCGTCGTGCCCCTTTACGCAATTATATGGATCAGGCATCGTTTCCGCAAATTGGGGTTTCGGCCTTGAGGTTCCCTTCGAAATTGCTGTCTCCTTCTGGTATACTTGAGGTGCGCCATGAAATTCAGGGATCGTCTGCTGCTGGGCTTCGGCCTCGTCATCCTCATCCTCGCCTCCCTCGTCGCGGCCGACCTGTACCTGATGCGCCGGGCTTCGGAAAACCTCCGGTCGATCGCTGAGCATAAAATCGACGCGAGGGAAGCCGTCGAGGAGTCCGCGCGCATCATTCTACGGATGAGGGCCGACATCCTCGACGCCCTGTTCGTCGGCGGCAGGACGGAGGCCGAGGCCGCGGCGGAACTCGAAGCCAACGCGAGGGCGTTCCATCGTGCGATGGACGAACTCGAGGTCATCTCCCCGGACGAACCGTCTTTCCGGAATCTGCGCTTCGCGTTCAACTCCTATTACGTGTTCGCCGGAACCCTGCTCTCCGAAGGGGCCGGTGCGCCGCGGGCAGCTTCGATCGATGCGACCCGGAAGTTCAAGGAAAACCAGACCTTCCTGATGACGCTCGTCGAGGGGGCTCTCGGCGCGGTCGAACGGGACTTTTTGCTCTCCCTGCGCGGGCTGGACGAGGAGCTGCGCACGATCGTCGGCGGCTCCATCGTCGCGACCGTCGCCGCCGTACTTTCCGCCGTCTTGGTGGCGCTGTACCTCGCGAACCGGCTTACCCGCCCGATCGAGGACCTCACGTCGCTCGCCCGGAAGGTCGCCGCGGGCGATTTCGGCGGCCGAGCCTGGGTCCCGAGGCCCCATGGGGAGGTCGCCATCCTGTCGTCGGCCTTCAACGCGATGCTCGACGAGATCCAGCGCTACGCCGACGGCATGGAGGCCAAGGTGCGGATGCGCACCGAAGAATACGAACGGACCAACGAGAACCTGGCCGCGGTAAACGCGCGCCTTGAGGCGGCCTTCGCGGATCTGAAAGCCACTCAGGACCGGCTGAACCTCGAAGGGCGCTTGGCTTCCCTCGGCCGGCTGATCGCGGGCATCGCCCACGAACTCAACACTCCGCTCGGCGCGATCGCCTCCTCCAATCGGGCGATCGCGATGGAGCTCGCGGTGGTGCTTCCCGACTTCCCTGAAATCCTGGCGGACATGGACGCTGACGAATCGGCTTTTTATCGGGGGTGCGTGCTGCGCACGCTCGACGGATCCGTCCTCCATGATGCCCGGCGGGAACGCGCGCGCCGTCGGTCGCTGGGCGCCGACCTGCGGGCCGCGGGCTGCGCCGAATCCGGCCGGATCGCGGAAATCCTCGCCGAACTCGGTTTCGACGCCATCCCGCCTGCCCTTCCCGCCTTCCTCGCCTCCGGACGCGCCTTGCCCCTGCTGGAGTTTATCGCGCGCTCCGCCGCCATCGGTAGGTCCTGCGGCATCGTGGAACTGGGGGTGATGAAGGCGACGCGCGCGGTGAAGGCCCTGGGCACATATATAGGCCGCGGCGGCGATTCCGAGTCCGTCGTGGTGGATGTCCGCGCCCAGCTTGCGGCCGCGGTGGAAGCCTCGATCGGAACCGGCGACAGGACGTCGCGGCGGGACATCGCGGTGGAATGGAACGGGGACGGGAGCGCCTTGGTCCGCGGCGACGCGGGCGAACTGGCCCGGGTTTGGTCGATACTTCTTTCGAACGCGCTGTACGCGATGGCCGATGCCGGTCTTTTGCGCCTGGCTACGTACCTCGAGCGGGAGAGGGTGATCGTCATCGTCGAGGACGACGGCGCGGGGATACCCCCCGAGGTCCGCGGCCGCCTTTTCGAACCTTTCTTCACTACGAAGCCGGAAGGGGAGGGCCTGGGGCTCGGCCTCCACATGGCGCGCGCCATCGTGGGGCGGCACGGCGGCTCGATCGCCTTCGAGAGCCGTCCCGGCCGGACGGCATTCACGGTGAATCTGCCGGCGGCGGAACGAACCGACAACACGCGCATTTGACTGCGGCCGCTCGCGGGCCTAGTGTAGGAGCATGCACGATGAATCGTTACGGACGATGTCGGACCTCGCTTCCTTCATTTACGGACCGGAGGCCGGTCCGCATCTGGCCGACCGCATCCGGCAGCTGCTCGCCGAACGGGAAGCGCGGTTCCGCAACTCCGCGCCTATGCCTTTTTCCCAACGCGACGCCCTGCTGATCACCTACGCGGACATGCTTTCCGGCGGCGGGGAGACGAAACCGATCGACCGGCTCGCGGCTTTCCTCTCGGGTCATGCGCGGGGCTTATTCACCTACGTCCATCTTCTGCCCTTCTTCCCTTATTCCTCGGACGACGGCTTTTCCGTCGTCGATTACCGCGCGGTGGACGGGCGGATCGGCGACTGGGCGGGAATCGGGCGCCTGGGAGCCCGGTTCAAGCTCGCCTTCGATCTGGTCCTGAATCATGGAAGCGTCCGGAGCGAATGGTTCAAAGCCTTCCTGGAAGGGAAGCCGCCGTACGCATCCTGGTACCTGACCCGGCCGGAGGGCTACGACGCTTCCAAGGTTTTCCGTCCCCGCACGCATCCGCTGCTGACTCCCTTCACGCGCCCGGACGGCTCGATCGTCCAGGTCTGGACCACCTTCAGCGCCGACCAGGCGGACTTCGATTTCGGGAATCCCGAGGTCCTGCTGGAATTCGTCCGCGTGCTTCTGGACTATGCCGGACGCGGGGCGCGCCTTTTGAGGCTGGACGCCATCGCCTACCTCTGGAAGGAGGACGGGACGGCCTGCCTCCACCATCCCAAGACCCACGCGGCGGTCAAACTCCTGCGCTCGGTCGTGGACGCGCTCGGCCTGGACCTCGTAATTCTGACGGAAACGAACGTACCCCACGAAGAGAACCTCTCCTATTTCGGCGACGGAGACGAAGCGCGCATGGTCTACAATTTCGCCCTGCCTCCCCTGCTGCTGCACGCCGCGGTCTCCGGCGACGCGGGACCGCTCAGGCGCTGGGTCGCCTCCCTGCCGCCGGCCGGAAGCGGGCCGGTCTTCCTGAATTTCACGGCGAGCCATGACGGCATCGGCGTTTCCCCGGTCCGCGGCCTCGTGGACGCGGCGGCCTTCGCCAAGACGATAGCGGAAACCGAGCGGCGGGGCGGCAAGGTGTCCTTCAAATCGACGACCGTGGGCCAGGTGCCCTATGAGCTCAACTGCGTCTACCTGGACGCGGTCGCCCCGCCGGACGCCGATGACAGGACGCGTGCGCGCGCCTTCCTGGCAACCCAGGCTGCCATGCTCGCCCTGGCGGGCCTTCCCGCGGTCTATTTCCATAGCTGGATCGGGTCGGGGAACTGGACCGAAGGGCCGGCCCTGCTCGGCCACAAGCGCGCGATCAACCGGGAAAAGCCGGAAATAGCTGCGCTCGAGGCCGACCTCGCCGATCCTTCAAGCCTCAGGGCCGCCGTCCATGCCGGTTTCAGGCGGCTCCTGGAATACCGTTCGGAAAGGGCGGCGTTCTCTCCGGAAATATCCCAGCGCGTCCTGCCCGCCGAGGGCGCGGTATTCGCCCTCGTGCGCGGTCCGGATGCGCGAGGGGTATCCGTCCTCTGCGCGCACAACCTCGGCGCCCGCTCCGCGTCCCTGCGGCTGCCGGCAGACTTCGGCGCGGGACGGCTGGACCTGGAACCCTGGGAAACCCGGTGGATGGCTTCTTCGAACGGGGGCGAATTATGTATCTGACGATGACGGACAAGATCCAGCGCGTCGGGTTCGTCTCGACGCGTTTCCAGGGCACCGACGGCGTTTCCATGGAAACCCAGAAATGGCGCACCGTATTGGAACATATGGGCTACGAGTGCTTCTTCTTCTCCGGCCTTTCCGACTGGGATCCGTCCAGGTCCATGGTCGTGGACGAAGCCTACTTCAATCACCCCCTGATCGCGGAGATCCAGCGGCAGTGTTTCGGCGTGACGGTCCGAAGCGAAACCCTGAGCGGGGAGATCCAGGCGATACGGTTCCGGCTGAAGCGCGCACTGCACGAGTTCGTCTCCGGTTTCTCCGTTGATCTGCTCATCATCGAAAATGCCGTGACGATACCCATGAACATTCCCCTGGGGCTCGCGATCACGGAATTCATCGCGGAAACGGGGATGCCGGCCATCGCCCACCATCACGACTTCGCCTGGGAACGCCAGCGCTTCAGCGTGAGCGCCGTGGAGGACTACCTGGCGATGGCATTCCCTCCGCGTCTCCATTCGATCAGCCATGTCGTCATCAATTCGGAAGGGCGACGGCAGCTGTCCTACCGCTGCGGGCTGTCCGCGACCATCATCCCGAACGTCTTCGACTTCCACTCCGATCCGCCCGTACTGGACGAATACGGACGCGGTTTCCGCGCCGACCTCGGTCTGGAACCGGCCGACGTCCTCTTCCTCCAGCCTACCCGCGTCATCGCCCGCAAGGGCATCGAACATTCGGTGGAACTTGCCGGACGCTTCAAGGACCGGAAGGTGAAGCTCCTGATCAGCCATCAGGAGAGGGACGAGGGCTCCGAGTACTACCACCGGACCATGGATTACGCCGCGCTTCTGGGCGTGGACGTGCTGGTGCATCCGGAACTCATCGGCAGCGAACGGGGAATGACTGCGGACGGGCGGAAGCGGTACAGTCTCTGGGATTGCTACCTGAACGCCGATTTCGTGACCTATCCTTCCACCTACGAAGGTTTCGGAAACGCCTTCCTTGAAGCCCTCTGGTTCAAGAAGCCCATCCTGGTCAACCGTTATTCGATATTCCAGCAGGACATAGAACCCATAGGCTTCGAGGTGGTGCAGATGGAGAACTATGTCACGCCCGATACGGTGGACCAGGTGCGTTCCCTCCTGGACGCGCCATTCATGGTCGATTTGATAACGGAGAGGAACTTCAATCTGGGCAGGCGCTTCTTCTCCTACGAATTGCTCGAACAGCGCCTGAGGCATGCCTTCATGAATTTCGGACAGATCTGACCGCGGCATCGTGATTGCGGGATCGGGGCCATGATGATATAAGGGGTGGTATGGGATCGATAAAAATCTTCCTGCGTCGTCTGGTCGGCTTCGTCCGCGCCCTCATCGGCCGCGGCAAAGCGCGAACGTTGCTCCGGGAACTCAAAAAAATCGATGTTTCGCGCTACGTGAACCGCATCATCTCCGACGGCGTCCTATTGAACCAAATTCCCTCGCCGAGCGACGCCGAAAAGCTCCGGATGGAATTCATAATGCAACGGCTCCGGGATTTCGGGCTATCCAACATCATCATCGACGAGCTGGGAAACGTCGCCGTCCTCTTTCCGGCTTTCGGCACCAAGCGGGATTTCCTTCTGGTCACCGCTGATGTCGGAGACTCCGATTATACGCCCCTGGAGAGCTCGGTTCGCCTGACCGAGGATCGGGCCTCGGGCCAGGGGTTCGGCGAGACGAGCCTCGGAGCGGCGGCCCTCCTCGTGTTCGCCGAGTTCGCCCAGGCGACGAGCTTCCACCTGGACAAGAATCTCCTGCTCCTTTTCACCAAATCCCTGTCGGTGGACGAGAACTACGAGGCGTACCGCCGCTTCCTGGACGCCTGGGCGGGCCAGATCAGCCACGGCATCGTCGTCCGCGGGACGGGGCTCGGCACGGTGGAATCCCGGCAGGTCGGCGCGTACCGGCTCTCCCTCACGGTCAAGACTCCCGAATGCGAGCTCCTTTCGACCGGCTCCACGGTTTCGGCGGCCTCCGTCCTCGGCTCCATCGCCTTCCAGGTGGGCGGCGTCTCCGCGGACGCCAAACAGTCGGCGGTCGTCAACGTCGCGCGCATGGAAGCGGGCATAGGCTACGGCCATTGGACCTCGGAAGGTTCGATGGACGTCGAAATCCTTTCGGAGGACGAGCGCATCCTGGAGGCGATCACGAACATCGTCAGGGGAACGATCGAACGGGCCGGCGCCGGAGCCTCGCTTGACTTGAGGACGCGCTCCCGCCATTCGGTCGGCGACTCGGTGCGCAACGCTCCCCTGACGGACGCGCTGCGGGCGTCCCTCGCTTTTATCAAGGAAAAACCGGAAATCGGGATCATATCCGAGAAGGTCGCGCTCCTGAACGACCACGGCATCCCGGCTGTCGCCGTCGGTATAACCAAGGGAAAAAAGACCTTCGAGGAGGATTATGTGGAACTGGAGCCTCTGGAATCGGGATTCCGCCAGCTCCTTTTCCTCGTGGAGCGCACCGCCGGCATCGTGCCCGGAAAGGAGATTGCGCTTAGATGAAACCGGAAGACGGCCTGATCTCCCGAACCTTCCACAGCAGCGTATTCCGTGACCAGCGGAGCCTCGTGGAGCTCAAGCGGAAAAAGGGCCTGAAGATATCCCTGGCCTTTCCGACCCTCAACGAGGAGGCGACCATCGCCAAGGAAATCCTCGTCCTGAAGACGGAATTGATGGACCGGTTTCCCCTCATCGACGAGATCGTGGTCATCGACTCCGGCTCGACTGACCGGACCAGCGAGATCGCGACGAAATACGGGGCCAAAGTGTTCGCGTCCTCGGAGATACTCAAGAATTACGGAACCTATCGGGGGAAGGGCGAAAACCTCTGGAAAAGCCTGTACGTGTTGGACGGCGACATCATCGTCTGGATAGACGCCGATATCGCCAACATCGACCCGAAATTCCTGTACGGATTGGTAGGGCCCCTGCTTCAGGACGACGGGATCGGCTACGTGAAGGCGTTCTATCAGCGCCCGATCCGTTCCCCGGAGGGTCTGACCCCGAGCGGGGGCGGACGCGTCACCGAGATCCTGATCAGACCGCTCTTTTCGCTCTTCTATCCGGAACTGGCGGCGCTCGTCCAGCCGCTCAGCGGCGAATACGCGGGCAGGCGGAGCATACTGGAGCAGCTCCCCTTCTCGGTCGGCTACGGCATCGAGGTGGGGCATCTCATCGACATCTACCGCCAGTTCGGTCCGGAGGTCCTGGCGCAGGTGGACATGGACGTGCGGATCCACCGCAACCAGACGATAGAGGCGCTGAGCCGCATGTCATACGGCGTCCTTTCCACCTTCCTGGACCGTCTCGGCAAGTACGGGGACCTCACCGTGCTCAGGGAACTCGGCGACGCCCATCTGGCGCTTATGACCGGCGAGGAGGGCCAGAGGCTCGTGCGCAGCGAGATATCGACGGTGGAGCGGCCCCCGATGCGCACGATCGAAGAATACGCGAAGAAATTCGGCCTGAATCCTCTGGCCCCCGCGGGTCCAGCGGGCTGATCAGTACCGTCCGGCGCCCGCGATGCTCTCGAGTTGATCAGTACCGTCCGGCGCCCGCGATGCCCGCGATCAGTGCGATATCCGTAAGATCCGTCAGCACGATATCCGGCGTTGCCTCTGACCCCGCGGCCTCTGGCCCTACGGCCTCTGACCACTCGGGCGGCTTGAAGGACCTCGCGTCCCGCGCGAGCAGGGCGGTCATGAAACCGCGGGCTTTGGCCGGCGCGACATCGTTCGCGGCGCTGTTGCCGACCATCAGCGCATCGCGGCTTTCGATCCCGGCCTCCGCCAGGAGGTCGGCTGCCCGTTCGAAGATGGCCGTATCCGGCTTCGCGAAGCCGAGCCGGTATGAGAACAGCGAAAGTTCCGCCGAAATGCCGGCTTGGCCGGCCAAGCCGTCCGTCGCACCGGGCGTCGCACCGGCTGTCGCGCCGGACGCCTGGCCGGACGCAGGACCGAATAGCGCTTCCAGCAGCAGAGGCGTATAGAATTGGGCGTTCGAGACGAGTCCGTGGGGAATTCCCGCCTCCGCGAGGGCGCTCAGCAAGCCTCCGGCACCGGGCATGGGAGCGCAGGGATTCCTCCAGCATTCCAGCAGGATCGCCAGATGGCGCAGAAGCGGGTCATCCGCATCCGTGAGCAACCCGGCAAGGATCCGCCGTATGTCCACTTCGGGGAAGGGGCGCGTTTTCCTCGCCTCCGCGTTCGCGCTTTCTATGGCGGCGGCGACGGCCGCGGAAAAGGCCTCCGCACCCTCGGGAAACCCCGCTTCCGACAATCCGGTTTCCAGAAGGACGCGGGCGCGTCCTCCTTCCGGGGTCAGAGGCCCCGACATGGCCAGGGGCTCGCCCCCGGCGCCGCTGGCGATGAGGGTGCCGTAGACGTCGAAGAGCAGGGCGCGGGGAAGGCGGGGAGGATCGCGGCCTACGAGGCCGGCGAGAGCGGCCGGGAGCGCGGGACGTTCAATTGATAAGTTCCGGGGACTGAGGCCGCGCAGGAGGGCTACGAGGTTCGCGCGCTCCGCTTCCGGCAGCCGATCCGTCAATGCGCGGGACCGCCCCGGTTCATTCGGTTCCCTCGAAGCGCTTGCGCTCCGCCCAGAGGCCGAGCGCGGGATTCGGGACGAAGAAGACCCGCTCACCGTCGGCCATGTCGTTCCAGCCCGCGTCCAGCTTTCCGATGTCGTAGCGCCGCAGGTTCGCTTCCAGGTCGCCCCACTCGTAGCCCACCGACTCGATTTCGGCGCGCGAGACGCGCGGGCCGGGGCAATAGCGGACCGTGAAGCGGCCCTCGCTGGAACCGTGGATGAGGTGGGCTGCGGCGCTGAGGGCGTCCGCCAATTCGGCGTCGGCCTCCACCTTGGCGCGGATTGCCGCCGCGGGCCGGTATCCGTGCTTGCGGATCAGCGCGTCGATGGCGGGATCCTCGCCGAAGCGCTCCAGACCCGGGGCCAGCACCAGCAGCTCGCCGCCGTCGGCCATCGCCATCCGCAGCCGGTAGACGGCCTTGTTCCCCAGCCAGGTGCTCTTGTACTCGTCGCTTTCCAGATAGACCACCGCCTTCCGTATCGGTTCGTCCAGAAGGTCCACGCTCACTTCCCTGGCCAGTTCCGCCGCCCGCTCGAAGCATTCGCGGCCGAAGCCGACGAACAGGCCGCGGACCGCGAGGGATCCGCGGGGGTGCCCGCCGCGTTCCGCCTCGCCGTCGGAACGGCGTCCGACCACGGTCAGAGCCCAGAGCACGGGCGGCAGCAGTCCGCCGAAGCGGCGGTAGCCTTCGTCGAACAGCTCGCGGACCGGGGTGTCCGCCCTGCCCATCATGCGCTCCATTCCGTAGGCGGCACCGGCGAAATGGCTTTTGTCGATCGCCTCCTTGCCGCCTGTGCCCACGAAGAGGTTCTTCAGGTGGTTGGCCATGCCGATCACCTCGTGGGGAACCACTTGGCCGATGGAAATCAGGAGCGAGTAGCCGCCGTCGCGGAGCGCGCGGTTGACCTGGACAGGCCAATCGTAGCGGACGGCGCCTCCGGTGGCCTTCCCGACGAAGTCCGCGTCCAGCCTGCCGAGCTCCACGACGTCGGTTCTCCAATTGTGGGGGCGGAATAGGGAGACCGGGGTGAGCGGGAACATGCGCCGGATTTCTTCCGCGCTCATCGGTACGTGGGTGCCGAGCGCGGGCATCACCGCGCCCAGCCGGCGGCCGTGCCGCCCCTCCCTTCCGGCGAAGCCGAGTTCCCTTGCGGCGATATCGGTGATGAATCCGGCCTTTGAATGGAAACGGGTGCCGTCCGGCGGAAGGATCAGGACGTCCCCGTCGTGGCTGCCGGTTCCCGTCTCGGCGAGGGCTCGCGCAAGGGCGTCCGAAAAAAGGGAATCGATTTCCGCATCCGGAAGGTCGGTATCGACGGAACCCATCGAAACGTAATTCATGCGATCCTCCCGGGAGCCTTTCGAACATGCTCCCGCTACGACTAAAGAATAGACTTTCGCAACGAAGTCAGTCAAGAACGGAACTTGTGTTGACAGATCGAATCGAAAGGGTATAGTTTCGAAACGAAAGGCGGAAAATGGCCAGCGAACGCGGTACCGAAATAATGGAGCTGCTCCGATCGAGGCACCGGATATCGGTCGCCGAGCTCTCGGAACGTTTCGGCATCTCCGCGGTCACCGCGCGGAAGGATCTGACCCGCCTCGAATCTTCGGGCCTCGCGGTGCGGACGCGGGGCGGCGCGGTGCTCGCCCGGGCGGTCGCGGCGGAACGGCCCATCGATGCGCGCCGGAACGACAAGCTCGAATCCAAGGCAGCGATCGCCGGCTCTGCCGCCGCCCTCGTGCATGACGGGGATACGGTTTTCCTCGATTCGGGGACAACGATCGCCGCCCTCGCCCTTCTGATCCGCGGCCGGTCGGTGAGGGTCGTGACCCACAGCCTGCTCGTGCTGGAAGCCCTCTCGGATGACGAGGCGGTCTCACTGTACGTGCTCGGAGGCATGTACAACAAGGAGGCGCGTTCCTTCGTCGGCCCTTCGGCCATCGCGGATCTCGGCCGCTATTCGATCGATATCGCTTTCGTGGGCGCCTCCGGCCTGGAAATCGACGGCGCCTGCTCCGCCCAGAATGTCCTCGAGGCCGAAGTCAAGCGCGCCGCTCTCTCCGCCTGCGCCCGGCGGATCGTGGTCTGCGACTCGTCCAAGCTGGGCGTGCGCTCATTCGCGCTGTTCGCGCGCGCCGGCGATTACGACTGCATCGTCACGGACGCCGAGCTGGACAACGTCAGCGTCGGGAGGCTTCGCGCGACGGGAACCGAAGTGGTGGTGGCGGGGAAATGAGGAAGAAGGCAGAAGACAGAGGAAGGTAGCCAGTTGCCTGTA
>DPXI01000003.1 GCA_003527485.1 Treponema sp. | reverse complement strand
ACGGAAGACCTCCGCATCGACGTCATGCGGGCAGGCGGCCCCGGCGGCCAGTGCGTCAACACCACGGACTCGGCTGTCCGGATCACGCATCTGCCCACCGGCGTCGTGGTCCAATGCCAGGACGAGAAAAGCCAAATCAAAAACAAAGCCAAAGCCATGCGCGTCCTGCGCGCCCGTCTCTTCGAGGCCGAGGACGCGAAAAACCGTGCCGAGCGCGCCGAGGCCCGCAAGAGCCAGGTCGGTACCGGCGACCGTTCCGAACGCATCAGAACATACAACTTTCCGCAGAACCGCCTCACCGACCACCGCATCAACCTGACCTTGTACAAGCTGGATCTCATCATGCAGGGCGATGTCGCCGAACTCTTCGAGGCGCTGAAAATGACGGCGCGCGAGGAGTTGCTCAAGGCGACCGCGTCGTGACCGCGGGGGAAGCGCTCGTCGAGGGGGCCGCGCTGCTCCGCTCCGCGGGCGCCGATTCCCCCTCGCTCGACGCTTCCTTGCTGCTCGGCGAAACGCTCGGCATGGACCGCGCCCGCCTCCTTTCACGCAGGGACGCCCCCCTCTCCCCCGCGGACGAAATACGCTACCGGACCTTCCTTTCACGCCGCGCCGAAGGAGAATGCGTCGCCTACATCGTCGGCCGCAAGGAATTCCGCGGACTGGATTTCCTCGTCGGTCCCGACGTGCTCGTCCCCAGGCCGGATACCGAAATCCTCGTGGAGGCCGCTCTGGAGGCCATTGACCGCACCGCCGCCGCTCGGCCGGCATCAAGTCCGCCTATACGGGTTCTTGACGTCTGCACGGGTTCGGGCTGCGTCGCCGTAGCGCTGAAAGCCGAGCGTCCCGCGGTCACGGTGGCTGCCTGCGACATCTCGCCCCCCGCTCTCGCCATTGCTCTTGAGAACGCCGGACGGTTGCTCCCGGGGGGCGCGGTAAGCTTCTTCCTGAGCGATCTGCTGCAATCCGTTCCCGGGGCCTGGGATCTCATCGTCTCGAACCCGCCCTACGTCCCGAGCGCGGTCATCGGCACTCTCGCCGCCGAGGTGCGCCGGGAGCCGGCGCTCGCCCTGGACGGCGGGGCGGACGGCCTGGACCTCATTCGCCGCCTCGTGCGCGAAGGGTCCGCCCGCCTCGACGCGGGTGGCCGACTTTTGCTCGAATCGGGACCGGAACAGACGGCGCTCGTCGCGGATCTGCTGCGCGCGGAAGGCTTTTCCGGCATCGCGACGCGCCGCGACCTGGCCGGGCGCGAACGGGTCGCCGGAGGATCCAAAACCCCATGAACGAAATCATCGCCGCCTTTTCCAAAAAAACCGCCGGCTACCCCGAGGCGGAGCGCGAACGCATCGTCATGGCGTCGATCTGGGCCCACGAATTGCACGATACCCAGCTGCGGGCTTCCGGCGAACCTTACATCGTCCACCCCATCGGCGTCGCGGAAATACTGATCGAACTGAAACTGGACGCCGACAGCATCATCGCCGCCTTGCTCCACGACGCGCTGGAGGACACGACCGCGACGCGTTCCGCCATCGCGGAACGTTTCGGAGAGGACGTGGCGCTCATGGTGGACGGCGTCACCAAGATCGCGGGACTCAACGGCGAAAACAAGAGCCAGCAGGAGGCGGAAAGCATCCGGAAGATGCTCTTCGCGATGGTCAAGGACGTAAGGGTGATCCTGATCAAGCTCGCCGACAAACTGTACAACATGCGCACGCTCGCCTTCCTGCCAGGCGAGCGGCAGAAATCCAACGCCCAGGAATGCCTGGATATCTACGCCCCGCTGGCCGACAGGCTCGGCATTTCCTGGATCAAGGATGAATTGGAGGACTTGGCCCTCAAACACCTGAACAGGGACGTCTACGACCAGATAAAGCGCATCGTCGCCCTCAAGAAAGGGGAACGGGCGGACTTCCTCTCCAAGGTCCAGGAAGGCATCCACCGCGAGGCGGACGCTGCGGGCATCAGGATCGAGGTATCCGCCCGCGCCAAGCATTTCTATTCGATCTACCAAAAGATGCGCAAACGGAACAAGGGCCCGGACGATCTCTTCGACCTTCTGGGACTCCGGATCCTGTGCGACGCCGAGGACGACTGCTATACCTTGCTCGGAACCGTCCATCGGCTTTGGAAGCCTATCGACGGCCGTTTCAAGGATTATATCGCCATGCCCAAAGCGAACGGCTACCGGAGCCTGCACACCACCGTCATGGCCTACGACGGTAAGCTGATAGAAATCCAGATCCGCACCCGCGAAATGCACAGGATCGCCGAATACGGCGTCGCGAGCCACTGGTTGTACAAGAAGGGCAGCACGAACGAAATAGTTCGGGTGCACGATCTTTCCATCGTCAACCGCCTGAAGGCCTGGAACGGCCTGGAAGCGGACGGGGATAGGCCGGTGTCCTCAGGCGCCTTCCTGGAGGACATAAAACGGGAGCTGCTCAAGGATTCCATCTATGTCTTCACGCCAAAGGGCAATGTCATAGAACTGCCTTCGGGATCCACTCCCATCGATTTCGCCTACCATATCCACTCGGCCATCGGCGATCATTGCGTCGGGGCCAAGGCAGACGGCTCGATCGTTCCCCTGACCTCCGAGCTCAAGAACACCCAGGTAGTCGAGATACTCACCGCCCAATCCGCGCGCCCCCATCTTAACTGGCTGCGCGCCGCGCGGACCGCGAAGGCGCGGACCAAGATCCGCCAGTGGCTTCAGCTCAATGACGACAGCCTCATCATCGAACGCGAGATAATCGCCAAGAAGAAGCATCCGCCGGTACCCGTCCCCCCCGCTCCGGCGCACGGTGCGGAGCCCATCCAGACCGTCATCCGCGGTCAGACTCTTCCCGGCGCCACCCTGCACGTCCGCGTGGAAGACGAAAAGAACATGATGATCCGCTTCGCCCATTGCTGCAGTCCGGTGACCGGCGATCCGATCATCGGATACGTATCGCGGGGGCGCGGCATCATCGTACATAGGCGCAACTGCCGCAACGTCGCGGGCATTCCCGATTTCGAGCAGAGGAAGATAGAGGTCGAATGGGAAACCGCCTCATCGCGGCTGGTGAAGCGGTTCCGGGTGGAAGCGCGCAGGGCCTCCGACCTCTTTTCGGAAATTGAGGGAGCGGTCAGGAAGCACCAAGGCCACCTGATCGAAGGCCGCCTGGAAGAGACGGCCTCCAACCGGCTGACCGGTTTCTTCACCATGGAACTGGAAGAGAAGGACGACCTCAAAAAGGTCCTGAAGAACCTCAGGGGAATACCTTCGGTCATAGCGATACAGACGATACCGTGACGGTAAAAGAAGGAAGCAAATAACCAGCAGGAAGAGAAAACCTTGCGGTCACCGAGCTCCTGACTTCCGGTTACCTGCTGCTTCCTAACCGCTCCCTCAGTGTTCCCTGACGTCCACCACCCGCTCCACCAGGGGCGTCACCGCTTCCAGCAGGGTCTGGCGGAGGACGCCCTCCACCTTGATGGTGCAATAGGAATTGGTCGGATCGTCGCCGTCGAAGGTCGCAAGCGATACTATGTTACCGCCCGCCTTGGCGATGGCGGTCGCGACTGCGGCCAGCTCTCCCTTCTTTTCGGGCAGAAGCACGGTCAAGCGTATACCCGCATGGCGCGCGCCGAAGAGCTCGATGAAAAGCTTGAAAAGGTCCGATTCAGTGATGATACCGACCAGCACGTCCCCGCGCATCACCGGCAGGCCGGAGATGTTCTTGTCAGCCATGAGGCGGGCGGCTTCTTCGATCGGAAGGTCCTCCGTAGCGGTAAGGACCGTCCTGGTCATCACCTTCTCGATCTTCAGCTTGGAGATCAGGTAGTTCAGCTCGTACATATCCAGTGCCGTGGCCGCGGAAGGGGTAGCATGGATGAGGTCGGAGGACGTCACGATACCGACGAGCTTGCCGGCCTTATCCAGGACCGGGAGCCGATGGAACTTCTCCCTCCGCATTATCGACTGGGCTTCGGGTACCGAAACGTCCGGATGGATGCTCACGGGGTTCTTTGTCATGCAACGGCCGACGGTCATGGCTAGCCTCCTAAATACGCTTTCTTGACGCCCTCGTCTTTCGCGAGATCCTTTGCGGGACCCTGCATGGTGATCGAACCGGTCTCCAGGATATACGCGCGGTCCGCGATTCCCAGTGCCTTGTAGGCGTTCTGCTCCACCAGAAGTATAGTGGTTCCCGCTTCATTGATCTCTTTGATGATCGAAAAAATCTCGTCCACGAGCACAGGAGCCAAGCCCATGGACGGTTCGTCCAGAAGCAGGAGCTGCGGACTCGACATCAGGGCGCGGCCGATCGCGAGCATCTGCTGCTCACCGCCGGACAGAGTGCCGGCGACTTGTTTCCTGCGTTCCTTCAGGCGGGGAAAGCGAAGGAACACCCTTTCGTAGCCGGCCGCGATTTCCCCTGCATCCTTGCGGGTATAAGCGCCCATCTCCAGATTTTCCATGACCGTCAGGTTCGCGAAAATACGGCGGCCTTCGGGGACCTGAATCAGGCCGCGCTTGACGATCTCGTGGGCGCTCACTCGGCCGATATCCTCGCCCTCGAACAAGATGGAACCCGAGCTCTTGTCGACGATGTTGGAGATCGCATGCAGGGTGGTCGTCTTGCCCGAGCCGTTCGCTCCGATCAGGGTGATGATCTCGCCTTTGGAAACGTTGAAAGCGATCGAATGGAGGGCGTGGATGGTCCCGTAATGGACCGACAGATTCTCAACCTTAAGCATCGAAAACGGCCTCCTCGCCCAGATATGCCTTGATGACGGCCGGGTCCCTCTTAATATCCGAAGGCAGGCCCTCGGCGATTATCTTTCCGTAGTCGAGGACGACCAGGCGTTCGCAGATCCCCATCACGAGGTTCATATCGTGCTCGATCAGGAGGATGGTGAGCGAAAAGCGTTCCCGGATGAAGGAGATGAGGGCCATGAGGGCATTGGTTTCCTGCGGATTCATGCCCGCCGCCGGCTCGTCCAGCAACAGGAGCTGCGGATCGCCGGCGAGCGCGCGCACTATTTCCAGCTTGCGCTGCTCGCCGTAGGGGAGATTCGCCGAAAGTTCTGCCTTCTTCTCGGCGATCTTGAAGAGGGAAAGGAGCTCCATGGACTTCTCTTCGATACGTCGTTCTTCCTCGTAGTAGCGCTTGGTCCGGAGCACGGCGCCCGCGGCCGTATAGCGCACCCGGTTATGCATCGCGATCCGGACGTTGTCCAGGACGGACAGTTCCTTGAACAGCCTGATGTTCTGAAAAGTGCGCGCGATGCCCGCCTTGGCGATCGTATGGGATTCCATGCCCTCGATCCTGTGTTCGGCGCCTTTGCCGTCGGTGTACGAGATCGATCCGCTTGTCGGCTGGTATATGCCCGAAAGCATGTTGAAGACCGTTGTTTTCCCTGCCCCGTTCGGGCCGATGAGGCCGACGAGTTCGCCGGACCTGAGTTCGCACGAAAAATCGCTGACGGCCTTCAGACCGCCGAATACGATGTTGATCTCCTTCGCCCGCAGAATCGAGTCGCTCATTTACGGACCTCCTTGGGCTTGCGGATTCGGTCGAACAAGGCCACGAAGGAGAACTCCGCCCGTCCGAGCAGGCCCTTCGGCCTGAAAAGCATGATGAGGATCAGGATTAGCGGGTAGATGACCAGGCGATAATCTTTGAGGAAACGGAGCAGTTCCTGCAGGTAGGTCAGGACGTAGCTGGCGATGATCGTGCCGGTTATGGATCCCATACCGCCGAGCACCACGATGATGAGGAAATCGACGCTCTTAAGGAAGGTGAACATCGTGGGGTTCAGATATCCGAAGAAGAATGCGTACAGGCCGCCCGCGATGCCGGCAATGAAGGCCGAAATCGTAAAAGCCATCATCTTGTACCGGAAAACGGGGATACCGTTCGAGGAAGCCGCGATCGGATCCTCCCGTATGGAGATGATCGCCCTGCCGTACGAGGAGTTCAGGAAATTGGTCAAGGCGGCCAGCACCAGGACCAGCGTACCCGTCACGATCGCGAACGAGACAGTCGGTTGCGCCAGAATATCCTTGGTGAAGTTGGGGACGCCCTTCAGGCCGGCCGCCCCTCCGGTTATGCCCTTGAGGTTGGTCATGACCACACGGATGATTTCCCCGAAACCGAGGGTCACGATCGCCAGGTAATCCCCTGAAAGCTTCAAGGTCGGGAATCCGATGATGAAACCGAACATCGCCGAAACGAAACCGGCTGAGATGATGGCCGCCGGCATGGGAACGCCCGCTTTCATGGTGAAGACGGCCGCGGTATACGCGCCGATGGCCATGAAGCCAGCATGCCCCAGGGCGAGCTGACCGCAGATGCCTGAAATCAGGTTGAGGCTCATCGCGATGATCGCATTGATGCCCGCAAGGGTAAGAATTTGAGCGGTGTACTCGTCTATGATCTCCGCTTTGATCAGAAAGGTCGGAAGGATGACCGCGACCACTCCGAAAGCGAGCAGGATGGCGGCGTTTCGATATTTACGGTTCATGGCTACACCTTCTCCCGCACGTTCTTGCCCATGATTCCCGTGGGCTTGGCCAGCAGGATGACGATGAGGATGCCGAAGGCGATCGCGTCCGCGAGCTGGGACGATATGAAGCCCTTCGTCATAGTCTCCGCTATACCGAGTATGTAGCCTCCGATCATGGCGCCGGGGATGGAACCGATTCCGCCGAGAACGGCCGCGATGAACGCCTTCAAGCCCGGCATGATGCCCATGTAAGGCTCTACCTGCGGATAGGCCGTGGCGAAGAGTATGCCCGCGGCTGCCGCCAGGACGGAACCTATGCCGAAGGTGAAGGAAATTATCAGATCGGTCGGGATGCCCATCAGGCTGGCCGCCTTGCGGTCAAAGGAAACGGCCCGCATGGCCTTTCCGGTACGCGTGTACATGACGATGTAATTGAGGGCGAGCATCAAAACGATGGATACGATGACGACGATGAGCTGCACGTTGCTGACGCTTATGTCGAATATTTTCAGGTTGACGGTTTTTATGGTAGGGAATTGCCTAGGATTAGGGCCGACGAAGGGCAGGACCCGGAATCCGTTCTCCAGGATCAGCGAGACGCCTATCGCGGTGATCAACGCGTTGATCCGCGGGGCATTGCGAAGGGGTTTGTAGGCGAGACGTTCTATGACTATGCCGAACGTCGCGCTGAGCACCATCGAAAAAACGAAGGCCGCAACGAACGAAACCGGCGAGAGCCCGAAACGCACGAGCACGAAGTAGGCGCCGAAGGCACCGACCATCAGGATGTCGCCATGCGCGAAGTTGATCAGCCTCACGATGCCGTACACCATGGTGTAACCCAGGGCGATCAACGCGTAGATGCTCCCGAGGGCTACGCCGTTGACGATCTGCTGTAGTATCTCGTTTCCGATCGACACGTGTACGCTCCGAAAAAAACAAGGCCGACAAGAACGCGCGACGAGCGAGTTCCAGTCGGCCCGATCCCGACTCCTACGTTCGCGGCCCGGCCGCGTCCTTCGGAATCGTCATCGATTGTTAGGGATTGACCGTTCCGGCGTACTTGGTCGTCAGTTTGCCGTCGGCGGCTTTCACGACTTCAAGCATGACAGCGGACTTGACCGGGTTGCGCTTGGCGTCGAACTTGATGCGTCCGGTGACGAGCTGCATATCCAGGGTAGCCATGGCATCGCGGATCTTTTGGCTATCTTTGGCGGTTCCGGCCTTTTTGATCGACTCGGCGACGAGGTACGCGGTGTCATAACCGAGCGCCGCAAGGGCGTTCGGGTCGTTGCCGTACTTGGCTTTGAAGGAAGCGACGAACTTCTTGACCGCCGGATCATCGGAATCGGGAGAGTAATGATTGGAATAGAAACCGTTGAGGGCTTCATCACCGGCATTGTTGGTGATCTCGTCCCAACCGTCGGCGCCGAGGAGCGGGAGGGTCATGCCCTGCGCACGGACCTGCTTGGCGATGAGGGAAACGGTGTTGTAATAGTCGGGGAGCAGGAGCACATCAGGATTCGCCGACTTGATCTTGGTGAGCTGGGCGTTGAAGTCCTTGTCTCCGGAGTTATAGGACTCGGAAACGATCATTTTTCCGCCGAGGGTCTCGAACATCTTCTTGAAGTTCTCGGTCAGGCCGACCGAGTAATCGTTGGAGATGTCGTACAGTACGGCGGCAGTCTTGCCCTTGAGGGTCTCGAAAGCGAACTTCGCGACGACCTGGCCCTGGAAAGAGTCATTGTAGCAGGCGCGGAAAATGAAATCGCCCGCGTCGGTGACGGTGTCGTTGGTGGAGGAGGTGGAAATCTGTACCACCTTCTTGGCCTGGGAAAGGCTCGTGATCGCCAAGGAGCACTTGGAGGTCAGGGCGCCGATGATCACATTGACTTTGTCCTGTGAAGTGAGCTTCTTGAACGCGTTAGTGGTCTTCTCGGGATTCGCTTCGTCGTCTTCCGCGATCAGCTCCAGCTTCTGGCCGAGCACGCCGCCACCGGCGTTGATTTCCTCAAAAGCGAGGACGATCGCGTCCCTGGTCTGGATCCCGTAAGCCGCGACCGGACCGGATATCGGCAGGATCGTTCCGATCTTGATCGTTGCGGCTTCTTTCTTCTGGCACCCGGTCAAAGCAAGGACCGCGGCCAAAGAAGCCATGCCCAAAATCATTAAACTCTTCTTCATTTATTCCTCCTGATCACAGACCTGTAGCCTGTGACGAAAGCCATAATATGAAGGCTTTTTCTCTTTGTCTATAGATTTATGCATGAAGCCTGTATAATTATTTAATATCAGGTATAACGAAAGAAAAGCCGACCGGGAATTCCGGTCGGCTTTCATTCTCCTGAAGGCGCTTATACGGCTTTACCGTTCGCGACAGCGGCCTTGCACACTTTGCAAATCTTGGTTTTGACGCCGGCTATTTCCTTCTCATATAGGACTTTCACGTTCTCGCGCTTACAAACGGGGCACACCCCTCGTCCATGAGCGAAAAGCTCGCGGATTCCTTTTCCCCTGTGTGCTTTGGACATATCAGGTCTCCCCTATTTCGCTTCGGCTTTTTCGGCCTTGGGACTCGCCTTCTTCTTGGCGGCCGGTTTCTTTTCCGCTTCCGCCTTATTAGGGGCCGCGACTTTCTTCGCGGCCGGCTTGGCAGTCTTCTTCGACTCGTCCTTCGAAGCCTTCTTCTCGTCGGCGGCTTTCGGAAGTTCGAGCTTGTAGTCCACGAGCTCGAGGATCACCATATCAGCGGCGTCTCCCGCACGGGCACCGAGCTTGACGATACGGGTATAACCGCCGGGCCGGTCCTTCATGCGAAGCGCGATATCGTTGAAGAGCTTCGCGAGTATACCTTCGTCAAACAATCGCCTGGATACCAAGCGGCGGTTATGGACGGAATCCACCTTGGCCCTCGTGATGATCTTTTCGGCGCTGCGGCGGATTTCCAGGGCCTTCGGCTTGGTCGTCGTGATCCGCTCATATTTGAAGAGCGAGGTAACCATGCTGCGATGAAGGGCCTTTCGGTGCGCCGCGGAACGGTCAAGTCGGTTAAAGCCGATCTTATGCTTCATCTTCGTCTTCCTTTTCCGGCGGTAATTTGACTGCGTTCTTCAGGACGCTATAGTCGTTCATGCCGAGACCCAGGTTCCACTCCTTGAGCTTCTCCTTGATCTCCTGCAAGGACTTCTTTCCGAAGTTCCTCGTTTTTGCTATGTCGTCCTCGGTCTTGCGGGTCAATTCCCCGATGGTCTTGATATTCGCGTTCTTGAGGCAGTTCGAGGAACGGACGGATAGCTCTAGCTCCTCGACGGGAGTGTTGAGTATCTGCCTGATCCGCTCGTCGTCCTCGTCCAGATCTTCGTCTATGCCGACGTCGCTCTCATCGAAATTGATGAAGACCGAAAAGTGGTCCTTCGCGATCTTCGCCGCTTCGGCGAGGGCGTCTTCAGGCTTCAGCGTGCCGTCCGTCCAGATTTCCAGGACGAGTTTGTCATAATCGCTCCGCTGACCGACGCGGGTCGGTTCCACGGCGTACTTCACTTTCTTTACCGGCGAGAAAATCGCGTCCATCGGTATGGTCCCGATGATCTCGATGTATTTCTCGTTGACCTCGGAGGGAACGTAACCCCTTCCGAGATCCACCTGGACTTCGAACTCGATCCGCGCTTCGGCCATGAGCGTCATGATAGGCTGTCCGCCGCTCATGACTTCCACCTGACCCGAGCGCGCGAAATCATCGCTCGAAATCGAGCACTGTCCTTTCCATTCGTACAGGACTACTTCCTGCTCGACGTCCTCGGGCAACTTCAAGCGTATCTGCTTGAGGTTGTTGATTACTTCGAGCGTATCCTCGACGATGTTCGGTATGGTCTCGAACTCGCTCGATACGATGTGCGGCACGCCGTCGGCATCGTACGAGGTGATCTTGACCGCCGTGATCGCGTACCCCTGGATCGAAGAAAGGAGCACCCTTCGCAACGTATTGCCCACCGTCGTGCCGAAACCCGGCTCGAAGGGGGCAGCGATGAACCTCCCGTAATTCGGGTTGAGCTCGCCGTGCTCAAAGGTAATGCCTTTTGGACGCTTGAATCCTTTAAGCAGGTTCTTACGGGCCATTGGTACTCCTTATTTCGAATAGAGCTCGACGACCATCTGTTCCTTGATGTCCGCGAGGTCCGTGACGTCGCTGCGTCGCGGGTTCGCGAGGAAGGTGCCTTTCATGGCGTCGGGATCGAGCTGAAGCCAAGGCATGACGCCCGCCTTTCCGAATTCCTTGAGGGCTTCCTTTATCAGGACGAAACCCTTGCTGGAGTCTTTGATCTCGATAACGTCGTTCGGTTTCACGAGGAAGGACGGTACGTTGACGACCTGTCCGTTCACCGTCACGTGGCCGTGAAGGACGAACTGACGCGCCTGGCTCCGCGAGGTGGAGAAGCGAAGGCGGTACGCGACGTTGTCGAGGCGACGCTCGAGCAGCACGAAGAGGTTCTCGCCGGTTATTCCCGGCATCCTGAGGGCGCGCTCGAAGAAAAGCACGAACTGCTTCTCCTGCATGCCGTAGATCCTCTTGAGCTTCTGCTTCTCGCGAAGCTGATGGCCGTAATCCGAACGTTTCCCGAGGCGAGCCTTGGGATCCTTGCCCGGAGTGGGGCGCTTCTTGTTGATCGGGCATTTGTCGCTTCGGCAACGATCGCCCTTAAGGAAAAGCTTTTTCTGTTCGGTTCGGCAGAGCCTGCAAACCGGTCCTGTATATCTTGCCATATCTCAGTATCCCCCTGGTCGATCGGTGCGATGCGTCAAATGCGTCGCGTCTTGCGAGGCCGGCACCCGTTATGCGGTATGGGAGTCACGTCGCTGATGGACTTGACCTTGATCCCCAAAGCCCCAAGCTGGCGTATCGCGGACTCGCGACCGATCCCCGGACCCTTTACGTACACATGGACCTCGCGAAGCCCGTATTGCAGGGCTTTCTGGGCAGCTGTGTCCGTTACCGTCTGAGCCGCGAACGGCGTGGATTTCTTCGCGCCGCGGAAACCGAGTCCGCCGGAGCTCGCCCATGACAAGGCGTTGCCCATCAGATCGGTAATCGTGACGATAGTGTTATTGAACGTCGCCTGAATATAGACGTTCCCCTCATATACGGATTTCTTCTCTTTCCGCTTCTTCGTTACAGCCACGGCTTACTTACCTCCGCCTACTTCTTCTTTCCGGCAACCGTCTTCTTCTTGCCCTTCCTGGTGCGCGCGTTCGTACGCGTACGCTGACCACGAACGGGGAGACCCTTTCGGTGCCGAAGGCCGCGGTAACAGCCGATGTCCATCAACCGTTTGATATTGAGCGCTATTTCGGTGCGAAGACGACCTTCCACCTTGTATTCGTTCTCTATCAGCTGCCTGAGCTCGTTGAGTTCTTCGTGCGAAAGGTCATTGATCATCCGATACGGATCTATCTTTGACTTCGCGCAGATCTCATCGGCGCTCGAGCGACCGATACCGTAAACATAGGTCAAAGCGATATTGACGTGCTTGTTGGGGAGGTCGACTCCCGCTATACGTGCCATCGGGTCTTACCTCCTCATCCCTGCCGCTGCTTATGCTTCGGGTTCTCGCAAATGATGCGAACAATGCCTTTCCGCTTGATTACCTTGCATTTATCGCAAATGGGTTTCACGCTGGTTCGGACTTTCATCCTACTATCCCCCCTTGATGTTTCCTTAGCTGTCCGGATTCCGACTCGTACTTTGGGGGTGGTCGGCTACCCGTCCGGCTATTAAAACGAATTTCGTTCATTTCGCCTAGGCGTCGCCGGGCAAAGCAGGCGACGCCGAAGGCGTACTACAGGTTCCTTGCCCGTATCTTTCCCTTTTTCACCAGACCGTCATGATGGTGCATCTTCAGGAGCGCTTCAACCTGGCTCATCGTATCCAGATCGACGCCTACCAGGATCAACAGCGAAGTGCCGCCCATCAGGTAGGATATGGAAGACGGAAAGTTGAAGAGAGTCTGGATGATGGTCGGGAGTATCGCGATGACCGCGAGGTACAGCGAACCGGGCAGAATGATCCGGTTCAGGATCCCCATCATGTACTCTTCGATCTTTTCGGTCCTGATTCCCGGGATGGATCCTCCGTTCTCCCTGATATTCTTCGCGATTTCCACAGGGTTCAGGGAAACCTGAGTGTAGAAGTACGCGAAAAAGATGATCAGGATCGTATACAGGATGTTGTACGCGATACCGTGAGGGCTAAGCCAACGCGAGAAGTCAGCCAGCCACTTCACGTTCGACCCTATGCCCGACGCTATCTGAAGCGGGAAGGTAAGGAGGGAAGAGGCGAAGATGACGGGGATGACGCCCGACGGGTTGATCTTGAAGGGAATGTAGGTGTTCTGGCCGCCGTACATTTTCCTTCCGACCACGCGCTTGGCGTAATGGACGGGAATCTTGCGCTGTCCCTGCTGTTCGAAGACGACCAAGGCGACCACGGCCGCGAACATCGCAAACACGACGATCACGAACACGGGATTCAATTCCTTGTTTTGGACTTTCTGTACCAATTGCCAGAGCGCCGTCGGCAAACGCGCGACGATACCGGCGAAAATGAGCAAGGAAATGCCGTTTCCTATTCCGCGCTTCGTGATCTGCTCGCCCATCCACATAAGGAACATGGAGCCGGTGGTGACGGTGAGCATGGCGATCAGGGTATAGGAGAGTTTTGACATCGTGACGGCGTTGGGAATCCTGTCCGCCCATACCGTAGCGGCATAGGACTGAATAAGGCAGACCGCGATGGTACCTATTCTCTGGTAGCTCTGGATCTTCTTCTTTCCGCCGTCCTCTTCAGAGATCTTCTTCAAGGTAGGGAAGATGATCAGGAAGAGCTGCATGATGATAGACATCGAAATGTAGGGCATGATGCCGAGCATGAAAATCGAAAAATTGGAGAAGGCGCCGCCGGCAAAAAAGTCGAGATAATCCACGATGGCATTGCCGGAATTCTGCTGAGCCAGAAAGTACGCCTTCAACGCGTTGATATTGATGCCCGGGATCGGAAGCACGGCGCCAAGACGGAAAATAATGAGCATCGTCAACGTGAATAGCACACGCTCACGAAGTTCCTTGACCCTGAAAATGCCGACCAATGAATTGCTTGCCATCTGACGTTCCCCGCCTCGCTGACTCACGCGTCGGCGCCGACGACCACCGAGCCGCCTGCCTTCTCGATCTTCTCTTTGGCCGAAGCGGAAATCTTATCGACCTTAAAGCTGAGTTTTTTGGTGAATTCCCCGTCCGCGAGGATTTTTACGGGTACGGAGCCCTTGATGAGTCCCTTCAAGATGAGGGTAGCGTCATCCACGGTCTCTCCATCGGAATACTTTTTCCCGATCTCCCCGAGATTGACTACCTGGAAAGTCTGCTTGAAGGGATAATTGGAGAAACCGCGGTGAGCCAGGCGACGATAGAGCGGCATCTGGCCGCCCTCGAAGCCGACATAGGTCTTTCCGCCGGAACGGGCTTGCTGGCCGTTGTTGCCGTGTCCGGACGTCGTTCCGCGACCGGAACCCTGTCCGCGACCGACGATCCGCTTCTTCTTATTCGCGCCGGCTGGCGCGTGAAGGTCAAAATCGGACATTTATTCGATCTCCTCAACGCTTACGAGGTGCGCGACCGTCCGGACCATACCGAGAACGGCCGGACTGGCTTCCTGTTCGGTACAGGAACTTATCTTTCGCAGTCCGAGCGACCTGACGGTCGCCCTCTGCGCGGGCAGTGTCCCGATTACGCTCCGCACGAGGCGGATCCTGATTCTTTTTGCCATCGACCTTAACCCCACAAATCCTTCAGGGTCTTGCCCCGGTTCTTCGCGACCGCCTTAGCGTCCATCATTCCGGCGATGCACTCGAAAGTGGCCTTGATCACGTTGATCTGATTGCTCGCTCCGAGCGACTTGCTGAGTATATCCGTGACGCCGCCAGCTTCCATGATGGCGCGGACGGGTCCGCCGGCGATGATGCCGGTACCGGAGCAGGCGGGCTTCAGAAGAACGCAGGAACTCTTGTATTCCGCCTGGATCTCATGGGGAATCGTCCCGTTCTTCACGGGCAGCTTGACCATGTTCCTCTTGGCTTTATCGATGCTCTTGCGGATGGCCTCGGCGACGTCGTTCGCCTTTCCGAAACCGTATCCGACATTGCCCTTCCGGTCCCCGACGACGGTCAGGGCCGAGAAGGAGAAACGGCGTCCGCCCTTCACGACTTTGGCGGTCCTGTTGAGCTTCACGAGCTTTTCGACAAAATCGTTCTTGTGATCCCTGTCTCTATCTCTATCCCTGGAATGGTCCATTACGCCCCCTAGAACTGGATCCCGGCTTTCCGGGCTCCGTCGGCGATCGCTTTCACGATGCCGTGGTACAGATAGCCGTTCCTATCGAACACCACGGTGGTGATGTTCTTCTCGAGGAGACGCTTACCCATGATCTCACCGAGCTTCGCCGCGCCCTCGACATCCTTCTTGATGTCCTTGAGGTCCTTCTCCAGCGTGGAGGCGGACACGAGCGTGCCGCCGACGGAATCGTCGATCACCTGGATGTACATCGAACGGTTGCTCTTAAAGACGCTCATTCGCGGCCTGCCGGAAGTTCCCGCGATCCGCTTCCGGATGTGGACCTTTCTCTTGAGCCTTTTCCGATCCTTCTCGACCAGTTTACGCATCATATCGTCGCTACCTTATTTAACGCCGGACTTACCGACTTTCCTTCTGATTACCTCGTCGTCATACCGTATGCCCTTGCCCTTGTAGGGTTCGGGCAGCCGGAGCTTCCTGACCTGGGAGGCGAATTCGCCGACCCGCTGCTTGTCGATGCCGCTGATCGTTATCTTACCGTTCGCATCGGCGACGGTCGTCAAATCCTTGGGCACCATGACGGTGATGTCGTTCGAATACCCGAGGTTCATCGTGAGCAGGTTGCCCTTGACCTCGGCCCTGAAACCGACGCCGTTGATGACCAAGGAACGGGTGAATCCCGCGGTGACGCCGACGACCATATTGTTCAGGAGGTTGCGGTACAGGCCGTGGTAGGCTTTCGTCTGCTTCTCTTCGTTCTTACGCCCGACGATTATCTCATCGCCTTCACGAGCCAGAGTAACGACAGAGTGATACTGCTGGGTCAGCTTGCCTTTCGGGCCTTCAACGGTAATTACTTCATTTTCGAAGCTTACCTTCACGCCTTGAGGAATCTTGACCGGAATCTTTCCGATACGCGACATACGCTCCCTCTTACCAAACGGTGCAGATGATTTCGCCGCCGATCTTCTTCTCGACAGCCTTCTTGCCGGTGGTGACGCCGATCGAAGTTGAAACGATCAGGGTACCGTACCCGTTGATAACGCGAGGCATGCCCTTGTATCCGCTGTACACGCGGCGTCCGGGTGTGGACACCTTGTCGATTCCATGGATCACCGGAACGCTCGCTTCATCGTACTTGAGGAAGATCCGGATGCTGTTGGAGCTATCCTGGTTGATCTTCTTGAAATTCTTGATAAACCCTTCCGTCTTCAAGATCTTCACGATCTCGAGCTTCAGCTTGGAAGTGGGGATATCGACCTTTTCGTGCCTGGCCATGCCGGCATTCCGGATCTTGGTCAGCATATCCGCGACGGGATCTGAAACGCTCATCGTTATCTCCTACCTTACCAACTGGATTTCGTGACGCCGGGAATCAAACCTTCGCTCGCAAGCTTGCGGAAGCAAAGGCGACACATCTCGTATTTCCCGAGATAACCTCGGGCGCGCCCGCAAATCCGGCAGCGGTTGACCTTTCGTGTGGAGTACTTGGGCGTCCTGAGCGCCTTGATAATCATCGCTTTTCTAGCCATTCGTTCCTCGCTTACTTCCTGAAAGGCATGCCGAATTTGGCCAAAAGGCCTTTCGCCTCGGCGTCCGTCTTCGCCGTCGTAACGATGGCGATATTGAGTCCGCAAACCCGCTCGATCTTGTCGAAGTCGATCTCGGGGAAGATTATCTGCTCGGTGATCCCGAGCGAATAATTTCCGTGACCGTCGAACGCGTTTTGATTGACGCCCCGGAAGTCTTTGACGCGAGGAAGCGCGATGTTGACCAGACGGTCGAGAAATTCGTACATCATCGTTCCACGTAGGGTAACGCGCGCACCGATTTCCTGACCCTGGCGAATCTTGAAATTCGCGATGCTCTTGCGAGCCTTCGTCTTGACGGCCTTTTGTCCCGTGATATGGGTCAGGTCATCTATCGCCGCATCCAGAAGCTTCTTGTTTTGAAGAGCCTCGCCTACGCCCATGCTGACGACGATCTTGTCGACCTTCGGCGTCTGCATCGTCGATTTATATCCGAACTCCTTGAACATCTCGGGAGCCACCTGCTCCTTGTAGATCTTCTTGAGCCGCGGTTCGTAGTTCTTCATTACAGCGCCTCTCCGCATTTCTTGCAAACTCTGACCTTCGCGTCGTTCTCCATCTTGAAGCCGATGCGCGTGGGTCCGCATTTCTTGCATACGATCATCACATTGGAAATGTGGATCGACGCTTCGATCTCGACGATGCCGCCGCGATCCTGCTGACTCTTACGCTTCATTGCTTTCTTGACGAGATTGGCGCCCTCGACGATGACACGGTCTTTTTCGCGGATGACCTTTACGATCTTCCCGCTTTTGCCCTTGTCCTTGCCAGCGATGAGCTGGACCGTGTCGTCTTTCTTCAGCTTGAACTTATGATCGATCATGCCGGCCATTCCTTACAACACCTCGGGAGCGAGGGACACTATTTTCATGTAGTCCTTCTCGCGAAGCTCTCGGGCCACGGGCCCGAAAATTCGCTTCCCTTTGGGATTCTTGTTCGCGTCGATGATAACGCAAGCGTTATCGTCGAATCTGATATACGTACCATCGGGACGGCGATATTCCTTGTGGGTCCGGACGATCACTGCTTTTTCGACGGTACCTTTCTTGATGGTCGAAGTGGGGATCGTGTCCTTCACCGCTACGACGATTATGTCTCCGATGCTCGCGTACTTGCGCTTCGATCCGCCCAGCACCTTGATGCACTGGACTATCTTGGCGCCCGAGTTATCGGCTACGTTCAAATAACTTTCTACCTGAATCATTTCCCGATATCCCCTGCCTTATTTGGCACGCTCGAGGACTTCCACGAGCCTCCAGCACTTCTCTTTGCTCAGAGGACGGGATTCGATGACGCGGACTTTGTCTCCGATCTTGGCATCGTTCTTCTCGTCATGGGCCTTGAGCTTCTTGGTACGAGTCACGTACTTCTTATACAGCGGATGAAGGGTCTTGGAATCGACGGCTACGACGATGGTTTTTTCCATCTTATCGCTCGTCACGATTCCAACGAACTCCTTCTTTCCGGGTTTGTCTTGAACCATCTTCTCTTCCACGGTTCGCTCCTTTACGCCTTCTGGACCAGGTCGTGCTGGCGGATCAGCGTATTAAGCCGCGCTATCTGCCGCCGCATGTTTCGCTTCTGGAGCGGATTTTCAACATGGCCGACGACCAACTGAAAGCGAAGCTCCATGAACTTCTTGTTGAGCTCTTCCCGCTTGGCAACGAGCTCCGGCTTCGACAGATTCTTGAAAGAATTCTTCATATCCGTTTCCTTACGCCTACAGCTCGAGCTCGGCCCGTACGGCGAACTTGGTCTTGATCGGCAGCTTGGAGCCGGCAAGCCTCATCGCTTCTTCCGCGAGGCTCCGTTCGACGCCGCCGATTTCGAAAAGCACCGTTCCCGGCTTCACGACGGCGACCCAGAATTCCGGCGCGCCTTTTCCCTTGCCCATGCGGGTTTCCGCTGGCTTCTTGGTGTAGGGCTTGTCCGGGAATATCCGTATCCAGAGCTTTCCGCCGCGCTTCACGTGGCGGTTAAGCGCGATACGGGCAGCTTCAAGCTGGCGATTGGTGATCCACATGCGATCAAGCGAAACGAGACCGTATTCGCCGAAAGCGACGGTGTTGCCGCGCGTGGCGTTTCCGGGCATGCTTCCGCGCTGCACCTTGCGGAATTTGACGCGTTTGGGACTCAGCATGACTTAACTCCTCGCCGGGGCGCGTTCTCTGCGCTTCCGGACCAAGACGCCCGCGTCTTCTTTCTGCTCTTTTCCATACTTCATTCCGTTATACACCCAGACCTTCACGCCTATCGAGCCGAACGTCGTATGAGCTTCCGAAAATCCGTATTCGATGTCGGCGCGAAGGGTATGGAGCGGAACCCGTCCGTCCTTGTGCTCCTCCGTCCTGGACATTTCGGCGCCGCCGAGACGGCCGGAAAGGCGGATCTTCACGCCCTGGGCATTGCCCTTCTTCATCGTATTGGAAATTGCCTGCTTCATCGCCTTGCGGAAGGATCCGCGGGCAAGGAGCTGACGGGCGATATTCTGGGAAATGAGCTGCGCATTATTATCGGCATTGCGCACTTCCTTGATTTTGATCTGGATCTTTTTGGTGACGTGCTTCTGGAGCTCGCCGCCGATCTTCTCGATATTCGCGCCTTTCACGCCGATGATCACGCCCGGACGAGCCGTGTGGATCACGAGAGTAATGCGCTGAGGATGCCGGACGATCTCAAGTTCGGCGATGTCTGCGCCCTTGGTTTCGGGAAGAGTAGCCACGAGTTTTCGAAGCTTCAGATCCTCATGAAGGGTATCGGCGTACTCCCTGGGATCAACGTACCAGTGAGAAGCCCAAGTCCGGTTGATTCCGAGGCGAAGCCCGATCGGATTTACTTTTTGTCCCACGTTATTCCCCCGCCTTGCCGATCTCGTCGATGACCACGGTGATGTGGACCATGCGCTTCAAGAGCATATCCGCCCTACCCCGCGCGCGGAACCATACCCTTTTCATTCTCGGGCCCTCATCGATCCGAATCTCCTTGACGAAGAGCATGTCTTCATCGAGTTTCTTGTTCCGATCGAGCGCGTTCGAAGCGGCGGACTTGACGGTCTTTCCGATCAAGCGGGCTCCCTTGTGGGGCATGTTCTCGAGGATCGACATGGCTTCCGGATACGCCTTCCTTCTCACGAGATCGGCTACTGGCCGAACTTTGGAAGGAGATGCGATAAGGAATTTGGCGACGGCCCTAAAGCCCTTGTTTTCTTCCATCATGCCACCTATCTCTTCGCGGCCTTCTTGTCGGATCCTGCGTGACCCCTGAAGATGCGGGTCGGCGAGAATTCGCCAAGTTTATGACCGACAAGGTTTTCCGTGACGTACACGGGAACCCAGGTCTTTCCGTTATAAACGGAGACGGTATTGCCGACCATTTCGGGAATGATCGTCGAGCAGCGGGAATACGTTTTGATCATTTTGCGATCGCCCGCTTTGCTCATCTCGATTACTTTCTTGTAAAGGCTCTTCTCAATGAAGGGCCCCTTCTTAACGGATCTGGACACCGTTGGCTCCTACCTACTTCCTACGAGTTACGATAAACCGAGAGGACGGCTTATGCTTGCTGCGAGTCTTGAAACCGCGCGTAGGCTGGCCCCAGGGACTGACGGGATTCTTGCCCTTGTTCCGTCCCTCTCCACCGCCATGCGGGTGATCGACCGGGTTCATGGCCATACCGCGAACCGTAGGCCGCTTTCCGAGCCAACGAGTCCGCCCGGCTTTTCCGAGCTGGACGTTCATATGGTCGCCGTTTCCGACTTCGCCGATCGTAGCGAAGCATTTCTTGAAGACCATGCGCATTTCACCGGAAGGCAACTTGATAGTTACGTAGTCTCCTTCCTTCGCCGCAACCAGGGCGCTCGCACCGGCCGAACGGGCAAGCTGCCCGCCGCGACCAAGGGTAAGCTCGATGTTGTGGATCGTGAAACCCAGCGGAATGGATTCGAGAGGAAGCGCGTTGCCTGCCTCGATCGCGGCATCAGGCCCGCTGAGGACCATGCGCCCGACAACGAGACCTTTCGGAGCGATAATATAGCGCTTCTCGCCGTCCACGTAATTGACGAGCGCGATATTGGCGCTGCGGTTGGGATCGTACTCGATAGTCGCGACCTTTCCCGGAATACCGATCTTGTCGCGCTTGAAGTCGATGTCGCGATAGCGCCGTTTGTGTCCGCCGCCCTTGTGCCACACGCTGATGCGGCCCCTCGAGTCGCGTCCGGCCTTCTCGGCTCGTCCGCTCGTCAGGGATTTTTCGGGCTTGTCGGTGGTGAGCTCGCTGTAGTCGAGGCTCGTCCGATGCCGTGTTCCCGGAGTCACCGGATTATACGTCTTTATACCCATAAGTTTCCCCTAGTATCCCGCGGCCTAGACGCTTTCGAAGAGGGCGATCTTCTCGTCTTTCTGCAGACGAACGATTGCCTTCTTCCAGCTCGAGGAATATCCGGATTTACCCCGGACCCGCTTCGGCTTACCGCCGACCACCATCACGGTGCAAGCGACCGGATGGACATTGAAGAGACGGCGTACCGCTTCCTTGATCTGGATCTTGGACGCGGAGGGGTCTACCTTGAATACGTATTTTCCCTCTTCGCGCAATGCGTTCGTCTTTTCGGTCAAAACCGGTTCTATCAAAATCTGCTCGTAGGTCATTCCGCGGCCTCCGCCTTGACAGCGTAGAAATCGCTGAGGTTCTTGGCGGCGGTCTCAAGCATTATCACGCGGCGTCCATAATAAAGATCATGGGCGCGAAGGCGATTATACGAGAGGAACGTTAGCCAGGGGATATTCCGTCCCGCGCGCTTCACGAGCGCGTCGTCGTCCTTGAGGACCACGACCGTGCGTTCGTCGGCGCCGAGATTCCTGAGGACCTTTATCAGGTCCTGGGTTTTTCCCGAAGCGATCGAAAAATCCTCGACCAGCTTGAGCCTGTCATCCTGGACCTTGAGACTCAGGATGCTCTTCATCGCAAGACGCTTCGCCTTCTTGGGCATAGCGTACGAAAAATCCCGCGGCTTCGGCCCGAATACGACACCTCCGCCCACCATGATGGGGGACTTCTTGTCGCCTCGGCGGGCACGACCGGTACCTTTCTGCTTATACGGCTTCGCATTGGAGCCGTGAACTTCACCGCGATCCTTGGTACACGCAGTTCCGAGTCGAAGATTCGCGAGCTCGTTGTTGACGGCGTACCAGATGACGTCCTCGTTGGCCGGAAGGCCGAACACGGTTTCGTCGAGCTCCATCTTCCGGAGCTCCTTGCCGTCTATGGAATAGACTGTACGATTCATCGCTTCCCTCGTTACTTCTTGACCGCGGCTCTCACGACAACCGTACCCTTGTTAGTTCCGGGAACGGCTCCGCGCACCATGATGGTCCGGTTTTCGACGTCGATCTTGACGACTTTCAAGTTGAGTACGGTGACCCGCTCCCGCCCCATCCGGCCCGGCATCTTGATGTTCTTGAAAGAACGTCCGGGGGAGGTGCACTGACCGGTGGAACCGGGCTCGCGATGGAATTTTGATCCATGGCTCGCGCGTCCGCCGCTGAAGCCCCAGCGCTTGATGACGCCCTGGAAGCCTTTTCCTTTCGAAACGCCGACCACGTCGACGAAACGGCAACCGTCGAGCAGGTCGACGCCGAGATTGTCGCCAACCGCGCATTCCCGCTCGAAGTTCCTGAATTCCCTGAGGCGCTTCTTTGGCGCGATATTCTCGGGAAACTGACCGGAGTAGGGCTTCGTCACCCTGCTCTTCTTCATGTCGTCGACGCCGATCACGACGGCCGCATAGCCGTCCTTCTCGATCGTCCGCTGGGCTATGACCACGTTCGCGTCGACTTTGATAACGGTCACGGGGACCAGGTTACCTTCGGCGTCGAAAACTTGCGTCATGCCCACTTTCTTGGCAATCAGACCCAACATCAATTCACTCCATTATCAGGCACGATATCCCGAGGTCCTGGGACCGTCTGCCCGTCGACTCGCTACTGTTTGATCTCTACGTCAACGCCCGCAGGCAATTCCAGCTTCATCAAGGAATCCATCACTTCCGAAGACGGATCGATGATGTCGATCAGCCTCTTATGCGTGCGCATCTCGAACTGCTCCCGCGCTTTCTTGTTGACATGGGGAGAGCGAAGCACGGTAACCTTGTTGATGCGGGTCGGCAGCGGGATAGGACCGGACACCTTGGCGCCCGCCTTCTGAACCGTCTGAACGATAGCCTTCGCGCTCTGATCGATTAGCTCCACGTCGAAACCGCGCAGCCTCACGCGAATCCGTTCCTTAGCCATTATTCCTCCAAAAGAAGGCGGCCTCTTCCAAGAGTCCGCCTCCCGTCTATCAATCGTCGTCTACTCTATGATCTCGATAACCTGGCCGGAGGCGACGGTCCGTCCGCCTTCGCGGATGGCGAAGCGAAGCCCCTTCTCCATGGCGATCGGGTGGATCAGCTCTCCGATGATCTCCGAGTTGTCGCCGGGCATGACCATCTCTTTCCCTTCGGGAAGCTGGACGGTTCCGGTGATGTCGGTGGTCCGGAAATAGAACTGGGGCCGATAGCCGGAGAAGAACGGGCTGTGGCGACCGCCCTCTTCCTTGGACAGGCAGTAAATCTGTCCCTTGAATTTGAGGTGGGGGGTGATCGTTCCGGTCTTGGCGAGGACCTGACCGCGCTCGACGTCTTTCTTGTCCACGCCGCGGAGCAGGGCGCCGATGTTGTCGCCGGCCTGGCCTTCGTCGAGGAGCTTGTTGAACATTTCGATGCCGGTAACGACCGTCTTGCGGGTCGGCTTGATTCCGACGATTTCGATTTCCTCGTTGAGTTTCACGATACCGCGGTCGACCTTTCCGGTCACGACGGTACCGCGGCCGGAGATCGTGAACACGTCCTCGATCGGCATCAGGAAGGGCTTCGCGTCGTCACGGATGGGATCGGGGAAGTAGGAGTCCATCGCCTCCAGAAGCTCGTCGATGCACTTGGTGGCTTCCGGATTGTCCGGCTCGGTCATGGCCTTGAAGGCGGCGCCTTTGATGATCGGGATCTTGTCGCCGGGGAAACCGTTCTGCTCCAGAACGTCACGGATTTCCTGCTCGACGAGCTCGACGAGCTCAGGATCGTCGATGAGGTCGATCTTGTTCATGAAAACGATCATGTTGGGAACGCCGACCTGGCGGGCGAGGATGATATGTTCGCGGGTCTGGGGCATGACAGAGTCGGGAGCGGAGACCACGAGGATGGCGCCGTCCATCTGGGCCGCGCCGGTGATCATGTTCTTGATATAGTCGGCATGTCCCGGGCAGTCGATATGTGCGTAATGACGCCTCTCGGACTGATATTCAAGGTGGCGGGTATTGATGGTGATACCGCGGGCCTTCTCTTCGGGCGCGTTGTCGATATCGTCGTACTTCATGACCTTGTCGCCGTACTTCTTTCCGCAATGCATGGTGATCGCAGCGGAGAGAGTGGTCTTGCCGTGATCGACATGGCCGATAGTGCCGACATTCATGTGCATCTTTGTTCTATTGAACTTGTCCTTCGCCATCGTATCCTCCTCACGTAATGAGCGCTAATATAGAGTACAAGTCCGCCGAGTATAGCGGAACCCTTTGAACTGCGCAAGGCTTGCGCAACCCGGGACGCTTCGGGAGGACAGAGTTCTAATTGAGGTAAAAATGCGTGGATTGGGATGGAGCGAGACGCGCGGTATTCAAATCGCCGAAAAAGCCAAGCTTCTCGACAACGGACCGCGCGCGTCTTGTTCCACCTATCCCATCGCAGGTCAACCCCGTGAACACCTCTCTCGAAGCGTCGCGATGATCGGTTTGGATCATCAAGACAACATCGCCGACTACGGCTGCTTCCTGACGATCGAAGGAACTGACTTCCTCTGCACCTCCTGGGAACCGCCCGTAGCGGCGACGAACGGCAGCCTGGAAGCCGCCGCGTATTTCAAAGACCAAGCCGATTTTCATCGGCAGCCGGGCTGCATAGCCAGCCCGGAAGACACGGCGCCCGCCCATGGGCGGGTGCCGATCAGGACTCTACCAGCGGTAGTGGGCGAACGCCTTGTTGGCTTCGGCCATCTTGTGGGTATCTTCCTTCTTCTTGAAAGCGGTGCCCGTATTATTGAAGGCATCCATGAGTTCGGCGGAAAGACGGTCGGCCATCTCATGACCGGCGCGCGCGCGCGCCGCGTTGATGATCCAGCGCATTCCAAGAGCCTCGCGGCGGGTCTCCCGAATTTCGATCGGAACCTGATACGTGGCGCCGCCGACGCGGCGGGATTTCACTTCGACCATCGGCTTCACGTTGTCGAGGGCTTTGAGGAACACCTCGAGGGGTTCCTTTTCCGTCTTCTGGCGGATGGTGTCGAAGGCGTCATGGACGACGCGCATGGCTATCGATCGCTTCCCCTGCCACATCATTCTGTTCACGAACTTGGAGACGATCACGCTGTTATACTTCACGTCCGGAAGCAGACCGCGATCTACTGTCTTTTTCTTGCGTCCCATTGCGGTCTCCCTTAAGCCTTCGGCCGCTTGGCGCCGTATTTGGAACGGCTGCGACGGCGATCCTCGACACCCAAGGTATCTTTGGCGCCGCGGATAATGTGATAACGCACGCCCGGGAGGTCCTTGACGCGCCCTCCGCGAACGAGAACGACCGAGTGCTCCTGAAGGTTGTGGCCTACGCCGGGAATGTACGCCGTTACTTCGGTACCGTGCGAGAGGCGCACGCGGGCTACTTTGCGAAGAGCCGAGTTCGGCTTCTTCGGCGTCACCGTCATGACGCGCGTGCAAACTCCGCGTTTCTGCGGGCATGACTTCAGGGCCGGTGACTTCGTCTTGTCGGTGAGCTTCTTCCTACCGAACCGGACCAATTGATTGATCGTAGGCATGTACTATAATTCTCCCTTTGTCGACGCGTCGGTCAGCACCCGACGCATCAATGGAAACCGCCGGAACGCCGAAACCGAAGGCATCCCGACTGTCTTTTGAAACGGTGTCATACTATACCCACCGATCCGATTATGGTCAAGCCGCGCGCGAGCGAGCGGTTTGAACCCCAGGCGGAGCCGGAACCCTGCCGGGGCTCCTGCTCATTCTTCCCCGTCGTCCGAGTCGTAGTCCTCTTCGATGGGCTCGGCCACCTTCTCCAGTTTCCGCTTCTCCAGGATCTCATGCATGTAGACATCCAAGTCGGCGGTGTTCTCATCGAACAGCTTCACGTCGCGATACCGCTTCATGCCGGTTCCGGCAGGAATCGGGTGTCCGATGATGATGTTCTCCTTCAGGCCGTGGAGGGAGTCCGTAGCCCCGGCGATGGCCGCGTTCGTGAGAACCCTGGTCGTCTCCTGGAAGGAAGCGGCCGAAAGGAAGGAATCGATGTTGAGCGACGCCTTCGTGATGCCCTGGAACATCGGACGCGCGACGGCCGGCTGGCCGCCCTCGACGATGACGCGGGCATTCTCCTCGTGGAATCGGTACTTGTCCACCAGCTGTCCGTAGATGAATTTGGTGTCGCCGACGCTGACGATTTCAACCTTTCGCATCATCTGGCGTACGATTACGCCGATGTGCTTGTCGTTGATGGAAACGCCCTGGAGTCTGTACACCTGCTGGATTTCGTCCATCAGGTAACGCTGGAGGGCGTTCTCGCCAAGGATGTGCAAAACGTCGTGCGGATTGTTCGCGCCGACGCAGAGCAGCTCCCCCGCCTCGACGGTATCGCCGTCACGGACGAGCAGCCGTTTGGTCATCGGCACCAAATGCTTGAATTCCTTGCCGAAGGCATCGCGCACCAGGATCACGCGCTTGCCCTTCACGATGCCCTTGAACTGCACCGTTCCGCCGACCTGGGACAGGACCGCGGGGATCTTGGGCTTGCGCGCCTCGAAGAGTTCGCTGACGCGCGGAAGTCCGCCGGTGATGTCCATGGCCTTGGCGGATTCCTTGAGGGTCTTCGCGATGGTCCGGCCGGCCGTAATCTTCTCGCCTTCGTCGACGAGGAGGTAGGCGCCTCCCGGCAGGTAGTAGGAGGCCATTTCGTTTCCCGCCTCGTCGCCGATGATGATGCGCGGCTGCTTGGTTTCCAGCTGGAATTCGGTGATCCGCTTCTCGGTGTTCCCGGTTTCTTCGTCGATCTCTTCCTTGAGCGTCGTGCCGGGGATGATGTCCTCATAGCGGATGTAGCCGTTCGCCTCCGCGATAATCGGGTCGGCGAAGGGGTCGAAGGTAGCGATGGACTGTTCCTTCGCGATCACGTGGCCCTTCTTGACGGGGACCTCGGAACCGTTGCGGATTTCTATCTTCTGGTCCTGGCCGATCAGGTACATGAAGCCGTCCAGCACCATGGCGTACGCGATGTCGGTCGAAAGCACGTCGGCCTTCTTCCGGCGGATGAGCGGCTCGCCGCGGATGACGCGTTTTCCGTCTTCGACCAGAACCTCGTCGCCGGGCTCGAGCTTGAACTCCTTCATGACCTTGTTGACGATCGCGTGTCCCTTGCGGGTGAAGAGCCAGCGTCCGTCCGGCATTTCGACGTGCGATCCGAAAATATCCCTGATGTACACCGGGTACTTCAGGAAAGTACGGTTTTCCTCGCTGACTTTGGTGGCCGCGCCGCCGATATGGAAGGTACGCATGGTCAGTTGGGTTCCCGGCTGGCCGATGGATTGGGCGGCTATGATGCCGACGGCCTCGCCGATCTCGACGGTGCGGTTCGTGGCCAAGTTGCGGCCGTAGCACATGCGGCAGACGCCGTGCTTGGCCTCGCAGGTGAGAACGGTACGGATATTGACTTCCTCGATGCCCGCGTTCTCGATCGCATCGGCGATTTCCTCGGAGATCTCTTCGTTGACGTCGACGATGATCTCCCCGGTGATCGGATGCTTGACCCGTTCCAGCGTGAAACGGCCGATGATGCGGTCGCGGAGGGACTCGATGATATCCTCGCCGTCCTTGATCGCGGCGTGGGGGATACCGTTGATGGTTCCGCAGTCGTTCTCGTTGGTGACGACGTCCTGGGCGATGTCGACGAGGCGGCGGGTGAGGTAACCGGCGTCGGCCGTCTTGAGCGCCGTGTCCGCGAGACCCTTCCGGGCGCCGTTCGTGGAGATGAAGAACTCGATGACCGAGAGGCCTTCCTTGAAGTTGGACCTGATCGGAAGCTCGATAATGTCGCCCGACGGCTTGGCCATGAGACCGCGCATGCCGGCGAGCTGGCGGATCTGGTTGCGGCTTCCGCGCGCTCCGGAGTTGGCCATCATATAGACGGAGTTGAATCCGCCGCGATCGGCCTCAAGGGTCTTCATCATGATGTTGGTAAGGTCTTCGTTAGTCTTGGACCATACCTCGACTACGCGGTTGTAGCGCTCTTCCTGGGTGATGTGTCCCTGGCGGTACTGCTTCTGGATCGCCTCGACTTCCTTGTTGGCCTTGTCGATCATCTCCGTTTTTTCTTTCGGGACGACGATGTCGTCAACCGAGATGGTCGCGCCGAAAACGGTTGCGTACTTGTAGCCGGTGGCCTTGATCGAGTCCAGCATGCGGACGGTGATCCACGGGCCGCTGAACTTGAACACGTGTTCGATGAGGGCCTTCAGTTCCTTGTCGCCCATCTGGTAATTGAGGAAGGGCAGTTCGCTGGGCATCTCCTCGTTGAAGATGAGCCGTCCGGCGGTGGTTTCGAGCCAGCCGTCCTCGCCCACCACCGCTTCCGTCGCGATCTTGGACCAGATCGGCTTTTTGGCGACGCGGACCTTGATCAAGGCTTCCCATTCCAGGCTTTTCGCCTCCACGGCCATGAGTACCTCGTCCGCGGAGGAGTAATGCCGGCCTTCGCCCTTGGCGCCCTTCTTGATTTTGGTGAGGAAGTTGATGCCGAGGACCATATCCTGCGAGGGGAAGACGATGGTCTTGCCGTTCGCGGGGTTCAGGAGGTTCCGGGCGGAGAGCATAAGGGTCCAGCATTCCATCTGGGCTGCCTGGGTGAGGGGAACGTGGACGGCCATCTGATCGCCGTCGAAGTCGGCGTTGAAGGCGTGGCAGACCAGCGGATGAAGCTTGATGGCCTTGCCCTCGACCAGCACGGGCTCGAAGGCCTGGATGCCGAGACGGTGGAGGGTCGGCGCGCGGTTCAGGAGGATGGGGTGTTCCTTCACCACTTCGTCCAGGATCGCGAAGACCTCCGGCGTCTCCTGCTCCACGAGCAGTTTGGCCTTCTTGATGTTGTAGACCACGTCCTTGTCGACCAGCTTCTTCATGATGAAGGGTTTGAAAAGCTCCAGAGCCATCTTGGTCGGCAGTCCGCATTGCCAGAGCTTGAGGTCCGGACCGACGACGATGACCGAGCGGCCGGAATAATCGACGCGCTTGCCCAGGAGATTCTGGCGGAAGCGGCCCTGCTTGCCCTTCAGCATGTCGCTGATGGACTTCAAAGGCCGGTTGGAGGCGCCCTTCACTACGCGCTTCTTTTTGGAGTTGTCGAAAAGGGCGTCGACCGCTTCCTGCAGCATCCGCTTCTCGTTGCGGATGATGATGTCGGGTGCGTTCAGGGTCTGGAGCCGCTTAAGCCGGTTGTTACGGTTGATCACGCGGCGGTACAGGTCGTTCAGGTCGCTTGTCGCGAAGCGGCCGCCGTCCAGTTGGACCATCGGGCGGAGCTCGGGCGGGATGACGGGAATGGTCTCCAGGATCATCCATTCGGGCTTGTTTGTCGAACCGCGGAAATTCTCCACGATTTCGATGCGCTTGAGCAGACGCTTGTCGCTTTTGGCGCCCTTCTCGATCATCTTGGCGCGGAGGTCGATGGCCATCTGGTCGAGGTTGAGGTTCTCCAGCAGGGTGCGGATGGCTTCCGCGCCCATGCCTGCGGTGAAGGCGCCGCCGTAGCGCTCCTGCGCCTCGTAGAACTCTTCCTCTGTGAGAAGCTGCATCTTCTTGAGGTCGGTGTCTCCCGCCTCGATGACGATGTACTTCTCGTAGTACAGGATGGACCTGAGCGCCGCGACCGGCAGGTCAAGGAGGAGGCCCATCCGGCTGGGGACGGAGCGGTAGTACCAGATGTGCGAAACGGGGGCGGCGAGCTCGATGTGGCCCATTCGCTCCCGGCGGACCTTGAAATGGGTGACTTCGACCCCGCAGCGGTCGCAGATGACTCCCTTGTAGCGTATGGACTTGAATTTCCCGCAATAGCACTCCCATTCCTTGGTGGTGCCGAAGATGCGCTCGCAGAAGAGTCCGTCCTTCTCGGGGCGGAGGGTGCGGTAATTGATGGTTTCGGGTTTCTTGACCTCGCCGTAGGACCACGCCCTGATCATGGCGGGCGAGGCGAGTTTTATCATGATCGAATCGAAGTCTTGTATGTCGCGCATTCCTGTTCGCTCCCGGAAACCGCGAAAACCCGGTTGGTTTCCGCGGTTTCCTTGCGGATCCCTTTCAGGATCCGCGTTCTGTATGGTCGACATCAAGAAGCTGAAGCTTCTTGATGTCCTCTTTCAGAAATTCGACCCTTGTTTCGTGATGAGCTCATCGTCGCGCTCGGTCAGAGGAATCTGTTTTCCTTTCGCGTCGTAGATGGTCATGTCGAGAGCCAGGCCGCGGAGTTCCTGCACGAGAACGTTGAACGACTCGGGCACGCCCGCCGTCGTCGAGGGTTCGCCCTTGACGATGGCTTCGTAGATCTTGGAACGTCCGGTCATATCGTCGGACTTGATGGTGAGCAGTTCCTGGAGGGTATTCGCGGCTCCGTAGGCCTCGAGCGCCCAGACTTCCATTTCGCCGAGGCGCTGGCCGCCGAACTGGGCCTTTCCGCCGAGCGGCTGCTGCGTCACGAGCGAGTACGGCCCCGTGGAGCGGGCATGCATCTTGTCGTCGACCAGATGATGGAGTTTAAGGAAGTAGATGATCCCGCAGAAGACCGGATTGACGAAGAGCTCGCCGGTCCGTCCGTCGCGGAGCGGGGTCTTCGAGGAGGTGGGGAGATCCGCCTCCTTGAGCTTTTCTTCGATCTGATCCGTCGTCGGCGATTGGAATACCGGCGTCGAATACCATTCGTCCAGCTTGATTCCCGCCCAGCCGAGTTCGGTCTCCAAGAGCTGGCCGATGTTCATGCGCGAAGGAACGCCGAGCGGCGTGAGGCAGATGTCCAGGGCGGTGCCATCTTCCATGTACGGCATGTCCTCCACCGGCAGGATGCGCGCGACGACGCCCTTGTTGCCGTGGCGGCCGGCCATCTTGTCCCCCTCGCGGAGCTTGCGCTTGGTCGCGATGAGAACCTTGACCACTTCATCGACGCCCGGATTCAGGTCGTCGCCCTCGGTCCGCTTCAGGCGCTGGATGTCGATGATGGTGCCTTCGATCCCGTGGGGCACGCGCAGCGAGCTGTCGCGGACTTCCTTGGCCTTCTCGCCGAAGATCGAGTTGAGGAGCTTGAACTCGGGGGTGGTTTCGGTCTCGCTCTTGGGCGTCACCTTGCCGACGAGAATGTCCCCGGAACGGACTTTGGCGCCGACGCGGATGATGCCTTCGGCGTCCAGGTTGTCCAGGCTTTTTTCGCTGGTGTTCGGGATGTCCCGGGTGATCTTTTCGGGACCGAGCTTGGTTTCACGGACTTCGGTGACGAATTCCTTGATATGGATGGAGGTGAACATATCCTCCTTGACCACGCGCTCGGATATGAGGATGGAGTCCTCGTAGTTATAACCGTTCCAGGGCATGAAGCCGACCAGGATGTTCCGGCCGAGCGCGAGCTCGCCGTCCTTCGTCGCGGGCCCGTCCGCCAGTACCTGTCCCTTGGAGATCGTGTCGCCGAGGCTGACGACGGGACGCTGGTTGTAGCAGGTATCCTGGTTGGTCCTCTGGTATTTGACCAGGGGATAACGGTCGACGGGGTCGGTCGCCTTGGAGCCCTCGGGAAGAATGACCACTTCCTCGGCGGTCACGTTGGTCACCGTCCCGGCCCGCTTCGCCTTCACGAGAACGCCGGAATCGTAGGCGCACTTGCCTTCCATTCCGGTGCCCACGCGCGGCGGCTCGGGGAAAATGAGCGGTACGGCCTGGCGCTGCATGTTGGAGCCCATGAGGGCGCGGTTGGCGTCGTCGTGCTCCAGGAAGGGAATAAGCGAAGCGGACACCGAAATGATCTGCTTGGGGGAGACGTCCATGTACTGGAGTTCCTCGGGCGCGCGCGTAGTGTAGTCGCCCTGCCGCCGGCAGGAGATCTGCTTGTCCGCGAAAGCGCCGTCGGCTTCGACCTTGGCCGAAGCCTGCGCGATGTAATACTTGTCCTCGTCCATGGCGGACAGGTATTCGATGTCGCGTGTCGCCTTGCCCTTCACCACCTTGCGGTAGGGGGTCTCCAAGAAACCGTATTCGTTGACCCGGGTATAGTTGGCCAGGGAGACGATGAGGCCGATGTTCGGACCTTCCGGAGTCTCGATGGGGCACATGCGGCCGTAATGGGTATAGTGGACGTCGCGGACCTCAAAACCGGCCCGGTCACGGGAAAGGCCGCCGGGACCGAGGGCGTTCAGGCGGCGCTTGTGGGTCAGCTCGGCGAGCGGATTGACCTGGTCCATGAACTGGGAGAGCTGGCTCGAACCGAAGAACTCCTTGATCGCGGCCACGACGGGTTTGATCGAAATGAGGTCCTGCGGCTTTATCGTATCCGTCTCTTTCAGGCTCATGCGCTCCTTGGCGATCCGCTCCATCCGGCTGAAAGCCGTCTTGAGCGTGTTCGACATGAGCTCGCCTACCGACCGGACGCGGCGGTTGCCGAGGTGGTCGATATCGTCGACGTTCTCGTCGCCGACGTATACCTTGATCAGGAATTTCATCGTGGCGATGACGTCGGACTTGGTGAGCGTATGGTCGGCCAGCGGCGGGACGAAATCGAATTTCTTGTTGAGCTTATAGCGTCCGACCTTGCCCAGGTCGTAGCGCCGGCTCGTGAAGAACATGCCGAGCAGGTCCTTCTCCGCGGCTTCCACCGTGATCGGCTCGCCGGGCATCAGAACCGAGTATACGGCCGAAAGCGCGTCTTCCTTGGAAGGCTCGTCGCGGGTCGGATCCTCTTTCACGAACTTGATCTCTTCCCGCTCGAAACAGTTGAGGATCATGGGCGAATTAAGCGAACCCTCCGCCTTGAAGTCGATGACTTCAATGGAAGCGATTTTGTTGAGGATGAGTTCGTCGATATCGTGCGGATGGATCTTTTCGCCCGCGCGGTAGAGCTTCTTCTTCTCGCCTTCGACCTCGATCCAGACCGGCTTGGCGAAGACGCGGCTGATCAGCTTTTCCTTCTCGTCCCGATTGTCGATTACCGCGACGGTCTCCGTCTTGTAGAAGGAGGAGATGACTTCCTCGCGGTTCTCGTAGCCGAGCGCCCGGAGAAAGATGGAACCGAGGATGCGCTTCTTGCGGTCGATCTTGGCGTAGATGAGTTCACGCTTCTGATCGATCTCGAATTCCAGCCAGGATCCGCGGTAAGGGATGATGCGGGATGAATAGATGCCCTTCTCATGGCTGAAAATGACGCCCGGCGAGCGGTGAATCTGGGAAACGACGACCCGTTCCGCTCCGTTTATGATGAAGGTACCCCGATCGGTCATGATCGGGATATCGCCCATATAGATATCCTTCTGGCGAATCTCTCCGGTCTGCTGGAAGATGAGGTTGATGCGGGCCTTCAGGGGCACCGCGTACGATAGTCCCTTCTGCTTGCACTCCTGCTCGGAGAATTTGATATTGTTTTCGTCGAAGTTATAGTATTCGTATTCAAGAATCATGTCCCCGTTGGGGCTTTCGATCGGGAATGTTGTCCGGAACGCTTCCTCCAACCCTTGCGGATCCGGCGCCACGCCGTTCCTGAGCTTTTCCCTTTGAAGGAAGCGCTCATAAGAGGAAACCTGAATATCTATGAGATCGGGAAGCTCCATGACATCGGAGATATCCTTCCCTATATAAGTCCGTTTGACGGCCTTTTCCCTCGAAACCATTCGTTACCCCCTATCGGTACCGTCCGGGCGTGCCGGAATGATAATTTGTTTTTACCTATAACCCTGAGACTACGAAAAGGCACCGGCGAAATCGCCGGTAGCCCTTGACCCGGAAACCGCTGGGCGGTTCCCGGGCAGGAACGAGAATGGATTCTTTGCTTGTCGGGATCTTACTGGATCTCGACGGTTCCGCCTGCGGCAGTGACCTGCTCCTTGATCTTGGCGGCTTCTTCCTTGGTGACGTTCTCCTTGAGGGTCTTGGGAGCGCCTTCAACGAGATCCTTCGCTTCCTTGAGGCCCAGGCCGGTGACGGCGCGGACTTCCTTGATCACGGAGATTTTCTTGTCGGCTTCAAAGGCCTTGAGAACGACGTTGAACTCGGTCTGCTCTTCCACAACGGCGGCGGCGACGGCAGGGCCGGCGGCGGCAGCGGCGACGGGAGCGGCGGCGGAAACGCCGAACTTCTCTTCCATAGCCTTCACGAGAGCGGAGACCTCGAGGACGGTCATCGAAGAAATAGCATCGAGAATCTGATCTACGGTAAGCGCTGCCATATTATCTTCTCCTTGGCGAGGGACAATTTCGGCTTCCGTACGGATGCCGCCGAAGGAGGCCGGGCGAACCCGGACTCCTCCGCATCAATGGACCGACAGGAACGACAGCATACCGAAGCCTGAAGGTCTCTACGATTCAGAAACAATGCGTGGAGAAACCGGTACCCCGGTTTCTCCAACAGAAACGACCTTTAGGTCGTTTCTGACTTTTTGTCGCCGACGGCCTTGACCGTGCGGACGAGGCGGGCGTTGATGTCGTTGAGCGCGGCCGCGAGGTTCCTCGCGGGGCCGTTCATCACCGACATGAGCATGGAGATGAGCTGCTTCCGGCCGGGAAGCCTGGAGAACGCTTCAACCTGCTTGGAATCGAACACGGTCTTGCCGACCAATCCGCCCTTCACCTTCAGCGCGGGAGTCTCCTTGGAGAAATCGAACATGATCTTGGCGACCTCGTTCGAATCCTTGGGGGAGATCGCCACGGCGGTGGGTCCGGTAAGATAGAAGGCGACATCAGGGGCTTCGAGCTGTTCGAACGCGATCCTGGCGAAGTTGTTCTTCACTACCTTGAAGTGGGCGTCCTTGGAGCGGAGCTGCTTGCGGAGATTCGTGATCTGTTCGACGGTCAGCCCGCGGTAGTCGGCGAAAATGTAATCGGGAGCCGTGGAAAAGGACTCCTTGAGTTCACCGATCGATGCGACTTTTACGTCCTGGATATTCTTGGCGACGATTGCCATGGCTTACTCCTCGTCCTTGATCGCGACCCAGACTCCCGGGCCCATCGAGGAGCTGAGAGAAATGGACTGCATGAAGTCACCTTTCGCGTCGGCCGGCTTCTTCCTCTTGACCTCGGTGATGAAGGCCTGGACGTTCTCGGCGACTTTGGTGCTATCCATGGAAACCTTCCCGATAGGGAGATGGATGACACCGGTCTTATCGACTCGGAATTCGACGCGTCCCTTCTTGAGCTCGGCCAAGGCGGCTTTGAGATCGAAGGTGACGGTGCCCGTCTTCGGATTGGGCATCAGGCCCTTGCGGCCGAGAACCATACCGAGCTTGCCCACGTCTTTCATCATGTCGGGGGTGGCGACCGCGATGTCGAAGTCGAGCCAGCCGCCCTTCACCTTCTCGATCATCTCCTCGGCGCCGACATAGGTCGCTCCGGCTTCAAGCGCTTCTTTCTCTTTCTCGCCCTTGCAGAACACGAGGATTTTCTTCTCGCCCCTGAACTGATGGGGGAGCACGACCGTATCCCGGACCGTCTGGCTCTTCTTGAGGTTGAGCTTGACGGAAACGTCGACCGTCTCGTCGAACTTGGCGAAAGAAAGCTTCTTCACCATTTCGGCCGCGGCGACGAGATCGAACACTTGGGTGCCGTCGTATTTCTTCAGGCTTTCGAGGTATTTTTTTCCGTGCTTCATACTACCACTCCACCTCGACGCCCATGGAACGGGCGGTACCGGCTATGATCCGCTTTGCGGCCTCGAGATCGTTCGCCGAAAGATCGGGCATCTTGAGCTTGGCGATCTCCTCAAGTTTTGCCAGGGGAAGCTTTCCGACCTTCGTTTTGTGGGGTTCGGGGGAACCCTTCGCGATTCCGGCGCCTTTCTTGATGAGGACCGAGGCCGGCGGGGTCTTGAGGATGAAGGTGAAGGACTTATCAGAGTAGACCGTGATGACGGCCGGAATGATAAGCCCCGCTTCCATGCTCTTGGTGCGATCGTTGAACTGCTGCACGAACTGCGGGGCGCTGACGCCGTGCGGTCCAAGGGCGGGTCCCACGGGCGGCGCCGGGGTGGCCTTACCGGCCGGGCACTGCAATTTCACTATCGCGGTGACCTTTTTCTTTGCCATTCGTGATCTCCTTTCGTGGTATACCCGGATCGGTACAAGCCCGCCGGGGTAGCGTCCCTTCCTTACGGAGGAACTCCCATCTACGGAGGCAAAACCTCAAGCGGGCCAAGACGGTCCGCCGTAGAAATCTACATCTTCTCGACTTGGAGCAGGTCGACTTCGACCGGGGTGGATCGGCCGAAGATGCCGACCATCACCTTGAGCTTGCTCTTTTCGATATTGACTTCTTCTATAGTACCGGTGAAGGATTCGAAGGGTCCTTCGATGATCTTCACCTGTTCGCCGGGCGCGAAAGACTGCCTCGGGCGTGCGACGCGCTCGCCTTTAATCTCTCCGGCCTTCTGGAGTATTGACCGAGCCTCGTCGGGCGTCAGGGGGTTCGGCCGTTTGTTGGCGGGCGTGCCTACGAAACCGGTGACTCCCTGGATCTTCTTGATCTGCGAGCAGGCGACTTTCCACCCGAGCTCGGGCAGATCCATCTCGAGCAGGATGTAGCCCGGCAGGAATTTCTTGGTCATGGTGCGCTTTTTTCCGTCGCGGACCTCGACCACCTCTTCAGAAGGAACCTTGACGTCCCGGACGACTTCCTTGTCAAGATCACCCTGCCCCACCATCATCCGGATGGTCTTCTCGATCTTGTTCTCGTACCCTGAATAGGTATGCAGAACGTACCATCCTGTGGACATGCTTTTCCTTTGCTCAGAATACCAGGTTGATGCCGACGAGGAGCAAGGCATCGACCAAGCCAAGCACGACGGCGAAAACCAGGGTAGACACGATGACGACTTTCACTGAGCTGGACACATCCTCGCGGGTAGGCCAAACGACCTTGCGAAGCTCGGAGTAGCAATCCTTGGCAAACTGAATGATCTTGTTCATACCAACCCTCTCGAATCCGCAGTTTGCGCGGAACTCTTTTTTTCGCGACCGACGAAGGCCTGCGCCTGTACACCCGCATATAGAGGAAGCCGCCCGCCAAGCAATCGCCTAGCGGAACGGCGCCAACAGGCCAGGTAGGACTCGAACCCACAACATCCGGTTTTGGAGACCGGCGCTCTACCATTAGAGCTACTGGCCTAGAAATAGCTACTTTATCTTCGTTTCCTTGTGCAAAGTATGCTTCCGCTCGAATTTGCAGTACTTGTTGAGCTCAAGCTTTTCCTGCGTGTTGCGCCGATTCTTTTCCGTCGTATAGTTCTTGCGCTTGCAGGTGGTGCATTGAAGCGCGATGAGTTCCACCGCGGTTTTCTTGGAAGCCATATCCTATCCCCTTCTTCATTGAGCATATTGCAGGAACGGCGCACACAGTGCGCATACAAGCCCTCGATCGGATGGCGCGAAGCGCCAACCGACTTGAAGGAACGGTGCGCGAAGCGCACAGACCAGCCCTCGATCGGAATCGAACCGATGACCACATCCTTACCATGGATGTACTCTACCGACTGAGCTACAAGGGCGCAAGAATGCTCGGAGAAGATATCAGTAGCGGGAGTTCATGTCAAGAAGGCGTTGACCGTCACTTGGAGGACCGAAGTCATTTTCATCCGCTTGATACTGTACCAGCTATCGCGCTTCTTCGGCTATACTTATGCGACGCGGCGACTTCCGCCCGGGAGGTTATATGGAAAAAGTCGGTCCGACAAGGGACGGGTTCGGGAAATACATGGGTTCAGCCTTCCTCATAGGGCTCGGTTTCTTCACCATGGGCCTCATGGATCCCTTGTACGATAACTATTTGCCTATCTTCCTCGGCAAATACATACCGTCCATGGGAATCGTCGGCGCCGTCATGACCCTGGACAATATATTCGCGATCTTCCTCATACCGATCGTATCCATATGGTCGGACCGTACCAGGACGAAGCTGGGCCGAAGGATGCCTTTCATCATCGTGCTGCTGCCCCTCACCGCCCTGTTCTTCTCGTCCCTTCCCTACGCCGCCGAAAGCTCCCTGGCGGCCCTCATAATCTGCGTGTTCTTCCTGAACGTCGCCAAGCAAGCCGCGCGCGGTCCCGTCATAGCCTTGATGCCGGACACGATTCCGGCCGACCACAGGTCGGAGGCGAACGGCGTCATCAACACGATGGGCGGCATCGCGGCCATCACGGGCACCATCGGACTGGCGCGACTCATGGACCTGGACATGGTCCTGCCCCTGCTGGGACCGACCAAAGGGAAGCTTCCTTTTCCGCTGGCGGGGCTCCTCGTGGTCACCGCAGCCGTCTTTCTTGTTACCCTAGTCCGGGAAAGGCCTCCGAGGACGGATGGCGAAGGCACCGGAAATAACGGAACAAGAAAATCCTTCATGGAAGAGCTCGCCTCGGTGGCGAAATCCGGAGACGGCAGCGCCATCCGTATCCTCGTGTCCATCTTCCTCTGGTTCCTGGCCTATCAGGGCATCCTCCCCTTCCTGGGCAAGTACGGGATCGAGGCTCTGGGGACATCCCTCGGCACGTCAGCCCTCGCGATGGGAATGGTCGGCATATCCTACGCCCTTTTCGCGATCCCTTCCGGCTACCTTTCCCGCTTGATAGGTCGCAAGCGCGCGATCAGGATATCCCTGGCGGCGCTCAGCTCGATTCTCCTCTTCCTATTCTTCTTCCTCCCCGCCTCCACGGCTCTCGGCCTTTCCGGAGCGCCGCGCTTGTACCTGTTCTGGCTGATTATGTTCGCGTTCGGCATCTTCTGGGTTACGGTGGTCACCAATTCCTTCCCGATGCTCTGGCAGCTTTCCGACTACGGTACGGTCGGCGTGTATACCGGCCTGTACTATACCTTCAGCCAGGCCGCGGCCATCACGGCGCCGCCGATCACCGGTTTCATCATCGACCTGGCGGGCTACCCCGGGATTTTCCTGTTCGGCGCCCTCTGCATGGCGGCGGCCTGGTTCACGATGGGCGGCGTCATCAAAGGCGAGGCGGAAAAGGCGACCCCTTGAGATACGGAGCCATAACCCGCGCGCGCAAGGCGCACCCGGCGGGCGCGAAGGGCGGCGGAGCGGCTAGGGAGGCGGAGCCGGACATCAGCCTCCCGCTCGTCGCCCTTTTCCGCTCGATTTCGGGCCTGTACGTCCGTTTCGTCCTCCGCTTCGTCGCGGTCGAGCTGGCCGGGTGCGGGGAGGCGGTCAGGGCGTTCCGTGATTTCCGGGAAGGGCGGACCCGCCTGCTGATCGCCTTCCGCCATCCGTACGGCGACGAACCCCAGCTCCTCGCCTACGCGATAGGCAGGCTTCTCCCGCGGGAAGCCCGGCGACTGGGTACGCCGATCGACGGAACGGCGCATGCCCGCTTCGTGCACGGCTACGAGGTTCCCCTTTGGATGGGTCCTTTGGTCCGCTGGCTGCTGCCGCGCGTCGGCGCCGTGCCCGTCCACCACGTCAAACTGGATTCGGCCGGCATCTCGCGGATACGGCGCGCGATGGCCGACGGGCCCTTCCCGCTCGCCCTCGCCCCTGAAGGTCAGGTTTCGTATTCCAGCCGAACCGTTCCCCGCCTGGAACGGGGTTTCGCGCGGATCTCCGCATGGTGTTCCGACGACCTGCGTGCGGCGGGCAGGGCGGAACGCGTCGTCGTGTTGCCGGTTTCAGTCCACCATTCGTTCGGCAAGGGAGCGCCGCTCGTTCTGGAACGGACGCTCCGCCTGATCGAGACGGCCTGCGGCCTTGAGACTCCCGCCGGGGGGGCCGGCTCCCTGCCGCAGGCCTTCGCGAGGCTGCGGAAGGCAGCTGGAGCCATCACAGCCGCCGCGGAGGACTTCTACGCCATAACCGAGAGGATCGATACGCGTCCTTCACCGGGTTCCGCGGCGTGCGGCGCCCCGGCGCCCGGCGCCCCGGAACCCGGCGGCGCGGTGCGCGGTGGTGCGATGCCAGGCGGCACGGCGCCCGGCGCCTCGGTGCCAGGCGGGGCGGCGCACGGCGAAGCGGATGCAGGCACCGGTGCGGATGCGGGCACCGGCCTGAACGAACGCTTCCGGGCGGTCGTCGAGGCCAGCCTGCGCGCGGGGGAACGCGCGCTCGGCCTGAAGGCGGACGGCGACGTCACCCGGCGTTTCTACCTGATCCGCCAGGCCGGCTGGGACCGGATCTACCGGCCGGAGCTCGCGAAGCCGGCCGCGGAAGGTCCGACGCCCCTGTTCAAGGCCTTCGCCGACCGGGCCGCGGGTGAAGGCTGGTACGCGATGAGGCACATGGAACTGGCCGACATCGGCTACTACATCGATTTCGATGCGCTCCGGGAAGACGAACCTATCGAGCGCTACATAGAAGTCGCGCAGAATTACTGGGATCTGTGTTCCCGCCTGTGCGGAGGAAACATCTCCGATCGCTTGAATTTCGCGCGAAAGAAGGCGACGCTCGTATTCGGCGCCACAATCGACTGCACGGATCGTCTGGAGAAGGCCGCCGACAGGAAAGGCGCCCTTGAGGCGCTGACGAAGGAACTGGAATCCAGCTATCTGGAATGCATCGACAGATACGAGAAGGAGTACTGCAATGACGACCGTTAAGCTGCCGATCCGCACGAAACTCGGATTCGGCGTCTGCGACCTGGGTGGGAATCTTTTCTTCACCGCGATGGGCTTCTGGAGCCTGAACTACCTCACCGATACGGTCGGACTGGCCGCGGGCTTGGCGGGCTTGGCGGTAATGATCGGCAAGCTCTGGGACGCCGTCACCGATCCGATGATGGGTTACATCTCCGACCGCACCCGATCCCGCTGGGGACGGCGCAGGCCCTACATGCTGTTCGGCGCCCTTCCCCTCTTCCTGGCGATGTGGCTTTTCTTCACGAAGCCGCCTTTTTCCGGCCAGATCATGCTCTTCATCTGGGCTTCCCTCGCCCTCATGCTCCTGAACACGGCCTACACCGTCGTGAACATTCCCTATTCGTCCCTGACCCCCGAATTGACCGACGACTACCATGAACGGTCCAGCCTCAACGGGTTCCGCTTCGGCTTCGCCGTCATCGGCACCATCCTCGGGGCGGCCGCGGTGCAGCCCATCATCGGCGCCTTCGGGAAAACAGGCGGTCCCGTCGCGGGCTTCTCGGCGGTCGGCCTGATACTCGGCCTCGTGATGGCCGCGACCGCGCTGGTTACCTTCCTCTCGGTCCGCGAGCACGGGCACGCGAACAAGGAGTTGCCGACCGAAGGCTTCTTCGAGACCTACCTCGCAGTCTTCAAGAACAAGCCCTACGTGATCATCCTGGCCACCTACGCGTTGAACCTCACCGCCCTAAACTTCGTCCAGGGCATCCTCGTCTACTACACCAAGTACATCTACGGGAACGAGGGGCTCACGACCCCGGCCATGATCATCCTGCTCCTGGTGGCGATGGCCTGCATCCCGGTTTCCGTGCTCGTCTCAAGGCGCGTAGGGAAAAAACTAACCTACCAGATATCGTTCGCCGTCCTGGCGACAGCCTGCGCATCCATTTACCTATTCGGCGACAGGCTCGGGGAAAACTTTTTCCTGGCCATGATGGCCTTCGCGGGCATCGGCATTGGTTTCGGCTACGTTCCGCCCTGGGCGATGATTCCGGACGCGGTGGAATACGACGCGGTCATGACCGGCAAGCGCAAGGAGGGCGCCTTCTACGGCATGTGGACCTTCGCCTCCAAGGTCGGACAGTCCCTTTCCATCTTCGCGTCCGGCCTCATCCTTTCCTTCGGCGGCTACGTCGCCGAGGCGGCGCAGGGCGAGGGCGCCAAGACGGCCATCAGACTCCTCGTCGGCCCCATACCTTTCGTGGTATTCATCGCAGCCATCATATTGGTTCAGACCTACCCGCTGGACGAGAAGACCTATAAGGACCTTCTCGCCAAAGGCAAAGAAGGACAGGCCTAAATGAAACGCGGCAGGAACATCATCGCGGCAGGCCTTCTGGCCATGGCCGCCGCCCTTCCCGCCGTGGCCGGAACCCTGAGCTGGGCGGCGGGCGGAAGTCCGGCGAAGCTGGATGGCTTCGTCTATCGGGAAACCGAGCGCAGCGGCGGGAGCCTTGTCGGCGAGGAATCCGGAACGGGCTTCATCCCGTATGCGGGCGCCTACCTGGACCACGATCCGGCGATCGCTGACCGGAAATACACTTTCCGCATCGACCTGTCCCTGGACGAATCGGCCCGCGAGCGGACGGTCGCGCTCATGGTCGGACCGGGGGACTATCCGCGGGATATCTACCTCAACGGCCATCTGCTGATGAAGAACGGCGACCACGGGGACAAGTACAACGCGACGGTCTACTATTCCGGCCGCGTGCTCCTCCCGCCGAGCCTGCTCAAGTACGGCGGCGAACCGAACCGCATCGCCGTGGAAGCATTCCCGAAGTTCGAAACGAGCCCCCTCGGGGACTTCGCGGTCGGCGACTGGTACGACATCACCCGGGCGGTTTTTACGCGCAACCTGTTCAACATCCACCTGGTGCAGGCGGCCGTTGTCTTCGCCATTCTGATTTCCGTCTTCTTCATGCTCCTGTACTTCCGGTCCTCCGTCAGGGATATCCGTTACCTATACTGCGCCCTCGTCTGCCTTTCGTTCGCGCTCGGTTACCTGAACATGAGCCTGTACCATGACGCGGCGGACGACGTGCTTTTGGACAAGCTGTCCCGGACCGGCCTCGTGCTCACCGCCCTGTTCCTGTCCTGGTTCGCCATGGCCTTCACGGGCATAGCGAACGGGAAGCGCAGGCTGAAGCTGGCCTTCGCCGTCCCTTCGATCGCCTGCATCATCGCCGTGGCCCTCCAGCCGGACAAGCGCTCCCTCCAGGCCTTCTTCTCCACCGTCATCACCAATTTCCTGCTGACGCCCCTGCTGCTCATCACCCTCGGCATCCTGATCGCAGGATTCGTCCGGAAGCGGGACGTTTCCGGCGCCGCGGTGCTCGCCGGTTTCCTGACGGCGGTCGCAGCCAGCCTCCACGACATTTACTACCTATCCATCAGGGTCGCCCCCTTCTGCTACTTCGTCGCCTACGGCTACCTCGCCCTGATCGTTTCCATCTTCTTCGTCCTTGCCCTGGAGCAGGCGCGCGTGGTAGCCGAACTCGGGAGGCAATCGGCCAGGCTGGACGGACGCAACCGGGTGCTGGCGGAAATGGTGACGGATCTGACGAGCGTGTCGGAAGGCCTTGTCGATTCGTCGGCGGCCCTGGAACGCACGTTGCGGGAGACGCTGGATTCCATCGCCGACTACGGCGCCGAGAACAATGCGATCGGGGACGCTTTCCGCGCCCAGTCCGCTTCGGTGGAACAGGAGATCGACCGGATCGCGGGGAGGCTCGCCATATCCGCGGAGCGCGTGCCGAAGGCGCTGGAGGCCCAGACGGCGGCGGTGGAGTCCGTGCGGGAGACGCTGGCGGTGATGAAGGAGCGGATCGGAGACAATCTCCGTTCGGCCGAGGCGTCAAGCGCCATCGCGGGAGCCTTGGCGCAGGACGCGGACGGAAGCGCGCTGGCGATAGGCCAGTCGCGCTCTGCCATGGCCCAGGTCGCCGAGCATTCGGGGTCGCTCCAAGGCGTCCTCGCTTCGATCGAGGACATCGCGGAACGGACCCACGTGCTCTCCATCAACGCCGCCATAGAATCCGCCCGGCTCGGTTCCGAGGGGAGGGGATTCGGCGTCGTCGCCCAGGAGATCCGCAAGTTGTCGGACCAATCCAGGGACAGCCTGAAATCGAGCTTCGAGAAGATCGACGACATGACCAGAGCCGTCGGACGAGGCGCGGAGCTATCCGAAAGCGCGGCCAGGACCCTCGTCTCCATCGCGGAGCAGGCCCGGCTTTCGGCCCGGAGCACGGAAGATATACGGAGCCTCATCGATACCCAGAGGACGCAGGGAGAAGCGATCCTTTCGCGGGCCGAAGAACTCGCTCGGGAAGCTCAACTGCTGAGGGAGCTGTCCGCGGATGAAAAAAGCGGCAACGAGGAACGGGAAGCCCAGTTCCGCGCGATAATGGCGTCCCTCTCGGCGATCTCCGAACGGCTGGGAGCGCAGGATTTACGCACCAAGCAACTGTTCTCTACCTTGGATGCGATGAAGGAAGCGATGCGGGCCAACGGCGCCCATATCGCGCGGCTGCGCGCGAGCATCGGAAAGGCCCAGGGGCTGGAAACGTGAACCCCGCCGACGATCTCCCGCGGATAAACCTGCATCCCGGCGACCGCTACGCCACGAAGGAGAACGTCATGTTGACCACCCTCCTCGGTTCCTGCGTATCGGCCTGCCTGTACGACCCGGTGGCCCATGTCGCCGGCATGAACCATTTCCTGCTCGCGAACCGGCGGTACGCGCGCGATCTGCCGCTCACCGTGACCGACGCGGGCCGCTACGGCGTTCATTCGATGGAACTCCTCATCAACGACATGCTCCGGCTCGGAGCATTGAAGAGCCGTATCAAAGCCAAGGCCTTCGGCGGCGGCGCCGTGGTGGAAACACTCTCCCACGACAATTTCCTTTGCGTGGGCGAGATCAACGAGCGTTTCATCCGCGAATTCCTGGCCACAGAGGGCATCGTTCTCGCGGCCGAGGATCTCGGCGGGAAACAGGGGCGGGTCATCCGTTTCCGTACGGACAATTACGCGGTCTTCAGGAAATACATCGTCCCCCAGGCTACGGAGAAGATCGAGAGGCAGGAGCGGGGTTTCTGGGAGAAGGAGATAGAGAAACACGAGCATCGGGAAGAAACGATCGTTTTCTTCGGCGAAGCGGACGGGCCGGACCGGGCTCAGCGTTCCACGAGCGCCGGGAAGGATGCGTCGTCGGGGGACTTGGCGAGGGACAGGAAATAGGCAAAGCGGTCCAGCAGCGCGGACATGAAGGCGTCGGCGACCGCCGGTCCCAGGCCGCCTTCGGGCAGGGCGAACACAAGGGTCCATTCCTCCGGCAAGGCGCCGAGGCCGCCCGCCGCGAACGGACGATCGAAGGCGACGAGGAAGAACGTCGGGGACGCGGGGAGTTCCGGATCTCCGGCGGGAGCCTGTCGCCCGCGGTAGCGCCGGGTGCCGACCGCACCGGCCTTCCAGACGACAGGATCGAACCATACCGCCTCCCGGCTGGCCCACACGAAGACCGGTGCGGCGACGGCGCCCGCTTCCGACGGGACGACGGAATATTCGGCGAAGAGCCCTTCGATCGCGTTGGGGCCGAAGCCCGGAAGGCCGCGCGAGGGCGAAACGACGCGTCGCAGGGTCGCGCGGAGCCCCGCGTTCCCCGCCGCCGCGGAACGCGGCGCGGACTGCGCCAGGACCGCGGCCGGCGGCGAAAGCGCGATCGCGGCGCAGAACAGTATGCGGAATGCGCGCATGCATGCGGCCGGAAATGCGCCGCCCGTTTTTTTCAACATGCCTTCAATCGTAATCCACCCGGGGCCTTTCGTCGACCGACCTATTCCACGGTGACGCTCTTGGCCAGGTTGCGCGGCTGATCCACGTCCCGCCCCAATTCGAGCGCGCAGAAATACGCGAACAATTGCAGGGGCACCGTGGCGAGGAAAGGATAGAAAAGCTCGTCGATCCGCGGGATGGTCACGACCTCGTCGGCGATGGAAGCGACCTCCTCGTCGCCCTCGGTGCAGAAGGCGATGATCGGACCGTTCCGGGCCTTGATCTCCTTCATGTTCGAAAGGACCTTCTCCCGCAATTCGTCCGCGGGCACGAGGAAGATGCTCGGGGTTTCCTCGTTGATGAGGGCGATGGGGCCGTGCTTGATCTCCCCCGCGGAATACCCTTCGGCATGGATGTAGGAAATCTCCTTGAGCTTCAGGGCGCCTTCCAGAGCCACCGGATACATCAGGCCCCGGCCGAGGAACAGGAAGTCGCGGGCGTGGCAATACTTCTTGGCGATGCGTTGGATCTCGTCCCGCCGGGTCAGGGTCTCGCGAACCTTCTCCGGCACCGACTGAAGGGCTTTCACGTAGCGGAAGCCGGAGGAGATCGACATGTCCCGCATCCGGGCCATCAGCAGGGCGAAGGTGTAGAAGACCGCGATCTGGCTCGTGAAGGCCTTGGTGGAGGCGACCGCGATCTCGGGCCCCGCGTGCGTATAGGCGCCGCCGTCCGACTCCCGGGCGATGGTGGAACCGACCACGTTGCAGATGCCGAGCACCCGCGCGCCCTTGCGCTTGAGTTCCCGCATCGCGTACAGGGTGTCCGCTGTCTCGCCCGACTGGGTGACGGCGAAGTACAGCGTGTCGCTTTCCACGACGCAGTTGCGGTACCGCAATTCGCTGGAGAATTCCGCGTTCGCCGGAATGCGGGCGATGGATTCTATCAGGTGGGCGCCGATGAGGCCGGCGTGCCAGCTGGTCCCGGCGGCGACGATCTTGACCCGCTTAACGCCGAGAAGTTCGCGGCTGGACATGTTGAGCCCGCCGAGCTTCCCCGTCGCGTATTCGGCGTCGATCCGGCCGCTCAGGGTTTGCGCGATCGTCTCCGGCTGCTCGAAGATTTCCTTCTCCATGAAGCAGGCGAAGCCTTCCTTTTCGATCGATCCGAGATCCCAGGTGATCTCGTCGACCTGCTTGTTGACTTTCTTGTCTTCGATGTCGGTCATGGTGAAACCGTCGGGAGTGATGGAGACGATCTCGCCGTCCTCCATGTATACGACCTGCTTGGTGTGCGCGATCATCGCGGTTACGTCGGAAGCGATGAGCATCTCGTTCTCGCCCACGCCGACCACCAAGGGAGAACCGTTCCGGGCGCCGACGATGCGCATCGGCTCGTCCGCGTGGATTACGGCGATGCCGTATGTGCCCTTCACCCGGCGCAAGGCCGAGCGGACGGCTTTTTCCAGATCGCCCTCGTAGTACATCGCGATCAGGTGCGGCAACACCTCGCTGTCGGTTTCGCTGCGGAAGACCACGCCTTCGGCGTTCAGATGCGCCTTCAATTGGGTATAGTTCTCGATGATGCCGTTATGGACGACGGCGATCCTGTTGGCGGAATCGAAGTGGGGGTGCGCATTGAGGTCGGTCACGCCGCCGTGGGTGGCCCAGCGCGTATGGCCGATGCCGCAATTGCCGGTCATCGCCTCCGGAACGATCGCGCGGAGATCGTTGATCTTTCCCGTGCGCTTGACCCCGTCCAGGCCGCCGTCTTTCTGGACGACGATTCCCGCTGAATCGTAGCCCCGGTATTCGAGTCTTTTCAAGCCGTCCAGCAATATTCCCGTCGCTTTCTTGGGTCCGCAATATCCGACGATTCCGCACATCTGTTCCACCTCCGGTCGATGGGGAAAACTGTACCATCGCAGGCTTTCTTCCTCCAGCGGAAATAACGCCGAGATTGCCGTTTTGCCCGAATCCGGCTATGATTGGAGCATGAACCCGGCCGCGGACCTTTTCACCCTCCTGCGTCTCTACGCCAACCGGAACCGCACGCCGTCGTTCACGGTGGACTCCTTCATCGGCTTCCTGGAAAAATATGCGGCGCGATTCGCGCCGGAGCGTCCGGAGCTTTCCCATTGGGTGAAGGACACGAGCCGGAAGGTCTGGGATCTCCTGCCGGCCCTTTCGGAATCCGGCCGCACGCCCATCGTCTCCGATGTCCAGGGGACCACGGTTTCCATACCCCAATACTTCTCCGACCTGGTCCTGCGCGCCTATAAAACGGCCGACGAAACCCCCGAATTGCCCTTTCCCGACGAGGTCAGCCTGAGACTTGTCATCCCGCCCGCCCAGCTCCGTTCGCTCAACCTGGAAGCGGACTTCAGCGCCTTCCTCGCCGAATCGGGCAACGACACGGTGCCCATCGTGAAGATCATTTTTCCCGAAAGCGGCGGCTCCATGATCATCCCGTCGTCGATGATCCCCAAAAAGCTGCTGGAGCTTTCGCTGATCAAGATCAGGCACTACCTACGGACGCATAACAACAAGGACTACGTCCAGCACAAGCTCGCCCCCGCATTCATAGGCAAGGAGACGATGCTCAAGGACACGCTCAACCAGCTCATGGTGCGCCCCTTCGATTCGCTGAACGATCTGGAAAAGGCGGGGGACTTCGCGTTCCCCTTCTGGGCTTATTTCTCCAGCCTCGTCAAGGGGGACATACGCAAGAAGAACGACAAGCTACCGGAAGATACCGCCGCCCTGCAATCGGTCTACGTGATAGAAGTATTCAACAACTACTACAAAGGCAAGGTCCAGAAAGAACGCGAGTCCGAAACCGCCCTGAAGAACCTGGACCTGCAGCTGGAAAAACCGCCCTACTTTTATTCGATGGACGACGTGGTCCGCTTCGTCGATTCCAAGGGCATACCCCTGCTCGGCCAATACTCGCGTGAAACGCTCGAAGAAACCATAAAGAAGAAAACGACCTCCGGCGACGTCATGAGCCTGCCCGAACTGCTCATCATCCACGGGTTGGGAGGCGAGCGATGGTTCGTGGACAAGTCCCGCATGTTGCCCCTGTGCGTCAAGCTCCTCGGCGAAGCCCGGCCGCGGGTCAAGACGAGCCTCACGCAACGCTGGTTCAAGCTCAAGAGCGAATACATCTCAGAACCGTCCATGGAGGACGACGACGCCTTCGACGCCGAACTGGCGGAGCTCACGGAAACGATCTCGCCGGTGCTCGCGGCCCTCATCGGCGAGAAGACCCTCTTCCTCGTGCACGATGAACTGGGCGGCACCCCTGAAGGCATACCGGAAGCGGGACGGCTTTTCCACAAGGAAAACCTCGCGCCCCTGAGCGAGCTGTACCTCCTGTCCCGAAAGGACGTGCTGACCGACGTCCGCATGCTGCTCCCCTTCTGGCATACCGTGCCGATCTTTTCTGCCTTCCTCGCCTTCCTTTCCCGGCTCGGGGAAAAGCAGGGAAAGACGAAGAAGGGGAAAGGAGCGGCGCGGAAGCCGCAGGCTCGGGCCGTCGTCATGGGGCGGTCCGATGAGGGCGGAACGGGTGAAGCGCCCGGCCAGAAGGGCGCCGCGGCGCAGGCCCGCAAGACGGAGCTCAAGAAGGCGGCGAAGAAACTGGAGGCGACACTCGTTCCGGAGGGCTACACCATCGACGGATACCTCGCCGACCTGCAGAACCGCTGGAACCGCATCATTACCCCCCAGGCGAAAGCGAACCTGACCGAAGACGTCAATTCCCTGATCCGCGACTATTTGCGCAAGACCGCGCGCACGATAAAAGCCGCATCCTTCACCCGGGACAGGATCGCCGACCTCGCCGATAGCCTCGCGGAGACGCCCGCCTTGCTGAAGCTGCCGTCCCGCGATTCCCTGAGGCTCTATATCCAGGTGTACATGGTCAAGCTCGTCCTCAAATCGTAGGCAGAAACCTGTCCGGTTTTTGAAGCGGGGCGCAGGACGAGGGCGTACTCCAGGCATCGCGACCGGAGCCGCTTAAGGCTCCGAATCATATGCCGGGAGGCTGCCATGAACAATCTCAATTCCATCCTGATCGAAGGGAACATCGTGCGGGATCCCCAATTCCGCTCCACCCCGAAGGGAACGCCGGTCTGCACTTTTTCCGTCGCATCCAACCGCTTCTACAAGCAGGATAGCGGTTTCGAGAAGGAGGTGAGCTTCTTCGATGTGGAAACCTGGGCGCGGCTCGCCGAAAACTGCGACACCCTCGGGCGCAAGGGCCGGGGGGTGCGGGTGGTCGGGCGCCTGAAGCAGGAGCGGTGGAACGGTGCGGACGGCAAGCCGCACTCCAAGATCAAGATCGTCGCGGAGCATGTGGAATTCAGGCCGGATTTCAAGAAGAACGACGAGAAGGACGACTCCACGGCGGCGATCGCGCAGGCGGCCGCCGCCGAGGGAACCGAAGACGGCGAGGATGATACCGTCGAGGAAGTCCGGGTCGCGGAACCGGTGTTCTGAGCGGAAGCGGAAAAGAAGGAAGGCAGTAGCCGGTAGAGAAGATCGAACCTGACTGATCTACTGGCTACTGGATGCCGAATGCCGGATGCCGGATGCCGGATGCCGGCTACTCTTTTCTTTTTCCGGCTGCGCCCTTCCCGCGCTCCCGGCCCTCGCCGCCGCGCTTGTATGCCGGGCCGCGGTCCCCCGAAGGGGCGGGCGCCGAGGAGGCGCGGCCGGAGGCCGAGGAGGCGCGGCCGGAGGCCGCTGAGGCTCCCGGGGCGCTTTCCAGGGAATAGAAGCCGTCCTTCCAATTGAACCGTGTCGTGTTGGCCAGAGGCGTACCGTTACGGGCGGCCTCCATCACGTCCTTGTAATCCCGCTTCTTGGGCGAAACGCCCGAAAAGTCCACGATGAACTTGCCGAAGCCCGCTTCCTTGAGGAAGGGAATCTTGTCGACGATGGAGAAAGGCGTTTCCGGCAGAACGAGGGTGCCGTCCTCGCCGGTCACCAGCCGGAAGTCTTCCTTCCTGCCGTCCGAGAAGTTGGTGAAATCGTACATGGACGAAAGATCCGCCCTGATCCGGAAAAGGGCGGGATACGCGAACACGGTCACGAAGGTTCCCTGCCGCCGCGCTCCTTCCACGGAGCGCTCCAGATTCTGCCTGCCGTTTTCCAGCGGCGTGATCACGTGCGAAATGCCCAGATCGTTGACGAAGGAACAGGCCCAGGTATTGAAGGTATACAGATAGGAACCGGCGATGAGCTTGGCGTCGAGGCCGCGGAACAGGGCCGGGTGGCCGAGGTTGTTCACGACGAACGAACGGTAGCCGGACTCGACCAGGGCGGGAATTTGTTCCGAAAGCCGGGCATCCTCGGCCTGGGGGAAGAACGGATCGAGCACGAGCACTAATTCGCCCTTGTTGAAGGGAAGAGGCTCGCCCTCATCGGAAAGGAGACGAGCGGCGACCGCGCGGGTCAGCGAAAGCAGGACCCTGGTCGGTCTGACCGACTGCAGGACATACAAATCCTCGATCCGGGAAACCGCCGCGTACAGGCCGTCGGGGAAGGCGTTCCGATCGGCTTTTTCGAGCCGTTCCGAACCCAGATAGGGGGCGTTCTCACGTCCGGGAACCCGCCTGAAGGTGGCGAGGTCATTCGGCAGGATGCGCTGGTAGCGCTTGGACATCGACTTCGTCTGGGTGAGGTAGACCGGATCGCCCAGGTCGAAACCGTCAGGAACGGGAATCCAGCATCCGCCCGAGCGATCATCCTCCACTTCGGAAATCTTCAGGGACTTGCGGTCCGAATCATCCTTGCGATGGAATCGCGCGGTATCGCCCGCACGGGGCAGGATGCCCTCGGGAGAAACGAGGCCCCGCCGTTCGGAACCGGCGCCCCGGACTTTGAGCAGGGGACCGAGAGGGATGCCCGTTCCGCCCGATTGACGCGGATCCAGCCAGGAGGCCGGCTTGGCGGAATCCCAGTAGAAACTCGTCTTGGAGCGCGCGAAATCGTTGCGGAGTATCGCGCCCGCCTCGGAAATCGCCTTTTCGCGGTCCCCGTCCAAATTGTCCAAGATATGGCGATAGGCCGCGACGACGCTTCCGACGTATTCGGCGCTCTTCATCCGGCCTTCGATCTTCAGGGATGCGACTCCCGCGTCCGCGAGATCCGGCACCCTTTCCATCAGCTGGAGGTCAGAGGGACTGAAGAAGTAGCCGCTCGCCCCGTCGTCGGGAGAAGCCTCGGCGAAGGACGCGTCTCCGAAATCGAAGACGTCGCGGGCTTCCTCCCCCTGGGCGGCGAGCGATTTTCCTATACGGTAGCGCCTGCGGCAGGCCTGGGTGCACATGCCCCGGTTGGCCGATTTACCCCCGAGATAGCTGGAGAACAGGCAGATGCCCGAGCCGCTGACGCAGAGGGCTCCGTGGACGAAGACCTCCAACTCGACGGAGGTGTTCTGGATAACCTGCCGGATTTCATCCAGATCCAGTTCGCGGGCGAGCACCACCCGGGAAAATCCATGCTTGGAGAGCAGGTTGGAACCTTTGGCGGAAGCGACGTTCATCTGCGTGGACGCGTGGAGCTTCAGCGAAGGGAAGCACTCCCGCGCCATTTTCGCCACGCCCAGGTCCTGGACGATGATGCCGTCGGGACCGATCCCGGCCAGGTACTTCAGGAGCTGATACATGCGGTCGGCTTCGCGCTGTTCGAAAACCGTGTTCACGGTCACGTAGAGCTTCCGGTCTTTCCGGTGCAGAGTCTTCACCGCCGCCTCGAACTGCGACCAGGCGAAATTGGAGGTCCGCATCCGCGCGTTGAACGTCTTTAGGCCGAGGTACACCGCATCCGCGCCCTCGGCGATTGCGGCGTCCAGGGCTTCCGTATTGCCCGCAGGAGCCAATAATTCTATCTTCTTCATGAGGCGCCTCCCGGCAGCATACCGAGCTTTGAAAGGCCTTCGTATACGAATTGAACCGCGAGCCCGGATAAGAGAAGGCCCATGATCCGCTCGATGACAGACACGCCGGTCCGTCCGAGGGCTTTGAGAACGATGCCGGACGCCTTCATGGCGAATCCGGCCGCGGCAAGGGTGAGGATCACGGCTACGAGGAGCATCGCCATCACGAGCAGGGGTTCGCTGCCCGAGCTCGTGAACAGGATGATCGTGGTTATGGCGCCCGGCCCCGCGAGCATCGGGATGGCGAGTGGGAACACGGCGATGGCCGATCGTTCCTCGCTGTCCTCAACGATAGGCTTCTCCTGGTCCGATACTTTCGAACGCTTGGGCTGGCCGAAAAGCATGTCGAGCGAGACGAGGAAGAGCATGATGCCGCCGGCGATGAAGAACGACCCCGGACTGACCCCGAGCAGCCTGAGGATCAGCCTTCCCGCGGCGATGAACAACGACAGGACGAGGAAAGCCGTAGCCACGGCCTTCCTGATCGTTCTGTCCTTCTCCGCCGCGGAGAGGCCGCCGGTCAAACCTATGAACAAGGGGACGAGCCCGAACGGATCAACTACTATGAACATCGTGAAAAGAATCGGTATAAACGAAGAAAGCATAGGCCGGTTATCTTACGCTAAATGAACGCTCTCCACAAGAAGGCCCGGCGCGCGCCCGGGATGGGGCGCCCAAGAGGGGCGACCCATAGGCGACGCGCTCTTTGCCTTTTTCCCTTTCCTCGTGTAATATTGTCGGACTAGAATAGCGAAGGAGCCCGCAATGAGCGCAGAAATCACGGTCACGTCCGCCAATTTCGAAGCGGAGGTCCTCAAGTCCCCGGTGCCCGTCCTCGTGGACTTTTGGGCGGAATGGTGCATGCCGTGCAAAATGATCGGCCCCCTCGTCGACCAGTTGGCCGTGGATTACGCCGGCCGCATGAAGGTCGTCAAGGTCAACGTCGATCAGGAAAGCGAGCTCGCCGGCGAGCACAATATCGTTTCCATCCCGACCCTTCTGGTCTACAAGGACGGCAAGGTGGTCCGGCAGAAAGTCGGCGCCGTACCGAAACACGAATTGGAAAACCTGATAAAGGACCTCATGTAGCTATTTCTTTTTGGTCTTTCGGGCGGACGCGGACGCCGCATCGTAGCGCTCGTTCCGGTTCGGCTTCCCCGGCGTCGCGCAACCCGTCGCGCACACGAACCAGTCGTCCGCGCGATCGGCATCATCCTCTCCTTCGATCCTGCATACGCTGCGCGTCGGCGTGCAGCCGGCGCTCGGGACCGCATCCCGCGGCAGGATTCCTTCCGTTTCGATCGTGCGCCAAGCGCCGCCATCCGCCAGCACCCTCGCCGCTTCTGCCACACCCTCCCCCGCCCATGCGCCGTCGGCGGTCTCCGAAAGCAGCAAAGCGTCCAATACGGCCCCGTCCTGATCCGCCAGCATGAGGGCGTCCGTCTTCCGCAGACGTTCCTCGCTCCCCGGCACCCAGAAATCGCGCGCGGACGGGCTGGACTCGTAGCCGTCCGACTCGTCGGGAAAGCCCGTCTCGTCGGTTTCCTGAGCTTCCAGGGTGCGCAGGTGGACGAGCAGGTAATCCCCCGCCCGGACTTCCACCGGAGGGAATACGAACATCGGCGACGCGAAGTCCGCGCTTGCAGAGTACAGGCCCACCGCCCCCAGATTCCCCGCTCCCGTCACCAATATTTCCACGAATTCGACCTTGGGTCTGGAATATTCCGTCCTCGCCTCGTTGATCCGCAATCGCGGCATATCGTCGTTCCGGCCGAGGAAGGGAGCCAGAACGGTCAGGCTGTTTCCGTCCGCGTCCTGGACCACAGCGTCGACCACGCAACGCGTCCCCGCCCCTATCGGCGAGCCGAGACTGACCGAAACGAGCGCCGAACCGTCATCCGAGGGGAGCGCCTCCATCGAAACAGCCTGGACCGGCGGATCGAAGCGGAGGGAAACGACGGATACGTTTTCCGTGAAGCGCAATTCCACCCGGTCGGCCGCGACCGCCCTGATGCCCCGGAAACCGGGGGGCGACACGTCGGTCCCGATGATGCCCCGGAAGGGGATCTCGGGCGAACAGGAGCACGACAAGATCGCCATGATCGCCAGCGGCACGGCGAGCATGAAGCCGAGGGCCTTGCCCGGCAGACTATCGGATTTTCCTTCCATGCTTTTTTCCTCCGCTTCAGTACGCCCCCGCGCTGGAGCGCGCTTTATCGCCGGATGAAAATCGTGTATTTTCTTTGCGGAGGACTGGAATGGATGCGCTTCGCGTGATGAACCTGGACCTGCGCGCTCCCCTGCGCTACAAAACGAGAGCCGGTACCGCGCTCCGGATCGAGGCGGGAGGAGAGGCCGTCGCCGTCTACGACGGGGTAGACGAAGAAGGAACTCCCTTGGTCCCCACCGTCATCGCCGATAAGGATGACCTATCGGGCGATTTCGAAATACCCGCGGGCCGCTACCTTTTGGTGCAGATCCGCTCGGAGGTCGATGATTCCTCCATCAGGATACTCGCGGACGAATTGAAGAACGAGGCCCTCTGGCGGGACGTCGGGCTCGCGCCGCGGCTGTACGTTCGCGTCCTCGACGAAGAGGACGGCGGTCCTGTCCTGCAGGCCCTGAGGCCCGTCATCGACAACGGCGGAGGCCGATGAGGGTCGTCCGGTCACTGTCCCTCGACATCCACCTCAACCTGGCGATTGAGAACAACCTCTTCCTGGATTCGCCTGAAGGGGAGCGCTGCCTCTTCCTATGGCGCAATTCGCGTTCGGTGGTGATCGGGCGGTACCAGAATCCCTGGCTGGAATGCGCCCTCGGCGCGCTGCGGGACGATGGGGTAGTCCTTGCCCGCAGGCAGAGCGGCGGCGGCGCGGTATGGCACGACGAGGGCAACCTCTGCTTCACCTTCATGGGACCCCGCGCCGGCTTCAGCCGCGACGACAACATCGCCCTGGTGGCCGCCGCCCTCCGGGATCTGGGCGCGGACGCTTCCGTAAACGACCGGCGCGACATAATGGTGGGAGGCCGCAAGGTTTCGGGAAGCGCGTACCGCGAGGCCGCCGGGCGGGCCTTCCACCACGGAACCCTCCTCGTGGAGGCCGATCTCCATGCCCTTTCCCGCTACCTGAAAAGCTCAGTCCCCCTGCTGAGCTCCCGCGGGGTGAAGTCCGTCCGCTCGCCGGTGGCCAACATACGGGATACGGCGCCCGACGCCGACGCGGCCGCGATCCGGGCCGCGATCGCCCGGCGCTGGGCTCCCGGAGCCGCGGTCGAGTCGGTCGGAGAGGAGGAGGCGATGGAGAACGCGGGGATTGCGGCGTTCAGGGCGAGATCGGCGAGCCGCGACTGGGTGCTGGGCTCTTCCCCGCCCTTCGTCCGGCTGCTGGAATTCGAAATCGAGGCGGATGCGGGAAAAAGGGAAACGATCGCGCTCGAGGCGCACGTGGAGGGCGGCCGAATCGCACAGGCGAAGCCCGCGCGGGACGGCGTCGGGAGCGCGCCGGGGCGCGTTACGGCCGAAGCGGCCGAGGCGTTGCGGGGCGCCGACTACGAGAACACCGCCATGGCGGCGGCGGCGGGCGGGCGGGCGAAGCAGGCGCTGGAGCGTGGCGACGAGCCTCTCGCCCGCGCGTTGGAAAGCCTGGCGCGGGCGGCGGCTTCGATCGACCTGTGATCCCCTTTCCCTACAGTTTCAGCGCTTCCACCATGTACCGGAGGTCTGAACCTTTCGGTCCCTGCTTCCACAGCTCCACGACGAAAATCAGGCTCCCGTCCTTCGGGGCGATGAGCGCGCGCTTGATGCGGTAGGCGGAGATGAGCGGGCGCTTGAAAGCGGGCGTGCCGACGGTGTGCTTCTGCTTGGAACCATCCTTCGCGGTCCGCTCGACGTTGATGAAGAATGAGGATTTGAGCCCGGGACCGGTTCCTTCGACATAGGGAACCAGTGTCGCGACGTAGGAGGCTCCGCTTTCGAAATCGCGGAATTCGATAGCCCCGCCCCCGCCGTTCACGGGCTCTCCCCCGTCAAGGTTCAGGTACAACGGCTGGCTCTGCCTAAGGAAGTCCACCTTGTTCCTGGCCGCCAGTTCGGTACCTTCGGCCAGAAGCTTGTAGAAGGCGCCCGACCCGTCCTGGCCCGCGACCACCGGGGCGTCGTGGACGAAGGACCGCTTGCCGTCCTGCACGAAGACGTTCCGGGGGACGTCGACGACGAAGAGCTCGGCCCAGGGTTTCAGGCTCGCCGTTTCCACCCCGTACTGGGCGAACATGTAGCGGCTCCCGTCGGCGGAAAAGCCGAGATCGACGAAGGAAGAGGTATCGCCCGCCCAAGCGGAGGCGCTCGCGAGGACGAACGCGACGAAGACGGCGGTGAAAGATCGTTTGGACATATAGGTCTCCTCATATTGAGTATCGGCTAGCGCGTTCCGGCCTTGAGCCCGTACGTCCCTCCGGGCTATTCTTGTCCCATGACACTATCAGCGCGAAACAGGATACTCCTGGCGGCGTTCGTCCTTTCCTTGGTGCCGATCGTCGTCTTCATCCTGACGGCGGGCGATTCCTTCGGCGGCGCCCAGGCCGCCTCGGCAGCCGCGAGTTCGCGATCGACGGGGCTCGTGCAAACCATTCTGGGTTTCCTGTCAACAAAGTCCGCCTATGCGCCTCTGGTATCCATCACGTTCGCGCTCTTCTTCGCGTCCGCGTCCGTCGTCTTGCTCTATTATTCGTTCGAAAAAACCCAGGCTCCCGAAGTACTCTTCTTCGCCCTGTTCTCCCTGTCCTTCGTCGCCGAATCTTTCAGGCTGGCCGTCCCCCTCGCCGTCGCGCGGGAATGGCCGCCGGCCTTCGTGGTCGGCGCCGCGCGCGCCCTCGTTTTCGGAAGGTTTTTCGGCCTCCTTTCCCTCTTCGCCTCCAGCGTGTACGCTTCGGGAGTGGACTTCCAGAAGCACGGCCGCGTCATCCTGATTTCGGCGGCCGCCTCCCTCGCCATCGCGACGGGAGTGCCCGTCGACGGCCTTGCCTGGGACAGCGCCCTTTCGCCGATGCCCGGCTACGCTTCCATGCTGGACCTGGTCGAACTGGCCTTGAGCCTCATCGCCTGCCTGAGCTTCCTGGTCGCGGCCAAATCGAGGGGGGCGCAGGAATACGCGGTGGCGGCCGCGGGGTGCTTCCTGGTGTGCCTGGGGCGGGATGGACTGATAAGGGGCGACAACTGGCTGGCGCTTCCGGTCTCGGCGACGGCCCTGGTAGCGGGGACCTGGCTGTTAGCGGTCAAGGTGCACCGCTATTACCTCTGGTTATAGGCTCAGCCGCCGAGGACCCTGACGGTCAGGCCGACCGCGAGCGGCAGGGCGATGTTGTCGTAATCCTCAAGGGGAAGGGCTTCCACCAGCGTCGCGACCAAGGCCGCGAACAGGGAAAGGCGGAAATCCGCGGTGACCTTCCAGGACGCCAGCAGGACCGCGACGAAGCAGGCGAGCGATCCTTCCACGCTCTTTCCCATCAGGAAGGCGGGACGGAAGCGGCCGAAGACCTTCCCCACGAGACTCGCCAGCCCGTCCCCGAAGGCCAGGGCATAAATGGCGACAGAGGCGGCCGGATCGGGATACAGGAGCAGCGACAACAAGGCCCCGAGACCGAGGGTCACGGGCCCGAGCACGAAGCGACCCAGGTCCCGATCGCGCGCGGCCATAGCCGTGAGTGAAGAGATCAGGGGCATGGTGACGCCCGCGATCCGGTTCCGCTCCGCGAAGGCATAAAAGAGGGTTCCGCCCGCAAGCAGGATGACGGCGAACGAACGATCGAAGGCCGCGATGGCGGGGGTCAGGGCGATGAGGAAGTGGATGGACTTCCTCACGAGTTCCGAACGGACTTCCTCGAATTGGGCGCTGAAAGCCGGAACCAGGACAAGATCGGCGGCGGTACTATTTTCCTTCTCGTCTATTGAAATCATGAACTCCTTTTAGCAGAAATCATGCCATTTCAAGATATTTTTTTATCCATATAATAATATCATATACCGTATCAAATTATGGAAGAAAAGAGAGAAAAGCGGACATGCGGGATGATGGGGAGTATGAATAAAGATACTCTTGTCGAATAATTGCAGTATGCCCCGGTGATTGCGATTCCCGTATTGCCGCGCCGTCCGCCCGCGGCTATCATGGCCGATCATGATACCCTCGATCCGCGTCCTGTTCGCCATCCGTCTCATCAACTCCATGGGGAATTTTGTTTTTCCGTTCCTGACCATGCTCCTGACCATAAAGCTCGGCTACAGCAAGGCCGCGGCCGGGAGCTTCATGTCCGCCGCTGCCCTGGCGGCCGGATTCGGCATGCTCTGCGGCGGCAAGCTCGGCGACGTCTTCGGCAAAAAAAGGACCATAGCCGGCCTGCAGATAACCGCGGGCACGCTGCTCGGCGTCTGCGCCGTCCTCGGCCTCGTTCCGGTTGTACCCTTCCTCGTCGCGGTCGCGTACGTGCTCCTGCAGGCGTCCTGGCCGGTGTTCAACGCCCTCGTAGCGGACATCGTCCCGTCCGCGTCGCGCAAGCGCGCCTTCGCCGTGCTGTACTGGGGCAACAACATCGGGTTTTCGATCGGCCCGCTCATGGCGGGCTACCTGTTCAACACCCACGCCTCATTCATGTTCATCGGCAACGCGGTCTCCCTGGCCATCGTCTCCTTCCTGCTCGTCACCCGCGTGAAGTCCCCGGGCGCCTCCGCCGCGCCGGCCTCAGGCCATTGCGGCGAGGAAGCGCCCGAGGATTGCGGATTGCCGGAAATCATGCGGAAGCGGCCGATCCTCGTCGTCTTCGCGCTGGCGAACCTGCTGATGCACTTCATCTACATGCAGCACCTGTTCGGGCTGCCGGTCTTCCTGAACGAAAAGCTGGGGGAGCGGGGTCCCGCGATCTACGGCATGGTGATGACGACCAACGGCATCACGGTCGTGACGCTCACCGCGCTGGTCACTTTCGCGCTCATAAGGCTGCGCTCGATCGCGAACATGGCGGTCGCTGCCCTGTTCTACTCGGCGGGCTTCGGGATGCTCGCCTTCGGAGCGACAACCTTCACGGTGCTCGCCTCCACCGTGGTCTGGACGATAGGGGAGATCATCTCGGCGACCAACGCGCAGGTGTTCATCGCCGGCCACACCCCCAGCTCGCACCGGGGGCGCGTGAACGCTTTCATGTCCTTCGTTTCGGGTTGGGGTGGCACCCTCTGCCCCGTCGCCACCGGGGCCTACATCGACGCGTTCGGCAGCGGCGCGCTCTGGCCCGCGGTCTCGGGCCTCGCGCTGGTCGCCGCTTTCCTGATGGCGCTCATCGCCCGTGCGGACAAAAGTCAGGCGGCGCCGTCAAGACCTATCTCCGCGGACACGTCCCTCATCGCCAGTATCGTTTCGGCGATAAGGTAGTCCAGCTCGACGCCGAGCATTCCGGCTCCCTTCTCTATCACCTCGCGGTTGACGCCCGCGGCGAAGGCGGCGGTCTTCCATTTCTTCTTCACGGACTTCACTTCCAAGTCGTTCACGCTTCTGGACGGCCGGACGAGGGCGCAGGCGGAGATGAAGCCCGTCAGCTCGTCGATGGCGTAAAGGGTCTTCTCCATCGGGGTCAGAGGCTGGACGTCGCAGCACAGGCCCCAGCCGTGGCTCTGGACCGCGCGTATCCAGGACTCAGGCCATCCGGCCGTTTCCAGAATGCTCCTGACCCTGACGCAATGCTCCGCCGGGTAGCGCCCGTAATCCAGGTCGTGGACGAGGCCCACGAGACCCCATTCGTCCGCGTCGGCGCCGGCGGCAAGGGCGAAGCGGCGCATCGTCGCCTCCACTGAAAGGGCGTGGCGCCAGAGCGCCTCGTCGTCATTGTGCGAACGCCACAGCGCCTCGGCCTCTGCCCTCGTCGGTATCATCGGATCGCCATCCTTACACGTTGAATTTAAAGAACATCACGTCTCCGCGGCATCCATGCCGGCGCGGAACGCAAGCGTTCCGCGTGGCCCCGATGAAGCGCGCATCCCTGCGCGCCCGCGACGGCGACGTGCCATCCACCGCTATACGTTAAATTTGAAAAACATCACGTCGCCGTCGCGGACGACGTATTCCTTGCCTTCCACCCGGTACTTGCCCGCTTCCTTGATCTTGGCCTCGGTCCCGTACGTGACGATGTCGTCGAAGGAGTAGGTTTCAGCCTTGATGAAGCCCTTCTCGAAGTCGGTGTGGATCACGCCGGCCGCCTTGGGGGCGGTATCGCCTGAATGGATAGTCCAGGCGCGGCATTCGTCCTCACCGGCGGTAAAGAAGGTCCGGAGACCCAGGAGGCGGTAAGCCGCGTGGATGAGGGAGGACAGGCCCGACTCGGACAGGCCGAGTTCGGACAGGAATGCCAGGCGCTCTTCCTCTTCCTCGATCCCGGCGAGCTCGGCTTCGAACTTTCCGCAGATCACCACCGCCTCGCTGCCTTCCGAGGCCGCCCGTTTCCGCACGAATTCGATGTGGGCGTTGCCGTCCCGCATTCCCGCCTCGTCCACGTTGCAGACGTACAGTTGGGGCTTCATCGTGATCAGCTGGCTCTCCGCCATAGCGGTCCTCTCGTCGTCGCTCAGGCTCACCGAGCGGGCGGGTTTGCCCTGCTGAAGGGCTTCCGAAAGCTTGCCGCAGGCGGAGATGGCGGCTTCCGCCAGTTTCTGCTGGTCCTTGGCCTGCACCTTGAGCGCCCGCTGCGCACGGTCCAGGCGTTTCTGCACCGTGTCCAGGTCGGCCAGCGCCAACTCCACGTTGATGACGTCGATGTCGGATTCGGGGTCAATCTTGTTGGCCACGTGGATGATGTCCGGATCCTCGAAACAACGCACCACGTGGGCGATCACGCCCACCTCGCGGATATGCGAGAGGAACTTGTTCCCGAGCCCCTCGCCCTGGGAGGCTCCCTTCACGAGGCCCGCGATGTCGACGAACTCGGTGTTCGCGAACACCGTCTTTTTGGGCTTAAAAATTTCGGCGAGCTTGCGCAGGCGCGCGTCCGGCACATCGACGATGCCGACGTTGGGGTCGATAGTGCAGAACGGATAATTGGCCGCCTCGGCGGGGGCCGAGGTGACGGCAGAGAATATGGTGGACTTTCCGACGTTCGGAAGCCCGACGATACCGCAATTGAGAGCCATGGGGTTTCCTTGTCGCGCTAGAGATTGGGCATATTCTACGAAACGGCGCCGCCGCGGTCAACCGGAGTAACGGAGGAGCCGCGCCGCTATTTATAAGCGTCCTTTCTTGCTTCGATATCGACGATGAATACGATCACCTCATCTTCCCTGATTGAATAGAAAAGGCGAAATGCGCCCAGCCGATATCGATACAGGTCCTGGAATTCGCCCTTCAATTTCTTGATGTTTGGCCCAAAATACGGATTTTTTCTCAGGATCGGATAGACGAATTCAAAAATCTTGCCGTAGAGCGCCTTGTATTTCAAGGAATGCATCTTCTTCTGGAAATTCTCGGTCTCGGCGATCCTGAAATCAGCCAATTATCCGGTACCTTCCCGCAGAGATATCGGATAAGCCTTTCCGCAAATCATCGCCGAAGACCAGCAACTCCTTCATCTCGTCGTCATCGACGATAGCCTCTCCGGCGGTATAGTTCAGCGTCGCGTATTCGATATAATTCGATATCGTTCTCTTTTGCCCTTCCGCGGCTTTCTTGAACAGCGCGTAGACATCATCTTCAAGGCGCACGGTGATGGTCTTGGCCATACAGGCCTCCTGCATTCAATAGTATTCATTAACATTCACATTGTCAATTTCCGCTCTTGGACGAACCAAGGTTTCCCTCCGCCAACCTTGTCCCCGTTCCGCGCCGCGTGGTATTATCCATGGACGCAAATATCCAGGAGGACCGCATGGCTTTTTCCCTCAACAGCTATCCTTTCGCGTACCGCGCGAAATTCGCCGCTCCCGCGTGGAACGAGGAATGGATCGAAAAGCCGCACCGGAGCCCCGCAGAGGAAGCCGCGATGGGCGAAGCCGAACGCGACGCTCTGGCCGCCTCCCGCAACTGCTGGAGCGACATGCCCCTCGTCGGCTATACCACCCAGTACGGACTCGGGTGTTTCGAAGGCCTGAAGGCCCTGCCCCAGAAAGACGGCGGCCTCGCGATCTTCCGGCCGGACCGGAACGCCGCGCGCTTCCATAACTCCATGACGGGACTCCTGATGCCCGGCTTCCCCGAGAAGCTCTTCGTCGCCGCCTGCGTGGAGGCGGTGCGCAAGAACGCGGCGCTCGGTTTCCGCCCCGCCTACAAGAGCGAATGGGAAAAGGATTCATTCATGAGCGCCGATTCGGTCTATATCCGTCCCTTCGCCTACAGCGAGGGCGGCATCGGCGTGGCTCCTTCCAAGGAACCCTTCGTGGTCGTCATCACCACGCCCGTCAGCGCCTATTTCTCCGCCGGAACCACCAAGGCTACCACCACCGACCGCGTCCGCGCGATGCCCCACGGCACCGGATGGATCAAGGCCGCCTCCAATTACGTCATTTCCACCCTCGCCAAGAAAGAGGCAAACGACGCGGGCTTCATGGAGTGCGTCTTCCTGGACGGCCGCGAGGGGAAGTACCTGGAGGAAGGCTCCTCCTGCAACATCTTCGTTCGCCTGAAGTCCGGCGAGCTCGTCACGCCCGAACTCGGCGACACCATCCTCCCCGGCATCACCCGCTCCAGCGTCATCGAACTCGCCCGCGACCGTGGGGTGAAGGTGACGGAGCGGAAGGTGGCGCTGGAAGAAGCCATGGGCGAAGGCGCCGAATGCTTCGTCACCGGGACCGCCGCCGGCGTCACTCCCATCGAATCGCTTACCCACAAGGGCAAGACCGCCGTATTCTCGGGCGGCAAGGTCGGCGAACTCACCGCCGCCCTCCGCGACCAACTGAAGGGCATCCAATACGGCACAGTCGCCGATACCAAAGGTTGGATGGTGAGGGTTTGAGATCAGGAAAGTTGTAAAAAATACAGCACCAAGGAAGCCGGCAGAAGGAAAGGACTCGGGTGGGCCGCTTTCTGCCGGCTACTGTCCGTTTCCAGCCCCAATGCTGGTTCAGGCGCTCTCTTCCAACGGATCCTTCACGTCGACGCCGTCACGATACAGAACCTCCGGATCAAGATCGATGCAGGTGCTCGGATCATATTGCCCGGAAATATCCCAGGCGACGGTATGGTTCATGATGGTGCAGCGCGAACGATAAAACTCCGGATCCGCAAGCACAGAAAAAACGCCTTTGCCGACAAGATGGGAAATATTGTACTTCTTGATTCGTCCGTCCACGAAATAGAGGATCAGGTCGAAATTTTCAAGCGGAAGTACCTGCACGATCTCCGTCATCAGAGGTCCTCCTCAATGCAAAGGCTCAATCTTGATCAATTCCGTAACTCTTCCGCCCGATTCCAATTTGCCATTAGTTCAGCCTCATGCAGTTCGCCCCAAGCCAAAACGAGCTTCAATTGACGGAAGGGGAACACGCCTTGGAGCACAACCATCTCGCGGATATTGACCAATATATGGTTACTTCCATAATCAGCATGGAAATGCGGCGGCATATGATCATTCCAATACATATTGGTAATAATGCCATTCGTCAATAACGTCTATCGTTAAGCCGCGCTTTCTTCGGGGATTCGAGAATGCAAACGCAAATTCCGGGCACATTGTGCATACGTCAGGATCATTTTCACACCATCAGTCCTGCTTCAAAAATGGATTGACATCCGTGAAGTAGTATAATTACAGAGGAGGTTCCCATGACCAGAATGAGATCGTTCTTCGCTTTCCCCGCGTTCGCCCTGGGCTCAGCAATGCTCGGCTCCTGCGGAGGACTCTCCCTGCAACAGTTGCACCCCATCACGATAGAATTGACCGGAACGCCCTCCGAGTATGCAGGGATTCCGGTATACCTGGAATTGGAGACCGCCGAGTCGTTCCTGTACACGAGCGGAACGGCATGGGCCTATGGGATTATCGATACGGACGGAAGCACCGCGCTCGCGGCCCGAGTCCTGTCGCACAAGGACGAAGACGACGAGACGCATACGGACGAGTCGTTTTTCGCCTTCGTCGGCTCCGAGGCGACCTTCGACATCCGCATCGACGGGGACGGGGACGGCCGTTACAGCACAGTCGGCGTGGATGTCGCGGAAAACGGAAGCTTCAATGCCTATGTCGGAGAGGGTGGGGCGATAACGGTACCGTTCGGGGAGCTGGAAAAGATCCAGTAGAAGGAACTTCTCAAGACTAGCGGAGATCGGCGAAAGGATCGGGACGAAAAAGGCCGCCCCGGTTGCCCGGAGCGGCCTTCAAGATCGTTTGATCCAGGCAGTCTTAGAAAGCGATCTTGGCGGCGACGGTTACGACACCCTTGTCGTTTCCACCGGTAACAGAAGCGAAGTCGTCATAGGTAACGGTGAAGGTGGTGTTGGCGATTCCGGTGAACGCGGCGCCCATTTCAAGGGAAGCACCGGCGGTCAGCTTCTCGTCGATCCCGTAGCCAACGTCGGCTTTGGCGGTCAGACCTTCAACCAGAAGATAGGAAACCGTGGCGTCGACATACCATTCGCTTTCATCGGTGTCGGCATCGGGCTGGTCACCAAGGAGATCGTCAAGAGCGACGGTCAGTGTGAACCCGAGATTGGGAACAATGCCGGTGGCCAAGTCTTCGACAAGACCGAACTCCACGTTGAGCGGGGCATCGACGTCGGCATCGGTGTCGGAACCGGCCATCCAGACTTTCGCGTTGGCGGTGAAGCCGTCAACGACTTTGTAGGAAAGTACCGGAGAAAGGTCGTACAGCATGGTCGTATCGCCACCAAAGGCGCCTTCTTCGGCCATGAGGACGAGATCGGTGCCGAACGACGCGGTAAGTGCGCCGACGGTGTAGGCGACTTTCGCGTTGACCACGTTCAAAGCAGAAGCGAGCGTGTAGGTTACGAAGTCCTCGGGGATCATGGTGAAGCGGGCGTCAACGGACAGACCTTCGATGGGCTTCAGGCCGATCTTGGCGCTGTAGATATAAAGGTTGTCGGTGTTGATCTTCGTATCGGCGCCATCAAAATTTTCGTCATTGGTGATTTCGTAGGGCTTCGCGGCGGAGGCAGTGTATGCAGTCTCATCTCCCTTGTCATAGTCGAACAGGGAAACAGCCTGGAGGGCGATGGAGAACATGTCGGTACCGTAGCCGAACTCGACGCCAGCGTTTCCGCCGGTCCACTTGTTGTCAAGGTGGATATCCTGAACGGTGTTGCCGTCATCGGAGTCGTAGTTCTTGGCATAGTTGGTATCGAAATCGGGATAGCTGTATACGCCGAGCCAGGCGCTCTTGTTGAAATGGATGATACCGGAGACGTCGTAATCGCCGCCCTCGACGAGACCGTTGGTTTCAGTCTCGGGAGTAACGTTATCATCGCCGCTCGAGGTATCGATTCCGAGCATGGTATCATTGTCGATCTTCAGGCCGAAGTCTTTGACGATGATCTCGCCGTACATGCCCTCTCCGCCCTGGGCCTTATCGCCGAACGCTGCGAGGGGGAAGCTGACGACGACGTCGCTGTCGTTCTTGAAGCCGCTGGCTTCTTCCTGGAGGTTGTAACCCCAGGTGGCGCTGACGGAACCGGAGAGGGTGGCGGTGGCAACGTCCGCTGCGAACGCCGCACCGATGGTGCAAAGAGCAAGTAGGATAACCAGAGCCTTCTTCATTTAAGGATCCTCCTTGATATAAAAAGAGGGAATAACCAACGGTCACTCTGATCCTCTTTAGCTTGCGGGCAGTATATCAAGCCGCTTTTGGAAGTGTCAAGTTTTTTTACCGATTTACAATTTATGAAAAGAGTTAGAAAAACGCATGGTTTTCATGAATACCGCAATGGAATGCGATCCCAAGAGGCGGATGACAGCGTATGGGGATGTTTTTACCTGACATCAACCGAAGAAAATGTCATTCTCAATCTGCATTTTTTTTGATCGCCTGGGCAATCGTCTGAAATTCAGGCAAATCAGTGGAATGCGCGCAACGGGATACGACCATTGCGGGATGTATGAATCCTCGGCCGCGGACGGATTTGCATGACCGATCCCGCCGGAAACGCGGACACCCGGACTGTCGTGGGAGAGGATCCGGACCGACCGCAGCCATACCCGATCGTCTGGTTCCCGGTCGTCTGCAGGTACAGCTGGACATTAAGCTGAATGCCCTGAGACTTTCCGCCCTCAGGCTATCCGCCCACCACGGTGACCTTCCCGCCCGGGGCATCCACGACGTCCCAGCCCAGGCGTTCTTCCCAGGCCCTGCACGACTGTCCGCTCGCGCCCGGCGCGGCTGACGAGCTTGATTTCGATGATGGACCAGGTGCCGCCGTACTGGATGGCAATATCCACCCTGCCCCTCCCTGCCGCGTATTCGCGTTCGATCCGTCCGCCGCCGTTGGCCACACGCTGGAGGAATGCCATCAACAGGAGGTGGGGGAAGGCTTCCATGTAGTCGGCCTTGATCTCCCAGATCCCGGAGTGCTGGGCCCAGAAGTCCTGGAACTCCCGCAGCAGAGCATCCAGGTCCATGGTGCCGTCGTCCTTCTTCCAGCGGAATTCGGGGGCGGGGATGGCCATCTGCATGCCGAAGGAAAGGATGCGGGCCACCGTTTCACGGTATATCGGGTTGGCAATGTCGATGATGCCGTTTTCGATCCCCACCAGACCGAGGTCGAGGGTAAGGCGGAAGTCGTCCCCTTCAGCCAGATTGGGGTCGCTTTCCCCTATCAGGGTGGACTGGACGATCTTCTTGACCCGTCCGTCCCGCAGGCGCTCCGCCAGGCTGTCCAGATGCACCGCACGCTCCTGGATCAGCATCTCCTTGGCTTCCCGGACTTGTCCGATCTTCACCGCTTCGCCCCGGGGACAGAGCTGCCAGACACATTTCTGGAGCAATGCGTTGGCGAACCAAGGCTGGCCACGGGTGAGGTCATAGACGGCTCTGGCCGCCTCGCCGTTGAAGAGCTGTCCCTCATCGCCCGTATGCTGGGCGATGAGGGCTTTGACATCCGGCAACGTGAAGTTGGAAAGGCTCGCGGAGTCCTGCTTGATGTTGGAGGGGCTGCCCAATCGGTGAGTATGCGGTCAAGCATGCTGCCCTGCGTCGCCTTCGGCAACGCGGGAACCAGATCGCCGGGCAGGAAGGAGCGGGCATAGGAGAGGATCGATTCGCAGATCATGGGGATGGCATCGGAGGCATCGGGGACCTGCTGGCACCGTTCCACTCTCACGTAGCAGGCCACCGCTCTTGCATAAATAGTTATTGAAAAGTATCTGCTAAACGGGTCTGCGTTTTGGATGGATCCTGCCTGCAATCCAGAACAGCCCAGATCATCACTGTACCGTTTTCACATTGATAATATACCGCGTAGGGAAATCTCTTGGATAAAAGCCGGTGATACCCGAAATGAATAGGATGAATGCCTGCATATAGGTGGAGTGAATCAATTTCGGCAAACAAAGAATTTAAAAAATAATCGCCTAGCCCTTGTCCTTGCATCTCATAGAATTGAAAACCGTCAATAAGGTCTTGTTCCGCTTCCTCATTTATCCGGACGTTCATTGTGTACGATCGCGAATCCTGCGTTTGGCTTCAGACCATTCATCAAAACCGGATATTCCCTTTTTTGCTCGTTCTTCTCGCGCGCTGAGAATATCTTCATGCCATTTCGGAGCGGGCACGTCTTCAGAAGACCGTTGCAGGTCAGCCCAGATCGTTTCCAATGCCCGTAGTTTGTCTTCGACCGTCATTTTATCCAGCGGAATCGCTACTTGCATGGCTTAACCTTCGCTATACATGATACATGAGCCAGGGACTGGTTTCAACCCAAGAAAGTTGTATCTTCATTTTGATGGCGGCAATTCGGGCTCTGAACCATCAGCAGCCCACCACGGCGACCTTCCCGCCCGGGGCGTCCATGACGTCCCAGCTCAGGCGTTCTTCCCAGGTCCTGGCTCTGCCCGCGTCCGTGCGGTCGAAGACCACCAGGTAGCTGGCGGCGCCCCGGTCGATGAGGTCACGGTACCTGGTTATCTGTTCGAGGCCCTGCGCGACGGTGCGTTCGCGGCCGGCGCGGCTGACGAGCTTGATTTCGATGATGGACCAGACGCCGCCATACTGGATGGCGATGTCCACCCGCCCCCTGCCCGCCGCGTATTCGCGTTCGATACGGCCCCCGCCGTTGGCGATCCGCTGCAGGAAGGCCATCAGCAGGAGGTGGGGGAAGGCTTCCGTGTAGTCGGCCTTGATTTCCCATATCTCGGAGTGCTGGGCCCAGAAGTCCTGGAATTCGTGCAGCAGGGCGTCCAGGTCCATGGTTCCGTCATCCTTCTTCCAGCGGAATTCGGGGGCGGGGATGGCCATCTGCATGCCGTAGGAAAGGATGCGGGCCACCGTTTCACGGTATATCGGGTTGGCGATACCGATGATGCCGTTTTCGATCCCCACCAGACCGAGGTCGAGGGTAAGACGGAAGTCGTCCCCTTCGGCCAGGTTGGGGTCGCTTTCCCCTATCAGGATGGACTGGACGATCTGCTTGACCCGCCCGTCCCGCAGGCGCTCAGCCAGGCTGTCCAGGTGGACCGCCCGCTCCTGGATCAGCATTTCCTTGGCTTCCCGGACATGGCCGATTTCCACCGCTTCGCCGTGGGTACGGAGTTGCCAGACGCATTTCTGGAGCAGCGCGTTGACGAGCCAGGGCTGGCCGCGGGTGAGGTCGTAGACGGCTTGTACAGCCTCGCCGCTGAAGAGCTGTCCCGTTTCGCCCGTATGCTGGGCAATGAGGGCTTGGACATCCGGCAACGTGAAGTTGGAAAGGCTCGCGGAGTCCTGCTTGATGTTGAAGGGGCTACCCGGACTCAGGGCGACGCCGTCCTTGCTCTTGATCAGATAGTCCCGAAGGTCCCGCATGCCGACCAACGCGACGCTTACCGGAAACTGGCCCACTCCCCGCCGGGCGAAACCGCCCCGGAGCTGGCGCAGGAAGCTCACCAGGGCCTGGTCCTGCAGGACATCCACTTCGTCAAAGAGAACCACCAAGGGCTTGGGAGCCACCATGGCGGACCAGTCGGTGAGGATGCGGTCCAGCATGCTGCCCTGCGTCGCCTCCGGCAACGCGGGAACCAGATCGCCGGGCAAGAAGGAGCGGGCATAGGAGAGGATCGATTCGCAGATCATGGGAATGGCATCGGAGGCATCGGGGAACTGCTGGCACCGCTCCACGCTCACGTAGCAGGCTACCGCCGCCCCTTCCGCGTTGATCTTCCGCATCCAGGATTGCAGGAAGGTGGTCTTGCCGGTCTGGCGGGGGGCGTGCAGCACCCAGTACAGCTGGTCTCCGATATACCGGTCCAGCTGTGCACGGACAAGACGCTCCTCGGGGGGCAACATATAATGACGTTCCGGATTGCAGGGTCCGGTGGTATTGAAAAAGCGGGACATGGATCAAGGATACGACGAAAGGGGATACCCTACAAGCGGGAAGGAATTTGAGGTAAGGCTCGGAAGGCATTAAACTACCAGCATGGATGCGGACAAGCGGATTTCGGAAAAGCTGGTCGTCGGGACTCCTTTCGACCTTCCGGTATGGCATTGGAGTCCTTCGGCGGACATTCCCTTCATGACTTCGGCATGTATCCGGATCCAGGTGCCGTGTACGGGCTGGGGAAAGGGACAGCTGGGACCGGGGCTCTATTTTTCATCCTCCGCGGTGGACTGCATCGACCGGGGACCGTACGTGGCCCATACCCTCCTGAAAAGGGAAAGGCCGGTCCGCCTCGTATAGGAGATCCTGAAACCGCGGTCACGCAATAGATGCAGCGTCTCGGCCTTGAGGCGGCGGTCTACGTGTTCGGTTTTCATCTGGGTTTGCTGGTCCGCAGCGCCGTCTGCCTGCGCGAGGAGCCTGGCCGGACTTCTGTCCGCAGCGTCGCCGACTATACCAAGGAAAATTCCTGGGATGCTCCCATGCTCGCCCCGCTGGGAACCCTGGAACGGTGGCTGGAAAACAACCGGTATCCGTTTTGAACCATCAGCAGCCCACCACGGCGACCTTCCCGCCCGGGGCATCCACGACGTCCCAGCTCAGGCGTTCTTCCCAGGTCCTGGCCCTGCCCGCGTCCGTGCGGTCGAAGACCACCATGTAGCTGGCGGCGCCGCGGTCGATGAGGTCGCGGTACCTGGCGATCTGTTCGATGCCCTGCATGACTGTCCGCTCGCGCCCGGCACGGCTGACGAGCTTGATTTCGATGATGGACCAGACGCCGCCGTACTGGATGGCGATGTCCACCCTGCCCCGGCCAGCCGCGTATTCGCGCTCGATCCGTCTGCCGCCGTTGGCCACACGCTGGAGGAATGCCATCAGCAGGAGGTGGGGAAAGGCTTCCGTATAGTCGGCCTAGATTTCCCAGATCCCGGAGTGCTGGGCCCAGAAGTCCTGGAACTCCCTCAGCAGGGCATCCAGGTCCATGGTGCCGTCATCCTTCTTCCAGCGGAATTCGGGGGCAGGGATGGAAAGCTGGTAGGGTTCGCTCAGCACCCGCGCGATGATCTCCCGGTAGATCGGGTTGGCGATGACTGGCGTCCCCTCCTCCACCGTCACCAGTCCCATGTCCAGGGTGAAGCGGAAGTCGTCTCCCTTCAGGAGGTCGGGATCCATGCCGCCGACCAGGATCAGTTCCACTATCTTCTTGACCCTATCGTCACGCAAGCGCTCCGCAAGGCTGTCCAAATGCACCGCGCGTTCCTGGATCAGCATTTCCTTGGCTTCCCGGACATGCCCGATCTCTACAGGTTCGCCCTGGGGACAGAGCTGCCAGACGCACTTCTGGAGCAGCGCATTGACGAGCCAGGGCTGGCCGCGGTTGAGGTCATAGACGGCTCTGGCCGCCTCGTCGCTGAAGAGCTGTCCCGTTTCGCCCGTATGCTGGGCGATGAGGGCTTGGACATCCGGCAACGTGAAGTTGGACAGGCTCGCGGAATCTTCCTTGATATTGAAGGGGCTGCCCGGATTCAGGGCGACGCCGTCCTTGCTCTTGATCAGGTAATCGCGCGGGTCCCTCATCCCCACGAGGGCGACGCTCACCGGGAACTGGCCCACTCCCCGCCGGGCGAAGCCGCCCCGGAGCTGGCGCAGGAAGCTCACCAGGGCCTGGGAGCCACCATGGCGGCCCAGTCGGTGAGGATGCGGTCCAGCATCATAAGTGGTTCGGTTTGCGGCAACGGTGGCTTCAGTGCAGGACCGAGGAAGGTTTCCGCATAGGAGCGAATCGCGTCGCAGATAGCCGGGATGGCCCGTTCGCTTTCGCTCACGCCCTGGCTCGCTTCCACGCTCACGTAGCAGGCCACCGCCGCGCCTTCCGCGTTGATCTTCCGCATCCAGGACTGCAGGAAGGTGGTCTTGCCGGTCTGGCGGGGGGCGTGGAGCACCCAGTACAACTGGTCTCCGATATACCGGTCCAGCTGCGCACGGACAAGGCGCTCCTCGGGGGGCAACATATAATGACGTTCCGGATTGCAGGGTCCGGTGGTATTGAAGAAACGGGACATGGGTCAAGGATACGACGATTCGGCGGCGGGAACAAGGCGGGAGAGGAGCGGGATGGAGGACGGGGAGTATTTGACTAAGTCGTGGACTAAGTCTATGCTTTACTGATGCAAGTCAATATTCACGAAGCCAAGACCCAGTTCTCACGACTCGTGGAACAGGCGCTCAGCGGCGAGGAAATCATCATCGCCAGGAGCGGCAAGCCGCTGTTGAAGCTGGTTCCACTAGCGGCGCCGCCGCAAGCGCGGACGCCCGGTCTGTCACGGGGAAAGATTTGGATCGCGGAAGACTTCGACGCGCCGCTCACGGAAGCTATCATGCAGGAAATCGAATCGTGAATATTCTTTTGGATACGCATGCTTTTTTATGGTGGACCGGCGATCAGGATCGCCTGCCGGCGGAACTTCTGAGGATCATGCGTCTCCCGGAGACCCGTTTGGTCCTTAGCGTCGCCTCTTCATGGGAAGCAATGATAAAAATTGGCTTGGGGAAATTGAAGACGGACGAGAAGTGGAACGAAATCGTCGCCCGTGAGATTCGGGAGAACGCGCTGGCCATACTTCCGGTAAAATTGGAGCATACTTATACTCTGCATGGCCTGCCGCCCCTGAACCGCGATCCCTTCGACCGGATGCTCATAGCCCAGTCCATCTGCGAGAATTTGACCCTCGCAACGGGTGATCCGCTGATACGGAACTACCCTGACGCGAAGACCATCTGGGAGTGAAAAAGGACATCCGCGATCAAAGGCGAGCGGATCAATCAACACGGGCGCGTTGACCTTTCCCGCGGCCTTCGGTATCATTGATATAGACAGCGAGATTTTCAGGGTCGGGTGAATGTTGCTTTTCTTCAAAACTCCTTCTTATAGGGGTTTTGATGGATGGCGATGCAAATCCCAACCGGCGGTTATAGCCCGCGACTTCCCGAGCGGCCCCGATGGGGCGGCGGAGGAACTGAACCGGTGAGATTCCGGTGCCGACGGTATAGTCCGGATGGAAGAAAATCGAGCGCACGGAAGGAGACCGGCCGGTACTTCCCGCACGCCCGACGACTTCGCTTTTTTTCGCCCCGGAATCCGCATCCGGGGCTTTTTTATGCCCCGGAGGATTCATGCATTTTTTCGGAGGCAAATTATGGAAGGAAACGAGCGGAAAGGAAGGATCGGGTCGAAGGCCGCCCTTGCGGTTCTCATGATGATGTCGGTGACAACCCTGGGCTTCACCGAAGGAGCGCCGGACGCGACGAAGGCCACGGAAGCGTCCATCGCGATCTTCGTCCCCGGCGTGGTGTCGGGCAGCCCCATCTACGAACTGCTGGTGGCGGGCGTGCAACAAGCGGCGGCCGAGCGTCCAGGAACCAAGGTCAAGACGGTGGAGGGCGGCTTCAACCAGGCCGACTGGGAATCCAAGCTCACCTCACTCGCGGCGACCGGCGAGTACGGCCTCATCGTGAGCTCCAATCAGGCGATGCCCGCGATCGCGGCGAGCGTGTCCCAGCGATTCCCGACCCAGCGCTTCCTGCTGCTGGACGGCGAGTTGTCCGGCAATCCTTCGATCTTCACCCTCGCCTACAACCAGCGCGAACAGGGATACATGGCCGGCTTCCTGGCGGGACTGGCCACCACCGGCGGGGTCGCGGGCGCCAATGCGGCCAAGAAAATAGGGCTGGTCGCGGGGCAGGAATATCCGGCGATGAACGGGACCATACTCCCCGCCTACACGGAAGGGGCGAAGGCCGTGGATCCTTCGATCGAAGTGGATTTCCGCGTGGTCGGCAACTGGTACGACGCGGCCAAGGGGGCCGAATTGGCGGCCGCGATGATCCGGGAGGGCGTGGACGTCGTGCTCGCGATCTCGGGCGGGGCCAACCAGGGCGTGGTGCAGGCGGCCGCGGACGCGAAGGCGTCGGTGATCTGGTTCGACGTCAACGGCTACGCCGTCCGTCCCGGCACGGTGATCGGCAGCTCGGTCCTCCGCCAGGACAAAGCGGCCTACGAGCAGGTCAAGCGCTGGCTGGACGGCAAGCTCCCCTTCGGGACCGCCGTCGTGCTCGGCGTGGCCGACGGCTACGTCGACTTCATCCAGGACGATCCGGAATACATAAAGGCGGTGAGCGAAAGTGCACGGGCCAGCCAGGCCGGCCTCGTGGCGGGCTTGAAATCCGGGACCATCAAGCTCCCGCTCGGAGGGAACCCGGGCTCCAAATGAGGTTGACGACGCGGCGGTGCCGGAGACGGGAACGGAATCGGTGAATTCGATCGTATTGAAAAACGTCAGCAAATATTTCCCCGTCAACGGCGTGCAGGCCCTCGCGGACGCAGGCATGGAACTGCGCGCGGGGGAGGTCCATGCCCTGCTGGGCGAGAACGGAGCCGGGAAATCCACCCTGATGCACGTGCTCGCCGGCGCCCTGGAACCGACCGCCGGAACGATCCTGATCGACGGAGCGGAGCGCCGCTTCCGGTCCTGCGCGGACGCCCTTGGCGCCGGGATCGGCATGGTCAGGCAGCATCCGGTGCTGGTTCCCGGCTTCGCGCTCTGGGAGGACTGCGTCCTGGGGGCCGAGCCGCTGCGCTACGGGATTTTGGACGCGCGGAAAGCCCGGGAGCGGACGAGCGAGCTTTCGTCCCGCTGGAGTTTCGACCTGGACGTCGACGCCAGGACCGAGGACCTGGCCGTGAGCCAGCGGCAGAAGGCCGCCGTGCTGGCGCTCCTGCTGCGCGGCGTCCGCTGCCTGGTGCTGGACGAGCCGACCGCGGTGCTCGCCCCTCGGGAGACGGAGCGGCTCTTCGACCTGTTGCGCCGGCTCCGCCATGACGGCAGGACCATCGTGCTGATCTCACACAAGCTTGAGGAGACGCTTTCGATCGCCGACCGGGTGACCGTGATCAGGAGGGGTCGGACCGTCGCGACCATGGGTGCCGCGGAGGCCCGTCCCGACGAGGTCGCCGCGTTGATGTTCGGCAGTGTCACGAAGCTTGTTGCAGACCCCTTCGACAGCGCCGGATCGGGCGTGCCGAAGGAAAAGGCCACCAGGTATGATGCCGACCACAAGCTTCGTGACACTATCCTCAAGGTGCGGGGGTTGGAGGTCCGGGCAAGGGGCAGGCCCCACGTGCGGGGCGTCGATCTCGATGTAGTGCAAGGCCAGGTGGCCGCCATAGCGGGGGTGCGCGAGAGCGGCCTGGAAACCCTGGAACTCGCGATCGCGGGACTCCTGGAATGCGCCGAGGGCAGCGTCGAGGTGAACGGCGTAAGGGTGGAAAACCGGGGACCGCGCGCGTTCCGCGAAGCGGGGGCGGCCTACGCGAGCGCCGACCGCACGCAGATAGCGACGGCTCCGGAACTTTCGATCCTGGACAATCTATCCGCCCATGTAGTTTCCCGGGCGAGGGTCGGCCTGGCCGGATCCTTCGGATTGCTGGACGCGCGCTTTCTCCGCTCCTGGGCCACCGGGATCATGAAGGACGCGGAAGTGGACGCTGATCCGCGCACGAGCGCGGGATCGCTGTCCGGCGGTACCTTGCAGCGCCTGGCGCTCGCGCGGGAGCTGGCCGAGAATCCGGAGCTCCTGGTGCTTTCCGAGCCCGGCTGGGGCCTGGACGCGCGGCACAGGGCGAGGATGCGGAAGCGCGTGCTGGACCTCGCGCGCGGGGGAAAGGCGGTGCTCCTCTTTTCGACCGACATAGACGAACTCCTGGCGCTAGCCGATTCGGTCGCGGTTCTGCGGGACGGGACGGTGGCGGCGCGCTTCGACCTGCGCGGAGGACAGCCGGGCTCCTCCTTCCGCGAAAGCATCGGAGAGGCGATGATCGGCGCGGAGGCGTACAATGAAGCGTAGATCCGGATGGCGTTCCATGGCCGAGGCGCTCGGTTCCGCGCTCGGCCCGGCGGCGCTTGGCCCCGCGGCCCCTTCGCTGCTTGCGCTCGCCGCGGCCGCGGCGGCGGTCATCCTGCTGTCGTTCGCGTCGGCGGAGCCGTCGACTGCCCTCCGCGCCTTTTTCGTCACGCCCTGGTCCTCCGCCTGGTTCCTCGGCAACATGCTGGATCAGGCGGCGCTGCTGTCGGTCGCCGCCCTCGGCGTCGCGATCGCCTTCAAGGCGGGCACCTTCAATCTGGGCGGCGAAGGGCAAGTCTACTCCGGAGGGCTCGCGGCAGCGGCCATTCTTGCCGGAAATCCGGCGTTNNGTTGGGAGCCGACGAGATGATCGCCACTTTCCTGCTGTCCGCCGCGGTTTCCCCCGTCGCCGATTTCCTGATCGCGGGTCCGTTGCGCGATCCGGACGGAAGCCTCCTCGCGACCGTCCGCTTTTCCGGCGACCGCGTGCTGCCCCGGCTCATGGCGCCGTCCAGCCTGAACGCCTCCCTTTTCGCCGCGCTGCTGCTCGCTTTCCTCGCGCTCGTGGTGCTGGAACGGGGCATCATGGGTTTCCGGCTCCGCGCCGCCGGCTCCAGTCCCTCGTTCGCCCGCTTCGCGGGCATCGACAGCAGCAGGTATTGGACGCCGGCGCTGGCCGTCTCAGGCGGGTTGCACGGACTGGCGGGCTTCTTCGCGGTGGCGGGAACCTACGGGATCTGCCACCAGGGTTTCGCGGGCGGCCTCGGGTGGAACGCGATCGCGGTGGCCTTGATCGCGCGGAACTCCCCGGCGGCCATCCTTCCGGCCGCCCTCGCCTACGCCTGGATCAGGGCCGGCTCCGACGCCGCGCTCATGTCGACGGACCTTTCCTTCGAGACGGCTTCCTTCGTCCAGGCCGCGGTCTTCCTTCTTGTGACCGCGCGCTTTTTCCGCGGGAAGCGCGCATGAACGACATCTTCGCGCTCCTGGCCTCGGCGGTCAGCTCTACAGTCGCTTCGTCTGCCGCAGCGGCGGTAGCCGCGGCTACAGCCGCCTCTGTCCCCGTCGCCCTGGCCGGGGTCGGAGGCTTGGCGACCGAGCTTTCCGGTTCCCTCGCCGTCTTCCTCGAGGGTTTCATGACCCTCGGATCTTTCTTCGCGTGGGCGCTTTTCCGAACTACGGGTTCAGTTCCAGCCGCCGCCGCGGCGGCCGCCGCGATCTGCGGGTTCCTGGGCTGGCTGCTCGCCCGCTTCGTACGTTCCAGCGGCGCCAATCCCTTCATCGCGGGTCTCGCACTTAACCTGGCCGCGGTCGGTACGACGGAGGCGCTCTCCTCGGCCTGGTACGGCACGAAGGGCGTTCTGGCTGATCCCGCAAGCGGGGCGATCCGTTCCACGCGCCTTCCTTTCATCCTGCTGACCCTCGTCATCGTCGCGTTCGCGGCCTTCATCGCCAAGCGGACCCGGCTCGGCCTGCGCCTGCGGGCGGCGGGCCGGGCTCCGGAAACGCTGGCCGAGCGGGGCGCGGACGCGCGGCTGTACCGGGAAGGCGCCTGGGCCTTCGCGGCGGCCGTCGCGGCCTTGGCGGGAGCGAGCCTGACCTTCAGGATCGGCGCATATGCCCCCGGCGGAACGGCGGGCCGCGGCTGGATCGCCCTGGCGGCGGTCTATCTGGGATTCCGCAACGCCTGGGGCGTCGCCCTCGCCGCCCTCGTATTCGCCCTGGCCGAGCAGGCGGCCTCTTTCGCGCAGGGGAGCGGGGGATTGTCCGCCACGGCGCTTCTCGGCCTGCCTTCGGCTATGGCTTTGGTACTGTATTCCGCCTCGGCGGGATTGCGTTCCTTCCGCGAAAGGCGCGCGGAGGGCGGGGAGGACGCTAAGAATCGGGGCGCTTCGCGCCGATAGCATTGACATGGCGACCTACTTCGGGCTCGATACCGCGACGATTTCGGTCGTCTTCGTCACGGGGAGCCTCACCCTTTCCGTCTTCCTCGTCGTCCTGCAGGCGATGATGCCCCGCTTCAGGGGCATCATCCGCTGGGCCGCGGGGGATGCCCTCGTCGGCGTCGGCTTCCTCCTCCTCGCCCACCCGTTCGATCTTGATCCCTTCATCTCCATCGTCCTCGCCGATACCGCGATCGTCGCGGGGGTCGCATGCGTCGGTACCGGCACTTGGGCATTTCTAGAAAAGGATCAAAAATATTCGATTCTCGGCTGGATTCCTCCCGCGGTTATCTTTCCCCTGCTGGCGTACTTCACGTACGTCCGGCCATCGCCGGCGACGCGGAACCTGATCGTATCAGGCTTTCTTTCCATCCAGTTCGTCGCCTCCGCCGTCGTCCTCCTTTCGCGCTTCCCCTACGAAAGGAAAGCCGCCGCCCGTTTCACCGCGGGAACTTATCTCGTGACGGCCGTCACGAACTTCGCCCTCTTCGGATACGCCTCCGAGTGGGGAAACGCGGGCGTGCGCAGGGCATCGCCGATCCTGACCTTCCTGCTCCTGGCGATGATCGCCAGCTGCCTTGCCTGGACTTTCGGCCTGGTGCTCATGGCGGCGACCCGCCTGGTGGAAGAACTGGCGACGCACGAGAGGGAATCGGGCCGGCGCGAGCGGGACCGGCTCGTGAAGACCATCATCGACGCGTTGCCGCAGTACATCGGTTACAAGGACCTCAATTCCCGCTACCTGGCGTGCAACGAAGCTTTCGCGCGCTCCGTCGGCAAGGAGCCGAGGGGGATCGTGGGGCTCCGCGACGACGACCTGTACCCCGCGGAACTGGCGGAGGAATACCGGGCGAACGACCGCAAGGTGATCGAGAGCGGCCGCACGATCGAAATGGTGGAGCGGGGCGAGATAAACGGGAAGCCGTTATGGATCGAGACGGTCAAGGGTCCGGTTCGTGCCGCCGACGGTTCGATAGAAGGCGTCTTGTTCACCTTCAAGGACGTGACAGGGCGGAAGCGCGAACAGGAAGCCCTCATGGAGAGCGAGAAGCGCTTCCGGGAATTGAGCGCGGAACTCGAGCGGCGCGTGGAACTCCGCACGAAGGAGTTGCTGGATGCCAAGCGGGACATCGACATCTTCTTCGACCTGACCGGCGAATTCCTGTGCGTCCTGGATTCGGCGGGCCGTATCCTGAAGACCAATCCTTCCTGGACCCGCGAACTCGGCTGGAGGGCCGACGAGCTGGCGGGGAAAAAGTTGGCGGAATTCGTCCATGAAGACGACCGGGCGCCCACAGAGCGCATCGCCGACATCCTGCGGGAACGGACCGGCATGGCGGATTTCCAGAACCGCGTGCGTCGGGCGGACGGCGAATACCTCTGGTTCTCATGGTCATCGGTAGCCATTCCCGACCGGAACCTCGTGATCGGCGTCGCCCACGACATCACCTCCCGCGTCGCCACCATGGAGACGCTGAAGGCGGCCCGCGAAGAGGCCGAGCGGGCGAGCCGGTCCAAGTCCCAGTTCATTTCGACCATGAGCCACGAACTCCGCACGCCGCTGAACGCGGTGCTCGGATACTGCGCCCTGCTGGAAGGCTCGGTGAGCGACGAGCGCGGACGCCTGTTCCTGAAATCCATCGGGAGCGCCGGCCGCGCCCTGCTGACCATCATCAACGACCTGCTGGACCTTACCAAGGCCGAATCCGGCCGCATCGAGCTGACGCCGGCTCCCTTCGACCCGCGCGTTCTCCTTCAAGAGCTCTCCCAGATCTTCCGCTTCGCTGCGGAGGAGAAGGCCCTGGATCTGGAGTTCCATTCGACCGAGCGCCTCCCGAAAACCGTGTTGCTGGACGCGGCCCGGTTGCGGCAAGTCCTGGTCAACCTCGTAGGGAACGCGCTGAAATTCACGGATCGGGGATCCGTCTCCGTCCTCATGGATGCCGTCAGCGAGCAGGAGGGAGAGGTTCCGCAAGATCCGCTGAAGTCGTGGAAGGCGACCATCCTCATCACGGTGGCGGACACCGGCATCGGGATGACGGAGGAATACCGCAGGCGGCTGTTCGAACCCTTCACGCAGCAGGATTCGATCATCGAACGCAAGTACGGGGGAACGGGGCTGGGCCTGGCGATCGCGAAAAGGCTCCTGGACCTGATGGGCGCGGGCATACGCTGCGACAGCGAGCCGAACCGCGGCACGCGTTTCGACATTTCAATACCCTCCACGACGGTGGCGGGCAACTCGCCGGAGACCATCGTGTTCCTCGGCTCGGGATTCCTGCCGGCCGCGGCGGCGGACGACACCCGCAGGACGTTCAGCCTGCTGGAACAGAAGGACGCGCGGCTGCACGAGCTGTCCTCCCGGCTCGACAGGCTGTCCTCCATGGACGAACTCACCTCGCTGGCCAACCGCAAGACGATTTCGGCGCGGCTGGAACGGACGCTGTCCCAGGCGCGGAAACGGGGAGAAAGGGTCTCGGTCCTCCTCGGGGACCTGGACGGGCTGAAACGGATCAATGAATTGAACGGAGACCAGGCGGGAGACCTAGCCATCGCGGAGAGCGCTCGCCGTTTCGCGGTCGCGCTGAGGCCCTCGGACGCGGCCGGCCGCTGGGCGGGCGAGGAATTCCTGGCGGTGCTGCCGAGGACGGACCTGGAGGAAGCCCTGGCCGTCGCCGACACGGTGCGGAAAGCCATTGAAGCCATACCCATCCTCATCTCCTCGAAACTCGTGAAGGCCACCATTTCGATAGGCGTAGCCTCGCTCAAGGTCGAGGACATAGACGAGCCGCGGCTCCTCTACGACCTCCTGGTCCGAAGCGCGGAGAACGCGCTGTACCGGGCCAAGGCGAAGGGGCGGAACCGGGTCGAGGGCGTGGAGACTAACCGGAGCTAGCCCGGGGTCATAGGCCGGCCGAGGGTCAGAGGCCTGCCGCGGGGTCTGAGGCTGCCGGGAGTCAGAGGCCGGCGGCGGGGTCAGAGGCTGCCGGGGTCAGAGGCCGGCCGCGGGGTCAGAGGCTGCCGGGGTCAGAGGCCGGCCGCGGGGTCAGAGGCCAGCCGAGGGTCAGAGGCCTGCCGCGGGGTCTGAGGCTGCCGGGAGTCAGAGGCCGGCGNNAGTTCTTCCCAGCGATCGGTCCTTGCGGCGATGAGGGCGCAGACCTCGTCGTAGCGGCAGCGCGCGGCGGCGAAGGCTTCGGCGGCGCGGGAAAGTCCGCTCGCCGGATCGGCGAAACGTCCTTCCCAATCGACCTTCTCCGCTTCCAGCGTATCGATCTCCGCCATCAGGCCGTCGAACTCTTTCCGCTCCTTGAAGCTGAGCTTGCCTGCGGCGGCCGCGGNNGGCCGCGGCCGCCGAGCCGGTGGCCGCCGCCGCCGCCGCGGCAACCGGGCCTGCGGCAACCGGGCCGGCCGCAGCGGCACGCGTAGCTTCCCGGCGGGAAGCCGCATCGCGCGCGGCGCCCGCGGCTTCAGCGGCCGCGGCGGCCTCCGCTGCCGCGGTCTCGCGCCAGTCCGAGTAGGAACCGACGCGCCGCGTGACGCCGCCGGATCCGTCCAGGATCCAGAGCGAATCGGCCATGCCTTCCAGGAAGGCGCGGTCGTGGGAGACGGCGATCACGCAGCCTGAAAAGCCGGACAGGAAGTCTTCAAGCAGGGCTATCGTGGGGATGTCGAAGTCGTTGGTGGGCTCGTCCAGCAGCAGGACGTTCGGCGCGGCGATCAGCAGGCGCACGAGCAGGAGACGGCGCAGCTCGCCGCCTGAAAGCCGGGACAGGGTCTGGGCGAGCATGCCGCGAGGAAAGCCGAAGCGTTCCAGGAACTGTTCCGCGCTGAGTTCGCCCCCGTCGCCCATGCGCGTGCGCACGCGCACGCGCTCGGCGGCCGAACTCACGAAATCCAGCACGTTCCGGCTCAGGTCCACTCCGTCGGCGTGTTGGTCGAAATAGCCGACCACCACGGTCTCCCCCCGCTCGATCTTTCCTCCGTCGGGCGGATACCGGTCGGCGATGAGGTCCAGCAGGGTGGATTTTCCCGAACCGTTCGGCCCGACCACACCGATGCGCTCGCCTCGGGTGAGCTTGCAGGAAAAAGATGAGACGAACTCGTGGGGGATGCCTTCCACTGGCCAGGCCTTGCGGACATCCGTGAGCTCCAGCACCTTGCCGCCGAGCCTGCGATCCGCGGCCTGGAAGGTTTCGGAGGAAGCGGCCTCGGCGCCGGGCCTGCCGTCCACCATCTCGCGGATGCGTTCCTTGCGCTTCTTGTCCTTGCCGCCGCGCGCCTTCGGGCCGCGCTTCAGCCATTCCAGCTCCACCCGCAGGATGGATTCACGCTTAAGCTCACGGCCGACAGCCTCCTCGGCCCTAAGCGACACACGCCGCAGGTAGTCGGAATAGCCGCCCTCGTACTTGCTCACCTTCCCGCCGTCTATTTCCATGATGGTCCCGCAGACCGTGTCCAGGAACCAGCGATCGTGGGTCACGAGCACGAAGGCCTTGCCGGAGGAGACGAGCTTGCGTTCCAGCCATTCGATGGTGTCCACGTCCAGATGGTTGGTCGGTTCGTCCAGGAGCACCAGTTCGGAATCGGGAGCCAGGCAGCGCGCGAGGGCGGCCTTCTTGGCCATGCCGCCCGAAAGTTCGTCCATGCGCTGGGAAAGGTCGGTCACGCCCAGCTCGCTGAGGAAGGAAGTGAAGCGGCGTTCCAGTTCGTAGCCGCCCCGGTCCTCCATTTCGTGCGTGAGCGCGGCCAGGACAGCCTCCGCCTTGGCCGAGTCTGCAGCCCGCGCGCCCGCGCCGGCCGCCGCCCCCGCCCCCGCGCCCGCCCCCGCGCCGGCCTCTGTCCCCCCGCCGGCCTCTGTCCCCGCCCGCGCGCCCGCGCCGGCCGCCGCCCCCGCGCCCGCCTCTGTCCCCGCGCCGGCCCCCGCGCCGTGCAGTGCCTCCAGGGCGGCCTCGTAGCGTGCCACCAGGCCCACCAGGGGATCGTCGCCGCGGAAGAGGAAGTCGCG
>DPXI01000079.1 GCA_003527485.1 Treponema sp. | reverse complement strand
GCGAAGGACTCCAGCGGGAAGACATCGAGCTTCAATATCGGGTCGTATAATACCTCGATCGTTTCGGTCGGGAATTATACGTCATCCTCCTTCACCGTCACCGGCTTGAGCGCCGGTACCGCGCAGATCATCGTGCAAAATTCCGCGGGAGGACCCTCGCAAACCGTGTACGCCACGGTCGGCGGAGGAACGGGCGGAATCAGCGTCGGCGAGACGAACGTGACGATGTCGCCGAACAGCTCGTATACCGTCTCCGTGACTCCGACCACCGGGGTCAGCGCCTCTTCCACGAACCCGAGCATCGTGTCCGCGTACGTCAACGGCGGGCTTGTGGTGCTCAATTCCGCCTCCGTTTCCGGAAACGCGACGGTCAACGTCTGGAATTCCTCGGGAGGAACGGCGCAGATCAACGTCACCGTCTCCTCCTCGGGCGGAGCTTCCCTGACCCTCGGCATGACCTCCGTGAACGTCGCGGCGGGCGGGACGCAGTTCGTTTCCGTAACCGCAGTCAATAACTACGGAGGGACGGACACCTTCTATGCGCAATCGCAGAACACTTATATAGCGACTGCGTACGCGGACAGCTTGGGCATTACCGTAGAGGGAAGGAACTCCGGCAACACGCAGGTCATCGTTACCAGCGGCTCGGGGAAGTCCATGTCCCTGTATGTCAACGTGACGGCGGGCAGCCTTGCATCTCCCCAAGTCCAGGCGCCCATGCTGGATTATTCGACCGCGACGCCGCGCGTAATGCTTTATTGGTACGATGTGGCCGGCGCCTCGAATTACGAGATCGAGCGGGCGAATACGAACGACTGGATCTTCACGGGCATCGGGATCACCTACTTCGGCACTCCGCAATTCGCGGATAGCGGAGTCGTTGCCGGCTCCTCCTACGTCTACCGGATCCGCGCCGTCGCAGGTTCGACGGGCCCGTGGACGGAAACCTCCAGTATCTACGTGGAGGCAACTGTCGTTGATTATCCGACGACAGCTCCGACCAATTTCGGAGGCAATTCGAACGTATACGAAGTCAACCTGTATTGGGATTACGTGCCGAAGGCTTCGTACTACGAGATCGAACGCAAGGACATGTTCGGGTATACGACGATACTCACGTCGAACTACACCTCATTCACCGATTTTGACTTGTCTCCGGGAACCAACTATTGGTACAGGGTGCGAGGCGTGAAGGGCGCCACCGATCCCGCCTACTGGAGCGCCGAGTTCTACATCATGACGAAGGCCCTCGACGTCGCGCTGTTGCCGGCTCCTACGATCTATACGGACGCTTCCTACGACAACGTGCAGCTCAGCTGGTCCTATATCTCCGGCGCCAGCTACTACCGGATCGAAAAGTGGAACTCCGCGTCGTATACCTACGACCTTCTTGCCGAAGTGTCCGGCACCAGCTACGCGGATTGGAGCGTCTCGTCGAACGCGTACTACGAGTACCGCGTCGCGGGCGTCCAGGTCGTGGACGGAAGCGGCGTGGTCGGCAACTTCAATTACGCGGGCTTGTATACGGACGTGAATCCGAATACGCAGCCTCCTGCCGAAACTCCGCCCATCCACAGCTACTACGGGACGGGAACGACGACGGCCTATGTGGGTTGGTATGCGGTCTCCGCGGCCGCGTGGTACGAGGTGTCGTACGGCACCGATTACTATAACGTGTTGTACGATAACGGCGCATCGACGGCGACGGTGTACACCACGTACATCGATCTGAGCGGTCTCGGATCCGGATCGTACAACTACTTTAAAGTCCGGGCGGCGAACGTGAACGGCGCCGGTCCGTGGACGGGTATCTACGCTGTGTCCACTTATACCACTATGTACGAACCCGCGGTTCCGTCGGCGCCTTACGTATCCGGCAAAGGCTACTCCATCGCGAACTCCTCGATCTTCGTCGATATCGCCTGGCAGTATGTCGATTACGCGAGCTTCTACATAATAGAACGGTCGGCGGACGGCGGTACTTCTTGGGGTTCCCTCGGGACACCGACGAGCACGACCTACAGGGATTTCGACATACTATCGGATGTGACGTACCAATACCGGGTCCGCGCCGCCAACGACAGCTATCCGAATCCGACCGGGTATTCCGGATCGGTTTCGTACGCGGTGCCTGTGATGATGTCCGTCGAGATCGGATTCCATTAGGAGGAATGAATGATGCGAATGAGACGTTATACGCTCGCCGCGGCGATCTTCCTCGCCGCGACGGTACTATCGATCGGGGGATGCTCCCTGGAGCCCGCGGGCGGCGACGCCGCCGCGGCAACGGCGGAGACGAAGAGGGTGAGCATCGGAATCACCGGCATCAACGGGACTCTGGCAAGGACGATGGCCGCGGTATCCGCGGCGAACTCCCGCGCCTTCATGTTCGTCGACAGGCTGGAGGTGTACGTCTATGACTACACCGATGGAACCTACCCGGTGTACGGCGAGACGCTCGACCTGCTCGGATCGTCGCAGGGACCCGGAAGCGGGCAGTATCTGAATCTGGACCTGGTATCGGGCCGGAACTATTCGATATACGTATACGGATACAACGACCGGCTCGCGACGGGCGGGTATTTCTACGGCTACACTAGCTTCTCCATCGATCCGACGCGGTTCAACGACGTCAATGTCAACCTGATGCCCACTTCGACCGGCGCGCTCACCGTCGGGACGTCGACGACGTCGGTCCCGATGACCCAGAGCCTCTATGACCAATACGCTCTTCCGGACGGGGCGTTCACTTCCATCGGCGGCGAGGCCTGGTATTCGTTCACGGCGACCAGTGAAGTCACCACGGTCGACCTGGATCCGTCGGCCGGCTTCCTCTTCGCGAGTATCTATTCCGGTAACGGGGATATGCTCTCCGCCGGCATCAGCCCGAGCTTCATGGGCGGCGCGACCGATGTAGCCTCCATCATGGCGGGAACTACCACGGGCCAGACCTACTACATCGGTTTCGTGCCGATCGCCAATGATCCGGGACCGGCGGCCGATGTCACGGTGGACATTACGCCCAATCAGCCCGTGGGCATAGCCGACGACTCGTATGAGCCGGACGACAGCCTCGGCTACGCGAAGGGAATAACCCTGACGGCTGCCGCACCGTACGAAGGCTCGTACGCCGACCTGAAGGCGTTCGACGAGGACTGGTTCTACGTCTATCCGTCGATCGACGGGATCCTGTCCGTCACGGCGACCATCACCGACGCGATGGTTCCGCTTGTGTACGGCAGCCTGGAGATAATGGACTGGAATGGCGTCACCATCGCGAGCATCGAATCGAACGAGTGGATATGGGATGAGGCGACCCAAACCGCCATAGAATCCCCGGGCGTCGCGTCCTTCACGGCTACCGACAATGTCTCGACCGGTACCTACTACTACATCCGCGTAAAATTCCGCGCTTCTGATGCGAACTTCGGCTTCCCGATCCTGGCGGGCTCGTATTCGCTGTCCGTCACCAATTCGGCGGCGGTCGCGTCGACCTTCGCACTGCCGGTTATAGGGAATGTCAGGAAGGGACAGTTGCTCGTGAACAAGGCGCGGCCGCAGAAGATGACCTATCTGTGGCTGGACACGAACGGCGCCATGTATTCGCAAGCCAGCTCGGACGGCGGCTCAACCTGGGCAGCTTCGATCGCGGTTGGAAACACCTACGCGAAGGCTACCGATTTCGTCGCCGATATGGATTCCGTGGGCAACGCTCTGTTCCTCTCGACGCACAACGACCCGGCAGCAATTCCGGCTGCTGCGTATGATGCGGTGCTGGGGTACAACTGGTCCGATACCAACTACTGGAACTGGACCTGGAGCTGGGGAACCTCCGTAGGCGGAGGCGCGGCGGAAATCGGATTCCCGTCCGTCTCACGGACCGACGGCGGCGACATCCTGTTCGGCTACGGTTACGATCTGACCGCGCCGAACCTCGAAGACGGCGTCGGCGGTCATTCCGCGTTCTGGAACGGATATTACCAGCAGTGGAGCTACTACTATTACGTGCCGCTCTCGGGCCAGACCGACAACGTCTGGAACCAGCAGGTGTTCGCTGATACGAATGGACGCGGCTCGTACTACCTGTCCATGGACAACCATTACGATTGGAACAGCCAGGATCTGTTCGCGATCGCCGGTTCCGGCCTGAGCGGCTGGGGCTACAACGAAACCCTCGTCCTGGACGCGCCTTCCGGTTCGAACGCCGGACAGCCGTGGATGGCGAGGTCGGCTGCGGATTACCTTCTGCTCGTTTACGCGCTCGAGTCGGGAGGCATGTACGAGTTGCACGTGAGGTCGGCGGGTGACGTCTACGGCCTGGCTGCGGCTGCCGACGACATGGCGATCGCGACTGGGGTCGCGGCGCCGGACTATGCCGCTGGCGTGTACAAGACCGTGCGGGCCATTCCCGGTTCGAACGGCAACATGCACGTGGCATGGGTAGATACGACGGGATCCATCTTCCGCGCGAAGATTTCCCAGGACCCGACCTCGTTCGTCCTCTCCGCGACTCCGATCAATGTCGGGGTGAGCGGCACGATCGACGGATTGGCGTTCAACTCCGAAGGCGGAATGAGCGTGCTCTACGTCTCTTCGCACGACGCGGCCGGCAACGCGCAGGTGACGCGCATCGAGAATCCGTAGGAGCCGGATTCACTGACTTCCGCCGTGATGCGTCGCGGCGGATGCACGGGAACTTCAGGGAGCCGCCCTTCGGGGACGGCTCCCTTTTTTTGCATCCTCCCTCCTCCCATGCTATACTCTCCCCATTCCATTCCCAGGGGGCCCGCCCGTGGCGTACATCATAGAAATGCTCGACATCGTGAAGACTTTCCCGGGTATCCGGGCTAACGACGGCGTGACCCTGCAGGTGGAGGCGGGCGCCATCCATGCGTTGCTGGGGGAGAACGGGGCGGGGAAGTCCACCCTGATGAGCATCCTCTTCGGGTTGTACCAGCCGGATTCGGGGGTAATGAGGATACGGGGCAAGGAAGAGAGGATAGTCGATCCGAACACGGCCAACCGGCTGGGGATCGGCATGGTCCACCAGCATTTCAAGCTTGTCCATAACTTCACCGTGACGGAGAACATCGTGCTCGGGCTGGAGCCGCGCAGGGGGCCGGTGCTGGACATGGCGGTCGCGGAAGCGCGGGTCGCGGAGATCAGCAGGAAGTACGGGCTGGAGGTGGATCCGCGCGAGAAGATAGAGAACATCGGCGTCGGCATGCAGCAGCGGGTGGAGATCCTGAAGATGCTGTACCGCGACGCGGAAATCCTGATCTTCGACGAGCCGACGGCGGTGCTGACGCCCCAGGAAATCCATGAACTGATGGAAATCATGCGCCGGCTCGTGCAGGAGGGGAAGACCATCGTCCTGATCACCCACAAGCTGAAGGAGATCAAGGCCGTCGCCGACGTGTGCACGGTCCTGCGGCGCGGAAAGCTCGTGGGTACCGTGCCGGTGGCCGGGACGAGCGAGGCGCGGATGGCGGAGATGATGGTCGGCCGCGAGGTAAGCTTTTCGGTGGAAAAGGGGCCGGCCAAGTTGGGGGAAACGCTGCTCACGATCGAAGGGCTGCGCGTCAAGAATTCCAAGGGCGTCCTCGGCGTCAGGGACCTGTCCCTTCATGTCCGCTCCGGAGAAATCCTGGGCCTCTGCGGCATAGACGGGAACGGGCAGACCGAACTGGTTCACGCCCTCACCGGCCTCGCGAAGATCGAAGGCGGCCGCGTGCTGCTGGGGGGCGAGGATATCGCCCGTTTCGGCGTCAAGAGGCGGACTGACGCGGGACTCGGCCACATCCCGGAGGACCGGCACCGGCACGGACTGGTGCTTGATTTCCGGCTTGACGAGAACCTCGTGGTGCACGCCTACGGCGAGACGCCCTTTTCCCGCTGGGGAGTGCTGGACTACGTCGCGATCCGCAAGAACGCGGAACGCCTGATCGAAGAATTCGACGTTCGCTCGGGCGAGGGTCCCGCCACGCCGGCGCGCAGCCTGTCCGGCGGCAACCAGCAGAAGGCCATCGTGGCGCGGGAGATCGACCGCTCGCCGCGCGTTCTCGTGGTGGCGCAGCCGACCCGCGGCCTTGACGTCGGCGCCATCGAATACATCCACAAGCGGCTCGTGGAGGAGCGGGACAAGGGGAAGGCGATCCTCCTGGTCTCGCTTGAGCTGGACGAGATCATGGATCTGTCGGACCGCATCGCGGTCATCTTCAACGGGGAAATCGTCGGCGAGGTCGACGCCGCGGCGACGGACGAGAACGAGCTGGGCCTGATGATGGCCGGCTCCACGAGGAAGGCGGTACGGCACCATGGCGAATAAGAGATCCAAACTGGCCGTCCCCCTCGTCGCGGTGCTCCTCGGCTTCCTGCTGGGCGCCATCGTCATCGTGATCACCGGCAAGTCTCCCCTGGCCATGGTGCTCGCGCTGGGCCGCACCCTGACCGGCGTCGATTTTTCGGGGCGCGGGGATTACAACCCGCGCTATGTAGGCGAATTCATCCTGCAGTCCCTGCCGATCACGCTGACGGGCCTGTCGGTGGCCTTCGCGTTCCGGACGGGCCTGTTCAACATCGGCGCGGAAGGCCAGCTCATGATCGGCTCGCTGGCGGCGGTCGCGGGCGCCCTCCTGATACCGGCCGGAACGCCCTTCCATGCGGTGCTTTGCCTGATGGCCGCGATGGCCGCCGGCGCGCTATGGGCTGCCGTTCCCGGGTACCTGAAGGCGCGTTTCAATGTCCATGAGGTGGTCGTTTCGATCATGATGAACTATACGGCCTGGCACTTTTCCAACTGGGCCCTGCTCCAATTCGGTTCGCTGGACCGCGTCAAGACGCCGGACTTTCCGGTGAGCGCCTCGCTGAAGAGCGCGTTCCTTTCCGGGCTGACCAACGGATCGCGCCTGAATTGGGGAATCCTGCCCGTGGCGCTGGCTCTTGTGGTCTTCTGGTTCGTGATCGAGAAGACGACCTTCGGCTACAGCCTGCGCGCGGTCGGCTTCAACAAGGACGCCGCCCGTTACGCCGGCATGAAGGTGGAGCGCAATATCGTCTTTTCGATGATGATCGCAGGCGCCTTCGCCGGTCTCGCTGGCGCCGTGATTACCCTCGGGACCTTCAACTTCGGCCGGGTGCTTCCCTCCATGGAACTGTACGGCATGGACGGCATCGCGGTGGCCTTGGTCGGCGGCAACGCCGCGATCGGCGTCCTGCTTTCAGGGCTCCTGTTCGGCATGCTGAAGGCGGCCCAGCCGCTTATGCAGTCCCAGGGCATTCCGCGGGAGATCGCCTCCATCATCCAATCCTCGATAGTCCTGTTCGTGGCGATGCGCCTGGGCCTGGAAGCCCTGATCGACCTCGTCAAGCGCAACCGGGAGGCCCGACCGTGAAGCTTCTTCTGGAGATGTTCCCCATAGCCCTCATGTTCGCCTCCCCCATCGTGATCGCCGCCCTCGGCGGACTCTTCAGCGAACGCTCCGGCATCGTGAACGTCGCCCTTGAGGGCATCATGATGGTGGGCGGCTTCGCCGCGGCCGCGGTTACGGTGGCGTTGGAGCCCTCCGCCGGAGCGGCCGCCCCCTGGATCGGCATGCTGGTCGGACTGGCGTCGGGCATCGTATTCTCGATGCTGCACGCCTTCGCCTCGGTCAACCTGAAAGCCGACCAGGTCGTTTCGGGGACTGCCCTGAACATCCTGGCCGGCGGGTTGACGGTCTACCTGAGCCAGATCTTCTTCAGGCAGCAACGGACCCGCGCCTTCTCCACCGGCCTCAGCAAAATCTCCGTGCCCGTGCTGAAGGACATCCCCGTCATCGGCGACATGCTGTTCTACGAGATGTATCCCACCTTCTACGTCGCTCTCCTCCTGGTCCTCCTGACCTGGTTCGTCGTCTACAAGACGCCGCTCGGGCTGCGCCTGCGCGCGTGCGGCGAGCACCCGCAGGCTGCGGCCTCGATGGGCGTCAGCGTTTTCCGGATGCGCTGGTTCGGCGTCCTTGCCTCCGGCGCCCTCGCGGGGCTCGCCGGCGGGGCGATGGTGCTGACGCAGGATATCCAGTACACGGTCACCTCCATCCACGGCACCGGCTTCATCGCGCTGGCCTCGCTCATTTTCGGCAAATGGACTCCCTGGGGAGTCCTCGGCGCGGGCCTCTTCTTCGGCTTTTCGCAGGCGCTCTCGTTCTACGCCAAGGACATCAATTTCCTGTCGCGGCTTCCCCTGGAATTCTTCTATTTTATGCCTTACGTGCTCACGATCGTCGCCCTCATCGTCTTCTCCGGCCGCTCCGTCGGGCCCAAGGCCGCCGGCGAGATCTACGACGCGGGGAAACGGTAAACGAGTTTATGGCAAAGCCTGGTTGATTCTGAACCAAAATCTTGGTATATTGGAACCATCGGAGGGAACCATGAGTTCGGTGACCATTCATGCCCTGGATCCTGAACTTGATGAACGGCTCAAGTCGGAAGCCAGGCGCGTGCACATGAGCAAGAACCGTTTGGTCAAGGAACTTCTCGCGCGTTCCGTCGGGATGCGGACGGGAGCGGGATACGCCGATGACTATCGGGAATTCTGCGGACTCTGGACGGTCGCGGAACGGGCGGCCTTCGATGCGTCGCAGGGCGGGAATGAAAGCGTCGATGCGGAGGAATGGCGCTGATGAGCCGCGTCCTCATCGATACGAACGCTTATTCGGCCTTGATGTCCGGCGATGGCACCATCGCTGACGAGCTGGCCAAGCATGAGGCTGTTCTCCTGTCCCCCATAGTGATCGGCGAGTTGATCGAAGGTTTCCGCTGCGGAAACCGGGAAGCGGAGAATCGGGCGATCCTCGAACGCTTCCGTGCGAAGCCGCGGACCGTCTGCATCCCGATCACCGACGCGACCGCTGAATGGTTCGCGGAAATCAAGGTGATCCTGAAACGTAAAGGAAATCCCATCCCGCTCAACGACGTCTGGATCGCCGCGAGTTGCATGGAGCATGGCGGGCGGTTGCTTACCCGCGATTCCCATTTCTCTTCGATCGATGGTCTTCTCCGCTGCTGATTCCTTCCCTCCCATCGGCAAGGTACTGGCGATCCGCCAGCTTGACTCGTAATCGCCCCGTCCCCTACTATGGCGCTCTATGGACGCGAACGAGCTACGCTCAAAATACATCGAATTCTTCAAGTCGAAGGGCCACGCCCAGATCCAGGGCAAGTCCCTGCTGCCGGACAACGATCCGACGGTCCTCTTTACGACCGCCGGCATGCATCCCCTGGTGCCGTATATCCTCGGGGAGCCCCATCCGGCCGGCACGCGCCTGACCGACTACCAGAAATGCATTCGCACCGGAGACATCGATTCGGTCGGCGATCCCAGCCATCTCACCTGCTTCGAGATGCTCGGCAACTGGTCCCTCGGCGACTATTTCAAGGAAGGCGCCATCGCGATGAGTTTCGAGTTCCTCACGGACAAGAAGTGGCTCGGCATCCCGGTGGAGAAACTATCGGTCACCGCGTTCGAAGGGGAACCGGGCATTCCGCGCGACGACGAGTCCGCCGCGATCTGGAAACGCCTCGGGATTCCAGAGGACCGCATCCGTTTCCTTCCGCGCGAGGACAATTGGTGGGGCCCCGCGGGAGCCACCGGTCCATGCGGACCCGACACCGAAATGTTCATCGACACCGGACGCCCCTCCTGCGGCCCGGATTGCGGAGCCGGCTGCAAGTGCGGCAAGTGGCTTGAAATCTGGAACGACGTTTTCATGCAGTACAACAAGACCGCCGACGGGTCCTATGAACCCCTGGCGCGAACCTGCGTGGATACCGGCATGGGCATCGAGCGGACCGTCACTATCCTGAACGGCAAGAAGTCGGTGTACGAAACCGAAATATTCGCCCCGATCATCGCGACGGTCGAAAAGGCCTCGGGTTACGTCTACGGCTCCGACGCCGAGAAGGACAAGTCGGTCCGCATCGTATGCGACCACGCGCGCGCGTCCGCCTTCATACTCGGCGATCCCAAGGCCGTCTCCCCCTCCAACGTCGGGGCCGGCTATGTGCTCCGCCGCCTGATCCGCCGCGCCGTACGCCACGGAAAGAAGCTCGGCATCGAAGGCACCTTCCTCCCCGGCATCGCGGAGGTCATCGTCGGCAAGTTCGGCGGCCCGTACCCGGAACTCGCGGAGAACCGCGCCCGCGTGATGGAAGAGCTGGAGAACGAGGAGCAGAAATTCCTTGAGACCCTCGTGAAGGGCGAGCACGAGTTCGAGAAGCTGCTGCCGAACCTCCTGCGGAATCCGCAGAAGGTGATGTCCGGCCGCCTCGCCTTCAAGCTCTATGACACCTACGGCTTCCCCATCGAGCTCACCGAGGAACTCGCCGCGGAAAACGGGATGACCGTCAATCGCGCCGAATTCGACGATGCCTTCAAGAAGCACCAGGAGCTTTCCCGGGCGGGAAGCGAACTGACCTTCAAGGGCGGATTGGCGGACCACGGCGAACAGACGACCAAGTACCACACGGCCACGCACCTTCTGCACAAGGCCCTGCAGATGGTGCTCGGCGCCCACGTCGCGCAGAAAGGCTCCAACATCACCGCCGAACGCATGCGCTTCGACTTCTCCCACGGGTCGCCCATGAGCGCCGAAGAACTCGCCAGGGTGGAAGCCATCGTCAACGAGCAGATCGCCCGCGATCTTCCCGTAACCATGGAAATGATGGGCTTGGAGGACGCGAAGGCCGCGGGTGCCATGGCCCTCTTCGGCGAAAAGTACGAATCCCTGGTGAAGGTATATTCGATCGGGGACTTCTCCAAGGAAGTCTGCGGCGGTCCCCATGTCGACCGGATCGGATCGCTGGGCAAGTTCAAAATCCAGAAAGAGCAGTCTTCCTCGGCGGGCGTACGCCGCATCCGGGCTGTCCTCGAATAGGCCGTTTGTAACCTCGCTCCCTGGCCGTTCGTTTCCCGTAGTCGAACGCAATGACATCGAAAAGGCAGGAACATGAAACGAATCTTGATGGCGGTCTTCGCGGCCGCGTTCGCTCCCCTCGTCGCCTTCGCGCAGGTTGACCTCCAGCCCGCTGCTATCGTCAAGCTCACCAAGACCGAACCTATCAGCGTGAAGGTCCTGAAGGTCGAAGTCGCCAAGCTGGAATCCAAGTCCGGACGGGCGCTCACCGCGGCCGAACGACGGCAGGTCCTGGACGTGATGATCAACGAGCGGCTCGCCGTGCAGGCCGCCGAACGCGACAAGGTCGTCGTGTCGGAAGCCGAGCTCAACCAGCAGATCCAGCAGGCGCGTTCTTCCATGGCGCAGACCATAGGCCGCCAGCCGACCGACGCCGAGTTCGACTCGGCCCTGAAAAACGAGACCGGAACCGACTTGGCCGGCTATAAGGATCAGCTCCGCCGCCAGCTTGTCGTGCAGAAGTACCTCTTGCAAAAGAAGAAGAGCACTTTCGAAGGAATCAAGGAACCGACCGAAGCCGAGATCAAGGACGCCTACGACCTATACAAGGCCAAACTCGTCCGTCCGGACTCCATCCGCTTTTCGATGCTTTTCGTACCCATTTCCGCCGAGAACGGGGGGCGGGACAAGGCCAAGGAACAGATCGACCGCCTGGAGAAGGATATCGGCTCTTCCCCGGGGAAATTCGACGAGGCCATCATCCGTGGCCAAGCCCAGGGTTCGGGCTACCAGGGCGGCGACGGCGGATACCTGCCCAAGACTTCCGAGGCCCAGAAAGTGGTCGGTTCGGAATTCATGTCCATCGCGTTCAGCCTGAAGGTCGGGGAGGTTTCCCGCGTGATGGAGAACCAGCGGGGGTTCCAGATCATCAAAGTGACCGAAGTATATGCCCAGAAAACCCTGGAACTCGGCGACCCCTACCAGTTGGGCTCCCGGGGCACGGTCCGCGATTACCTCGGCAATTCGATGCTCCAGCAGCGCCAGCAGATCGCCGTCGATGCCGCGACCAAGGAATTGGTCGAAGAGCTGAGAGCGGGCAAGAGCTACCAGATTTTCGACGCGAATTTGAACTGGTAGCGTATGGCGTCAAGAAGAAAGGGCAGGATCATCGCCTTCCAGGCGCTCTATTCCTGGGAAGCCACCAAGCCGCCGGTCACCGACCTCATGGAATTCCGTTGGCTCGATCCGGACAAGCGCGCGGCCCTCGACGAGGGGACCGCCATGTTCTCGCGCGCCCTCATCGCGGGGGTCGTGGAGAACGTCGACGCCGTGGACGCCGCCATCATAAAGCAGCTGAAGAACTGGGATTTTTCCCGGCTGAACCGCGTCGACCTCGCCATCCTCAGGATGAGCGCCTATTCCCTGCTTTTCCAGGATGAGGTCGCGCCGACCATCGTCATCGACGAAGCGGTGGACATTTCCAAGGAATTCGGCGGCGACGATTCGTACCGCTTCGTGAACGGGGTGCTCGACGCGATCAGGAAGAGCGCCCTGGCGGATCGGGGACCGCGGCCCGTCCAGTAGCCATGGTGCGGACCTCCCGCGTTCCGATTCTGGTCGTCGCGGCGTCCGTGCTCGTCATCGCCGCCGCCGCCTTCGTATTCATCCGTACCGGCGGACTCGCGCTCTTCGCGGAAAAGGCGGAGGGCGGGTCCCGTTTCCGTACCCTGCTGATTGAAGCGGATGCGGCCCTTGATCAGCTGGAGTCGGCTTCCGCCGGTCCCCGGACCGTGGCCGCCGGTCCTCGTACTGTAGCCGCCGTAACCCTCTCCACATCGGTGGAGGCACGGCTGGACTCGTACGCGAAGAGGGCGCGGGGGGCGGATTCCGAACTTTCCGTGCTGAAGCGTCGCCGCCGCCTTTCCCGCCTGGATCCTGATAGTGCGGAGTCCTACGCCGTCGCGGCGGCGGCCGCCGCCCTCCGTTTCCCGCAATCGCAGGACCTCGCCGCCGTGGCCGCGGAAGCCCTCCTCTCTGTCGGCAAAGTCGCCGAAGCCCGCGCGCACGCCCTCCGCCTCGAGGACGGCGTCTACGAAGCCGTCGCCGCGGCCGCGCTCTTCGCGCGCGGCCGCGGCGAGGCCGGTTCCTTCTCCGGGGTCCGGACCGCGGACTCGGTGCCTAATGCGGATGCTATTCTCATTTGGGCTGCGGCAAGTTTGGTCGGCCCCGTAGGGTCGGCTGGTTCGGCAGGTGATGCCGAGGCCGCCAGGGATGTCGCCGGAGCCTCACCTGCCTCCATCTCCGTCGGAGCCTCCGCCGGAACCGCCGCCTCGGCCTGCCTGGTCGACGCCGCCCTCCTGCGCTTGATCCGCGACGACGCTTCGGGTGCCAGGGCCCTCATGGCCGGCTCGGAGGAGGGCCTCCTCCGAGCCGATCGATACGTCCGTTTCCTCGCGGAACTGGAATATGATTTCGGCGACCCGGCCAAGGCCGCCTCCATGTTTTCGCGGCTGCCCGACGAGGATTCCCTCGCCCGACGTGCGGACTCCCTTTTCCTTGCCGCGGATTCGGCCGGCGCCCGGGCAACCTGGCGCGCCCTCCTGGCGGCTTGCGGCGGTTCCCCGCGCTCGGCGGGCGTCTTGTTCAACCTCGCCGCAACCGCGGACGGAGAAGCGGAGAGGCGGGAATACTCGAATCGCCTGCTCGCTTCCTTCCCGGCAGACGCCCGGGCCGTCATCCTGTATTCGCGCCTTGATCCGGGAGCGACGGGATCCGCCGTCCTTGACCGGGCTGAGCGGCTGAACGCCGATGTCCTGATTCTCCTGGAGCGCATAAGGCGGGAGGCGGCTACCGTCGGCCCCGACCGGACGGTCGCCCGGCTGTGGCTGCTCATGAACGCGACCGCCCCGGACGAGCGCGTCGAGCGCTGGGCCGCATGGTACATGGAAACCTATCGGAAACACGATGATCTCGCGGCCTTGTTGTCGTCGGCGAGACGGCGTCGGGAGGGAGCGTCCTGGATAGATTTCCACGAAGCCCTTGCCGCGGCGCGCTCTTCCAGGACGTCGGAAGCCCGGGAACTCCTGGAACGAGCCGGTAACGGACAGACCGCCTGGCATCAGGTTGCCGATTTGGGGGTAGTGGAGGAATTCGCCCGTTCGCCGCGCAAAGCCCTGGAGGCTTACGGCATCGCCGCGGCGCTTGCGGCGGAGGATGAGGACAAGTCCGCCCTGCGCGTCAACATGGCGCGCTGCCTGTCGGCCCTCGGCAAGGACGCCGAGGCGCGCCTTGCCCTTGAATACGCGATTTCACTGGATCCCGGAAACCTGCGCGCCCGAACTGAACTCCGGAAGAGGGGAGAAGAGCCTTCCGGGCAATAAAAAACCGCCCGTACTTGCCGGGCGGCCCTTGTTGAAGCAGCGGTTCGCTATTATTCGATGACGGCGATGACGTCGGCCATCTTGAGGATGAGGTGGTCGACCCCGTCCACCTTGACTTGGGTTCCGGCGTACTTATCGTACATTACTTTCTGTCCGACGCTTACCTTGATCACTTCCTTGTCGTCGCCGATTTCCACGACGAGTCCGACTTGGGTCTTTTCCTGGGCGGTGTCCGGGATGATTATGCCGCCGGCGGTCTTTGCTTCATTCTTCTCGAGCTTCACCATGACACGATCGGCCAACGGTTTTACCTTCATATGCTTCCTCCTGAGACATCCAAAAGTGGTTCGCTAAACGGAACAGAGTGAATATACGAAAAATCCGTCGAGCTGGTCAAGGAAAAAGTCGCCTTCAAAAGACCCCTATAAAAGGCAGCGCTTGTCCGTGCCGCGGCGCTCATTCCTGCTTGATCCGCGCCCGGCTTATGGCTACCTTGATATCAAGGATATTGATATGCGGGATTGGGAAATATCGTTCAGGCGCGGATTGCGCCGTCTTTCCAAGCACGATCCTCGCGCGGCGGTCCGCGATCTGAGCGAGTCCGTCGCTTCATGCCCAGTCTCGTCCCGCCATCAATTGGCGCTCGCATTCTATTATCTGGGTATCGCTCTCGAACGTTCCGGCCAATGCTCCCTCGCCGTGAAGAGCTGGGTTTCCGCGAGGAGGCTCGAGCGGACCGGCGCGCTTCGTCGTTCCTACGATCGCTGGGTGAACGAGTACGGAATGCGCCGAAGGCCGACCCGGGATGAGGACGATTTCCAGGCTTTCAGGTCCATCCATGTCGGCCGGTACCTTTCCAAGCGTGGCCGGGGCCGATTCGGTTCACGGGCCGAGCGCGACGCCGTTTTCGATCTGATCGCAGATGCCTGGAAGCTCGTCCGGAAGACCGGCATCCCCGCAAAACTACCGGTTTCCGATCGACTCGCACTTTTTCGCCGGTGCCGCGTCGACCTGCCCTTCCTGTATCTTGAAGATGCCCTGGCTCCGGACGAGCCGCCTTTGGTCGGAGATTTCCGGCGCGGTTCGGCGCGGAAGCGTCTCGTGGTGGACGGCGATCGCTGTCCCTGCGGTTCCGGCCTCCCGTATTGCCGATGCTGCGGCAGGACCCGATCCTGCATCGAGATTGAATCCGGGTCGCATTGACACAATGCCGCCGGCTCCTCACCGAATCGTTGCGTTTCGACACACATTCCGCGCCTTCCATCGGAAGCGAGTCGAAATGAAACCATCCGCGTCATTCGGAATGACTCAGGTCATGGTTGCGTGCGCGCCTCGATGTTTGTCGCCGATCGGTGGACTGAATAATTTCTTTTTTTGTACTTGCACAGCAAAACCTTTTCTGTCAAGAAAATAATCGTAGTCACCCTCCAGCGGCATACGGAGAAGTCCGAAGATTTTCATCGATATCATATCAATATATGTTTGGGTTGAATTGTTGGCATGATTCATGCTGTTACTTGAGTACTTCTTGGAGGTTACCGTTATGGCTTCCGTTAAAATGGCAAAAAGGGCAAAACCCGTCGTCAATATGTCTTCCGATGAGAATGTCCTGTCCATGTACCTCAAAGAAATAAACCGCATCCCCCTGTTGACCCGCGCCGAAGAAGATTCCGTAGCGCGCGCCGCGGCAGCGGGCGACCCGGTTGCACGTGCCCGTCTTGCTAACGCGAACCTCCGCTTCGTCGTGAACGTCGCCAAGAAATACCAGAACCAGGGCATGCCGCTCTCGGACCTAATCAGCGAAGGCAATATCGGCCTGCTGAACGCCATCGAACGCTACGATGTTGATAAGGGCTACCATTTCATTTCCTACGCCGTGTGGTGGATCCGCCAGGCCATCCTCAAGGCGATCTGCGAGAAGTCGCGGATGATCCGCCTTCCGCTGAACCGCGCCAACGAACTCGTTCAGATCGAGAAGGCGCGCAAGATCGTGCAGGGCGGGAAAGGCGACGAAGCCGAAATCATGGAAATTGCCCGTCTGCTCAACATGGAGCCTTCGCACGTGTCCGACCTCGTGAACATCAGCCGGGAACTCGTTTCCCTGGAAAGCCCGGTATATGCTGAGAAGGATTCTTCCACCATCGGCGACTTCGTGGAGGACGGGGCGTACAAGAGTCCCGACGAGCTCGCTGTCGAATCCGCGCTCCGAGAGGACGTGGGCGCAGCGCTCCGCACCCTCAGCGACAAGGAAGCCGAGATCATCCGTTTCCGCTTCGGTCTCGGAGGCGAGGCCCCGATGTCCTTGAAGGAAATCGGCGATCGTTTCAATCTGACCAAGGAGAGGATCCGCCAGATCGAAAAGAAAGCCCTCAAGCGCCTGCAGCATCCCTCGCGCAGCCGCTTTCTGGAGAGCTACGTAGCGTGAACTCGGCGGTCGTTCCGGCCGCCTGCATCTTCGACATGGATGGCCTGATGCTCGATACCGAGCGTCCGGCCATTCGTTTTTGGTTGATGGCGGCCGCGGAGTACGGGTATCCGATGGATGAATCGATTCCCGTGTCCACCGTCGGAATGGACGAAGGCGATACGCGCCGCCGCGTCATGGAGGCCTGCGGTCCGGATTTTCCGTATGAGGCGGTTCGCGCCCGCTTGGGGGTCCTGTATGCGGAGTCCATGGAGCGTGAGGGTGTCGGACGAAAACCGGGCCTGGAATACCTGCTGGACCAGCTTGACGGCCTGGGTATAATCCTCGCCGTCGCGACCTCGACGCCCCGAGCCCAGGCCATAGCCAGACTCGACCGCGCGGGAATCCTGGATCGCTTCAAGGCGCTCGCCTGCGGCGACGAGGTTTCCCGCGGAAAGCCCGCTCCTGATATCTATTTACTGGCGGCCGATCGATTGGGGATGGACCCGGTGGACTGCGTCGGCTTTGAGGATTCGGATCCGGGCCTGCGCTCCCTCGCTTCGGCGGGCATCAGGTCCGTATTCGTGAAGGACATGGCGGATCCGTCCCCCGAAACATTATCCACCGTCTGGAGAAGCTGCGCCACGCTCCGGGATGCCGCCGGGTTGTTTCAGGTCAAGGAAGGGCTCGGACCGCATCCGCGCCGAGCACGATGACCACCCGGCCTTCCTTCAGCAGGCGCCGGTTCGCCTCGGACGAAAGGATCCGCAGGGCATCGTCGGAATCCACCACGAGATCCGTGGAGAAGATTCCGAATAGGCCCGAGGCGAAGATGCGGAGCGGATCCTCGCCGACGCGATCGGCGAGGGCCGAAGTCGAAAGGGCGGGATCCGAAGCGTCGGCGTAACGGACGATGCCCCAGCGGCGGGCTGCTTCGGGATCCACCATGTTCCTTTCGTAAACGAGGTTCATCCCGGAATCCCAGATTTTCGGGAAAAAGCAGGCCGAAGCCGAGGACGAGCGCGCGGTTCCGTGGACGGGCAGACTGTCGATCGCGAAAACGACGATGCCGGTATAAGTCTTGGTGGATCGCGGCTGGAGCGGCCGGGGCGGTTCCGCGATATGGCGATGGCGTATCAATGAGGATGCGAAGGTTTTCAGGTCGATCTCGTAACCGGAGGTAATGGTCAGCAGATCGCCCGAGAGGACCGAGGCGGAGCGGCGCGCGGACGAAGCGAGGTTTTGAATATCCTCCAGGGAGACGATGCCCTCTTCGATCAGGTCAGCCACGGTTGAGGAGGAATCCACCCGCAAGGAGAACAGTGTCGGAAGGACGAGCCGGGGAAATTCCAGGTCGGCGAGTTCTTCCGCCTGGGATCTGCCTCCGGGAAGCTTGAGGCCCGCCGCCGCGAAATTGAATACCGTCGTAGCCTTCAGCTCGAAACGGTCCCAGCGGACGGATTTGGTCAGATCGATGCGGTAATCGCTACGGTCGTCGGCGCCCGCCTGCGCGGCGCAAACGAGCGAAGCCGCGAGCACGAGGAATCGCGAAAAACGGGGCGACCATCTCATAGGCCCTCCGCCTTGAATATCGGCGTTTTGATCGACCTTCCTTCGCGGAGAATCGATGAAAGGTCCATGCCGTTCGCTTCCGCGAGGGCTTCGGGGTCCACGTCGAAAGCGAGGGCGATCGACCAGAGCGTATCCCCCTTCTTCACGACGTAGCCTCCTTCGAAGCGTATCGACGGATCGATGATCTTTTCTCCCTTGTAGGGGCCGACTTCGCGCAACGCGGGGACGACGATCTTGTTCCCTAGCTTGAGGTAACGCGCCTGCAGGCCCGGATTGGAGCGGATGATGAGATCCACCGATACTCCGTAATGACGGGAAAGGGCCGAGAGGGTGTCGCCGGACTTCACGATATGGAAGTAGTAGCGGATGAGCTGCAGGTCCTTGCGCGCGAGGGTCGCGACGATGGCCGCCTCGTCCTCCGCCCTCACCTTGAGCCGGTAGCCGGAATCCGGAGGCGTAACTCCGTATTGAAGCTCCAGGTTGGCCGTGCGCAGGCGCTCGACCGGCACGCCGGATTCCTCGGAGAGCAAGCCGAGGTCGATCGTGCGATCCACCGGTATACGGGTCCAGCGGATTTCTTCGGTCCAGCCCGTATCGATCCCGTTGCGCTGGGCGCGCAAGAGGACCGTGGCTACGGCGAGGAATTTCGGGACGTAGTGGACCGTTTCCTTCTTTAGAAGTCCCTTGTCGCAGAGTATCCAGTAGTCCCGGACGCCGCCTTTGTCGACCGCGCGCTTGACCGCGCCCAGGCCCGCGTTGTAGGCGGCGAGGGCGAGGGGCCAGTCGCCGAAGTAGCGATGGTTCTCCTCCAGCTTGCGGAATGCGGCATCAGTGGATTTCCAGAAGTCGCGCCGCTCGTCTACCCAGTCGTCGATGCGGATGCCGAAGGGCGAGACGGAGTTCTTCATGAACTGCCAGAGTCCGACCGCTCCGGACTTGCTGACAGCCGAAGATGAAAATGCGGATTCCACTACAGGAAGGTAGGCGAGTTCGGGGGGAATCCCGCGGGCCGCGGCTTCTTGTCGGATGAACGCCAGCCAGGGCTGTCCGCGTTTCATCACGGCAGCCAGCCATTTCGCGCCTTCAGCGCTCGAGTATTGGGCGATATAGCGATCGACGAGCGCCTCGTCCGGTACCGGTATCACGAGCGGTTCTTGATGGAAACCGTGCCAAGCCCGCGCGTCTTCTTCCGGAATGCCATCCGCCGTCGAGCCCCTGATGGGGCGGCCCGCAAAATCCTGCAAGGGGAGGGCGGCGGAACCGGCCTGTGCTTCGCTTGCCCTTGCATTGGGGACGGTCTCCCTCCCGGCCACGTCCTCGGCCGGGAGAGGGGCGGACGCGATGATCGCCAGAACGAAGGCGAGGTTCGCGACCGGGGCCAGGACGATGCGCTCCATCAGAATTTTTCTCCGTAATAGATACCCGCCCACTCCCAGCGACCGTGGATTTCAGGATCGGCGGGGAAGTTGATTTTGCGGAAATACAGGTACCAGGTGGAAATCCTTTGCGACCAGCCCCAGGTCTTCAGGTAGGCTTCGTTCGCGTTGGAACTGGCGTCAAGGTCAGTGGCGTAACGGATCTTGTTTCCCGCCATGAAGTCGGAGAAGTTGAATTCCACGAGGCTGTTCGAGTCCTGGGCATCCTGCTCCCAGGACATGGCGAAGAAATTGACCTTGGCCCGGCACTTTTTAAGGTTTGCGGAGCTGCCCTTCTCAAGGGCCGAACTCACCGCCTCCCTGAGGGCGGAAAGGCTTTCGAAGCTCCAATCCTTCGGCGAGTTGTAGAAGTCGACGATTTTTTTCGCGTAGCCGAAGGCGTCGGGGAACCCGGGTATCGAACTCTCGAAAAACGGAAGGAATTTCGTATAGGCGCGTATCGCCAGGTCCCAGTCGCCCGTCCTTTCGTAGGATTGGGCGAGCATGAAATAGGCGGAGCCCAGGTCGATGTTCTCGGGGAAGCGGGAAATCAGGTCCTGGTAGTAGGCCACCCGCTGTTCGGGATCGTCCTCGAATTCGATGAGCTTCTTCAGGCAGGCGAGATGCACGGATTCGCCGCGCACCATCAGGTCCGGATAATTCTTGATGATTCGGTCGAAGTAATACGCCGCCATGGGTTCCGCGTCCTGCTTCAAGTAGATATAGGCGGTCATGAGCAGGAGGTAGGCGTTGTAGGGATCGTCGGGATGATCCGCCACCCAGACCGTCAGAAATTGGGCGAGCTTGGCGTATTTTTCCTGTTTCAGCAGCTCATTCGCAATTTCCCGGACGACCGTGAAGCGTTCCTCGCCGACGCCTTCCTCGGCGGCAAGCAGGGTGAACAGATCGCGCAGGGTCTCGCGGCCAGACGCGGCTACGTCCAGGTAATAGGGATCGGCTTCCTGGGAATGGAAGGGAGAATCGCGCATGGAACAGGAGAACGCGGTCGCGAGGCAGGCGACGAGGACGGAAATCATGGCGATCGCGCGGTGGAGCCTCACGAATGGATACTAGCATTCCGCGCCGACCGTTGGCAAGTGAAGCCCCGCCCCGCTATAATCGGGATTCTATGCGATCGGAAAAAACCAGAAGATTCGCCGCCGAGGTTTCCCTGCTCTCCGGATTGGGCTTCACGCTTCTCGGCGCCGGCGTGCTCATCGTCTCCGCGAGCGGCGGGCCGCGCCTGTCGGCGGTTCCCGCTTCCCTGTGCGTGTTGTTGGGCACCGTCTTCGCCTTCGCGGCCGTCCGCCTGCATAGGCGTTCCCGTTATCTCTTCTTTTCAGCCTTGCTCATCCAGATCGGCCTTTTCCTGGTCGTTTTCGCTGCGGGAGGGATCGACGCCCCCCTTTCCAAGCTCTGGCCCGTCCTTTCCATTTTTGCGGGACTCGCTCTCATACCCGCCGGTTGGCACCGCTACGGTGCGCCCCAATCCCGCTTTATCGTACCGGCGATCGTCTTCGTTCTGCTCGGCGGGGTTTTTCTGGTTTTCGCGTTCCGTCTGGTGCCTTTTTCCTTCAAAGCGTTCTTCCTTGCCTGGTGGCCCCTTCTGCTCCTGATCGCGGGCGTCATACTGACGCTCGTTTCCCTGTCCGCGCCCGGCGATCCGGAGGAGAGGGGACCGTGAGGACGGGGCGCCGGCGCGGCGTCCGGAGCCTGGCTTCCTGCCTCCGGCCGTTCGCCATCGCCGCCCTGCTTTATGCGTGCGCCTCAAATCCTCCGGTGGCCGAGACTCCGATCGTCGCCGAAAGCCCCGCATCGGTGCCCGCGAAGGGCACCGACGGCAAGCCCGCGGGCCTCGCCGATGAAATCCGCATACTGGTCGAGACGGGAACGCCTCCTTCCATATTGCGCGCCTTGGACCTGATCCGGAGCAGGGAATTGACCCAGACCGAATTCGGGAGGGCGATGACGGCGGCATCCGTCGTCATCATGAAACGCTTGTACCCCGAGATACCCGCGGAACTGACCGAGCCGGATCCGCCTCCCACCCATGCTTACGCCCGGATCCTCCGGGAGCTGGACAGGGGCGCCTATACTCCCGCATCGGGAAGCGCGAGCGACTACCTCGAACTCGTCCTCCCCTTCCTGGCGCTCCTTTCCGAAACGCGTTCCGAACGCTTGGCCGTGGCGATGCCCGACCTGCTGCGGGCTTCAACGGCGGGTACCCGTTCCGTACTGGATCCCTACTTCCGCGCAATCGTCGCCGAGCGCGGCGGTCACATGGAGATGGCCCTCGCCGCCTACGGTGAAGCCATAGATCGTTCTGCGGACTGCTACCCGGCGGTGGTCGGCGCCGCGCGTTCCATGTCGGCCCTCGGACGTCCCGCGGAGGGCGTGACGCTCCTGGCGGATTTGATCGTCCGTTTCCCCGACAATCTCCTCATAAAACGGGAACTCGCGAAGGCGTATTACGCGGCCCGCGACTGGTCCCGCGCCGGACCGGCGATCGCCGAGATCCTGCAGCGCGACGCCAAGGACTCCCTCTTCCTGCTCATGCGGGCCCACGTCCTAGTGGAGCAGGGTTCGTTCACCCAAGCCCAGCCCCTACTCGACGTCCTCGCCTCCAGCTACGGGGCGAATCGGCTCTATCTTTTCCTGCGTGCCCGCGTGCAGGCGGAGGGCTACCGGAACAAGGATTCGGCGCTTACCTATCTCCGGTCCCTGCTCCGATCGGATCCCCGGGACGCCGAAGCCGCCGCCTACGCGGCGCGAATCCTGCTGGAATCCGCCCGCGCCGAAGAGAATGAGGAAGGCCGGGCCCTGCTGGAAAGGCTCCTCGCGGAACCGGTGGTAGCCATCGCGGCTTTGGACCTGGCCGCCCGGGACGCCGTCGCGCGGAGCGCCTGGCAGGAAGCCGAGCCCCTCGTGCTCCGGCTCCTTGCCGAGCGCAGATCCTCGGCCGACCTCAAGTACGCCTATGCCATGCACCTGGGCCTGGGCGAAACGGAAAAGGCCGTCTCGGTCGCCCGCGAGCTGCTTGAAAGGGAAAGCGCCAACGACGAGTGGGCGGGCCTGTACGCCGAGGCTCTCCTGGCGGCCGGCAAGAAGGCCGAGGCCGCGACCTTGCTGGACCAGCGCCTGCCGACCATGACCGGCGGCGCGAACCGGAGCCGGCTTTTCTACCTGAGGAGCCGGCTCAGGACGGACGAGGAGGCGATCATGGGAGACCTCCGGTCCAGCCTGTTCGAGAATCCGCGCAACCTTGAGGCGTTGACGGCCATGTTCGAGATCTATCGGTTCCGCAAGGACGAACGCCGCGCCGTGTACTACCTGAAGCAGGCGCTTGCCCTCGCTCCCGAAAACCCGCTGCTCCGACGCTATCAGGCCGAATACGCCGCCGCTCTCGGCATCGCTCCGTGAGGCCGACGCTTTCCCGCGACGAACTCGGCGTCCTGCTGGAACGTGTGTACGTCGATTGCCATCGGCGCGAACTTATCGATCCCGATCCGGTGCTCGTCGTGCTGCGTTACGGAAGCGTCGCCGACCGCGAGATGGCCGGACTGTTCTGCGCCAGCCTCGCCCTCGGCCGCGCGCGCTCCATAGCCGACGCCTGCACCCGGGCTTTGCTTCCTTTCGGCGAAAACCTGTCGGCCGCCGTGCGCGCGCTGGGCTCCACGGGAACCCGGGGGACGCTCGGCCTTGACCGCTACCGTTTCTTCTCCGGAACCGACATGGCGTCCCTGCTTTCCGGCATCGGGATGATCCAGGAGCGTTGCGGGTCCCTGGAAGCCGCCTTCCTTGCCACCGGCGGCAGTCATCCCGGTGACTGTTACCCCGGCGGCAGTCATCCCGGCGGAACTTATTCCGGCGCGGGACCTTCGGCGTCGCTCCTCGGCCACGCCGAAGCTTTCGTCAGGGTGCTGCTGGCGGCTTGCAGGGAAGCCGCCGCCGCACTCGGCTCGAAGGTTCCTCTTGCTGCGAACCTGATCTCTTCCCCGCGCGACGGGAGCGCATGCAAGCGCCTGATGCTTTTCTTCCGTTGGATGGTCCGGTGCGATGAAATCGACATGGGTTGCTGGCCCGGCGTTTACCCCTCGGAACTTGTGATGCCCCTGGATACCCACGTGCACCGGATCGCCCTGGAGCTCGGGTTGACGCGAAGGCCCGTCGCCGACCTTCAGGCGGCGCTCGAGGTGACCGAAGCGCTGCGATACTTCGATCCGGCCGATCCCGTACGATTCGATTTTTCCTTGGCTCGTCTTGGTATTCGTTCCGATTATTCGCTAAATACTTATATCGCCCCTTGAAAAGTTGAGGGAACGCCACCAAAATATACGAGTGGTGCCGGTCCGTTCGCGACGCGGCTTCAATCTTTATCGAAGGGAGCGGAAACACATGAAAACCCTGAAGGGCTCAAAAACCGAAAAGAATCTTCTGACCGCGTTCTGCGGCGAGTCGCAGGCGCGAAACAAGTACACCTACTTCGCGAGCAAGGCGAAGGAAGAAGGCCTCATCCAGATATCCCTGATCTTCACCGAGACTTCGGACCAGGAAAAGGAGCATGCCAAGCGCCTGTTCAAGTTCCTGGAAGGCGGCGAAGTCAAGATCGAAGCTACCTTCCCCGCGGGCGTCATCGGCTCGACGAGCGAAAACCTCCTGGCCGCGGCCGGCGGCGAGAACTACGAGTGGAAGACGATGTACCCCGAATTCGCCAAGACCGCGCGCGAGGAAGGTTACGATGCGGTCGCGACCGTATTCGATTCGATCGCGGTGGCGGAAAAGCAGCACGCGAAGCGCTACGAGGGCCTGAAGAAGAACGTCGACGCTAAAACGGTGTTCAAGAAGGAGGCCAAAACCGTCTGGCGTTGCCTCAATTGCGGATATCTGTTCGAAGGGACCGAAGCGCCCAAAGCATGCCCCGCTTGCGCCCATCCCCAGGCATATTTCGAGGTTCTCGGCGAAAATTGGTAGAATACTCCAACCCATAAGGACGGTAATCCATGGCGATGAAATCAGAGATCTATAAGTGCGAGAAATGCGGCAATATCGTCGAAGTCCTGCATGCCGGGGACGGGGACCTGGTTTGCTGCGGCGAGGCGATGAAGCTTCTCACGGAAAACGCGGTAGACGCTTCCAAGGAGAAGCACGTTCCGGTCATCTCGAAGACCGCCGACGGCTACACCGTGACCGTCGGCTCCATCCCCCATCCGATGGAGGATAAGCATTATATCGAATGGATCGAGTTGATCGCGGACGGAGTCAGCTACCGGCGCTTCCTGAAACCCGGCGACGCGCCGACGGCTTCCTTTACCGTCAAGGCGAAATCCGTAAGCGCCCGGGAATATTGCAACCTGCACGGCCTCTGGAAGGCATGAAGAAACAGGCAAGGAGCCAGACATGAAGAAATACATCTGCGACGTGTGCGGTTATATCTACGATCCATCCGTCGGCGATCCCGACGGAGGCGTGAAAGCCGGCACCTCGTTCGAATCCCTGCCCGACGATTGGGTCTGCCCGATGTGCGGAGCCAGCAAGAGCGATTTCTCCGTCGCCGATTAATCGGCGCGCCGTTTAATCGGCGCGCCGTTTGATCGGCGCGCAGACTAGCAGTGCGCCGACTGACGAGGGACAGGACCGCCTTCCGTTCGGAGAACCGAAGGCGGCATCTTTCCCAATCCTCCGCTTGCGTTTATACTCCTTCCAGTCCAAACCATAATTCCGGCTTCAGACGAGGTCATTCCATGCTTTCACGCGAAGATTTCATGTTCACGATCGGGTACGATGGCCCTGTAGCCGTCGTCGACGGGCAGGCCAAAAAGACGTACGGTCACTTTTCCACCGGGGAACTCGCGCGTATCGGCCTGTTCAGGGCGGCGTATTGCTCGGCGCTCCGGTCCAAAAAGCAGGAGGAAATGGAGGAGGTCGTAGCCGCGTACAACGCGTCCGCAGGTACTTCCTATGGCTTGGATAATCCCTTCAGCCGGCTGTTCGGGGTCATCGAGGTGGATGCCAAGCGCTGCATAGTGCTGTAGCGGGGGCTTCCCTGCGTATCCTCCCTCCGCCTTGACCCGAGCGGATGGCCTATGTTATTTTACCGGAATCTCTCTCTTAAGGAAGTTTCCGGAATGGGTACCACGTTCGTATCGCTCCTGCAGGCCGCTCCGAGTTCGACGGGATCCTTGCTGACGACCTTCATCCCCTTTGGCCTCGTCATCCTCATCTTTTATTTCCTGATCATCCGCCCCCAGAACAAGAAGCAGAAAGATACCGAGCGGATGCTGTCCGCCCTCAAGAAGGGCGACCGCATCGTGACGATCGGCGGAGTCCACGGCGTGATCCAGGCGGTCAAGGACACGACCGTCGTCGTCAAGGTGGACGAGACCTGCAAGATCGAGTATTCCCGCAGCGCGATCGCCACCATCGTCTCGGACGTCAAAGTCGAGCCGAAGGTCGCCAAGAAAATCGACAAGAAAGCGGACAAGAAAGCGCTCGCCGACGCGGCGGCCGCGGAAGAGGCGACCGCGGAAACGCCGGCTGCCGAAGCCGACGCGGCGAAAGCTGAAGAGAAGAAATAACATCATCCGCCCTCTCCGCGGGTCATCGACTCCGGGGAGGCGCGGTAAAAAATCCCCCGTTCACGCGGCGCGAAGGGCATTCCGCCTTCGCCGTGCGAACATGACGGATAATCTGGAGCAACGGCATGAGCAAACGGTATCGATTCTTCATCGTCCTCGCGACGATCGCGGTATGCTTCGCATTCCTTTCCCCGACACTTCGCTGGTACTTTATGGTTCCGAAAGAGGATCAGGCTCTCGCTCTCGGTTCCCGCGAGCAGATCAAGACCTATTCGACCCGGAAGGCGCAGGCGGATTTGAAAGAAATCGAGCTGAAGGCGCGCGAATCCGCCGAGGCGGCCGTCCCTTCGAACCTCGGCTTCCTCGTAGCGACCGCCAAGGCGAACTACAAACTGGCCAAGCTTCCCGCGCCCGCTTCCTGGAGCGCCCGCGCCGTACTCGCCGCCTTCGCGAGTGAGAACGAAGCCCTCGAGGCCATCGAGTCCCGCTATCGTACGGAAGTCCTGAAACTGAAGGATCTCCATTCCAGTGCCGTACAGCTCGGTTTGGACCTCTCCGGCGGCATGAGCGTAGTCATCCAGGCCAACCTCGACTCGATCAAGGAAAAGCTCGGTCGCGACCTGAATTCCGATGACAGGGAAGACGCGATGAACCGCGGCCTCGAGGTGCTGAACAGCCGCATCGACCGCTTCGGTCTCACCGAACCCGTCATCCGCCGTCAGGGCGAGGACCAGATCTACGTGGAGATTCCCGGCGCGGCCGATCCTGAACGCATCAACTCCATCATCATGGGAAAGGGCAAGCTCGCCTTCCATATGATGGACGAGGAAGCGACCACGGCTTTCACCTCCTACTATGCGGCCAATCCGACCAATACCTTCGACGGAGAAGGCAAGCTGCTGGATCCGACTATCGTCCCCGCCGACACAGTGGTCCGCGGTTTCTACGAGAAAGACCGGTACGGCCTGGATGAGTTGTCCGGCTATATGGTGATCAAGAAGGAAGTGGGACTGGACGGCAATCACATCAAGAACGCCGTCGTGGACCGCGATCCGATCACCGGACGTCCCGAAGTCACCTTCATCCTGGACGCCGAGGGCGGGGAGATCTTCTACAAGCTCACCTCCGCGAATGTGGAGAAGACCCTCACCATCGTCATGGACGACAAGGTGAAGTCCCGCGCCCGCATCCAGGAGGCGATCCGGGATTCCGTGCGCCTCACGGGCTTCGACGCCGACGAGGCTAACAACATCGCCCTCGTGCTGCGCACCGCGGCCCTTCCCGTGGAACTGGAACCGGTCAACCAGCAGGCTATCGGCGCGTCCCTCGGCGAGGACACCATCAAGCAGGGCTTCAACGCCCTGCTCGGCGGCATCGCGGCGGTCATGGTCTTCATGCTCCTGTACTACAAAGGCGCGGGCATCAACGCCATCATCGCCCAGGTCCTGAACCTCTACCTCATGCTCAGCGTGCTTTCCGCGTTCAACCTGACCCTGACCCTGCCGAGCATCGCGGGTTTCATCCTGACGATCGGCATGGCCGTCGACGCGAACGTAATCGTGTTCGAGCGCATAAAGGAAGAGCTCCTTCTCGGCAAGAGCCGGAAGGCCGCTGTGGACGCGGGCTTCGACAAGGCGTTCTGGGCCATCATGGACTCCAACATCACCACCTTCATCGCCGCCATGTTCCTTTCGCAGCTCGGCACCGGCCCCATCCAGGGCTTCGCCGTCAGCCTCGCGATCGGCGTCATGTCGTCCGTCTTCACCGCACTCTTCGTATCGCGGCTGATCTTCGACTTCGGCACCGACGTCCTCGGTCAGAAGAAGGTCTCCATCAGCTGGAGGATCAAGTAAATGAAACGCATCATCGAATTTTCCAAGGCTTTCAGGCCTACTTTGATACTGTCCGCCGTATTGATCGTCGCCGGAATGGCCGGCTACTTCGTCAAGGGCGGTTTCAACCTCGGCGTGGATTTCCAGGCCGGACTCATGCAGGAAATCCAGCTCGCGCCGACCGCCTTCAAGATGACGTACATCGGCAAGGGCGTCGCTTCGGCTTCCCTGGAGAAAGACCGGCTTGATATCGTCGTTTCCGGTTCGGACGTCGACAAAGCGACTCATGCCTTCTCCTTCTCCCAGTATCCGACTGTCGGCGCTCTCGCCGCCGCCCTTTCCACGGTGGATGGGCTTTCGGCCGGTGACGTCCGCGCTCCCGACGCTTCCTCATCCTGGTTGCTCACGAGCGCCGGCGAGAATCCGCGGCTCGGCTCGACTCCTTCCGCTCTGCATTTATTGAAACCCGACGCCGAACCGGTTTCGATCGAAAAGGTACGCCAGGCCCTCGCTCCCGTCGCTTCGGCGGCGGTACAGAGCCTGGGCAAGGGGCCAGAGCGGAAGTTCATGATCCGCGTCCAGGACCAGGGCACGACCGACGGATTCGCCAAGGCGACGACGGAGAATATCGCCTCCGCCCTCGCGGCTACCTTCGGAGACGGCGAAGTCGCCGTCAGCAGGACCGATTACGTAGGTTCCCGTTTCTCCAAAAACCTGACCGACCAGGCCTTCATGCTCGTTTCGCTGACGCTCGTGCTCATCTTCGTCTACGCCCTGTTCCGCTTCAAGGCGAGCTATGCTGCGGGAGCCGTCTTGGCGATCATGCACGACGCCTTGATCATGATCGCTTTCATCGCCTGGACGAGGATGGAATTCAACACCATTACGATAGCGGCGATACTCACGATCCTGGGTTATTCCATCAACGATACGATCGTCATCTTCGACCGGATCAGGGAGACGGTCAGGCTGTACCCCGAGGACCCGTTCAAGTCCTGCATGAACCGCGCAATCACGGAGACCCTGGGACGGACCTTCATCACCACCATCACGACGATGCTCGCCGTGATGTCGCTGTTCCTGTTCACCTCAGGATCGATGAAGGATTTCGCGCTCGCCCTGCTGATCGGAATGATTTCGGGCACCTATTCCACCATCTATATCGCCTCGGCGGTGGTATATTATTGGGATGAGGCGGCCAAGAAGCGCGCTGTGCGGGCACCGAAAGTGAAGACAGTCACGTCGCCGCAAAAGGCGTAAGTTTTTCTTCCTGTATGAAAAAAAGCCCGGCGCGTCGCGTCGGGCTTTTTTTTGGGGAAGAAATTTCAAAAGTCGGGGACTTTTGAAAATGGCTCAAGGGTATCGGCATGGGAGCGTCGAGGTATGATAGTCATCCGGTCCAAGGTGTGCGGTTACTGCGGCGGCGTCAGGCGGGCGGTGGATATGGCGCTCAGGGTTGCGGCCGAGGGCGGCGGACCGGTCTACAGCCTCGGTCCCCTTATCCACAATCCCGCTGCACTGCGGGTCCTCTCGGCCAAGGGAGTCCAGCCTCTTTCCGTCGGGGAACTGCCCGATCGCATGGACGGCGCCTCGGTCATCGTCAGGGCACACGGCGTGCCGCCTGAAACCCTGCGCCTCCTTGAATTGAAAGGCGGCAGGGTGGTGGACGCGACTTGCCCCCGCGTGAAAAGCAGCCAAAAAGAAGCTGCCGATTTCTTCGCCAAGGGCTTCGTCCTGTTCCTCGTCGGGGAGCGGACGCACGCGGAGATCGTCGGGATCGCGGGCTACGCGCCTTCCGGCATCATCGTCGCCTCCACGGAGGACGCCCGAACGGAGGCCGAGCGCCTGAAAGCGGCGCGGCCGGACGCGAAAGTCGCCCTGATCGCCCAGACCACCATCAGCGCGCAGGAATACGGAGCGATCGCCGAAGAGATCATCAGGTTTTTCCCCGATGCGACCGTATCCCGAACCATCTGCCCCGCGACCGCCGACCGGCTCGCCGCCCTCCAGGACCTGGCGGCCGAATGCGACGCCCTCGTCATTGTCGGAGGGAGGGATTCGGCCAATACCAGACGCCTGCATACCCTCGCCGTCCAACTGGGCAAGCCGGCCTGGCATATAGAAGAAGTGGGGGAACTGCCGGAGGAGCTTTTCGGTTACGAGCGAGTGGGGCTCACTGCCGGGGCATCCACTCCCGACGAGGTTGTCGACGCGGTTGAGGCGGCCCTGACGGATTCAATGCGATAGTAACGAATTTCAGTTTCCGGGTGATACTGTGAACCGGAACGTGCTATAATTAAGTAGATAAGTACTGATAAAGTTGGAGGAGCGTATGAAGAGAGGCGGATCCTCGTTCGCCGCCATGCTCTTTCTCTTCTTTGCCATGGGCGGAACCGTTCCCTGTATCGATTTCGCCGTGCGCTTCGATCCCGAACTGGCAATTCCCTTGGACGGCGGTTCGAAAGGGGATTTCTCGTTGGGCGGAGGCGGCACCCTGACCGCCGATGCGGTATTCTCGGGCGCGTTTTCGCCTTATATCGAAGTTGGCCTTCACTTGGCCCCCCTGCGCGGAACCTCAGACGCCCTCAGCCTGTACAACGGCGGTGCCGGTGTTTCCTATGCCGTTTTTCCCATCCCGCGCCTGAAGCTCCGGGCGGGAGTCTCCGGGGGCTTGTTCCAGGCGGTTCTGGGAGAGGACAGCCGCAATGACCTGTATTGGAAGACCCGTCTTGAAGCGGGTTATCGCTTCACTCCCTCCTTCGGCCTGCTTGCTCTCGCGGACTATTCTTCCTACGCCAATTCGCCCACCCCCGGACAGCCACTGTACCACGGTATCTCGCTCGGATTCGTTGTGGATTTCGGCATCGGTTCCACGGCGGGCAGAGCCTCCGGGGTCTATGCTGAGACGTTCCAGAGGGGAAACGTCTTCCCGATCCGTTACTACGCGTACGACAAGGAGAGCTTCGGCGGCATCCGTATCGTCAACAAGGAAAGCGCCGAGATACGGGACGTCGTCGTCAGCTTCGCGATGCTCGGCGAAAATGCGAGCGAGACCGTCTGCGCTACCTTCAAGAGCATCCAGCGGGGCGATACGGCGGAAGCTCCCCTGCTCGCGGTCGTAGGCGATCGTTGCCTGGAGTTCACCGAGGGCACCAAGGTGGAAGGGTCCGTCAAACTGACTTTCCGCATTCTAGACGAAAAGATCGAAAGATCCTTTCCCGCTTCCATCTCCTTCAACCACCGGAACGCATCCACCTGGGCCGATCCGCGCATAGCGGCTGCCTTCGTCTCTCCTAACGACGTCGCTGTGCTCGACCTCTCCAAGTACGCCGCGGGGCTCGTGCGCGAGCGCATCCGGCCCGAGATCGACCACGCGCTCCAATACGGCATCGGCGTCTTCGAAACGATGCGGCTCACGGGCATCGTCTGGACCGTCGATCCGTCAGCTCCCTACGCCGAATGCCGTGCCGATTCTGCCCGCGTGGATTATATCCAGTATCCCTTCCAGACCTTCGCCTACAAGGGCGGCGACAGCGACGATGTCGCGATCCTTCTGGCGGCTTCCATGGAGTCCGTCGGCTTGACGAGCGCCTTGATTCCCCTGGAGCAGGGGATGCTAGTCGCCTTCGCGCTGGACGCTCCGGACGAGGAAGCCCGAAAAGCCTTCACCGACCATCGTTCCTTCGCATGGATGGACGGAAAAGCCTGGGTGGTCCTGGATCCCAAGTTGGTGCGCGAAGGCTTCCTGTCATCGTGGAAGCGGGGCGCCGAGGAATGGAACGCAGCGGCCGGGAAAGACGGGGAGTCATTGTTCTATTCGCTGAAAGACGCATGGAAAGAATACCCGCCCGTCGGGGTCACCGAGGCTGACCGTTCCGTACCCAAGCCCAAGGAAAGCCTCGTCGCCAATGCCTTCGAGAACGCGATGGGAAATTTCGTGGCCATGGAAGTGGAGCCACGCGCCAAGCGTATGGTCGCCGATATGGGACCGAACGGCGGGACCGCACGGCAGATCAATTCGCTCGGCATACTGTATGCCCGCTACGGCCTGCTCGACGATGCCCGGCGCGAATTTACCCGCGCGATCGAAAAGGGATCTTCCTCCGCTCTCATCAATCTGGCCAATACCGTTTTCCTGCTGGCGGACTACGAAACCGCCGCGACTATGTACGCCAAAGCGCTCGCCGTCGATCCGCAGAACAAGGCGGCCCTGCTGGGGTTGGCAAGATCCAAGTACGAGCTGGACGCCTACGAGGACGCCGACGACCTCTTCTCCCGCGTGGACCGGCTGGATCACGATTTCGCTTCCCGCTATGCCTACCTTTCCTCCAACGTCGCCTCGGGCGCTTCGCGCGCGGCTGCCGCCGAGACGGGCGGACCGCTGCCGTGGGCTACCGAAGAATAAAAGAAGATCGCGTGTCGGCGATCGGAAGGCGGCGCGCGATCAGGAACAGGATCAGGGACCTTCGTCCGCTCCTCGCTTTGTTCTTTTCGATTATTATCGCTCCGGTTCTCGGAGCTTTTCCTCTTGAAGGTTTGGATGTCAGGCTCGGGGGGCGCGGCATATTGCCCGTGTTCGATTCCGCCGAATTATTCGGCGCCGGGTTCGGCTACGGTGCGGGTTTCGGGCTAGCCCTTCCCGGTCCTTTCGGCGTTTCGGTGAATTACGCAGAACTCTCCCTGCCGGTGGACGGAGCCTCCCTGCTGGGCGTCTCCGAAGGATCGCTTGCCGCGACCGCTACGTTCATGCCTTCCGGCAGCTTCTTTCTGCGCTTCGGGGGCGGCCTGGGGCTGTATTCCGCCAGGTACGTCGATGCGATCGCGAACGGCGTTTCCTATAACGCCCAGGCGGAAATCGGCTGGAGGATCTCGCCGGCGGCCACCCTCTGGGCCGAAGTCGGCGCCTCGCGCCTGCAGGCACGGTCGGGCGTCCTGCTGGATTCCGCGCGGGCGGGGGCCTACCTTTCGCTCCGGCCTGCCGGATTGGACCGCGCCGACGTCCGCCTGCGCGTGGATTCGATAAGGATGGATCAGGTCTTCCCTGTGTTTTATTCGTTCTACGACGACAATCCTTTCGGAAAGATAGTCCTGCGCAACGACGAAGCTTCCACTATCACGGACCTCAGCGTCACCTTCCTGGCGCCCGCATACATGTCTCGGGCCAAGACCTGCATTTCGGTGCCGTCCCTTGCGCCCGGCGAATCGGTGACCGTTCCCGTAAAGGCGTTGTTCGACGAGAGCATGCTCTCCCTAACGGAGAGCTCGCTGACAAAATCGGAAATCCGCGCCGAATACCGGCTCATCGGCGCCGAACGGGAACTCGTGGTTCCGGTAACGCTCTCCCTCCAGCACCGGAACGCGATGACCTGGAGCGATGACAGGCGGGCGGCCGCCTTCGTTTCGGCGCAGGATCCGGCGGTGCTCTGGTTCTCCCGCTACGTCGGCGGCATCATCCGGGACCGGATGCGGTCGGGCATGGATGCGAACCTCCAGAACGCCGTCGGCCTGTTCGAAGCTTTGAGGCTGTTCGGGATCGCCTACGTGGTGGATCCATCAAGCTCCTACGTGGCTCTTTCCGGCGACGAGGAGACCATCGACTACCTCCAGTTCCCGTACCAGACCCTGTCCTATCGCGGCGGGGACTGCGACGACCTCTCCATCCTGTTCGCTTCCCTGCTCCAATCCCTCGGCATTGAATCCGCCTTCGTCACTATCCCCGGCCATATCTACGTGGCCTTCGCCCTGCAAGGCGACCCGACCGAGGCGGTTTCTTCCGTTTACGATCGCGATTTGTTCTTCGTGAAGGACGGGAAGGCGTGGGTACCCCTGGAAATCACCATGATCAAGGACGGATTCGTCAAGGCTTGGCGCGTCGGCGCCAAGGAGTGGCGCGACAACGATCTGCGCGGCGAAGCCAAGTTCTACCCCATGACAGCCAACTGGAAGGCTTATAAGGCCGTCGGCGTGGCGAACGTGAATCCCCGTTTCCTGCTGCCCGATGAAGCCGAGACGATGCGCGCCTTCGACCAGTCCCTGGACCGCTATGCAGTCCGCGAGATAGAGGTGGAAATCGCCGCTCTCGCGACCTCTTCCCCCGGGGTTGACCGGCCGCCTGCGACGGCCCTGAACGAAGCCGGCATCGCCTACGCTCGTTACGGTATGCTGAAGGAAGCATGGTCGAAGTTCGGCGAATCGGCCAAGGAAAACTTCGCGCCCGCCTGGATCAACCTGGCTCATATCGCCTTCCTCAGAAAGGACTTTGAACTCGGTATCCAGTATTACCAATGGAGCCTGTCCTTGGCTCCTGATAACGCCGAGTCCGTGCTGGGAATCGCGCGTTGCCAATACGAGTTGGAACGCTTCTCGGAAGCCACAGAAAGTTACGAAAAGTTGCGGGCGCTGGATCCGGCCCTTGCGGGGAAATACGGCTACCTCGCTTCCATCTTCGGCGGCGTCGGCCGCGCCTGGTCACTCTCAGAACGCGCCGCCTCCGTCCGCTGGCTTTCCGTGATTCCGCCGCGATCCGCGCAGACCTCTCCTGCGGATGTCGGCGCGATCGAGAATCCATCCCGCGAGGCCGTCGAGGTGAAGCGGACGGTGGAGCCGGAACGTCCCGCTCCGGATACCGCGCGAATCGAAGCGGAACGGGCCGAAGCGGCGCGCGCTGAAGCGGCGCGTGCCGAGGCTGAGCGCGCCGCGGCGGCGCGTGCCGAGGCCGCGCGGATTGAAGCTGAACGCGCCGAGGCTGCCCGAATTGAAGCTGAGCGTATCGAAGTAGCCCGGATTGAAGCCGCACGCGTCGAGAATGAGCGTGCTGAGGCCGCGCGCCGGGAAGCGGAACGCGCCGAGGCGGCCCGTATTGTAGCCGCCCGTATCGAAGCAGAGCGTTTGGAAGCGGCGCGGATTGAAGCGGCGCGCGCCGAGGCCGAGCGCGTTGAGGCCGCCCGGGTCGAAGATGCGCGTGCGGAAGCGGCCCGTATCCAAGCCGAGCAGGCCGAGGCCGCCCGCGCCGAGGCCGCGGCGAAGGCCGAAGTAGCCCGTATCGCAGCCGAGAACGCCGAAGCGGACAAGGCCGAGGCCGCCCGTGCCGAAGCCGCGCATGCCGAGGCCGCCCGTCTGGAAGCCGCAGCCCGCGCCGAGGCTGCCCGCCTTGAAGCCGAGCGTGTAAATGCCGCCCGCCTGGAAGCCGCCGCCCGAGCGGAGGCCGCCCGGCTGGAGGCCGTCCGCGCCGAAGCCGCCCGGCTGGAGGCTGCCCGTGTTGAGGCCGTCCGGGCCGAGGCAGCCCGAGCGGAGGCAGCCCGTGTTGAGGCCGTCCGCGCCGAAGCCGCCCGGCTGGAGGCTGCCCGAGCCGAGGCTGCCCGAATTGAGGCCGCCCGTGTTGAGGCTGCCCGGCTGGAGGCTGCACGAGCCGAGGCTGCCCGAATTGAGGCCGCCCGGCTGGAGGCTGCAGCCCGCGCTGAAGCCGCCAGAGCCGAGGCCGCCCGAGCCGAGGCCGCACGTGTTGAGGCTGCCAGGGCGGCAGCCGCCAAGGCGGTTTCAGTGCCTGCCGCCCCCGTCATCTCCTTCACGGCGCCGGAGGACCGGGATATCCTTGAGAAGACGGTGCAGCCGCCTGCAAGCGTGCAGCCGCCTGCGGCCGCGAAGCCGCTTCTCGAAGCGGCACCCGTCAATGCCGCCGCCCGCCCGCCCGTCATCGGCACGGCGCCTATCGATAGGGACATCCAGGAAAAGACCGTCGCGCGGGAAGCGGAGAAGCCGGCGATCATTGTTCCCAAGACCGAAGTGGTCCCTGTTCCGGTGATCGTGGTGGAGAAGCCTGCCGTTGTAGAGAAAGCGCCCGAACCGGTCGAAACGGTGGAGGAAGCGGTTGCAGAGGAGCCGGAAGTGTCCGCCGAGGAACCGGCTGAGCCTACTGAAGAACCCTTGGATGGAAGGTTGGAAACTCCGCCGACAGTCGCCGTCGCCGAAGAGCCGCTGGTTGAAGTTGCGGAACCTTTACCGACCATAGAGAATGTTGCTCCGATTGAAGAAACGGTCGCGATTCCGGAAGCGGAAGCGGTTCCCGTTGAGACAATTCCTGAAGCGATAGAGCAAGTCCAGGTAGCGGTCGAACCCGGGAAGAAAGCTGAAACCGTCTCCATCGAACCGGTGATCGTCGAACCAGTCTCCGTCGAACCGGTTCCGGTCGAACCGGAGATTGTTGAACCGGCGATTGTCGAACCGGTCCGGATCGAGCCGCAGGTTCCGGATTTTCAGGAAATTCTTTCGGGCTTCGCGTCCTTCAAGGGCGAGTTCGGAGCATGGTCAATGAAGGGCAACGCGGCGTCGCAGACGGATACGAAACAGCTGTTCGCAAAACTGATAGCGAAGGCGACCGCGGAAAGCTGGATGGTGCGTTACCGTTTCAGCGCCCAGGCGACCGGACGCGACTGGGTCGGCTTCGGCCTCCACCTTCTTGTGGAAGGAGAGCCTAATCCGAGGGGTTACGGCTACGGTTCGTCTTTCCTGGTCTGGTTCACGCATGACGAGAAAACCTACGGAGAGGCGGCAACTCGGGTGCAGGCATACCGTTCGTACGGAACGTCGGATCTGAGGCTCGTTTACGACGCGCCGCTCGGGACGGACCTGTTCAGCCGGCACGACTACAGGATCGAATACGAGGCTTCCGGCGGCACGGTTACCGCGTTTGTGGACGGGGCGGAGGCGCTCCGCTTCGTCGCAGGAAAAAACCTGCCGACGAACGGCCCGATAGCTATCCGGGCCCTGGATGCGATCGATTTCTTCGATTTTTTCGCTGAAACGGAATATTCGGAAAAGCTAGGACGGGAGAAATGATGAGTAACGAAAAGTACGCAAAATCCGGCATCGCGCGCGTAGCAATTTTTTGCGCCGCCGTTTCCCTCATCCTGTCCTCCTGCGAAAACCTCCTGGGCGGCGACGACCTGAAGACCCGGATCAAGGAAGAAGTGAAGGTCGCCAACGCGGAAAAGGTGATGGTGGATATCCATTCCTCGCAGAATGAGCTTGAAAACGCCTTCGGGGCGACAAATCCGCAGGGTAAAACAGAAATAAAAATCGACGTTCCGTTCGTGATCGATGCCTCCCCATTCCCCGGGAACGATTTTCTTAGTTGGTCCGTTGTAGGGGAAGGCGCGACAGTCGAATTTGCGGACGCGACCTCCAGGCGCACATCGGTCATCATCAAATCCGCAAGCGCTCCTTTCGCGATAGTGGCAGAAATGGACGAGAAGCCGACCGCGGATTTTCTATCCGCGCCCCTGGCCACCCAGGGAGTCCCTCTGAACCAGAGCCTTACCGTCTCATTCTCAAAGGTTATGGACCTCGACTCCTTCGTGCTCGGCGGTAATGTGACGGTTTCGAATAAGCAGTCGGGGCTACCACCCGTCGACCTTTCCGACGCGTTCTCTATTTCGCTTGATGAAAGCGGTTACGACCTGACCCTTTCCTTCCTGCAGGGAAGGGCCTTCGACAAGTACGCGACCGTTACCCTCACGATCGGAGCGACCGCACGGGACAGCTTGGGTCTTTCCTTATTGAAAGAGAAAGAGTGGTTCTTTATCACTGGTAAAAGCGTCGATGACAGCGCCCCAGTGCTGATTACTTACGAGCTTAAACCGTTGCTCGGCTCCGTCGCCCTCGAGGAGGGCGAGCGTGTGGCGACCAGGGCTCTCGTAGTCAACCTCAACTTCGACGACACTGACTCGAAGGTTATGATGACGCTCACCGAAACGGGCGACGGAGAATCCGCGGTCCGAGAGGAGACTTACGCGAATCGCGAGTACCTACAGAATATTTCCTATATTCTCGCAACGGCAGACGATGGTGAGAAAACTATCACCGTCGAACTTGAGGATACCTTTGGCCATCGGAGCGAAGCCGAAACCCGGACGATCGTACTGGATACGACCGCTCCCTTCTCCACGGACTTTGTGACGACAGCCGAGTACGTCATATCACCTGTCGCCAACGTCACCCAATCCGTCACCGACGGCGCCGCGGGCCTCGGTTGCGACCCGGCCGAAGTGGAGGTCTCCTTCACTTCGAACGGCGGATCTTCGTGGACCGAATGGACTCCCGCCCTTGCGACCCACGCGGTCGCCCTTTCCCCGAGCGCAGCGGACGGCGAATATGGCATCTGGGCGCGCTACCGGGATGACCTGGGGAACGCGACGGCCAGTTCTTCCTCCTATTCCCGAGCATCAGTCAGGCTTGACACCGTCGCTCCGACCATCACTGATCTGACCTTTGGTTCTGATGGTACGGACGCCCGCTTCGCGCGGATCGGGCGGATCGTGACGTTGTCCTTCGTCGAGCGCGATTCGTATTCAGGAATCGCTGCAACGCCCGTCGTATCCATCGCGGGACATACTGTTGCGGCGGATGTCGCCGAGGAAATCCAGGGCGGCGGCCTCCGCTACGAAGCGATTTGGACGATGACGTCGGACGACATTGAAGGCGATGTTCCGTACACCGTCTCCATCGTGGATATCGCGGGCAATGTGACCGAGACGTCACGAGCCGAGGACCCGATCCAGGACGCGAGCGTCTTCTTCAACAAGACCGCTCCGTCGATTTCCGGCGTATCCTTGAGTTCCGTCGATACCGGTGATGAGGAATACGCGAAGACAGGCGATACGGTTCGGATAGCCTTTACAGCGACAGAGGGCAAGGCGCCTCTCGCGGGACTCCCGATCGTCCGCATCTTGGACCATGTGCTCCCCGAAGCAGATATCGAGGAAATCGGCGGTTCCGGAATCACCCACGAATACGAGGCGACCTACGTGCTTGCAGAGGACGATTCCGAAGGCGTATTGACCTTCTATATCAAGATAGAGGACACGTCCAGAATCACCGACGAGACGACGAACGGCGCGCTTTCCAACGTGCTCTTCGATCGGACGGCTCCGACCGTGACGAATTTCGCTGCCGATGCCGGCGCGGCCTTCACGAACGCGGCGGACCGCACCGCGACGATCGGCTTTGACTCCAGCGACGCGCTCAGCGGTGGCCTGGTCTACCAGATCGGCGAGAGCGCGACGCCCGGTTCAACGTGGAGTCCGGCGGCTCCGACATCCTTCGAGCTTGCCGATTCCGACGGAACTCACACAGTCTACCTGCACGTCAAGGATGCCGCGGGCAACGTGACGACGGTCTCGGACTCTATATTCCTGGATCGAGTCGATCCGACTCTCGCGACCTTCACCCTTGACACCGGAGCGGCTTACTCCAAGGCGACGAACAGGACATTGACGCTGGCGATTTCCGCGAGCGATCCGGGCGCGGGAACGACCGGCAGTGGCGCATTGACGTACCAGGTTACTGAGAACGCGGTGGATACTGGGACCTACGGCGCGGCGCCGACGACCTTCGCGCTTTCGGATATTGACGGACTACATACGGTGTACCTGCGGGTGAAGGACGCGGCGGGGAACGTGATCGAGACTTCAAGGACGATAACGCTTGATCGGCTCGCGCCGACGGTTTCCTTCGTATCCATGAGTTCGAATAACGGCGAGCCCACATACGCTCGAATCGGAACGATCTTGACCATGGAATTCACGGCATCTGACGCTGTCTCCGGTCTTGCAGCCACTCCCGTAACAACGATAGCGAGCAGGCCGGCGTACGAGGCAGGGACCGGACCTGCCTTTACTTCGACCTACACCGTCGCCACGGGAGATCCCGAAGGCGTGGTGGCCTACGCGATCACGGCCGTAGACGCCGCGGGCAATACGCGCACGGTGACGGGGACCGATTCGATCGTCCTTGATCGGACCACCCCAGTTGTGTCGGGCGTATCGTTCCTGCCGGCGAGCGGATGGCGACGTATCGGACAGACGGTCGTGATGACGATCTCCGCGGGTGAGAGCGGCTTGAGCGCGGGGATTATCAACGTGAACGGGAAAGCTACAACGGGCTTTACGGACCACGAAAACGGTATCTATACGGTTACCTATACCGTCGTCGAAGAGGATGTGGATGTCGCGGAGAACGCGCAGGTGGCGATAAGCGTAATGCTATACGATCCTGCGGGTAATCCGATGGCGGCGGCGTATGAGACGTCGCCCGCGGCGACGCAGTGTCCGGCGATCGATGCGCATCGGCCGACGGTGATTGGAGCGACATTCTCGTGGACGGACCCGAATGTTGACGGAATCCAAAAAATCGGTGAAGTCCTGACTCTGAACTTCACGACGGGCGCGTCGGAGACGGACTTGGTCGCGACGACGGTGAAGGTGAACGGACAGGACGCCTTGGGAGTCCTGACGGGGAGCGGGACAAGCTACTCGAAGGCGTATACGGTCCTGAGCGGGCACACCGACCGGACGAGCGCGAACGCGGTGCCGGTGGAGATCACGCTAACTGACGCGGCGGGGAACTCGATGCTGGCGCCGTACGCGACGGCTCCAGCGGCGAGTCCGAAGATCGACGCGAACTATCCGACGGTGACGGGATCCGGTTTCAGTCCGGCGAGCGGATGGCGGAAGATCAGCGACGTGCTGACTCTGAACTTCACGACGGGCGCCTCGGAGACGGGC
>DPXI01000075.1 GCA_003527485.1 Treponema sp. | reverse complement strand
CGAGAGCCGGTGGCCGAGAGCCGTCAAAAATTACTTGTAGTTTTTTTCACAAGCCTCAGCCGTTTTTTTTCTGGCTATCATCCGCGGACTGCCGGATTCCGGCTACTGACTTCCTTCTTTTAATAATACTTCGTACGCCAGCTTCGCGGCGGCCTGCTCGGCGTCCTTCTTGTTCCTACCGGCGCCGGGACCGTAGGTTATTCCGTCTACGACCGCTTCCATCCAGAATTGACGATCGTGATCGGGACCGGACTTTCTCAGCAGCCTGTATGCCGGGTAGGATTTGAAGAGTCTCTGGCTCAGTTCCTGCAAAAGGGTTTTGTAGTCTTTTCGGTGCCTATCCTCGAGCACCCTGTCGATCCCGGCAGTCACGATGCGCTCGACGAAGCCGAAGGCGTTCGCATAGCCCGAATCCAGGTACAGGGCGCCGATCAGCGCTTCCAGCGAGTCGGCAAGGATGGCCTTCTTGAGCCTGCCGCCGGACGATTCCTCGCCCTTGCCGAGGACGACCAGCGCATCCATGCCGAGACCGAAAGCGATTTCCGCGAGGCTCTCTTCGGAAACCACAACGGACTTGACCTTGGCCAAGTCGCCTTCGCTGCGGTCCTTCATGCGTGAAAAAAGCAGGGTCGCGGTCACCGCGCCAAGAATGGCGTCCCCGAGGAATTCCAGCCGTTCGTTGTTGAGTTTGTCGGCATTCTCGTTCGAGGCGGAACGGTGTATAAAAGAAAGGTTCAGAAGCTCCGGGCTCCTGAACCTTATCGACACGGTCTTCTGAAAGACCGCGAGTTTTTTTCGCCGATCGGGATCGACGGAGGGAAGGACGCCGGAAACGGATTCCTTCCCGGCGGCTCGCTCCGACACCGGCCTACTTCTGCTGGGACTTGATGTAGTCGTAGGCGTCCCGGACGGTTTCGAACTCATTGGCCTTCTCATCGGGGATGGAAATTCCCATCTCCTCTTCGATGGCGTACACGAGTTCGTAGGTGTCCAGGCTGTCGGCGCCGAGATCCTGGCGGAACGAAGCGTCAAGGCTGACCTTTCCGGCGTCGATCTCGAGTTTGTCGGCGATCAACTTCTTGATTTTCTCAAACAATTCATCCATTGCTGCTATCTCCTTATCGTTCGCTAGCCGTTGGCCTGAGGCACGACGACTTGCTTACCGCGATAAAAACCGCACTTCGGGCACACGCGGTGCAGAAGAATACGATTGCCGCAATTGCCGCATCCGACGAGGGTCGGCGCGACTAGTTTCATATTGATGGATTGGCGACGTCGTGTGCGGGCTTTCGACGTCTTAAACTTAGGAACTGCCATATGATAACCTCGCTTAGATCATTTTTCCCGGAAGAGTATGACACAATCTAGCTGAAGCGTCGGCGCTTGTCAATAACGCGTTCAATCTTATCCGCCCAGCCGTTCCTTGAGCGCCGCGGCGACTTGCGGGGGCACCATCGTGGATACATCGCCCCCGAAAGAAGCGAGTTCCTTGATCGCGGACGAGCGGAGGACGAAGTATTTCGGGTCCGTGGTCATGAAAATTGTTTCGATATCAGGATTCAAACCCCGGTTCATCATCGATAGGTCGAATTCATAGGAAAAATCGGTGACTCCCCGCACGCCCCGCACGAGCACCCTGATTTCCCGTTTTTTCAGGAAATCGACCACAAGGGTATCGCAGAGGGCGACGGACGCGTTCGGCCAAGGCCGGACGAGTTCCTGCATCAGGATTATCCGTTCTTCGGGAGAAAAGGTGTAGCTCTTTTGCCGATTGACCGCCACGACGATCAGCAGTTCGTCGAATATGGAGGCAGCCCGTTCGACGACGTTGAGGTGTCCGAAGGTCGGAGGATCGAAGGAACCAGGGAAAGCGGCGCGCAACATACCCGGAACCATACCCGAGGGGCCGATCGCGGTCAACAGCCGGCACCGATATCGCAAGGTATTGCTTGGAAATGGCATATCCGGTTTGACGCGACGGGATGCGTCGGATAGAATATACCGGATATGAAGCCGTACCATCGCGCCAACTTGTATGTCCTGCTCGTCTGCTTGATCGTCGCATGTTCGTCGGTTGCGGCACCGTCGATCGAAACGCCGGTTGCGACCCCGGTGGAGGAAGCTCCGGCGGCGGGACCGGCAAAGGCCGAAACCCCTGCCGATGAGGCCAGTGTCGTCACCGAAGAACCCGCGATTGCCGCGGAGCCGCAGATCGAAGAAGAAGCCGAACAACCTCCGGCTGTGGAATTAGCCGTTCCCGTGGAGGAAGTCCCTTTCGATCCATCGACGATCACCCGGGAAGTCTTCGATTCGACCAAGACCGATGTCCAGCAACTCATTTCCCGGCTCAACGAAATCATCCGTACCAAGGATTTCCAGACTTGGACCGAATTCCTCGGTGCTGAGTATCGCAGGGCGATGAGCGATAAGGCATTCCTCAGCCGCATGTCGGATTTTTCGGTGCTCAAGAAACAAAACATAGTGCTAACGGAACTTCGCGATTATTTTATTTATGTCGTCGTGCCTTCGCGCGCGAAGGACCGGGTGGACGATATTGAATTCATAGGGCAGAATCGTGTAAAAGCTTTTACTATAAACGCAAAGGGGCAAAGACTTCGCCTGTACGATCTGGAAAAGACGGAGGGCGGATGGAAAATAGTGGGCTGATGCCGCAGCGCCGGCATATCGGGAGGATTCTATGAACATCGCGAAGCGTATACTTGCCCTTTTTATCGCCGTCGTCGCTTCGGCGACTGGCGCGATGGCTCAAACGGACGCCGCCAAGCAGGAATTATCGGTCGAGGAATCCTATCTGCAGGAATCGATCGAAGTCATGGTCATTCGTGAGCAGTCGAGGGCCGAAAGCCGCGATATGAAGCTCGTTGCACTTGAGTACATCGGCGACGCCATCGAAGCCGGCCGCGGGTCCGAGGAAATCCAGAAAGCCCTTGAATATATGGCGCTCGAAGGCGTGCTCAACAAGAGCCGAGAGGGCGGTCTCGGACGGGTGACCAACAACTACCCCGACGTTCGGGCGAAGGCGGCCGCATACCTGGGCGAGCTCGGAGGCGAAGCGGCCAAGGACTCCCTTCTCAAGATCGTCCTGGCGGATCCGGAACCGATGGTCCTCACCGAAGCCATCAAATCGCTTTCGAAAATCGGGCTGAACGAGAATGACGAAACCGCCACGACCATATCGTGGATCGTAACGCGCTTCGACATCCTGAACCCGGACAATACCCTGGCACTTGCGGCCTTGGACGCCTTTGAAGCCCTCGCGGCGAAAAACGGCGGCATCAAGGACGCCTCTTCCATACGGACCATCATGCGCATCGCCGAGGGGCCCTACATCCGACCTGTCCAGGCCCGCGCCCGCGACGTTCTGAGCAAGCTAAGGCAATACGGAGCCCAGAAAAAGTAGGGATCGACGTCCGGACCCGTAAAAAAAGCCGCCCTACCGAGGGCGGCTTTTTCTATCCGGCAAGATGCTTCCGGAATCGCTTTACATCGACACGTTTCTGATGAGAGATGCGGGATTCGAACCCGCCACCTCTGGCTTCGGAGGCCAACGCTCTATCCATATGAGCTAATCTCTCGTTACCGTAAAATACCTCGTATGGGTTTCCGCTGTCAATACGGAGCCGGATTGACACAGGAGGCGCGCGCGCGGATGATGCCCGACCTATGGAACCGATCATTCTCGCATCGGGCTCGCTCAGACGGCAGGAGTATTTCCGAATGTTGGGCCTGCCGTTCAGCATCATGCCCTCGAGCGTCGACGAGGCCCTGGATCCGGCCTTGAGCAGCGTCACGCAAGCCGAATCGATCGCCCGACGGAAGGTTGAGGCTGTCATGGTCGCGCTTCAGGACCGGATGCCGCCCTGGATTCTCGGTGCGGACACGCTGATCGTCTCAGGATCAGGCATCTTCGGGAAGCCTGCCGACAAGGATGATGCGCGGAGGATGCTGCTGGAACTTTCAGGCTGCACCCACGAGGTCGTCACTGCTCTGGCCCTGTATAACGGTCGGTCAAAAACCATCGACTGCCGTTCCAGCGTCAGTTCGGTCGACTTCATCAAGCTTTCGGAAGCGGAGCTCGACTGGTACCTGGATACCGGGGAATGGCAAGGCGTGGCCGGCGCATACCGTATACAGGGGGTCGCCGGCTGCTTCGCGCAGGAGATCCGCGGTTCGTACAGTTCTATCGTGGGCTTGCCATTGCATGTGTTTTATGCGATGTTACGGCAGAACGGCTATTCCCTTTCGGGTTCCTAGCCGTTCGCATTTTCCGCCGTCCGGCCAGTCCGGATCGGTGAGATAGAGGGAAGGCGTCGCTCTGACGCGCTGTCGAGGACCGGAAGGCCCAACCATCGGCACGCGTTGCGGATCGACCCGGGAGGACACTTTGGCAGTAGTTACGATGAAGAGCCTGCTCGAATCGGGCGTGCACTTCGGCCATCAGGTAAAGCGTTGGGATCCCCGTATGAAGAAGTACATCTTCGCGGAACGCAACGGTATCCACATCATCGATCTCCAAAAAACGATCCAGGCCATCAAGGAAGGCTACGACGCGGTCCGCAAGACCGTCGCGGGCGGTAAAACCGTCATGTTCGTCGGCACCAAGAAGCAGGCGCAGCAGGCTATCCAGAAGGAAGCCGAGCGTTGCGGGATGTTCTACGTGAACAGCCGCTGGCTGGGCGGCATGCTCACCAACTTTTCCACCATCAAGAAATCCCTCCTCAGGCTCAAGAAACTCGAGAAGATGGAGGTGGACGGTACTTTCGAGAACCTCACCAAGAAGGAAATCGCTTCCCTCGCCAAAGAGCGGGCCAAACTTCAGAAGAACCTCGGCGGAATAAAGGAAATGAAGGATCCGCCCGGGATCCTCTTCATCATCGATACCCGCAAGGAAGCGATCGCGGTCGCGGAAGCCCAGCGCATGGGGATCCCGATCGTCGCCGTCGTCGACACGAACTGCAATCCCGAGGGCATCGATTTTCCGATCCCCGGCAACGATGACGCCATCCGCGCCATCACCCTCTTCACCCAGATCATCGCCAACGCCGTCGTCGAAGCGGACAACGAAGCCGGCCTCAAGATCATCGAGACGCTCAACGACGAGGAAGAGATCGTCGAAGAAGTCGTCACCGACGCCTCCATCCGCGAGGAAGACCGCGAAGTCGACATCGAGGCGTATGCCGGAGAAGCGGTCGTCGTCCCCGCACCCGTCGTCGTGGCCGAGGAAGTCGAGGAGGACGCGCTCCCCGTCGACGTCGACAAGGTCTACGAAGCGAAGTAAGGAGCATCATCGTGGAAATCAAGGCATCCGAGGTGAAGGCACTGCGCGAAAAGACCGGCGCAGGAATGATGGAATGCAAAAATGCCCTCGTTTCATGCGAAGGCGACTTTTCCAAGGCCGAAAAACTGCTCAAGGAGAAGGGGCTCGCCGCCGTCGAGAAGCGTTCCGATCGCGCTACCAACGAGGGCAAAGTCTTCGTCAAGGTACAGGGCAGCAAGGCCGTTCTCGTTGAAATCGCGTCCGAGACCGATTTCGTCTCCCGCAATCCCGAATTCATCGCCCTGGGCGCGGCCGTCGTCGACCGCGTGCTGGTCAAGGGCTACACCGAACCGAACGATGAACTCTCGGCGATGGTGACCGACCTGGCCACCAAGATCCGCGAGAACATGGGCTTGAAGCGCATCAAAGTCGTCGCGGGCGGGGCTTCCGATTACCTCACCAGCTACATACACGGCGACGGGAAGATCGGCGTAGTCGTCAGGCTCGGCGCCGATAAGGCAACGGCCCTCGCCGACGAGCGGGTGAAGGCTTTCGCCTTCGATCTCGCGCTGCATATCGCTGCCTTCAACCCGATGGCGCTGGACCGGTCCAAGATCGACGCGGGCCACATCCTGGAGCAGGAAGCCATCTTCCGCAAACAAATGGAAGGCGACGAGAAGATGAAGGGCAAGCCCGCCAACGTGGTGGACAACATCCTGAAAGGCAAGGTGAATAAATACCTCGCCGATATCTGTCTCGTGGACCAGGGCTTCGTGAAGGACGAAAAACTCACCGTCGCGAAAGCGGTGGAAGAGCTCGGCAAGCAGGTCGGCGCCAAACTGACCATTTCCGAGTACGTCTACTTCAGGGTCGGCCAGTAATTTCGATCCGGGGCGGGCACATCCCCGCCCCTTTTCTTTTTTCACGTGGAGGCACGCGATGAACAAGGTAATCGCTTCCAACGAAGAGCGCATGAAGAAAACGACAGCCAGCCTCAGGGACGATTTCGCGGCGGTACGCACCGGCCGCGCATCGGCGTCCCTCTTCGACAAGATCCGCGTCGACTATTACGGAGAAAAGACGCCCCTTGCGCAGGTCGCCAACGTATCGGTGCCCGAGGCGCGCCTTATCGTAATCCAGCCTTGGGACAGGGCGATGATCTCCGAAATCGAGAAGGCGATCCGTAGCTCGGAACTTTCGTTCAATCCGTCCAACGACGGCAAGGTCATCCGTATCGCCGTTCCTCCGCTTACCGAAGAACGGCGGAAAGACATCGCGAAACACGCGAAAGCCATGACCGAACAAAGCCGGGTAGCCATACGGAACATCCGGCGCGACGGAAACGACGAGCTTAAAAAACTCCTGAAAGACGGGGACCTGACCGAGGACGAGGAAGCCCGCGCCGCCGAGGAGCTGCAGAAGCTGACGGATTTCTATATCAAAGAGATCAACCGTACCCTTGAGGAAAAAGAAAAAGAAATAATGGAAGTCTGATGGACGGCACCCTCCGGATCGATCGCTCGCGTCTGCCTTCCCATGTCGGCCTCATCATGGACGGCAATGGCCGGTGGGCCCGGAAGCGCAATCTCATACGAACCCAGGGACACAAAGAAGGTTTGAATGCCGCCAAGAGGGTCGTCCAGACCGCGAGCGACCTCGGATTGCGCTATCTGACCCTTTTTACCTTTTCCACTGAAAATTGGAAACGCGCCGTCGAGGAAGTCGGATTCCTGATGGGTCTGATCAAGGATTTCCTCGTTTCGGAGCTTGATTTTTACCGGGCCAACAAGATACGGATCCGCCATGCAGGCGATATTGAGGGCCTCCCGGAAGACATCGCAGAGGAAATCAGGAAAGTTGTCGCGGATACCGCGAATTTCGACGGTTTGACCGTCATCCTGGCGATCAATTACGGAGGCCGGGACGAATTGGCGCGCGCCGTCAGGAAGATCGTCCGCTCCGGCATGCCCGCGGAAACAGTGGACGAGCACGCGATATCTTCGATGCTCGACAATCCTGATGTAGGCGATCCGGATCTCGTCATACGCACAGCAGGAGAACGCCGCCTCAGCAATTTCCTGCTCTGGGAATCCGCCTACGCGGAATTCCATTTTTCCGATACGCTCTGGCCCGACTGGACGGGCGAGGATCTGATCGCGGCGATCGCCGATTTCCAGAATCGCGACAGAAGATTCGGCGGTGTCAAACAATGAGAAAGCTCCTGCAACGTCTGGCGATGTTCGTGATCGGCCTGCCCTTGGTCATCTCCATCGTAGCCTTTCTTCCCCAATTCCACCATCTGGCGGCGAATCTGGCCGTCACCGTCGCCTGCTCTCTCGGCGCGATCGAGTTCGCCTCCATCATCGGAAGGAAGGGGTACCGCCTTCCCGACTGGGAAGCAGCCGTACTGGGTGCCCTCGCGCCCTTCGCCACGACGTTGGCGATCAGTTTCGGATTCGAAGGCGAGACCGTTCCAGCCGCGTTCATCATCGGAGCGGGTTGGATCATCGCATCTCGCGTATTCTCCCGTGCGGAAGCGCTCGGCGAAGCCGCCTCACGCGTGACGATCGGCCTTTCTACCCTCGTGTATCCCGGCGTGTTCATGCTCTGGATCATCCGCATGGGAGCTTTGCCTAACTCCTGGCAAGTGCTTCTGATCTTTCTTCTATCCGTCTTCGCCAACGACTCCTTGGCCTGGTTCTTCGGCATGGTATTCGGTAAGGGAAACCGGGGATTCCTCCCCGCGAGCCCCAACAAGAGCATCGCCGGGTTCGTCGGTGGCCTGATGTCTTCAGTCACGGTCGGTGTCGCGGCGACCCTCCTTTTCCCCGCCGCCTTCACTCCTGCGGCCTTTTCGGCGCCCCTTGCGGGCGCCCTCCTCGGCGCCCTGGCCGGCGCTGCCGGCATCATCGGCGATCTTGCTGAATCGACGATCAAACGGAGCGCCGAAGTGAAGGATTCGGGATCGATCATCCCTGGCCGCGGCGGCATCCTCGATTCGATCGATTCCCTCGCGTTCGCGGCGCCGGTCTTCTACGCCGCGTATCTTGTCCTTTTCTGAGTTGCAGCTTCAGCCGGCGGTAATCCGATGAGAAAGAAAGTAGTGATTCTCGGAGCGACCGGTTCCATAGGGACCAGCACCGTAGACGTCCTCCGAGCGCATCCCGACCGCTTCGAACTCGTCGGAGCCTCGTGCAATACCGATATACGGTCCTTGCGGACGCTGTTGCGGGATTTTCCCTTTTCGCTGCTCGCCGCTGTGGAGGCCCGGACGGGCGAAGAAGGGATGGCCTTCACGGGAACCGATGCCGCGGTGGCCTTGGTCCGCGAATGCCGGCCCGATATCGTCGTCAACGGCATCTCCGGCGCCGCGGGCTTCCTGCCCTCGATCGCGGCGTTATCGGCGGGTTGCGTGCTCGCGCTCGCGAACAAGGAAACGATCGTCATGGCGGGCCCCTTGGCCTTCTCCATCGCGGAAAAGACGGGAGCGAAGATACTGCCGGTGGATTCCGAACACTCGGCCATCTTCCAGCTCCTGCAGGCCCACGGCCGCGAATCCGTTGAAGAACTCATCCTCACCGCCTCCGGAGGTCCGTTCCGCGGCTGGAGCGCCGAACGCCTCAGGAACGTCACCGTCGCCGAGGCCCTTGCCCACCCGACCTGGAAGATGGGCGGGAAGATCAGCATCGACTCGGCGACTCTTGCGAATAAAGGCCTCGAAGTCATCGAGGCGGTCCGCATGTTCGGTTTCCCCCCTTCCTCCGTTTCGGTGCTCGTGCATCCGCAGAGCAAAGTCCATTCGCTCATCCGTCTCAGGGACGGTTCCATGTACGCCCAGATTTCCGATCCGGACATGCGCGTCCCCATCCAAGGCGCCCTCTTTTGGCCTGAATGCCCTGGAAAGTCATTCGGGAAACTAAACCTGGCGGGGTCGACGCTCAGTTTCGAACCTCCGGACGAGACGGCTTTTCCCATGCTGCCCTTGGCCTACCAAGCGGCCCGTCAGGGCGGCCTGTATCCGGCGGCCTACAACGCCGCGAACGAGATCGCCGTAACCGCATTCATCGCCGCCCGCCTGCGCTTCACGGACATCGGTTCCGTCGTCGCGTCCGTCATGGAGTCCGATTGGCTCGGCGGCGATCTGTCCGTCGAGTCCGTCCTTGACGGGGACGCGCGGGCACGGGCGGCCGCCTCAGTTGCCATCCAGGAGTATTCCGCATGATTTTGAAGATACTTTTCGGTCTTTTCGGTCTCGGCATCGTCGTATTCATCCATGAGCTGGGCCATTTCCTCGCCGCGCGCGCGGTCGGGATAGATGTCGAAGCGTTTTCCATCGGTTGGGGCAAACCTCTATTCAGGAAGAAGATCGGTACTGTCGAATACCGGATCGGAACCTTCCCCATCGGCGGATATTGCGCGATGAAGGGAGAAGCCGAATTCCGCGACGCCCTGATGAACGAGAAGAAGGAGATCCCACGAGAAAAGGGAACCTTCTACGGCGCCCACCCCCTCCGCCGGGTGATTGTCGCGTTCGCGGGTCCAGCCGCCAACGCCCTATTCGCGGTCCTCGTGCTGACCTTCGTCTGGGGCGTCGGGTTCGAAGTCCGCACCCTCGGCAACAAGGTTGTGCTCGCCTCTGATATCGAAGCTGGCGCCAGCTTTCCGGCCGACGAAGCCGGCATCAGAACCGGCGACGAAATCGTCGAAATCGAAGGGAAACCCGTATCGAATTCCCAGGAAATCCAGGACGCCATCGCCCCCCGGGCCGAGAGGAAGCTGCGTGTGGTAGCATTACGGGAAGGCGGGCGGTTTACCTTCGATCTGGTGCCGAAACTCGACACGGCCACCGGCGCGGGCAAGATCGGCGTCTACTTCTGGACCGATCCCGTCGTGGATACGGTGTCGCCCGGCAGCGCCTCCGCGATCGCCGGCCTCAAACCCGGAGACAGGATTCTTACCATAAACGGATATCCTGTTCCCTATACCGCGGCTATCGGACGGATACTGAAGGACAAGCCGACTGTCGCCGCATTGGAATTCCTTCGCGGCGGGGAAACCCAGGCGACGGAACTCGTGCTTTCTTGGGATGAAGAGGGACTGCTCGATCTCGGAATCCAGTTCGGCACAGTCAAATTCAGGACTCCTCCGCTTTCGCCTGCCGCCGCCCTCGCCAAGGGTTCGCGGGAAGCCTGGAGGACGTTCACGGTATCGCTGGGCAGCCTCGGGCTCCTTTTCCGCGGCGTGGATCTCACCAAAGCCGTTTCCGGCCCCGTGCGCATCACATACATGGTCGGCGACGTCGCCGCCGAAAGTTTCGGCCAAGGGATAGGCGCGGGCATCAGCGCGGTGGCGAGTTTCCTCGCCCTCCTGTCCATCGCCCTGTGCCTCATGAACCTCCTTCCCGTTCCCGCCCTTGACGGCGGACTCATACTCCTATTCGTCTTTGAAGCGCTTTCCCGCAAACCGCTGCGTCCTAAGTTCGTCTACGCCTTCCAGATGACCGGCACGGCGATCATCTTCGGCTTGTTGCTCTTCTCCGTCTTCGGGGATATCCTGTTTCTGTTCGGACGGTGAAGTCCGCGCGAAAAACGAGGAGCCGTTAATGAAATCGATCGTCTGTCCCTGCGAAAACGTCTTTGAAGCCGAGTTGCCCGACGTGGTCGATCTGGACGCCGACGAGGCCCGCTTCCGCTCCCTGTCCGAAGGGACGTTCATGAGCGCCCGCTGTCCCGCCTGCGGCATGATCGTCAAGACGGAATTCCCCGTCCGCGTGCTCTGGACCAGCAAGAACCTCGCGTTCAAGGTTGTGCCCGAGGCGGAGCGCACCGACTTCGTGCGTGGGTCCGGAAACGGCGTGAAGTCGGAAGAAGTGCTCATCGGCTATCCGGAACTCGCCGAACGCGTTTTCGTCATCGCCGCGGGACTGGAGCCCGTCGCGGTTGAAGCCTTGAAATACTACCTCCTGGTCAAGGCGGAGGAATCCGCTCCTGACGCGGAAGCGAGCGTCTGGTTCTTCTGCATCGCGGGAGATTCCATGGAATTCCATCTTTTCGGCCTCAGGCCTTCAGAAGTCGCGGTGAGCAGGATTCCCCTGAAGGTGTACGAAAAGACCCTCGCCGACTATCGCGCGCATCCTGAATCCGAACCCTTCCGCTCGTTGAGAGTCGGCCCGTACCTTTCGGTCCAAAACCTCCTGCGCGCGGAGGACGGAGAATGAGAGTTGGCCTCCGCCTTTTTCCCCTCCTCGTCCTCCTCGTCCTGATCGCCCAAACCCTTCCAGCATTTTCCCAGTCGCCAGCCCTGACCGTCCGGGGCCACCGGGGCCCTGTATCGGCAATGAGCGCGGATGAAAGCGGAACGAGAATCATGACGGCGGGCGAAGACGGCTTCGTCGTCGAGTGGAACGTGTCGGAAGGCAGGGCGGTCGACCGTTTCCAGCTGAGCCCCTACGGCATCGTATCGCTGTCACTCCGACCCGGAAGCCGCGATATCGCGATAGCCGAATCCGACGGGCTAGGCCTGTATCGCGTTTCCGCCTGGAACATGGATCGACGCGAACGGCTCTTTTCCCTCCGTTTCAAGGATCCGGTGAGCTACCTCGCTTATTCGGCCTCGGGCTCCTTCATNNATACTGCGCTCGCCCGAAACCATCTCGTCTACGCTCTCCTACGTCGCGACGGGAAAATCCGAGCGGACGATGATCGCCTATTCGACGGGAGGAGAGCTTTCCTACTGGGATCTGGCGGCCGGCGACGCTATCCGCGTCCTCAAGGCGCCCGCGAACATCGCGAATCCGGTCCTCTTCGCCAACAATCGGTACCTCGCGGGCTTCGACGGTCAAGGCATCGTCATTATCGATGCACTTACGGGGCTGGTCGTCAGCCGCGCCGAAGCATCCGCCTCCGCATGCCTGGTGGCGATGCCAGGTCCCTCCGAGGGGTTGATGGCTGTGGAAGCGGGCGAATACTCGGTGCGGGTGCGCACTTTCGCAGCAACCGCCTTCGGCCTCCAGGAGAGCGGATCGGTATACGCTTTCCTCGAAGGCGCGATCGCCGGACTTTCCGCGTCTCCGGACGGGACTTCGGTATTCGTACCGCTGTCGCACGGCGATATTGCCCGTATCGATGTGAGGACGGGAAACGCCTCGACCATGATCAGCCGTCCGGTCCTCCCGGTCAGCGATGCATCGGCATATGAAGGCGGTCTGTTCGTCCTTACGGGCAGCGGACTTCTGGCGCTTCCTTCATCTCCCCAGGATTATTCCCAAGGCCAGCCTTTCCTTCATTCCGCCGTTCGCGGCGAGGACAGGCTCATCGCAGTCAGCGAAGCTACAGTAGCGACCTGGAGCGCTGACGGCAAGGTAGCCCCGCTTCTCCGCCGCCTCGATGGATCCGGAGATCTCGAACTGCTCCCGCCCGGATCCGCCGCCGTCTCGGCCGCGTCCGCGTTAGGCGGCAGGATCCTCTTCCTAGACGCCTCCGGCACCCTGCGAGTGGTCGAAACGATGACCGGTACGCCGGTCTTCTCCTTCTCCTCCGTCGGCCTTCTGGACGCGGCTTTCCGCGACGAACGCCGGCTGCTTGTCGGTAAAAGCGTATCGGTCGCGCCCGCCGCGCCTCTGCTTTCCATTGAAATGGCTACCGGAGAGACCGTCCCCGTGGACCTGGGCGGTTCCGCCGCGGTCCGCGTGCTCCGCGGTTCCAGCGGAACCTGCTATGCGGTCATCGCGGACGAGGACGAAGCCGGGAGAAAGACAAGCATCGTAAAAATCGATTTCCGCGATCCCGCCGCTTCGACCGCGCTTATGGAATACCGGGCCGAGGACGTCTCCGCGAGCATCGCCGAAACCTCTGCTTCCGTTTGCGCGACGCTGGGCGGGGACGGCGCTTTCCTTTTCGGCGCCGAAGGCTTCAAAAGTTTCGAGCGGACAGCGGCGCTCCCGGATCGGGTCTTCGAAGCGGCGGGTTATGCCCTCTGCCTCGATTCCGACGGCGGTCTCGTCTGGCACGACCCCGTCACCGGCAGAACCGTGGCTGAACTGAGGTTCACCGCGGACGGATGGGAAATGACACGCAACGGGGAAATTCTGACAGGCAACCTGTTTTGAATTACATCGAACGCGAATGCATCCCCGCTCCATCGCGCGGGGATGCGAGGGAACGCAATCTTCAGGTCAGACGCTTTTCCGTCTCCCGATCAGGATTTTTCCTTCAATCGTGCGAAGGATTGGCGCTCACGCGGTCGATGGCTTTCGTCACGGCCTCACGGACGGTGTGGGCGTAGGATTCTTCATCCATCGCATGGGCAGCGTAAAGCGAGCCGAGCAGGGACACCCTGTACAGGGGCTTCACCGAATTCAGGGCGAAGGTCGCCATGTCCAGCACGCAATCCGCGCAAACGCAAAGGTTTTGGTCCTTGCGGGCGTCCAGTTGAAGCTCCAGCTCGGTGAGAACGAGGCGCTCCGCCTCGTTCACCAAAAGATCGAAATCGTAGTCGTTCGCGAAACCCATCGGATCCACCTCCGGAATAGAGTCTACGATACTATGAGGCCGTACGCGAGAGCGATTCGAATTTCGTGTAGCTCGGCAGGAAAACGATGTCGACGGTACCGACGGGCCCGTTGCGCTGTTTGGCGATGATGAGCTCGGTCGGGATGGCCTTTGACCTCTCTCCGTCCGATTTCCGCTCGGTTTCGCGCTCGCGGTGGAGGAACATCACGAGGTCGGCGTCCTGTTCTATGGAGCCCGATTCCCTGATGTCGGAAAGCGTCGGACGTTTCCCCTCCGCGTCTCGGCGTACCTGGGATAGGGCGACAACGGGTATGTCGAGTTCTCGAGCCAGGCTTTTCAGGGAGCGGGATATTTCGGCGATCTGTTCATGTCGCGGCAGATTGTAGTTTTCGGAGCTGATCAGTGTGAGGTAGTCGACGAAGATGATCTCGACCTTCTGCTGGGCGCGGAGCCGGCGGGCCTGAGCGCGGAGGTCCAGGAGTTTCATGTTGGGCATGTCGACGATGTACAGCGGCGCGTCGTAGATCCGCCCGGCCGCTTCCATAAGGCTGTGAAAATCGGAAGGCTTCAGGAGGCCGGTCCGGATATTCTCCGAATGGATGCGCGCTTCGCTGGCGAGGAGGCGCTGCATCAGCGCCATATCGGACATTTCCAGCGTGAAGAAGGCGGTGGGGATTTTATCCTTGATTGCCGTGTTCGCCGCCATGGTAAGGGCCAGGGCCGTCTTTCCGACGGAAGGCCGGGCGCCGATAATGATGAGCTCGGAACGCTGGAAACCGCTCGTCATGGCATCCAGGTCGCCCAGGCCGGACGGGATGCCGCTGAAGGCTTCCTTCGTGTTGTACAGCTTCTCGATCGCTTCGATCGTCTTGGGGATGATCTCCTTGGCGCTCTTGAAGGTGAGTGTCTGGCGGTTGTCGGTCAGTTCGAAGATGGCCTTCTGGGCATCCTCCACCACCATGCGGCTCTCGTTGGAATCGTCGAAGGATTTCGCGCTGATTTCGCCGGAGATCTTGATCAGGGAACGCCGTACCGCGCAATCCTGGACGATGCGCGCATAATAGTCGACGTTCGCGCTGGTGGGAACGACGCTCGTCAGCGAGGCGATATACGCGGGACCGCCCGCGCCGTCGAGTTCCGCGTTCTGGCGGAGCTCCTCTATGACGGTGATGATATCGGCTTTCCTGCCCTTGTTGAAAAGGTTCAGGATCGCGTGGTAGACCCGGCGATTCGCGTTCGAATAGAAATCGTCGGGTCTCAGGAACTGGATAGCGACCGAAATCGCCTCGTCGTCCAGGAGCAAGGCCCCGAGCGTCGCCTGTTCGGCTTCGTCGTTATGGGGCGGAATGCGGTCCTTCAACGGCGAGGCGGCCACTGTCCGACCTTATTCGGCGTCGGCGGGGACGACGGCCTCGGGAGCCGGTGCCGGTGCGGCAGCCGGTGCGGGAGCGGCTTTGGCGGGAGCGTGCTTGGCGCCCGGTTCATGCCTCGACGTCTGGCCCTGCACCACGATGGTGAGCTCGGCGACGGTATTCTCGTAGAGCTTCACGTTCGCCCGGAACTTTCCGACGCTCTTGAAGGAGTTGCCGGGGATCTCGATGCGCTTGCGCTCTACTTTGAAATCCTTCTTCGCGAGCTCGTCGGAGAGGGTCTGGTTGGTGACGGCGCCGTACAGCTTTCCGTTCGCGCCGGCGGGCATGATAATGGTAATTTCCAGACCTTCCAGGCGGGCTTTCAATGCGCCGGCGTCGCCGCGCTTCTCGGCCTTTCGGGCTTCGATTTCCGCCTTGCGGGATTCGAAAAGGCGGACGGTCTTCTCGGTATACGGAAGGGCCAGACCGCGGGGGAAAAGGTAGTTGCGGGCGTAGCCGTTCGCTACGTCCTTGACGTCGCCCTCTTCGCCGAGGGGGCTTACATCCTTGTTCAGAATGATTTTCATGGTACTCGAGCTCCTTGTGTTCTTCGAACGGAGAAAAACGGCTATGCCGTCTTCACGCCCCCGGAGTAGAGGGCGGTTCGGTAGCGATAGGCGCCCGTAAGGGCAACCAATTCTCGGCGACGCCGACGACCATGACCGCGGCCGCGACGAACGCGTTGATTCCACTGAAAAAGGACAGGATGAGCGCCAGGGTCGCCACGGGGGCGACGAAACGAGGGAGGCCCGGCCGCATCATGTTGTACTGCAGCACCCCGAATCCTTGCGCGAAATAAAGAAGACCGCAGAGCGCGAGGACGTTCCAGGCGACGATTTCCGCGAACGAAAAGCCGGTGATCCTGCCGAGGAGGACGAGGGCTAGGGCTGCGGAAAGCACCCAAATGAGCCTGAAGTCGTTCCTGAAGGAGGCGAAGGAAGACCGTTCGCGGAGCTTCCTGTTCCTGAAAGAAGCGAATACGAGGGCCATGCGCGCACTGAATACGAAAAGCACCGCATGGCCGGCGACCGCGAGTCCGCGGATATAGACGAATTTCGCCGATTCCAGGATCCGGTCCACGTCGATGTTTTTTTCCAGGAGGGAGGCGGCGACCACGTCGGCTCCCGCGGCATCGGAATAGAGGCTCGCGATGGCCTCCGCTTGGGAACGGAATAGCGCCACGATGGACTGGTCCCGGGAGGCGATGATTAGCAGCGGCATCGTCGAAATGGAGGCGACCACGGCCGCGGAGACGAAACGGTAGGCGCGCCGCAAGGGACGCGTGCCACCGAAAGGCCCGGTCGGAGCGACCGCCCAAGCGAAGGAAAGCGTGGCGGCGGCGAAATACGCGATATCGGCCCAAAGAACGTACATGCTGTCGCCGGATCCGAAGAAGACGGGCGCAGCCACCGCCGCGTGGAAAGATATCGCCACGAAAGCGGCGGACAGAGTCCGGAAAGGATTTTCGTCGCTATCGGAAAGAAAGCCGAGGAAGGCTATGGGGACGAGAAAGAACGGCGTCAGGAAAGCGCTCCGTACGAACGCCACGCTCGCGGCGGCCGCGATGGCCACCGGCAGGGCGAAGCGGACGAAAGGTGAGGAGATGCGCATTTCCGACGCCGCTGATCGCTTAGCGGGCGACGAAGGGAAGGATCGCGATGACCCGGGCGCGCTTGACCGCCGCGGCGAGCGTGCGCTGGTGCTTGGCGCAGGTTCCCGTAATGCGCCGGGGAAGGATCTTGCCCCGCTCGGTCGTAAAGCGGCGCAGGCCGTCGGAATCTTTGTAGTCGATCTTCAGTTTCTGGGTGCAGAACTTGCAGACCTTCTTCTTGAAGTAGACTTTGCCCTTTCCGCGGCCGCGTTCTTCGCCGTCGCGGCCGGAATAACCGCCATCGCCGTCGGAGGACCGGTCCATCCTCGGGCGCTCGCTCATGTTCATTCTTTCATCGGACATGGAATTGCTCCTTGATTTCTGTAGTGGTTCAGAACGGGATGTCGTCCACGAATCCGCCGTCGCCTTCGGAGTCGGCCTCGCGCGCGGGTCCGCGGGGAGACGCGTTGCCGCCGCCTCCCGCAGGAGGACGTTCGCGGGGCGCACCGGAGGAGGACGAGGATCCGGAGGATCCTCCGCCGGACGGTCCGCCTTGCCCGCTTCCGAGAAGCTGGACGTCGTTTGCGGTGATCTTGACCTTCATCCGGTTCTGGCCGTCCTGTTCCCATTTATCCTGGCGCATATCGCCTTGGACAGCGACAAGTTTACCCTTCGTGAGATATTGGTTCAGGGACTCGGCTCGCTTGCCCCAAAGGTCTATATCCCAGAAATTCGATTCGTCGATCCACTGGTCGCCTTTCTTCACCCGCGAACTCGTCGCGACCGAAAAATGGCAAATAGCCTGGCCCGAATTGGTGTACTTGAGCTCGGCATCGCGGGTAAGCCTGCCGACGAGGACAGCTACCGATAGATCTCCCATGGACCGACTCCCTTGGCCCTCAGGCCTCGATGTTGACGAAGAGGTACTTCAGTATATTCTGGTTGAGTTTGAACGCACGATCCAAAACCGCGACTTTGGCCGGGTCGATCTTGAGGGTGAAAAGCACGTAACGCCCCCGGGTGCGTTTCTTGATCGGGTACGCGAGTTCGCGGTCCCCGTTCTCGTCGGTCTTCACGATCTCGACTTCCTGGGTCGCGAGATCGGCGAGCACCTGCTCCCGACCGGCCTTGTTCTGGTCTTCTTCCAACGGAAAGATAACAGTCAGTTCGTACTGACGCATGAGTCCTCCTTGCGGACACGTGGGGTGATCCGTCCTTCAGGACGGATAAAGAGGCCTTAGGAACCTACCCGAAGCGCAAATCCTTGTCAAGTAAGGGAGAAGTTCGCCGATACTCGACTGTGGAGGCTCCATGGCCAAGCGCATCCAGTTCGAGGACGACATTTTCTACATAAGCCTCATCGTGCGCAACCTATGCGATTGCCTGGCGCTCGACCTCGATCCCGACCTGTTCCTGGAACGGACGGTGAACGAAATTTCCTTCGTCGAACGGGCGCTGGACCGCATGTCCATAGAGTTGATCGCCAACGATCGCCTGATCGAACGGAACGAGCAGCTGCAGAATTTGGCCGAGGCGGAGGCGCGTTTCGCGGACCTCCTGATGGCCCTTTCCTCGGGCGAAGGGAGGATCCAGTCGGCCCTTTTGCCGTTCGCCGATCGCCTGGTGCAATGGCTGGATGATTCCCGTCGCAGGAGCCTTGAAATAGACGGTGCGACGACAGGAACCGGCCCGGCGGAAAACGATCCTGCCGTGGTCAGTTCCCTGGAGCTGAACGAACTCCTGCGCGGCCTGGAATAGGTTTCCGGCGCGCAAGGCATCCTCTGGAAGGCGCGCGCGCGTCCGTGCTAGACTCCCACCATGCAACGCTTCGATTATGCGATAGTCGGCTCGGGCCCCACCGGCCTCGCCGCCGCCTTCGAACTCAGTTCCCGCCGTCCGGACGCGCGCATCCTCCTGATGGACAAGGCCGCCGTCTCCTCCGGCGGGCTGCGCAACGACTGCAAGATGAACTTCACCTTCCCCATCGGCTTTCCCGTGGAATACTGGCCGCGCGAGCTGGCCGACGGCTATCTGGAGCGTGTCGTCTCCTTCCTCATGCCCGACCTCATGTTGCGCAAGAAGATAGGCGAATACCGGCGCCGCGCCGAGAAGATCGGGGTGGAACTGCTGGAGATCAGGCAGTCGCATCTTGGAACCGACGGGGGGCTGAGACTCATCGCGCGCCTCGTGGACGATCTGCGATCGCGGGGAATAGAGATCGCACTGGAAGAAACCGCCCTCGACATCGACGCGGCGGCATCCGTCCTCACGACGGACGTCCGAGAGATCGAATACGGCTCGGTGCTCGTGGCGCCGGGGCGGAACGGCTTCGACTTCCTGAGGAAGCTTATGGACCGGATCGGCGTCCCCTTCTCCGACAATTCCATCGACGTCGGCCTGCGTATAGAGACGCGGGAAGAACGCTACCCAATCGTCCAGGATTACTACGACCCGAAATTCCTGTTTCCCGAGAGGGTCCGGACTTTCTGCACTAATTCCCGGAGCGCCCACGTGGTAAGGGAGCGGTACGAGACTTCCGGAGGTTCCCACTATTACAGCGTGAACGGACACGCCTGGTCCACCGACCGTCCCGCGAACGGCTTGGTCAATTTCGCGGTGCTGCGCAGCGTCGAATTCACCGAACCGCTGGCCTCCGGACAGGACTTCGCGGAGATGCTGGGCCTGCAGGCGATGCTAGTCGGCGGCGGAAAACCCATCATGCAGCGAGTCGGCGATTTTCGCCTGGGCAAGCGGTCCACGCGGAACGGTTTCGTCGGCGACCTTTATGACTTCGAACCGACCCTCAAGGACTGCACCCCCGGCGATGTGAGCATGGTCATGCCCGCCAAGTTCCTGCGTTCCATCTGGAAGGCTTTGAAGCAGCTGGACACCATCGTGCCCGGCGTCCTGCATCCGAGCACGATCATGTATTATCCCGAGATAAAGCTCTATGCGAACAAACCGCGTTTCCTGGACGAACGAAGCTTCCTGGCCCTGCCGGGAATCCACTTGGCGGGCGACGGCGCGGGCACCAGCCGCGGCATCACCGCGGCCTGGGCGAGCGGCCTGCGCGCGGCGGACGGCATGCTCGGCGGGGAATTCCCTTCATGAGGATTACGGGCGGCAGCCTTTGCGGCAGGAAGATACGCGTCCCCGAGGGCGTCATCCGGCCCGCGATGGACCGCATGCGGGAATCCGTCTTCGCGGTGCTGGGCGACCTTACCGGTTACTCGTTCCTCGACCTCTTCTCGGGCTCCGGCATCATCGCCCTGGAAGCGGCTTCCCGCGGCGCCGATCCGGTGGAGGCGGTGGAGATGGACTCCGTGAAGCGCTCAGTCCTCATCGAGAACGTCGCGATCGCACCCGTGCGCATCTCGTGCCGCTTCATGGCGGCGGAATTGTACATCAGGCGGGCGAAGCGCGGCTTCGATCTTATATTCTGCGATCCTCCCTTTCCCTACCGCTTCAAGAAGGAATTGCTGGAATCCATCGCGGCATCTCCCTTGGTGACGCCGGGTTCCCTGGTACTCCTGCACCGGCCGCGGGAGGACCGCCCGGGCGATGTCGTCGGAAGGCTTGCTCTGGAAGACCGCAGGGAATACGGACGCTCGATCGTCGATTTTTTCCGCTGTCCGAAGGATGAGCCTAGCGATTGAGCGACTTGAGATAAAGGAGAAGTCTGGTTTCGATCGCGCGCGGACGGGCGTTCGCGCGCGGATGCGCGATCGCGTCGCGTTTTTGCCTGATGTCGATCGCGGGAGGTCGACTCTTCACCGCTTCGAGCGCGAGGGCGCCCGCGTTCGCATCCGTCGAATGCCTTTTCATGCTCCCGATCTCCTCGGTGTTTTAGTTGGGCTGCTAAAAAATATACCACGCGGAACCTGGGAATACCGGGAATGTCAATTGATTATATTAGAGGTTTTGCATAAAATACTGTTGCATTTTGTGCCAAACAGCGTATACTTTATAAAAACAAAGGATGAATGGTGAAACGAGATACTGTATTCCAGAGATTCGGGGATCCAGGTTTCATCAAAACGGGCGAACGTCCTGCCATTGACTCTGCCCAGAAGGCCGTACTGAACAGGAAGGGCAACGCGCTATTCAATGCGGGCGATATCGAAGGCGCGAGGCGGATCTTCCTCACGACGGGATATTCGGACGGGATCGCGCGCGTAGGGGACAAATATCAGGAAGCCGGACGCAGCCTGGACGCTCTTAAAATGTATTGGATCGCGCCCGATCGGACAAAGGCGGAAGCCATCATAGCCCGCCTTTCGACGGTTATCGAAAAAATGATTTGCGAAGAAGAGGTAAACCAAAAATGATGAACGAATCGGACCAGGACGCCATACCCCAGGACGATGAAGCGAAAGAAAAGAACGAGGAATTCGCTGAAATATCCGAGCTATCCAAGAAAGGCTACCAGTACCTCAAGGAAAACAGGATCGAGGAAGCGGTCGATTGCTTCAACGAGATACTGGACAAGGAAGGCGAGAACAATTATGCCCTCGTCGGCCTCGGCGACGCGGCGCGCAAGCGCGGCTCGTTCCGTGAAGCCGTGGAGCACTACCGAAAGTGTCTGGTGCACCATCCCGGCAACAACTATGCCCTTTTCGGCCTTGCCGATTGTTACAAGGCCTTGAACCAGTACCAGAAAGCCATCGAGATATGGGAGCAGTACCTGCTCCATGACGACAAGAACATCACGGTGCTCACGCGCGTCGCCGACGCCTACCGCAAAGTCAGGGATTTCCGCCGTTCTAAGGTCATCTACCTCCGCGTGTTGGAGATGGAAGAGAACAATCCCTACGCCCTCATCGGCCTCGGACACCTTCACTACGATTTCAAGGAATATAAGGACGCTCTCTTCTATTGGGAGAAGATGCTGGACCTGCACAAGCACGACGTCGACATCCGTGTGCTCACGTCCATCGGAAACTGCCACCGCAAGCTCAAGACCTTCGAGAGCGGCGTCCAGTTTTTCGAGCGGGCGCTGGAGATGGACACCATCAACTTCTACGCCCTGTTCGGCTTGGCCGATTGCTACCGCGGCATGAACCAGCCCCACCGCTCCCTTGAATACTGGAACCGGATACTGGAACAGGATCCGCGGAACAAGGTGATACTCACCCGTGCAGGTGACGCTTACCGCAACATGGGAGAATACGATAAGTCGGCGGATTCCTACCGCAAGGCGCTCAATATCGAATTCGACATATATGCGGTGCTCGGCTTGGCGGTGGTATCCAAGATGCAGGGCAAGTACGACGACGCCATCGAATCCCTGCGGCGCCTTGTGCAGCAGGATCCCAAGAACTACCGGCTCTACATCGAATTGGCCGATTGCTGGATGAAGAAGAATGACCGTAACCGCGCGATCGAAGCCCTCGCGGAATTCCAGAAGCTCGGAATTCGCAACATGTTCGTTTCCGACATGATGGACAAGCTCCGCGGATAGGAAGGTCGGCCGGCAGGTTGACCAAAACGCGCCCATCCGCTATCTTCTGCCAAGTACTGCCGTTATCGGGGTGGTTGACCGTCCGTCCGGATTCGCCGTAGCGCGAAGCCAGGGAAGGGCGCGATGCCTGAGATCACACCCGTCGAACCTGATCCGGATAATGCCGGTGTAGGGAATAATTCGATCGCATCACCATCCGATAGGGCGCCAGGAGCTTCCCATGCGAACGCAGGGATTCCGCGGTCGTCGAACGCCGCTCGCCTTCTTCACCTTCATCGTCTTTTCGGTTCTCCTCCCCCTCGCCGCCTTCGCCGCGCCCGTCAAGGATGAAGGCGCCGAGGTCGTAGTCTGGGCCTACGACAGCTTCGTATCCGAATGGGGTCCGGGCCCCGCGGTCGCGGAAGCCTTCAAGGCCGAGACGGGCCTTACCGTGCGTTTCGTCGCCCGCGGGGACGGAGGGGCGCTTCTCGCCAAGGCCATGGCCGAAGGCCGGTCCTCCGACGCCGACATCATCCTCGGGATCGACGGGAACCTCGCCGCCAAGGCGATAGGCTCGGATCTTTTCGCCGCCTACCGTCCGGCCCTGTACGATAAACTCCCCCCGTCCTTCGCGATGGACAGGGAAGCGCGACTCGTGCCCTTCGATTACGGCTTTTTTTCGATCATCTACGATTCGGAAAAGCTGGGCGTCCCGCCCGCCAGCCTTGAGGATCTGACCAGGCCGGAATATGCGCGGAAGCTTATCCTGATGGATCCCCGCACTTCCACCCCTGGCCTCGGTTTTCTCGCCTGGACGATAGCCGCCTACGGGGATGGCTGGAAGGATTACTGGAAGCGCCTTTCGCCGTCCATCCTTACCGTCGCGGACGGTTGGGATACCGGCTACGGAATGTTCACCTCCGGAGAGGCGCCGCTCGTGCTTTCCTACACGACGAGCCCCGCCTACCATCTGGAATACGAACAGACCGAACGCTACCGCGCGGCAGTCTTCCCGCAGGGCCACGTCGCCCAGATAGAAGGCGCGGGCATCCTGAAATCCAGCCCTCATCCCCAGAACGCCCGGCGCTTCATGGATTTCATGCTGAGTCCCGCTTTCCAGAAAATCATTCCCCTCACCAACTGGATGTATCCGGTCATGGATGGGGAATTACCCGGCTCTTTCCGTCTCGCTCCGAAACCGACGCTGATCGAGGGCGCCGTTCCCCCGAGCGACTCGCAGATCGACGAATGGGCCCGCATCCTCAAGTGAAACCGTCGGCGCGGACAGGGGCCGGTACGGAAGCGCGCGCCTTCGCGCGCGCGCGCGCCTTCACCGGCTTGCCGGCCTTCACCGGCGCGCCGGCTTTCAGCGGCGCGGTGGCCTTCGCCGCGCCGCCGTTGCTCGCTGTCGCCCTCTTCTTCCTCCTGCCCTACCTCGCCGCCATCCGCGACGGGCTGGCTCCCGTCGCCGTCGCGGGCGGAAAGACCCGGCCCGCCATCCTTTCACTTCTCGGCTCGGGCGGCCTGCTCCATGTAGTGTCCTTCACGGTGATGCAAGCCTTGGCCAGCACGGCCGCGGCCCTCGCGGTAGGACTGCCCGGCGCGTGGATCCTGGGCTCGGGGCGCTTCCGGAGCGCCCCCCTCATCCGGGCTCTCGCGTCAGTTCCCTTCGCCATGCCGCCCATCCTCGTGGTGCTCGGCTTCGTCCTCTTCTTCGGGAACGCCGGCTGGGCCAACCGCGCGATCGCGGCGGCCACCGGCACGGAAGAGGGTCCCCTGCGTCTGCTGTACCGGCCTTCGGCCATCGTGCTCGCCCATGCCTTCTACAACTTCCCGATCGTTCTGATCCTTGCGGGCGACTCGCTCGCCCGCTCCCGCGCATCCTACGAGAAGGCGGCGGAAAGCCTCGGAGCCTCGCCGGCCGTCTCCTTTTTCACGGTGCTGCTACCCCTTGCCGCGCCCTCCGTCCTTTCCGCGGCCTTCCTCGTCTTCCTGTACTGCTTCACGAGCTTCGCGGTCGTGCTCGTGCTCGGCGGGGGACCGGCCGCGACGACGGTGCCGGTGGAGATCTACCGCGCCGTGCGGACGGGCTTGGATTTCTCCACCGCCGGCGCCCTCGCCCTCGTGGAGACGGCGATCTCCGCTTTCGCCTACTTCGCCTATGCCCGCTTCGACTCATTCTCCCGGCGTCTGGCGGGAACGGGTGCTGCAGCGGAGGCCGGAGATGCCTACGATGCCGAAACGCGGGTTCCGGAACCGCGCGATGCCCGGCCGGCGCCGACGCGCAAGCCGCACGGAGCAAAGTTCGGCCCGGTCAGGCTGCTGGGGAATATCTGGTTCATCGCCGTAGTCCTTCTGGTGTTCGGCCCCCTGCTCTCCATCCCCCTGGAATCGTTCCTATTCCGCTCGTCGCGGGCGGCGGCCTCCCTCCTGTCATTCCGTTGGTGGTCCGCGATCGGATCTTCCGCCCTCCCCGCGCTGTTCCGTTCCCTTCTGCTGGCCGCGCTCTCGGCGACCCTCGCCTGCCTCATCGCATCCTCCGCGGCGGTCGCGGCCTGGATCGCGGGCCGCGGTTCCCGCCTCGCCCGGCTGATCTCTCTCGCCTGCGTGCTTCCGCTCGCTTCCTCGGGCATAGTCCTCGGCTTCGGCTGGATACGGCTGTACGGTTCGTTCTTTGCCCGTTCGGCGTTCGCGGTGGCCGCCGTCCACGCCATAGCGGCCCTGCCCTTCGCGTACCGTTCCATTTCCGAAGGCCTTTCGGCCCTTCCCCCCCAGGCTGCGCTCGCATCCTTCTCGCTCGGCGCCTCCCCCGCGAAGACTGCCCTTTTCGTCGCCCTTCCCGCGGCGGCGGCGCGCTTCCGTTCCGCCTGGGCTTTCTCGGCTGCGATCAGCCTGGGAGAGCTCAACGCGGTCCTCATGCTCGGCCTTGACGACTGGGAAACCCTCCCCCTCCTCATTTACCGCTCGGCCGGGAGCTACCGCTTCGGCTCCGCATGCGCGGCGGGCACCCTGCTGGCGGGAGCCTGCGTGCTCGCCTTCGTCGTTTCGGAGAAAAGAAATGCCGCTTGAAGCCATCGGACTCGAAAAGGACTACGGGGATTTCATGGTACGCGCCGACCTGGCGGCCGCCGAAGGGGAGACGCTCGTCCTCGCAGGTCCCTCAGGCTGCGGCAAGACGACTCTGCTGCGCATGATAGCGGGACTCGTTTCCTGCGACTCGGGCATCGTGCGCATCGGGGGAGTCGACCTGAGCGCGGCGCCGGCCTGGGAGCGCGGCATCGGCTTCGTGTTCCAGGACCTCGCCCTCTTTCCCCACCTGACCGTCGGCGCGAACGTCGCCTATGCTCCCTTCCTCCGTGGCGTCCGACGCGCGGAACGCGAACGGATCGTTGAGGAACGGTTGCGCTCCGTACGGCTTTCGGGCTTCGCCGGACGACGGATCGATACGCTTTCGGGCGGCGAGCGCCAGCGGACGGCCATAGCCCGCGCCCTGGCCGCGTCCCCGCGCGCCCTCTTGATGGACGAACCCTTTTCCAGCCTTGACGCCCCGCTGAGGCGGAGCCTCCGTGAAGAATTCGTCGAATTGAGGAAACGGCCGGATTCCCGGCCTCCCTGCGTCTTCGTCACCCATGACCGGGAAGAGGCCGCGGCTCTCGGGGACCGAATCGCACTCATGGAAGGAGGCCGGATCGTCGAATCGGGTAGCCCGCGCGAGCTTTTCCTTCACCCGCGGACTGCTTTCGCCGCGCGTTTCCTCGGTTCGGGAGCCGTCGTTCCGCCCGGAACCTTCCGCGCTGCGCCGCCGCTCCAGCTGGTGCAGGGATATTCCCTGCTTGTGCCGCCTGACGCGCTTGAACTGGTGGAGGCCGGATCGGAAGGAGCGGAGCGGACGGCGACCGTCACGAAAACCGCCTTCGAAGGCGAAAAGGCGACGGCTTGGGTCGAACTTCCCGAGGGGCTCATTCTGACGGTGGCCCTCGCACGGCGCGAAGCTCCGCCGGCGGAAGGGAAAAAAGTCGGCCTCCGCGTCCTGAGGGAGCTGTTGGGTTTCGTGGAAGGATCTTAACCCAGTGCGTGGGAAAGGGCTGCCTGCGCCAGGCCGATAATGGCCCCGAGAATGGCGCCGAAGACGTTGATCCACTGGAACTGGTCGGACATGACGTCCAGGACGATCCTTTCGACCTTCTCCATCTCAAGCGAATCGATGCGCTCCGAGACCAGGGCGCGGACGTCCAAGGTTGCCAGGGCGGCCGAAATCTTTTCGTTCATGATGGAAAGCAGGCGATCGGCGAGGGCCGCGTCCAGCTCGTCTTTTTCGCTCTCTTCCATACCGAGAAGGTCGGACAGGCTGGACTCCCCTCGTTCCGCGATGAAATCGTTCACAAGCGCGCCCATCGCCTTGCCCCCTCCGTCAACCAGGAAATTCCGCGCGGCGGCGGCCAGGGCGGCGGATGCCGCTTCCAGCTTGATGCCCAGGCCCCGCTCCAGGAGCTCGGAGACCGGTTTCTCGGACCAAGGTTTCAGGAAATCGGAAAGGGCGCCCACCAGGGAATCGGCCAAGGCGGCCCTTGACCGGCCGTCCGAAAGGAGGGCGGCGAGCTTTTTTCCGAGCGCGCGGGCGAGAGCCTTCGGATCGGTCCGGAGCGACAGGGCAGCCGCATCCAGATCCAGGTCGAAGAAGCGTTCGATGGTCGAGCCGACGGCGGCCGCGAATCGGGCGCGCGTCTTATCGTCCCGGAGGGCTTCCTCCAGGCTTGCAACCAGATCGTCCACGATTTCCGGCATCTTTTCCGCGAGCGTACGGTCGTAATTGGCGGCGGAAACGAAAAAGCGCTGCATGACGCTCAGGCGGAGGATCGCGTCGCGCAGGAACACGCGGCCGCGGATCTCGAGTTCGCTCCGCGTATCGGCCTGCCGGAGGAAGCGGTGGACCGCGTCCACCACGAAGGGATAGGCGGCGTCAGCCAAGCCCGACGCCTCGCGGGACGCGTTCTCCGGAAGCAGAGCGGATAACGGTTTTCCGCCCGCGGAAAGGGAAACGGCCAACTTTTCAAGGGCCGCTTCGATATTCGAAGTCCCGCCGGAGGACGATGAATCCGAGGCGAGCATCAGGCATAGGCCCTCGCAGACCTGGCGGGCCCGGCCGGTCGGATCGCTGCCGAGCAGCGAGGAAAGCTTCCGATCGCCGAGGGCCTTGACGGCGGCGGCCGCGGCTTTATCCAGAATGGAGGAAAATGCTTCCGAATGGGCGAATTTGAGCGCGAGGCCGCCGACGAGCTTGCCGAGTTCCGAGGAGGCGCCATGGTCCCCCGCGGCGGATAGCCTGGAGAGAGGCGACGAAAGAAAGTCACCGGTATATGCGGAGACGGAGCGCAGCACGGAATCCCGGAAGTCCGCCCGGTTGATGCGGTCGCGGACGATCTGCTCCGTGATGAGTTCACGGGCGACCATGCGGCCGATGTTGTCGGCCAGCCGCCCCCTCTGGCGCGGAAGAATGCCCGGCGTGAAGGGGACGCGCAGGCCGAACACCCGCTTTTCCCGGAGAGGCCTGAAGAGCATCTTTATGGCGATGGCGTTCGTCACGTAGCCGATGACGGCGCCGACCGCGGGCGGCGCGATCCAGGGAAGCCAGGCGTTCACTTCAGCAGCTCCGCGGCGGCGGTCTTGGCCTTCGCCTCCGATTCGTACAGGCGCGCGTCCGCCTCCTTGATCCAGCCCGGTTCCTTCCCTTCGTTCCTGATCCAGAGCATCCGGTGCCCATTCAAACCGGCGAAGGTGCGCTCGCTGACCGGAACGATGCTGCCGCGCCGGTAATAGCCCAAGGCCACTCCGTCGCCCGGCCGTTCAAGGACCTGGGCGTAGGAGGCGACGACCACCGCAAAACCGATGGAACGCGAAAGCGGTGGTGTCGGTGGCGGCTCGATGGCTTGGGAACCCTTGAATGAACAACCCGGAAGGAAAAAGAGCAACATCAAGGAGGCTAGTATCGAAGCGGGATCGGGCAATCCGCCTTTCCGTCCGATATAGGTTTTTTTGCTGGCCGTTTCCATCGTCGTGTCATGCCTCTTGCCGAACGGGGATTATTTGATCACATTGAATACGTGGCGAAAAAAAGTATACCTCTTTTCCACCGCTTCGTCATCTCGATCGCGGTCCTCCTCGCCTCCCCTTCCCTCCTTCCGGCCCAAGCCCTCTTCGCGGTCGTCGAATACGGCACACTCGTCTCGGTCTCCGATAACCTGGATTCCCTGCCCCAGGAGCGCCGTTCCGTTTCCGTCGCCGCATCACTGGCCCCCGAAGCCGCCATGCGCGTGGAGCCCGGCCTGCGGGCCTTCATCGTGGAACCCTCCATCCCCGCCGGCTACTCGCTCAGCCGCGGTTTCAGCGGAATCGCCGTGGACCTGGCTTTTTTCGTTTCGGAATTGCCGGAAGACGGAAAGGCGGTCCCCTTCGTCTCCATCGCGCCGAATTGTTCCCTTTCGCGATATACTGATACCGACCTCGCCTTCCTGGCCTTCGGCGTAAGCGCCGCGCTCGGCATATCGCAGCGGAAGGGCCGAACGATCCTGCGCGCGTCGCTGCCCCTTTCCGTCGAACTCAGGGGCGACGCGCTCTCCTTCTCCGCCGG
>DPXI01000051.1 GCA_003527485.1 Treponema sp. | reverse complement strand
ATGTTTTTTGCGACGTATCTGGCCATGTAAGCTGCGGAACGGTCTACCTTGGTCGGATCCTTGCCGGAAAAAGCACCACCGCCATGTCTACCCATGCCGCCGTATGTATCCACGATGATCTTCCTTCCAGTAAGGCCGGTATCGCCGTAGGGACCGCCGATAACGAAACGTCCGGTGGGGTTGATATAATACTTGGTCTTCGCGTCGAGCAGACCGGTCGGTTCAAGGACGGGCTTGACGATACGTTCGATGATCGCCTCTTTGATTTGGGCGTACGGGATTCCGTCGTCATGCTGATGGGACAAGACAACGGTATCGATACGGATCGGGCGTCGTCCGTCGTATTCGATGGTGACTTGGCTTTTGGCATCGGGCCTCAGCCATTTGATTAATCCCGACTTTCTGAGCCTCGTGGCTTCGATCAATAACTTGTGGGCGAAGGTGATCGGGGTGGGCATGTATTCGGGCGTCTCGTCGCAGGCGAACCCGAACATCATGCCCTGATCGCCGGCTCCCTGCATGCCCTTATATTCTTCCAGGCCGGTTCCCGAAACGCCCTGGCTGATATCGGGCGATTGGCTGTGGATCATGTCAAGGACTGCCATGGATTCAAAATCGAGTCCGTAGGAGGGATTGGTATAGCCGATTTCTCGGACAACATCGCGTACGACTTGCTGTATGTCGACGAAAGTCGAAGTCGTGATCTCTCCGCCAACGAGAACCATCGCAGTGGATGCGAAGGTTTCGCAGGCGACCCGGCTTTGCGGATCGTCGGAGAGGCAAGCGTCCAGGATCGCGTCCGAAACCTGATCGCAGAGCTTATCCGGGTGGCCTTCGCCTACCGATTCGGAAGTGAAGAAGAAACGTCTCTGTTCCATGATGAACCTCTGTTTGAATATAGTCGTCAAGGGCAAGGTGGACAAGCCGTTTTGTCCAACGGAATGAGGTAAAACTTCTCGAGTGAGCCAGGAGCCTGTCGGACTTATGACCGCGATAGCAAAGTGAATGGTAGTTTGTGGCATATTATACGTTTTTGTTGGACTCGGCTTCCGCGGCGTAAAAATAGTTTTACTATCGGGCCATACGGGAAGAATGGCCTTCAATCCTCGCTCTTTTTCCACTCTCGGTCGCTGCCTCCTGCGCACATTCGCCCAGCTAAAATCCAAAGTCCGACAGGCTCCTAGGATCAATATGAAAATTATAAGCATATGATCATAACCGAATGCCGGAAAGCACATCAGCAAGGGTGGCGTGCGCGCAGGCGAATTCCTGTGGTTCTTCATAACGGAAACCTGATTGAAAAGTTGGGGAAAGCCAGGATCGCATCCTCGGGGTGCTGGGACTATACTTTTAGTGATCGGCGGGGATGCGCATTGTTTTTGCCCTGCCGCTAACCGCAAGGAATCCGTTGACTAGGGCCATTAGAGGGCCGAAGAAGAGGCCGCGGAGGATGGAACCGAACGCATCTATCGGGAAGTTCCAGTCTCCCGGATGCCAGATGTCCGACCATATTCCCAATCCGAACGGCGCATTGACGGCGTTGCCCCGCCCGTTCATCTCCACTACGGGTTTTAAAATGGAAGTTGGAGATGAGGGCCGGGACCGACATCAGGAAATCGAGTTCAGCTTCCACGGCAGGCGCCGGTTATCCTATTTTTCTGCAATGAAGACCCTATCGGCGAGATCCGCGGCGAAGCGGGCGAGGGCAGGCGGGGCAAGGGAAGCAAGCGGAGCCGCCGAACGGAGGATGGAGATTCCACGCGTCTCGTCGCTCAGTTCGTACTCGGCTGCATCGGCGCGGAGATCCACCGTTAGGCGGTAACGCGGGGAATAGGATCGTGAAGTTTCGTCCGCACCGGTCTCTGACCGCACCGAGGGATCGAAGCCCGCCGATCGCAGTACGCGGTCGATCGCCCCTCCGATACGGGAAGCCGTCGCCGGAGGTGGCGGATTTCCCAAGAGCAGGATCCGGACCGAGACGGGCAGGCGGAGTCCGCGTTGGCGGACTCCGCCACGGTTGAGGGCGTACATTCTTTCGATCGCGTCTTTGCCGGAATCGCGCAAACCCCGTTTGAACATAATTTTCGCGTATTCGGCCCAGGCGTCAACGAGCAGGCCTTTTTCCCAGACCGGATCGAGAGTCCGGATGGCGCGTCCGAGGGCTTCCGAATCCCCGAGAAGGGCTCCCTCCTCCAGGTCGTAAGTCGGAGTCGCCGCGCCGACTTTGGACGTTTCGTACGCCCGGGCGACCGCGAGGTACACGCGCGCGCGGTCGGGGTAGCTCTCGAAGGCATTGTAGAAATTCACCATCGCATCCAAGCGCTGTCCTTCGCCCTCGTAGGCGCGCGCGACTTCCAGGGAATAACGGCGGTACAGCGCGGCGTGGCCCATCGACCGCAAGCGGAAGGCGATCCTGCGGACGAATCCGCCCGCCGCGTCGAGGATGCCTGGACGCGGAATGGATCCTTCCATTTTTGATAGGCCGCGGTACACGTCCGCGAGGATGTCGTGAAGGTCCCGTCGGTGCTGGAAGGTGTCCGTCCCGAAATTCAGCATCCATGACGAATCGCGGGACGCGAGCGTTTCTTCGGCAAAGGCGCGAGCTTCCTCCAGGCGGCCGGAGCGGAGGAGCGCGTCGGCCATGTTGATCTTGGAGAGAGGGGAGACGTCGATCTCATAGGCTTTGCCGTATTCCTCGAAGGTCGGCCGAAAGTCGAGACGTTTCAGCAGCAGCTCTCCGCGCGCGAGATGACCTGAAGCGCGATCGGCCGACGCAAGGGAGTACCCGGTGCGTTCAAAGGCGTCAGCATATCGGTAGAATTTGGATTCCAGGATGGATAGGTTGTAATGGGCTACGGCGGCGAATGTCTTGGCCCCGGATTTTTCCGCATCGGCGATAGCCTCGAGGTAGAAACGCTTGGATTGATCGTAGTCGAAAAGATCCGAATAGATGGTCCCGAGCGTCATGGAAAATCCACGATCAGGCCCGAGCCGGTCGATCGCGTCCAGCAGGAACTTCTCGCCTTCCTTGAGCTTGTGGAGTTTGAAATACATCCATCCGAGGTCGCCGATCGCATCGCGGTCCGCGGGCCTGAGCGCGGTGACCCGTTCCAGATACTCGGCGGATTCCGCGTCCCGGTTAAGCCGGCCCGCGGCATTGGATAGTCGGTAAAGGAGGGCGGGATCCTCGGGACCCAGACGCTCGGCCTTACGGAATTCGTCCCAGGCGAGGCCGTACAACTCGCGGCCGGCGAAGAGGTCTCCGAGCTCGAGCGGAAAACGCGCATCGTCCGGCCATGAGGAGCCGCCTTTTCTGAGGAGGTCGATGGCGAGTTCCCAGCGTTCACCTTCGACCGCTTTGAGCGCGCGGACGTAAAGGGCATCCGCTTCGCCGCTCGACGCGGGCGCTTCGATCTTATCCAACTGTATCTCCGCATCCGTCTGGGCTGACACGGCATCCCCGTTGAGGAGGAAAAGGCAGATCGATAAAACCATCGGAATCGCCCGGAATCCCCGCCGGAAATTACCGATCGGGAACAGCGCCAACAGGATTCGGACGGGGCGGGGGACTTCCCGCGCGTAGGCTGCCGAAAACGAGCGGTAGGCCGCCTCGGTTTCAGCCGCTGCCGTGGCGGGGAACGTATCCGAGAATCTGGCGCGGGCCACCAGATCGGTCAGGATTCCGATGCCGATATTCCGTTCGGAATCCAGGCGCGAGGCGAACTCGCCGAGGGATTCGCCGGCGGCGGGCCGGAATCCGGCGAGCGAGAGGCGCCTGAGCGCGTGAGCGCCGAGGCGGACGGCTGCGCGTCGTGGCCGCCTGGCGAGCCTGGCGGAGAGGAAGAGTCCGAACCGTCTGGAGAAGGCCGCTAAGAGCCAGGCGGCGACTGCAAGGACTCCCCAGGTCTTCCGGAAGAAAGTCGCCGCTGAATGGGCAAGGCGGGGCAAGAAGTCCCCGGCTCCGCTTTTGCTTTCGGCGTAGGCCGCGCGTTCGGCCAGCCGGCCTTCGTTGTCCAATATTTCCCGCATCAGGCGTTCCAGAAGTTCGGGAGGCACGCCGGAGGAGAAACGGAAAGCTTCTCCTTCGGCGAGGCTTTCCGAGGTCGGATCGTATTCGATCCAACCGTAGCCGGGAAAATAGACTTCCACCCAGGCATGCGCCATGTCAGATCTGACGGGGTGGAAATCCAGGGCTCCCGACTCGGGATCAATGTAGAAACCGACAGCAACGCGTGCCGGAATTCCCAATGATCGGATGAGCAGGGTCATGGAAAAAGCGAAGTAGGAACAATATCCCCTGCGGGTGTCGAACAGGAAACGGCCGAGCTGGTCGCCGTCCGCGGCTATGCCCGGTTTCAGGCTGTAACGGAATTCCCCGTACTTCAGCCGTTCGTAGACGGACTGTACCCGATCCCAATAGCCGTCAAGCCCTTCAGTATATTCTTCGGCGAGGGTCGCGATCCGCGGATCGTTGCCGAAGTCGGTAAGCAGTTCGTACTCGTTATACGGAAACCCGAAACTGTCGCGGGAATATTGAGAGGGGACGGCATCCGATAGCTCGAACGGGAGGGCGTCCGGGACGACGCTCTTTACGGAGTAGACCGATTGGAAGGAACTGGCGTCCCAGGCGGCGAAGGGAATTACGCGGGCAGGCCTGTTCATCGCGACGAATGCGCTCGGATCGAAATTCACCAAGTAATAATCTTGTTCGATCTCGACGGAAGAACGGGCCGGCGCCGCATCGAATTCCGTACGTCCTTCCGGGATTCTGGCGGGATGCGCGTTTTCGTCGGTCGGCGCATCGCGGTAGAATCCTTTCTTTCTGTCGTATCCGGAAAGGGTGAAGCGCCTGAGCAGGATGTGGGCGTCATCCGCGTCTTTGCGCACGATGAGGACCAAGTCATCGTCCAGGGATATCTCGCTTTCCAGCTTGAGGATTCGGGAGAAGTCGAAACGGAACAGCTCCGGCTTCAGGAGTCCGCCGCCCTTGTCGATTGATTTTTCTTCCAGGGGTCTGATCAGGAAGATCGCGACGGCGGCACAGACGGATGCCGCGATCAGTGCGGAGCCGGCCCGCTGGCGCGCCATCCCCTTGCCGCGTCCGGGAGCGGTCGCCGCAAGGACGAAGATTTCAAGGCAGGCGATCGAAGCCATGGTCGCGGCAAGCACTACAGGCTGGCGGTAGGCGGCGATTTCGCCGCTCGGCGCTGCGAGGAATATGGCGATGAGGAGAGCGGTATTCAGCAGGGGTTCCATCCGGGTGAATGAGAGGAATCGCGAAGCTGCATACGCCGTCGCGCCGGACCACCAAAAAGGAAGCAGGAGTACGAGGAGGTTCCGATCGAAAGCGAGCACCAGAGTGTCAGAGGTCGTTCCGGGCCCGAAGCGGAATCCGGCGCAGACGATGAGGAGGACGCGCAAGATCCAGGGCGCGGCGGCCAGGATCGCAAGCACGGGAATAGCCCGGAGTCGGAATCGGTCGGCGGCGAAGCCCGTTGCGATGGAGATGGCCATGGCTAACGCGAAGGCCGACGGAGAGGCGAGTTCTCCCGTGGCGAGGACTGGTTGCCAAAGGATCGCGATCGCCGCTACCGAACGGAGCGCGAAAGCGAGGCCGCTAGTCTTGCGATCGTCGCGCATGGACATTTCCCGATAGATGGGCGGCGAGATTGGCGCTAAGGACGGTTTCCCGCAAGGTTGCTTTGGCCCGGTGCATTCTTGCCGGTTTCCGGCCGGATGGACCGGCCGGCCGGAGGACCAGGGAACGCAGGGTGCCGAGATGGGTTATTACGGGATGAGCCGGCAATACGAACCGGAGGTCTATCTGCGCGCCTCCCCTGATTTCCTTCAGGAAGCGGTCAAGAGCTGTATCCCCAAGTACGGTTCGGGGCAAGGCGAAAAGGATCGTGCGGACGATACTTTCGCCCGGTACGGGCAATGAGGCGGCGGCGAGGGGTGAAACGGCTGCGGGATAAGAAAAAGCCCGTGCGGCTTCCTTGGGTGTCCCCCTGGATACGGGGGAACCGTTGAACGCGAAGTCTGCCTCGAAGCCCAGGGATACCGCGAGGGCGAAGGCTCCGAGCGCCCGTTCCGCCAGGGCATCCACCGCGAAGGCCGCATCTTCCCTGTCGAAAAGTGCGGGATCGGCCGTGGCGTCAAGAAGGATGAGGTAACGGGCTTTCGGCGGTGGCTCAATTTCGCCTTCGCGGAGGAAGAGCTCACCCGAGTGGCCGTACAATTTCCAGTTTATCCGCCGCGGATCGTCCCCGGGCGCATATTTCCGGTTGTCGGTGAAGTCGTCCGTCCGCTTGAACGATGCGTCCTTGCGTTCTTCGGTTCCGCCTTGCCGCGGTTGCTCAGGCGCTTGACCGGGGTGGGGACCTGGCATCACGAGCAGGCGCGCATCGCCGGCCGACGGGATGCGATGGCTTGCCTGGAAAAGGCCGAAGCCGTCGTGGATACGGAAGGTGTCGAAGGAGGCGAAATATGCCCCCCTGAAAGGCGCGCTGAATTCGATCGTGCATACGCGCTCGGGATCGACCGCGGCGGTCAGAACCCTTCCATCCATCGTCCGTAACTCGATTTCGTAGGAAAGGGCGACCCCCGGGGGCAGGAAGCGCCGAGGCGCGAAAACGGACAGGGTGGCGGGCTCGTCCGGTGATAGCTCCCTGGGCGCGGTGGTCGAGCGCAACGACTCGGCGGGATGCAGGCGGAAAAGCGAAGCAAGGAGAACGGAGACGAATGCGTAGGCCGCGACCGCCATGAAGCAGGCGCCGAGGGTGACCGCCGCTTGTTCCTTGCGGATCGATCCGACGAAGAGGGACAGGACAGCGACAAGAAGAAAACCTGCGAACATGGGCGTCGGAAGGGGAAGCGCCGATCCCCGCAAGACTGCGGAATCAGGCGATGGGGATTCGGTCGATGCGGGCAAGGACCAGCTCCCGTATGAGGGCTTCGCTCTTGATCCGGGGATCGCGAAGCTTTAGTCGATGCGCCAGGACCGATGGTCCGATGGCGATGAGATCCTCGTCAGTCACGAAAGGACGCCCGCGGATCAGCGCGAGCGCCTTGGCTGCCTTCAGGAAGTGCAGGCCCGCGCGGGGCGACGCGCCGAGGGCGATGCCTTTGTGTGCACGTGTTTCGCGGATAATATCAGCTATCGCCTCGATTATGGAGGGATGGCAGAAGGTTTCTTCGGCGGTTCGCCGGGCTTCGTTGAATTCGTCGAGATCGACGACCGGGGTGACGGAGGGAAGGGCGGTCGCGGAGGGATCGTCGTTCAGGATGGACAATTCAGCCAAGCGGTCCGGATAACCGAGGGTAAGCCTCATCATGAAACGGTCGAGCTGGGCGGCGGGGAGGGGGAAGGTTCCCTCGCTTTCCACAGGATTTTGGGTGGCTATCACCAGGAAGGGTTCGGCGATCCGGTGGGTCCGGTTTCCGACGGTGACCTGGTTTTCCGCCATGACTTCCAGGAGGGCCGACTGGACTTTCGGGGTGCTGCGGTTTATCTCGTCGGCGAGGAGAATATTGGCGAATACCGGTCCGGGCACGAAACGGAAAGCACGGGCATCGGGGTCGAAGACGTCGACGCCGGTGATATCGTATGGAAGCAGATCGGGAGTGAACTGGATTCGCTTGAAAAGGAGGGATGTTCCATCCGCGTTCGCTATAAGCCGGGCAAAGGTCTTGGCAACGGTGGTTTTCCCCAGACCGGGCAGATCTTCGATGAGGATATGTCCCCCGGCGATCGCGGTCGCCACCAAGAGTTCCAGAAAATCCCGCTTGCCGCGCACGACCCTTTCTGCTCCGCGCACCAAGGCGACGGGAACCGCCGCCGCCTTCGCGAAAGCCGGACTGGTGGAAATAGAATCTTGTGCGGCCAGGGAATTCGGCATGGCTAAAGGATAGCATGGCGCCGGGCTACTATCAATGACGACCGCCGGAAGCGCTGCATGGCTTCCGGCATTGACCGCGTCGCCTGCCGGGCGTAAAGTCCAGCACATTATGGGCATATTCAGTAGACTGAGGGACCGGAGGCGGCAAAAGCTTGTAAAGGCCATGCCGATTCCGGACGGGCGCTGGGAATGGGTGATGAAGGAGCATCGGATCCTCAGATCCCTTTCATCGGAGGAGGGACTAAGACTCCGGAACCTGGCGACTGTCTTCCTCGCGGAAAAGCGTTTCCATCCAGTCGGCGGAATCGAGCTGGACGACGACTTCCGGGTGTCGGTCGCCGCACAGGCTTGCCTGCCGGTCCTCAACCTGGGGATCGATTGGTACCGGAGCTGGAAAACCGTCATAGTCACCGGTGACGCTTACGGGATAACGCGGACGGAGACGGACGAGGCAGGAGTCGTCCACGAATACCAAGACGAACTGGGCGGAGAGCTTCTCGGCCTCGGGCCGGTCGTCCTCTCCAAGGCCGATGTCGAAGCCTCGGGCTGGGGCGACGGGTACAATGTCCCCATCCACGAGGCTGCCCATGTGATCGACGGGGCTGACGGTTCCTTCGACGGATGCCCTGCCCTGCCCCGTGATATTGATCCGGAAGAATGGCGTAGCGTATTCACGGCGGCTTACGAAAAAATGCGCTCGGAGAAACGGGGCGGGATCAAAAGGGTCCGCGGAGGACGCGGCGCCCGTGTCCGGATCGATCCGTACGCAGCCTTTTCCGCCGATGAGTTCTTCGCCGTTTGCGTTGAATATTTTTTCGAGAAGCCTGTCGTGCTCAGGGGCGATTTCCCTGAAGTGTATGCCCTTCTCGTACGTTTTTTCCGGCAGGATCCTTATGGACGACTATGAGAGCGCATCGTAACCGGATCCAGCTGTTCGCGGACGCGCAGTCCGCAAGCCGCCGCGATAGACCGCGCTTCCCGCAGGCTCGCGGCGACGTCGACAGGACGGTGCGCGTCAGAATTGATCATGACCTCAATGCCGTAGTCCGCGGCGAGTTCCCAGAAGCGCAGATACGGGTACTGCGGACGATGCCCGTCCGCAGAATGAACGAGGGGTTTACGGAGTCCGTAGCCGTTGATTTCCAGTGGCGTGCGCGTCTCGGCTGCCGCTTCAAGGATGTCGACGGCGCAGGCCCGCGCGTCCGCGTCCCATTCCCTCCAGCGCGCGCAGTAGATATCCGGATGGGCGATGAACGCGAAGAGGCCGCTTCTGATCGTCCGGACGGTGGCTTCCGAAAAGATACACAGCTCCCTCGGCCGTGTGAGATGGGTCGCCGGCAGCCATTCTCCGCCTGAGGATATCCAGTGGACCGCCCCGACGAGGTAGTCCAGATTCCGTTCCGCGGCCAAGTCCCGGAGATATTCCTCCATCCCCGGCCGCAGTTCGCATTCGAACGCCGTGAGGATACGTATGGCGTCGGCACCTCGAAGCTGCTCCGCGGTCGCCGCCTCCGAAATCGATTCCATATAGGCGGATATTTCCGAAAAATCCATCCTGGACTCCGGCCAGAGGCCGTCGGGGAAAGGCACATGGTCCGAGAAGCCTAATTCGCTGAGGCCCGCAATGCGCGCCATTCGCACGTAGTCTGCGACGTCGCCCTCGGCATGACGGCAGCGGAAGGTATGGGTGTGGTAGTTGGTCATCGATGCTCCGTGGGACTTTCATTTTCCCGGGAATGGGGAAAGGGGTCAACCGTCCGGCCCGGACCGCCCGGTCCAGGACGGACCTCGGTTTCCTCTGAAAAAATGCGCTCTCGTAACCTTCGTTACCGTTACGCCTTTGCCGTTTTGCTATTCTCGGTCCAGCATCGACCATAAAGGAGAACAAGATGGGAATGTACTGCAATCAATGCGAAGAAGCCGCGAAGGACACCGCCTGTACGGTACGAGGGGTCTGCGGAAAGGACGAAACCGTATCCAACTTACAGGATGTCCTTATCTACGCGCTCAAGGGATTATCCCTCGTCGCGGTTACCGCCCGAAATGCTGGTGTAGTGGATGCGGCGGTCAGCCGCGTGCTCGTAGAAGGGCTTTTCGCGACGATCACGAACGCAAACTTTGACAAAGCGGTTTTCGTTGCCCGTATCCGCGAGGCGATTGCCGTACGCGAGGAGCTCAAGAAGAAACTTGCGGCCAGAGGAATCAAGCTTCCCGCGAATTTGCATGATAGCGCGCGCTTCAATCCGAATACGGAAATCGAAATGCTGGACGCGTGGACGTCCGCGAGTTTCCTGGCCATCGAGAATGCTGACGTTCGTGCGCTCAGAAGCCTTGTGATTTTCGGCCTCAAGGGGATGGCGGCGTACGTGGAACATGCCGGAAATCTCGGCAAGCGCGATCGCGGAATTGTGGAGTTCGCGGAGCGCGCGCTGGCCGCCACGGTCGACGACGGCTTGGATGCCGCCGCATTGACCGCATTGGTGTTGGAAACCGGCAAGTACGGTGTCGACGCGATGGCCCTTCTGGACGGAGCCAATACCGGAGCGTACGGGAATCCCGAGCCGACGACCGTCCAGCTCGGAGTCCGGTCGAATCCCGGCATCCTCATTTCCGGCCACGACCTGAAGGACCTTGAGGAATTGCTTATCCAGACCGCGGGCAGCGGCGTGGACGTGTATACGCATGGAGAGATGCTCCCCGCCCACTATTATCCCGGATTCAAGAAATTCGGTAATTTCGTCGGCAACTACGGCAGCGCCTGGTGGAAACAGACGGAGGAATTCGACGCATTCAACGGACCGGTACTCCTGACCACGAACTGCCTGGTCCCCCCGAAGGCGAACTACATGGCGCGCATCTTCACGACCGGCGAGTCCGGATTCCCCGGTTGTGTCCATATCGCCGATCGGGAGGATGGCGGGACCAAGGACTTTTCAGCCCTCATTGAAATGGCGCGGACCTGCGCGCCGCCGAAGGAGCTGGAAAGGGGAACGATAACGGGCGGTTTTGCCCATGCGGCTGTTGACGCCGTAGCTCCCGCTGTCGTGGAGGCGGTCAAGAATGGAGCCATCAAGCGCTTCTTCGTGATGGCCGGTTGCGATGGGAGGATGAAAGGGCGGGATTACTATACCGAGTTCGCCGAAGCGCTTCCCAAGGATACGGTGATCCTGACCGCCGGCTGCGCGAAGTTCCGTTACAATAAGTTGAATCTGGGAGATATCTGCGGAATACCTCGCGTGCTGGACGCCGGACAATGCAACGATTCCTATTCGCTCGCGCTGACCGCGCTCAAGCTCAAGGATGCCTTCGGCGTCGCCGACGTGAACGACCTGCCGATCAGCTTCAACATCGCTTGGTACGAGCAGAAAGCGGTCATCGTGCTTTTGGCGCTCCTGCATCTTGGATTCCGGAATATTCATCTCGGTCCGACGCTACCGGCCTTCCTTTCCCCGAATGTGGTCACCGTTTTGGTGAATAACTTCGGAATCGCCGGGATCGGATCGGTCGAGGATGACGTGAAGCTTTTCATGGGAGCATAGTCAGGCCTAGGGGATCAAGTCCGCTCAGGTTCCAGTCGGCCGGTATCCGGGTCGGCTGGCCTGAGCCGTTCACGAAAGCCCAGGTGACCTTGGCCTCCGCGATGATGGTCTCGCCGCGGAGGACCCGTTGATCCAGGATGCCGCTGACCGCTCCTTTTTTCACCGGCTTGGAGAGGATGGACAGTTCATCGCCGGGAAACGCGGGCGTCTTGTAGTCAAGTTCAATCCGTGCGACATACAGGCCGTAGCCCGAGGCTATCGCGCGCGGATAATCGAAGCCGATGGCTTTGAGGAATTCGCCGCGGGCATATTCCAGGTAATTCAGGTAGACCGCGTTGTTGACGTGACCGTATCCGTCGCACTCGTAGCTTCTGACGCGGATTTCGCACTTGTGTTCCATGCGGCGATTATAGGGAACGGAAGCCCGGGTGGGCAAGCCGCGCCGCTTCTCCGCGATGCACGCTTCCATTCCAAGCGAACCGGGCTTATAATAGGGCAATGAATGAAGATAGACGGGTTGAAAAAAGGTTCTCTATCAAGCAATTCATCGACTTGTCTGCGAAAGGCGAGGAATTCATCCATGTCCGCGGCCTCGATCTTTCCCTCGGCGGCTTGTCGTGCGAGACCACCAGCCCTCTGGATCCCATGATGCAAGTCTTCGTGCTGTTGAGCATACCCGGCGACAGCGGCGAACGGATCGTGGAGGTTGAAGGATACGTCGCGCATTCCCGGATGGAAAAGGGCGTCTGCATCGCGGGCATTTCGTTTATCGACCGAACCCCTGATGCGCGGACCGCAATCGAGTCGTACCTCTTTGCGGCCGGAACCGACCGGACGGAAGCGGATTAAACCGTAGATGCCTTTCCGGCATTGCCCTTCCTGCGGAGGAACGGAAATCCGCCTCGAATTCGGCAAGGCTTTTCGTTGCGGGGCCTGCGGTTTCCTCTACTTCCATAACGTCGCGACCGCGGCCGGCGCGGTGATCGAGTCCGACGGGCGACTGCTTTTCATTGTGAGGGCGATGGAACCGGCTGCTGGCCTTCTCGCCCTTCCGGGGGGCTTCGTTGATCCGGGCGAACGGGCGGAGGATGCCGTCGTCCGGGAATGCCGCGAGGAGATCGGGTGGGCGCCTAAGGAATTCGAATTCCTTGCATCCTTTCCCAACCGTTACGAATACCGCAGCATCCTGTACAACACCTGCGACTTCTTCTTCCTCGTCCGCGCGGACGGTCTTTCGGTCAAAGACCTGGAACTGGATCCAGAGGAAACGGCCGGAGTCCGCTTCGTGCGTCCGGATGAAGTCGTGATGGAGGATCTCGCCTTCGAATCGACCCGTATGGCGATCGGGGCTTATCTGGAATACAAGGCCCGCATCCGCGTCAATTCGCCTGAACGATACTCTTCATGAGGTCGACGAGGACTTGGTCGAGTTTACCCCGCTTCGCTTCATCATCGAGGATGGAAAAGGCCTTTTCCGGCGTAGCAGATTTTTTGTACGGCCTATCCGAGGCGGTGAGCGCGTCGTAGATGTCCGCCACCGCGAGCATGCGGGCCTGGAAGGGTATCTGATCCCCGCGGAGCTTGTCGGGATAACCCGAGCCGTCCAGCATTTCGTGATGGGATTTTACGAATTCGGGAATGCGGGTGAAGCCCGGCGGCCAGGGGATACGTTTGACGAATTCGTATGAACGCACAACGTGCTTCTCTATCTCCAGCCGTTCGGCCGCGTTGAGGCTTCCCCGCTTCGTGCTCAGGTTACGGATTTCATATTCGGTGAGGATGGGGATGGGTTCATCGTCGATGCCTGCGACGAGAGCGACAGAAGACGCGAGGATTCGGTCGATGGTCGTCTCCGGTTCGACCGAAAGCATCGCCGGTTCGTTCAATTCCTCGATCAGGCGGTTAACCTCGATCAGTTCCGCGATCGATCGTTCCCGATCGGCGTCAAGTTCCCGCCGCGCATTTTCATCCATGGCCGTTTCCCGGAGGGCGAAATCCAGTTCCAGGGACCGGCGGAGGTATTTGAGCCGGAGCGTGAGCCGCTCGTATTCGACCGGAAACAGTTTCTTCGCTTTCAGGAAGATCGAGGGATCGATATAGACCTTGCCGAAGTCGTGGAGCAGGCCGGCGTACTCGAGTTCCTGGATCTCGATTTCGGAGAAACGGGCCGGTTTGCCTTCGGATTCCGCAGCCGCGTTGAGCGCTCGGGCCATGTTCGTCGCGTACTGGGCGACGCGGGACGAATGGCCGCTCGTGGCCGGATCGCGCGCTTCGACCGCGTCTACGGCGGCCGCGACGAACTGTTCGAACTGGCCTTGGATGCGTTTGATCATCGCCGCGTTCTCAAGCGCGACGGCGGCCTGCGCGGCGACGGCTTCCATGAGGGCTTCGTAGCGTGTCTTGAAGGGCGCGACCTTCTTCTCGAAATCTTCATGGGTTTCAAGAATGATCGTGTCCGGGTCCGTTCCCAGGCCTTCGGGCAGTTCTTTGGAGTTGAGCAACTGGATCACGCCGACGACCGCGCCCGTATGGTCCGTCATGGGGACGGTGAGCATCGACTTGGTTCGATATCCGTGGGCGAGGTCGAAGGAATCGTTGAAGCTGTACGGTAGATCGCGGGCCAGCTCGTAGACGTCGGGGATGTTCAGGCTGTGGCCGGTGAGCGATACGTAGCCCGCGATCGAACCGTAGGTCCGCGGCATGGTGAATTCCTCATAGGGAAGATCCTTGGATACTGTATGCGAATACTTGAAGCGGAGCATCGCCCGTCCGTCGAATTCCTCTGCCAGGAAGATGCTGCCCGCATCGGCGCCGGTCATGAGCCGGCTGACCTTTAGGATTTTTCGCAGCAGCTTGTCGACGTTCCTTTCGCGCATCAGGTCGCGGCCGATCTCCACGAGAAGGTTCTGGTCCTGGAAGGAATCGAGCAGTTCGCCGTAGGAAGGCGCAGGCATCATTTGGATTCTCCGCTCCGTAAGGATTCTGGCAGGGTTTCCCGCGCAAGGGTCGCGAGATCGATGTCGTTCCCGCCATCCTGGTCAAGGACGGCTTCGGCCCCACGAAGGTAGAAGAGCCAGGATTGGACAGGAAGCCGGGAGAACGCAGGAGCCGCCGCGCGATAGACGGCCATCTGGATAGCGTGGATCGAGGGATCCCGTTGCCGGTCAGTCTTGAAATCGACGACGACGCAGCGTCCGCCGCTCTCGAAGACGAGGTCCATTGTGCCGCGGATGAGGACGGGAGCGTCCTGCCCGCCCGGCAGCGCGAGCATGAAGGGGAATTCCGATCTCCGGCGGGGGGACAGGAGGGCAGCCCTGGCGAGCTCGGAACCGAGAAAGTTTTCCGCGAGCCGGCGGGCGGTTTCCCGGATCATCGAGAGTTCGGCCTTTCCGAGCCGGGCGCGCGCGAATGCGTCCTGAAGGTCCCGGGGAGGTTCTTTCGTCCGCGAAATGAGGGCCTGTTCGATCTCAAGGTGGCAAAGAGTCCCGAAAGCCTTCTCCAATTCCGATTCGGCGAGGAGGGAGTCGATGGGAAGGCCGGGGTAGCGGACGGGAGTCTGGCCGGCCAGGCGGAAGAACGCTGCGGTCTCGTCCATTTTCGTGGCTTTGAAGCGGCGGGGCGCTTCTGCGGTGACCGTCATGGGCGGCAGGGCATAGAATTCCTCGAGGGCGGCACGGCGGCCGGCGGCGGACGCTACGGAGTCCGCGGAGCCGCTTTCGCGGTCGGCGAGGACGGCGCGGGCGACGGCGCGGCGCTCCCGCTCGCCGAGGGGTTCGACGGCGAAGACCGCGGGTGGTTTCAGGTCGAAGGCCGGATCGGAAAGGCCTGCCGCGACGAGGTCAGCGAAAGATTTCAGGACGAAGGAGCCGTCCTTGGACGACACGCGCCGATGGCGGAGAAGGGCGATCGCGCGCTCGATGCCAGAATAATCTGAAAGGGCTTCGTCGATTTCCTTGGTGACCGTCCGGGTTTCGAAGACGAGGAGCTTGCGTTCCGCCCTCGTCGCCGCCACGTACAGGAGCCGGCGGAGTTCCGCGAGTGCGAGTTCCTCCTCGCGGCGCTTGGAGCTTTCATAGAAGACGTTCGCGATTCCGTCGCCCTTGGCCGAGTTCTCGAATCGGAGGTTCACCGCCGGTCCGAATTCCGGATCGAAGTAATAAGGGGCGTCATTCCTGGATCCACGACCCGTATTTCCCGCATCGGCGATGACGACGACCGGAAATTCGAGTCCCTTGCTCTTGTGAACCGTCATCAGGCGGACCGCGCCCTCCTCGTCCGGGGCATCCCCGGCTTCTATCTTATCGGCGCTTCCCATGAGAGGACTTAGTTCGTCAAGGAAGGCGGAAAGCGAAAGCCGGCGTCTGTCGGCATCCAGCGCGAGGTCGAGCAGGAGGTCGAAATGTCCGAGGCAGGAAGCCGCATCGGGATCGGACAAGAGTCGTATGCGGTACCCTTCGTCGTACCAGAGGCGCGAGACGAGGGAAGCGGACCCGTTTTTATCGGCGGCGGAGCGCAGTGATAGGTAAAGATCTCCGCCCATTCTGAAGCGGCGCTCGTCGTCCTCGTTCCCGAACCAGGCCGGATCGGCGGGAGATACGAAGGGATCGGCGCGCGGGGAGAGAAGGATGCGGGCGAGGGCGTCGTCCCCGAGCCGGACGAAGGGCGAGCGGAGGAACGCCGCGTACGCGTTCCGGTCGCCGGGATAAAGGATGAGGCGCAAGGCGGAGTAGATGTCGTTGGCGGGACCTTCCAGGAACACGCCACGGGGATCTGACGCCGCAACCGGGATCCCGATCATGCGGAAGGCCCGCTCGTATTCGTGTTGCCTGGATGAAGATCGGAACAGCACGGCGACGTCTCCGTAGTCGAATTCGCCAGAACGGACTCCCCGCTCGATCCTGCGTGCGGCAGCGAAGGCTTCGATCGCCCCGGTTGATAGCTCCGCGTCCTCCGCGTCTTCCTCCCCTCCGCACGCAGGTTCGAGGATGTGGAATTCCACGGCGGATGCCGGAAAATCGTGCTCGGCGATCGGCACGGGGGATAAGATCCGGGAGAAACGCGCCTCAAAGTCCTGCCCGGCTTCTCCGAAGACGCCGGGGAAGAAGCCGTTGAAAAAGGAAACGAGGGCGGGGGAAGAACGGTAATTCAACGCGAGCTCAAGGGCGGTTTCCGCTTTGGTGGAGCGGGATAGTTCGGAGGCGAGGCGGCGGAACACAGAGACGTCGGCGCCGCGGAAGCGGTAAATGGACTGTTTCTCGTCGCCGACGAAGAAAAGGGCGTCTTCCCTGAGGTCCTCGGGATTCGGGATTCCCGCGGCCGATCTGTCCTCGCGTTCGGCCAGAAGGTACAGGAGGTTTTTCTGGAGTTCGTCGTCGTCCTGGAATTCGTCGATCATGATGGATCGGATGCTGCGCTTATAGTGAGCGCGGAGCGCCGTATCGCGCAGGAGGATGTCGAAGGCAAGCTCGGCCGCGTCCCGGAAGGACAGCACGCCTTCCCGCTTCTTCCGTTCCGTGAAACGGCGACCGAAATCGTCGAGGACTTCGGCGATCCGGGTAGCGTCATCCGCCATCAGCAAAGTGAATGCGTAGGACGGCAATTCTTTGGCAGCCTGCTTGATCCGCACCGTCGCGTCGCGCAGGAGAATCAGACCGGGTTGTCTGGAATTGGATCCCGGCGTGCTCCAGGAATCCTTGGAAGAAAGCAGACGGGCCGCGGCCGAAAGCGAGCGCAGTGATTCCTCGTCTCTTTCCGCCGGAAGGGGCAGAATGGAGCGGAGGGCGGCTTGGGCCTTGGGCAGACTCGTTCCGCCTTCTTCATCAATGGCCAGTATCTCTTCCGCAATCTTCTCGATCTCGGCCTTAAGCTGGTCAAGTCGATCACTGACGAAATCGGTCCGGCGTCCGGCGTCTCCGATGAAATCCGTCCGATTCACTACACCGATGCGCTTTCGGGCGAGGTCAACGAAAAGATCGAAACGGAGCCGGTCGAAACCTTGGACGGCGACGAGCCGGCGGAGGGCGGGTAGCTCGCGGTACTCCATGAGCATTTCCACGGCGATGCTGTCCGCGACGCGTTCCAGCCGCTTTTCGTCGACGGAAAAATCAGGGGGTACCCCGTAGCGATGGCAGCCGCCGCGCGCGATGGAGGCGCAGAAGGCGTCGAGCGTGGAGATTCTCGCCTTGTCGAAACGTTCGAGCTGTTCGGCCGCCCTCCGGCTCGGATCGGCAGCCAGTCCTCCATGAATGCGCGCGTACATCTCGGCGGCGGCTTTCCGGGTGAAGGTCAGAGTGAGGATGGAATCGACGTCGAAGCCGCGGTCCACGACGAGGCGAGCGTAGCGCTCGGCAAGGACGGTCGTCTTGCCCGACCCCGCGCCCGCGGAAACGACAGTGTTGGCATCGGCTGCGATCGCGGCTTTCTGGAATCCGTCGAATTCATTTTTTGTCGGATTCACGACGGTTCGCCTCCCGCGAAGGGCAATCTGCAAACCGTGGAAACGCGGCAGGCGAAGCAAACGTTGCGTCGTCCCGGCGCGGGTACCGGGTAGTGGGCGCCGCCCAGGGCTCCCGCGACGGCCTGGACCGCGTCGTCGACCGCGGCGAGGCTCGCGTCGTACTCTTCCCTGTCGACCGGAATGCCGGTGCGGGATCTCCTCTCCGGATGGTCCGCGAGCAATTGCCTGAATTCCCGGTAATCGATGGAATAGAAGCGGGCTTCGGAAACCCGCGGCGGCGCGGAGCCGGATGTTCCCGGATCGGAAGCTTCGATCATTCGAATATAGGAAGCCAGTTGGTAATCCCCGATCGCTCCTTCGTCGTCGCAGACGAGGTCGGCCGCGCGGGGCATGAGGCCCGTCTTGAAGTCGACCAGCGCGTAGGTTCCGTCGTTCTTCAACGCTACCAGGTCCGCCACTCCGGAGAGGGCGAGGCCGCATTCGTCGTAGGGACGGCGGAGGGGGAGTTCGGCTCCCGTGATGGCGGCCGAGTCAAGACGGGTCGAATCAGCGTCAAGATAGGCCGCAAGGGATGCGAACAGGCGTCCGCGCAACATGCCGTAGACCGATTCCTGGAAGGCGCCCTCATTGACGGCGGCCTCGGCCAAGGCCGCATCCGTTTCACGGGCAAGCGCTTCCTTATAAACGACGAGGCGCTCGGCTCTGAACCGGCCGTCGGTTTCCCTGATCCAGATGAACAGGCGTTCCAGCACCCGATGATACAGGGATCCCAGTTCGCGCTGGTCGACGGTGGCGATTTCGGTATCCTTCTCCCGGATACCGAGACCGCGCCTGAGAAACCAGGAGTACGGGCAGGCGGCGAATTCGTTGAGATCGGTGGGGGAAATCCGGGCGCCTTCGGAAGCTCGCGTCAACCTGTTCCGTATCATCTCCAAGAGATCGGCGGCCGCGGCGGGATCCCGCCTCATGTCGAGGGGAGGGCTACAGCCTTCAAGCTCCCGCGATTTCGCACGGGCGGCGCGTTGGACCGAAGATGGCCCGACCGGGCGAGCGGCCCCGGACCGCGGCGCATTATCCCGGCCGAGCGCGGCGGCTCGGTCGAGCTCCCAAGGGTTTTCGTCCACCCTCGCCGAAGCGAAGGCGGTTTCCTGAACGATACCCGGGCGGGAAAGGCCGGCGTGGGGGATGGAAGGTCCCGAAAAGCCGCGGTCGGCAGAATGAAAGACGACCGCCCTGCCGGAAAGGGAATAAGCTTGGATGAAGGCGGCCGAAAGATCGCGCTCCTGGGCGAGAGCGAGGCGTTTCCGGTCTTCACGCAGGAACGGCACGCTCTCCGCGCGGACGGTCGCGGAATCCTGGGTGAGGTTCAGCACGAAATGCGCCGCCGGCACGATTCCCGCCGCTACGCGGTAGTTGTAGACGCGAACTCCCGGCATTTCCTGCTGGAACACGTATTCGATGCCGCGCAGGTGTGTCATGAAGAGGGCGAAAGGATCCCGTATCGTTAGCCCGACGATGGCTTCCTGTGTTTCCGCGAGCGAGGCGAGTTCGGCGACAACCCTGGAGAAAACCCGGTCGATCGATTCATCCATTTCCTCTTCGATAAGGAAATCGCTTTCGAACTGGACGAGTTTCCGTCTCAAATCCTCGAAATCGGAAGCGTGCAGTATCCCGCTGACATTGCGCTTCAACCTCAGATAAAAGGCCCGGATCGAACCGAGGGGGAGATCTATCCCTGTTTCCCGTTCCCGGAATCGGTCGAAGCTCCGGATCCAGACGTCGACATCCTCTCCGTCCTGGGCATAACCGGAGACGCAGCGATACCGGAGGCCGAAATCGATAAGATTGCGGATGGTGCGTTCGTCTTTCCAAGGGAAGGCCGCGTCCAGCAACAGGTCCTTGATGGAACGGAAGGACCAGCGCGAGGAGGCACATTCCGCCATCGCCTGCAGGAGCCGGCCGACCGAATGTTCGGCGAGCGGCTTTCCGGCGCGCAGGTCAAGCGGAATGTCCCTGAGGCGGAATTCCTGCGCGAGGCGTTCCGAATAGTCGTCGATTCGCGGAATGGAGACCGCGATGTCGGAGGGGCGGACGGCGTCCGAATCGATGAGCGAACGGATGGACGCCGCGAGATTTCTCAATTCATCCCTTCCCGTGCGGAACCGGAGGGCTTTTCCGTTCGTCGCGACGACGGAAGGAGGAGGCGGGTCGTCGCTCGGCGCGAGCGACGGGATATTGAATATCCGGACCCCGGGCACGGAAGTAAGCTCCGCTTCGTACTGGTCCCAATCTTCGGCGAGCTCGGGAAAGAAGAGGATCCACGAGGCTGCATTCGGCCTGAACGCCATGCGATCCCAAGCCGCTTCGAAGAGGCGGTTCGCTTGGAGGAACGCCCCGTATCGGTCGCGGATGTATGCGAGATCGGAGAAATACGGATCGGCGCCGAGGGATCCGGACTGCGGTGCGCGGCGGAATAGGCCGTCGAGGGCAGGAAGGAGGCGGGCGATGGAAGGAACGAAGGAAGAGTAGGATCCGGAGTGTTCCGGAACGATGAGTTCTTTCAGAAGCGCCGAACCCGATGCGGCGGAAGCGGCATTTTCCGCGAGCAGGGAGGCCGAAAACAGGGATCGGATCGCCCCGTTGGAAGGCTTGCGATCGTCCCTGTCCGCCGCGAGGGTCGCGGCCTTGAAGTCGTCCCAGGCGACGAAACGCTCCAGGTCCACGGCGCCCGTCGATCCTGAACGCGAAGCGAGCGACTCCGCGAGCATCAGTTCCGCGGAGCGTTCGGACCAGAATCCCGAAGCGACCGCGGAAGGGAAAACGAAGCGGACCGAAAGGTCGCCGAGATAGGTGCGGATGACTGATTCGATCGAACGCTTCGTTTCCATAGGAACAAGGCGAAGTGTATCATATCGAAGTCGCCGTTTGCATACGCTTCGCCATGGTTGCCGAACACTATACGCAACGGATAAAATAAGGCTATCGTCGGATACTGAGATGCTTAGACAATGAAAAGCCATCAAGCCTCGGACGCCTACTACCTGCTTACCTTTTTTGTGGTCGTCATTTTTCTCGGATCCTGGGCGCTCTGCTTGCCGAATGCGTGGATGGGGGTTCCCGGCTATCAGAGGCCGATAGCGTATATCGACGCCCTCTTCACCGCCGCGTCGGCAGTCTGCGTGACGGGGTTGATTACTGTGGACACTGCCGGATTCAGCCTCTTCGGACAGACGGTCATCATGGCGCTCATCCAGGTCGGCGGGCTTGGTATCATCAGCTTCACCTCCATCCTGCTGACCATACCCGGCGGCCGTCTCCCCCTGCGCCGCTTGCGGACGATCCAGAGTTTCTATGTCGACGGCGTCGAGTTCGACCCGAAGAAGATCGTCAGGAGTATCGTGTTCTTTACCCTGCTGATCGAAAGCGCGGGCGCTGGACTGCTCTATATGGAATTCAAGAACAGCGGGGTCTCCCGTCCCGCTTTCGCGGCCGTATTCCATTCGATTTCTGCATTCTGTAATGCCGGATTCTCCGTTTTTTCTCCCGGATTGAGGGATCATGCGGAGAATGCGGCGGTTCTCGGCACGATCTCCGTGCTCATCGTCCTCGGCGGCATCGGATTCATCGTGATCCAGGATATCGAAAGGTGCTTCCGCGGCAAACGGCGAAAACTCAGCTATCACTCCAGGGTCGTCCTCGGGATGACGGCCTTCCTTATTATCTTCGGCGCGATCGCGTTCTGGTTGTTGGAACGTAACGGGGCATACGGGGATCTCGGGCTTCTCGATACCGTCATGAACGCGCTCTTTCAGTCGATCACGCCGCGAACCGCAGGATTCGATTCTGTCCTGCAATCCAGTCTGAGCCAGCCGTCCAAGGTGCTGACCATCCTCCTCATGTTCATCGGTGGGGCCCCCGGATCGATCGCGGGCGGAATCAAGGTCACCACCGCCTTCGTCGTTGCCATCGTGATGCTCCGGAGGCCGAACGCACGGGGCGACATCGCGATGTTCAGGCGCAGCCTGAGTTCGAAAACCACCAACGACGCGGTTGTCTATTTCCTGAAAGCCGCTGCCCTGCTCATGCTCTCGGCGGGAGCGCTCAGCCTGATCGAAGGCTTGCGCGGAGTCGATTTCAGCGTCATCGTCTTCGAATCCGTATCCGCGTTCGGAACGGTCGGCCTCTCGCTCGGATTGACGCCGGAACTGAGCGCCGCGGGGAAACTCGTGATTATCGGTACCATGTTCGCCGGAAGGGTCGGCTTGATCGCCATCGCCTTTCCGGGCGCCGGCTGGCGGACGAACGCCATGTCGTATCCGCAGGGCAACATACTTTTGGGGTGAAGAATGAAACAGTTCGCGATCATTGGCCTGGATTATTTCGGCAAGAGCCTTCTGGACGAGCTTCTGGCCTTGGACGTCGACGTCCTCCTCATCGACAAGGACCAGACAGTCATCGATGCCTACCATGATTCCCCGGTCAGCGCAGTGGCCCTGGATGTGCTCAACATGGAGAACCTGAAACACGCCCTGCCCGCCAATATCGATGCTGTGGTGATCGATTTGGGAGACAAGGTGGAAGCTTCCATCTTGGCGACCAGCTACTGCCGCAAGCTCGGTATCAAAAACATCATCGTGAAGGCCGAGACGGACGCTCACGGTGAGATCCTCGACCTTGTGGGGGCGACCAAGATCGTCTTCCCCAACCGGGAAGCAGCCAAACGGATCGCGCCGCTCATGGTTTCCTCAGCCCTGCTCAACTACCTGCCGGTGAGCGGAAACCTCGTTATCGCCGAGCTTGAGATTCCTGAAGCCTTCGTCGGACAAACACTGATAGAAGCCGATCTGCGCAGGAAGCACGACATCAACCTCATTTCCGTGAAGAATGGGGAAGAGGAAGAATACGGACTTTTCACGCCCGATTACCGGTTCCGTCAGGGGGATGTCGCCCTCGTTTCGGGAACGGACGAAACGCTTGAGAAATTCGCGGGCCGGGTCTCCAAGGAAAGCGAGAAGAAGTCCATGATGCGGAACCTCAAGAGTCTGTTCGGTCATCTCAAGAAATGAGTTTCCCGGGCCTCCGCTATTCGCCGTCAGGCCATGCCATCCTGCTTGAGGGGGACGATCCCGACGCCGTTGCGGATTCCCTTCTGGCGGCGGGCTACCGTGAAGAATTCTGCCTCTCCCCTTCGTTCGATCCCGATTTTATCGCCTCCCTGATGGATGCGGGATTCCTCGTGATGGCCTTCGCTTCCGGCGGATCGGCGATCCTCCTTCCGAAGCTGCATCTTGAGCGTGCAGTACTGGATTTCACCAACCTGCACGAGGGGCGAACGGCCCGCAGGCTGTCTTCGCGCTACGAGCTTGCGCCGGACGAGGACTTCGATGCCATCCTGGAACGCTGCGCAGCGGTTCATGGCGAGGACTGGCTTATTCCTGAACTCCGCGCCGCCTTCAGATCGCTCCGGCATTCGCGTGGGGGCGGCCTCTCGGCCATCGCGGCCGGCCGTGCGCGCATGGCCTCCTTCGCCCTCCGGATGGACGGGAACCTTGTCGCCGGCGAATTCGGCGTCGTCATCGGCCGGGTCTATACGAGCTACTCCGGTTTTACCGACGCGAAATCCGCCGGCACCGTGCAGCTGGTGAAGACGGGACTTTTCCTCCGGGAGGCGGATTTCGCTGTTTGGGATCTCGGCATGCCGATGGGATACAAGGATAGACTCGGCGCGCACCGTGTCGGAAGGGCTGATTTCATCCGGCGTTTCAGGCAAGCCCGTGCTTCGTCCGCCCGGATCGCGACAGGTTAACGGGCGTCAGGCTAGAGGGCATCCCGGACTACCGCGGCTTGGTCACGCAGGTCTTCCAGTTCCTTGATCCAGAAAGCTCTGCAACCCCAGTCGGGGAAGGCGCGCAGGAAGCCTTCATCCGCGCTCTGCAGCGCCTGCCAATCAAGGTAGCCGAGCATGCGCATAAAGCGCAGCGGTTCCACGAGTGCCGTCTGCGCGAAATCGAAGCGGCGGATTTCGGCATAGCCTTCCGTCAGCAAGGCGAGTTCGCGACGCGAATCTTCGAGGCGGCCGGGGAGGAAGAGCCAGAGGTCCTGTACCGCCGGCCCTGTAGCCATGTCGTCGAAATCTATCAGCAGGGGTCTCGCAGCGTGGATTCCCGAGGCGTCGGGGATGGAAAGGACATTGCCGCGATGAAGATCGCCGTGCAGACGGTGGTACGGAACGCCTTCGAAGAGGGGACCGATCGCGTCGAGGGCGGATGCGCAGGCGTCTTCGAATTCGGCGCGGAATTCGGGGTGGACGAAACCGCCGTCCACAAGCCGGCGCAGACTCGGCCTTGTGGAGCGTTCCGGATGGATTTCACGCCGGTCCGGCGCCGGGGCCGATGCCCCGACGGCATGAAGGGAACCGACGATACGCCCTAGGGCGATCAAGGCTTCGTCGTCTTCGGGTTCCCATCCCCGACCCGTGATGAAGGGATAGAGCGCGAAAAAGAAGGCCCGTTCGCCCCCGTCGTCGTCTTCGACCACCACCGTCCCGAGCGTATCGCCCTCTGAATCGGCCATGGGGACGAGGGCGGGGATGAGAGCGGCGGCGCACTCGAAGGCGAAGGAGTGCTCGGCGCGTATCGCGCGCTCCGTCCATCGGCCCGGCCGGTAGAATTTCGCGATGACGCGATCGCCGTCCTCGGTCCTGAGCCCGTATACGCGATTGATGTAGCTCGGATACGGCGTCAGGGTTCCGTCCACGCGAACGCCGAGCGTGGCTTCCGCAGCGTCGGCTACATCGGCGGGCGTGAGCAGGGAAAAATCGGGGATGGAGAAATTCGCGGCGTCCATTACCCGATCATACTCCAATTTTGGAAAAGGATACGATCGGTCCCTTCCATACTTCCGATCGATGACGCCGGAAGCGCTGTACGTGGCCTTTGAATGGAATGGCGGGGCGCCGCCGGTCGCCATCGACCGGCCGATGGGGTCAGGTCACCGGATCGGCTTCCAGTTGCCCTTCGACGATGGCCTTGAGCCTCAGACATTCCGCGTTGAGTCTGGCGGCGCGGATGTTCAGGCGCGTGAGACGTTGGGCAAGCAGGCGCGCGAGGAATATCCCGTAGTGGGGATTCTGCTTGATCAGGTCGACGAAAGCCTGCTTGGATACCTTTATGGCCCGGCTTTCTCCCTTGGAGACGACCGTCGCCGAGCGCTGGTTGGAAAGGAGGAAGGACATCTCGCCGATGAACATGTCGTCCGGGGTGAGGAAGGAAACGTATTTGTTGCCGGAAAACACCAGGAAGCGGCCCGAGACGATGTAGTACAGATAATCGGAGGCTTCTCCTTCGCGGACAACGATTTCCCGGTCCTTGAAGGCGATTTCCTCCTGTGCGCTGAAAATGAGGGGCACTACGTTTGAGGAGTCCCGCTGGTGCGCTACAGAGAAGGAAACCTCGTTTCCCGCTTCGTTGTAGTGCAGTCCGTTGACGTACAGCCCGGCCATGCGCATGCCCATGCCGTGCAGGCCCACGGACGGCTCGACCGAGAGGCGGGTGCGCCAATCGAATCCATCGCCTTCATCCTTGATGGAGTAGCTTGAGGCATCCGGTCCGATGGTATAGGAAAGATGCACTTTCCGGGCGGAAACCGCCGGTTGCTTGTTCTTTTCGCGGATGAGGTCCATCGCATACCTACCCGCTTCCAGCCAGGCGGACTTTTCATTGTAACTGATCTTGCAGTTGCCGTGCTCGATGGCGTTCACGAGGAGTTCCTGGAGGGCCACGTGGAGCTTATCCTTGTCCTCGCGGTTCACGAGGTTCGCGTTGTACAGGTAGTTCGTCACGAGATTGGTGAATACGACGATATCCAAGGGATCGTTGTCGATGATGAAGGTTCCGGAAATCTTGCGCATGAGGTGCTGTTGCATGCCCCGCTGAAACAGGAACTGCTTGTTCCGCACAAGAATGCGCAGCAGACGTGAGACATTTTCGGCGAATTCCTCCCGGCGAAGGACGGCTATGATGTTGGCGTCGCGAAGCCGCTCGATGAGCTTGCGTTCGTCGTCATCCGCATGCACCGCGACGACGCCGCCGTAGTGGAGCCAGGGATCGTCGCGGATCGCGTCGAGGATTTCCATGAATTGCGGATTCGTTCCCGAAACATCGGTGCAATCGATGATCTTCATTTCCGGCAATTCGTACATGAGGTATTCCACGACCTCTTCCCTGCCGGACAGGAAGACGGGCTGGAGTTCATCGGAAAGGGACTGCGCGGCGGATCGGACGAGTTCGATGAGATCCGGATCCGTGGTGACGATGGGCACGCGAATCATAATGCAAGTATCGGCATCGGCGCGCGGGCGCTCGAGGCCGATTTATGCTAATATTGGTGTCATGAACGATAGCGACATCCGATTCGATCCCGGCAAGCCCCTGCCGCTCGGCGCGGAATTGAGCGACGGCGGAGTCAACTTTTCCCTTTTTTCCCGCCATGCCACGGCCGTTTCACTGGAACTATTTAACGAGCCCTTCGCGGAAAAACCATACGCTGTATTGCGGATGGATCCCCACCGTAACCGTACGGGCGACGTCTGGCACTGCCATGTGCACGGCCTCGGTCCGGGTTCCCTGTATCTTTACCGCGTCGACGGTCCGTATATACCCGAGAAGGGTTTCCGATTCAATCCGAACAAGGTTTCCCTGGATCCCTACGCCAAAGCACTCACTGACATGTCGCGCTGGGACATCCTGTCTTCCATGGGATTCAATCCGAACCTCCCCGACGGCGACCTTTCCTTCTCTTACCGCGACGATGCCCGCGAGCATCCGAAGTGCGTGGTGGTCGACGATGCCTTCGATTGGCAGGGCGATCGGCCGCTCAATTATCCGCTCCGCTTCAGCGTGCTCTACGAAACCCATGTACGCGGCTTTACGGTGCATCCGAGTTCGGGGGTCGACCATCCCGGCACTTTCCTGGGGCTGACGGAAAAGATCCATTATCTGAAGGAGCTCGGCGTCACCGGCGTGGAACTCATGCCCGTGCAGGATTTCAACGAGCGGGAGCTTCCGCGCTCGAACCCGCGCACGGGTAAGGCCCTGCGCAATTACTGGGGCTACAGTACCGTCGCGTTTTTCGCGCCGAAGGCGACCTACGCTTCCAACAAGGAGCCGGGGGGACAGGTCCGGGAATTCAAGGAAATGGTCCGAGAATTGCACAAGGCGGGAATCGAAGTAATCCTGGATATCGTATTCAATCATACCGCCGAAGGCAACGAGAAAGGGCCGACCTTTTCGTTCCGGGGCATCGATAACACGATCTACTATATGCTGGACGAGAACAAGCGCTTTTACAAAAATTATTCCGGTTGCGGAAACACCATGAACTGCAACCATCCGGTGGTACGCTCCTTCATCATCGATTGTCTGCGGTATTGGGTGGTCGAGATGCATGTGGACGGTTTCCGCTTCGATCTCGGCTCCATACTCGGGCGTGACCAACAGGGCCGCCTCATGGAGAATCCTCCGATGCTGGAGCGCATCGCCGAGGAACCGGTGCTGCGCAATACCAAAATTATCGCGGAGGCCTGGGACGCAGGCGGCGCCTACCAAGTCGGGTGGTTCCCCGGCGGGCGCTGGGCGGAATGGAATGACCGCTACCGGGACGACATGAGGAAGTTCTGGAGGGGCGATCTCAAGGAGGCGCGTCATTTCGCGACACGGTTATCGGGAAGCTCGGACCTGTACCTCCGCGACGGCAGGAAACCCTTCCATTCGATCAACTTCCTGACGAGCCACGACGGCTTCACACTGAACGACCTGGTTTCCTATGTAGATAAGCACAACGAAGAAAACGGGGAAGAGAACCGGGACGGCCATGACGGGAATTACAGCTGCAACAACGGGTTTGAAGGGCTGGTATCGAATCCGACCATAGATGCGGTGCGCCAGCGCCAGATCAAGAATTTCTTCGCTACGCTCATGATATCCCTCGGCACGCCCATGATCCTCGGCGGGGACGAATTCCGCCGTACCCAGCAGGGAAACAACAACGCATATTGTCAGGATAATGAGATTTCGTGGTTCAACTGGTCCTTCAAGGACCGGGAGGCGGACCTGTTCCGCTTCGCCAAGAAAATGATCGCATTCCGTCTCCGCCATCCGGCGTTCATGCGGCCGGAGTTCTTTTCCGGAAGCGACGGAAACTACAATGCGATTCCCGACATCACCTGGTTCGATGAGAATGGCGAGAGTCCCGATTGGGCAAAAGCCGACATGCGGCTCGCGCTGCGCCTCGACGGGAGCCGGGCCGATACCTATGCCGACCGGGACGACAACGACTTCTTCGTGATGTTCAATTCCTCCGAAGAGGATTGCGCGTTCATTCTGCCTCCGTCCTTTGAAGGAAAACTCTGGTTCCGGGCGATCGATACTTCCCTTCCTTCGCCGCGGGATATCATGGCGGCGGGGTCCGAAGAGCCCGTGGTTGATACCGAGGAGTATTTCGTGCACGCCCTGAGCACGGTGGTGCTCATTTCCCGGGGGATATAGGGTCCGCTCCCTTCCCATCCCCCGTTTCGGCGTCTCCGGCGCATGCATATCCGGTACCGACGATTTCGCGCGGGGGTCCGGCGCTTGATCGTACTCGCCCCGTACATGCTATCATCGGCGGTATGAACGCCGAAACTCCCGTCGCCGAATTCAGGGACGTCACCTTCGCATATCCGTCCTCCGATTCCGCCGTATTCTCCGGGTTCTCCGGAATTCTGCCCGGCGGTTTGGTCAGTCTTGTCGGAACGAACGGATCCGGCAAGTCCACGCTCATGCTCCTTGCGGCTGGTCGCCTTTTGCCGGATTCGGGTACGGTCGCTTTGCTCGGCCGCGATACCCGCCTCTTCGCGGACGAGGAAGACCGGAACCGTTTCGCGTCCTTCATATACCAGAATATGGAGTTCGAAACGGAAGACCCCTTGGGGCTCGTGCTGGAGCAGGTTTACGCGGGAGGAGAGCATCCGGCCAAAGGCAGCGGCTTCCTTGAGGAAACGATTGAAGCCTTTGAATTGCGGTCCCTGTCCCTGCGGCACCTTTCCAAGTTGTCCAAGGGAGAGACGCAGCGCGCGCTTCTTGCCTTTTCCGCCCTTTACGGATCGCGGGTGGTCTTCATGGACGAGCCGTTGTTCGCGATGGAGGAACGCCAAAAGTCCCGCGCCCTGGACTTCTTCCGGTCCTATGCCGGACGGACCGGCGCCTCCGTCTGCGTTTCTCTCCACGAACTTGAGCTCACGCGGGGGTTTGCCGATGTGGTTCTCCTGTTCAAGCGCGATCGGACGATCGAGCTCGGGTCCCCCGCGGAAGTCCTGACGGATATGGCGCTGGAGGCTGCTTACGGAGTTCCCGCGGCCATGCTCAAGCAGAAGGAAAGGTTGGACCGGACGCGTCTGGAGGAAGAAGCCGAACTCCTCGCGCATCCGCACGGCTGAAGGCGCGGACGGAATTCCCCGAATGCACGAGCTTCCCCTGGTCCGCAACCTGCTGACGCTCATTCTTGACCGTGCCGAGGAAGCGGAAGCCGAGCAGGTGGTCGCCATCGAGCTTTCGGTCGGCGAACTGTGCGACGCTCAACCGGACTGGATCGGGCGCTATTTTCGCCTCGCTGCGAAGGGAACGATCGCGGAGGACGCGGAGTTGCGTTTTTCGGTCTCCGAAGCGCGATCGGCCTGCAGCGCCTGCGGACGGGAATTCAGGCCTTCCCTCGGTACCCGCGCCAGAATACGGTGCCCCTTCTGCGGAAGCGACGAATGCGGGCTTTCGGGCGGCATGGACTACAGGATCAACAGCATGGAGGTGCGATGAGCTGCGTTTCCAGGATCATCGACGTGAAGGAGTCGCTCTGGAAGGACAACGAGGAGCGCGCCGCGCGCCTTCGGAACTCGTTGCGTTCCCGGCGCGTCCTCATGGTGGACCTCATGGGCTCCCCCGGTTCGGGGAAAACAAGCCTGCTTCTGGAAACCCTGCGTCGCCTGCCCGCCTCCTTGCGCGCCGCCGTCGTGGAGGGGGACCTCGATTCGACCGTGGACGCCGAGGCGGTGGAAAAGGCGGGCTGGACCGCGGTCCAGGTACGGACCGGCGGTTTTTGCCATCTTGACGCGGCCATGGTCGGCTCGGCGCTCGAAACCCTCGGTTTCGGCTCCGGGGGCATGGGGACGGGAGAGCCTCCCTTCGATCTCGTGTTCGTTGAGAACATCGGTAACCTCGTCTGTACCGCCCAGAGCGATGTCGGCGCCTCCCTCCGCGTCGCCCACCTATCCCGGCCGGAAGGCGACGACAAGCCCTTGAAATACCCTGTCATGTTCAGGACCTCGGATATCCTCGTGCTGACGAAGGCCGATTATGACGAGGTTTTGACCGCCGGCGGCCCGGCCGCGCCCTTCGATGCCGGAGCGGTGCGGGAACGCTGCCGTTTCCTGAATCCGGCGCTGCGCATCTTCGAGACCTCATGCAGGACGGGAACAGGCCTTGATGAGTGGGCGGCCTGCCTCATCGATGAGACACGGGGATACCGGCGATCGCCTTGACGCCGCGCCAGAGACGGCGGAGGGGGCCGGGCCGCGTCGCCGCGAGCCGTTCCATCAGTTCCTCCGTGTCGCGGGGCGGTTTACGTTCGCGTTCTTTCCGTTCAAGCGCGATCGCGTCCTTCCGGCACGCGACGACGCAGACGCCGCAGCCGATGCAGCGTTCTTCCAGCACACGGTAGGTCGTGCCCTTGGAGGCGTAGCGGCGGTCGCTGACAATCGCGTCCATGGGACAGCGTTTGGCGCAGAGACCGCAGCCGACGCAGGCCGCGGCATCGATCCGGGAGCGGAAGTTGCTCGCGACGTAGTCGGCGGGGCGTCTGGCGAATTTGATGATGCCGATGAGGCCGCAGCAGTCATCGCAGCAGGCGCAGAGGAACTGCGGCTCGGCTTCGTTCGAGGGGCGAAGCACGAATCCGTCCTTCTGGTTGAGTTCCGCGAGTTCCAGGGCCTCGGCCGTGCCGATGGCACGGCCCCAACCTTCGCGGACGACGGTATCCGCATAATCCCGGAAAGCCATGCAAAGTTCCCTTCGATCCGAATGGCTGCAGCTTTTTCCGAGCAGGTCCTTGGCTTTCCGGCAGACGCAGGGGAGCACCGCGATCCGTCCTTCCGCTGCGGCGATGAGCGAGCGGAATTCGTCATAGGTCGCGATCCGGTGCTCGGGCCGCACGCTCTCCCCGATTGGAATGATGCGGGTTTGCTGTTCTCCCGAGGCCAGGAATTCCAGTCCGAAGCTTTCCTTCATGTAGGCGAAGGCCGCGTCCACGTACTCCCGCGTCATGAGGCCTACCTGGAATTCGTACATCCCGACGACCAGGGGCAGGAGCGCGTATTCATCCGTTTTTTCCCGCCAAATGACGGCGCCCCGTGCCGCGAGGGAGCGCAAGATTTCGGAGACGGGACGGGACAGCGAAATGCGCCCATCCTCCGCGCCCGCCGCTGCGATCCTCTGTTCGATGGTCCCTATCGGGGTGAAGCGCCAGTCCAGGAAGGAGGCCGCCCAGGCGCCTTCCGGATCGAACATGCGCTTCAGGAGGCGGTAGTCTGAGCCGGTTGCTGCCCGGGGGAAGCCCACGGGAAGGGAATCGAGAGTTCGTCTGAGCCTGCGGTAGGAGGCGCCATCGGTCATGGGCGCATGATGCACGCGGCGCCGCTCTCTTTCAAGGCAACGGATCGCTGCCCAACAGCATGTTCGCTACCATATCGTCGATATCGTCCTGTCCGATATCCGCGTTCCGTTCGAACGCAAGCTCCTGGTTCGCGTCGCGTAACTTTTTCAAGAGCCCGTAGATGATCACGAGGAGCATGCGCGATCCCCCGCGGGGCTGACGGGTGAGGAACTCGAGGAAGGCGTCGCGTTTGAGCCGGAGGACGATGGTCTCCCCACAGGCGACCACGTTGGCCGTACGTTTGACGTTCATGAAGAGACCCGCCTCTCCTACGATTTCTCCCGCGCCGATCATGCAGATATAGATTTCCTTCTCGTCCCGGTGGACAAGGACGTTCGCGCTCCCCTCCAGCACGGCATACAGATACGGAGATACTTCGCCTTCTTCGATGATGCTCTCGCCGTCGTCGGCCTTGATTATCTCGGAATGTTCCAGTATCCAATCCCGTTCCAGCGCGTCCAGGAATTTGAAGGCAAGCACTTTCTCAAGCGTCGCCGCGTAGCGCGCGCGTTCTTCGATCCGCATCGGTTCCACCTCCAGGGAGAATTAAAGATCAGTATAATGCGCGAATGGCGAATACGCGAATGCGCGCAGGAAGTCCGGACGACGCGGGCGGCGCCAAGTCTGGACGAGAGGCCACGCGTACTCCATACTCTGCCAATGGCGCTCTATTCATATTCCCTGTCCCTCGTTTCCCGCCTCCATGACGAAGCGGCATGGAACGATGCCGATCGCTCGGCCGTCTCGGGCCACGCGCAATATCTCCGTGACCTCCAGGAGCGCGGCATCGTATTGCTCGCAGGGCGAACCGATGCCCCGAACGACGCGACGCGGGGAATCGTAATCCTGGAATCGTCCTCGGCCGATGAGGCCCGGAAGGTCATGGACGCGGATCCGGCGGTGCTCGGCGGGATCATGGAGGCGACGCTCGCGCCTTTCAGGCTTGCCGTGGGCTCCGCGGGGCGGATAGCGGCCGACTTGGCCAACGCGACCGCCGACGCGGGCGACTTGGCCGTCACGGCCACCGAAGCGGGCGCCGACGCGAGTTGCCCGCTTGACCCGCCTCCCTTCATCCCGCCCAGGGAAAAGCTGCCCTTTCCGATAGGGTTGTTACTGGATTTGGCGGAATCGCGGATCGGCCGTCGGCTCCTCGGCCTGCGCGCGCTCGCCTGGTATCCGAAGGCCCTCATCGGTGCGGGCCTGCTGGAAGCCTTCGTCGCTCATGATGATAAGAAGGCATCGCGGAGGCTGCTGGCGCTGGTCCGGCTCCGGGTCTCCTATTTAGCTTCCTGTCCGTTTTGCATCGATATGAACGGATCGGGGTTTTCCGAGGCGGGCGTCGCGGAAGCGGAACTCGCTGCCCTGCGGGGCGAGGCGTCTCCCGTTTCCGTCGGAACCTTCTCCGAGGCGGAGCTTGCCGCTTTGGATTTCACGGACTCGGTCTGCACGACGCCGGTGCGGGTATCGGAGGAGACCGCCGCTCGGCTGTTGTCCGCGGTCGGACCGCGCGGTTTCGCCATAATCGCGGCGACGGCCGCCCAGGTCAACTTCTGGGCCCGCCTTTTCCAGGGTCTCGGAGCTCCCCCTTCAGGACTCGCCGCTTTTCCCCGGAAGCTCGCGCTGGAGAGCTACGCGAATCCCCTGCGCAAGCGGAAGGAAGGTTGAGCATGGACGAAAGCAGCTTCATTTTCGGCGTGGATCTGGACGGGGTAGTCGGCGATTTCTACGGCGCCCTGAGGGCGGTGGCCGCCGAATGGCTCGACCGTCCGCTGGAATCCCTGCCGACCGAAGTTTCCTTCGGGCTTTCGGAATGGGGCATCGAGGAGTACGGGGGGTACGACAAGCTCCACCGTTTCGCGGTGACGCAACGGGACCTGTTCCGTATCCTTCCTCCCATCAAGGACGCGCCCGCCACCCTGCGCAAGCTTTCGGCCCGCGGAATCCGCATCCGGATCATCACCCACCGGTTGTTCCTGAAGTATTTTCATCAGGAATCCATTCGGCAGACGGTGGAATGGCTTGACGCCCACGACATACCCTACTGGGACCTCTGCTTCATGAAGGACAAGGGAGCCGTCGGGGCCCACGTCTATATCGACGATTCGCCGGGAAACGTGGAGGGGCTACGGGAGCAGGGGTGTCGGACGATCGTCTTCTCCAATTCGACCAATCGCGCAATCAGCGGGCCGCGGGCCGACACCTGGAAGGACGTGGAACGGCTGGTGCTGGAATCTTTCGAGGAATGGCGGACGGGCACGCTGGACCTGTTCGGCGCGAACGACTACAGCGCGCCGCCGCGGATTTAAGCCAGTGCCGGATATTCTCCTTACCACGATCAACGCGAAGTGGATCCACCCGTCTCTGGCGCTCAGGCTTCTGAAGGCGAATCTCCGCGAATTGGAAGTCCGGACGGAAATTATCGAATTCGCCCTGCGCCAGCCGCTCCGCGAAAAAATGGACGCCATCCTCGCCGCGCGCCACCGTATTCTGGGTATCTCGGTTTCCATCTGGAACCATTCGCAGACGCTGGAACTGCTCCATGCGCTCGAGGAGCCATGGGCGGCGGCCGGGGTCAGACCCCTGATCGTTCTCGGCGGCCCCGAAGCCGCGAACTTGCCTTCCGACGCGCCGCTCCTGGCCGAGTGCGACTGGCTCGTTCGCGGCGAGGCGGAGCATTCCTTCCGTGAACTGTGCGCCGCCCTGCTCTCCGGCTGCGAACCGGAGGCCGGCGGAGCGATCGCGCGCGTATTCCGGGTAGCGACGTCCCGACCGTCCAGCTTGCCGGACGGAGCCACGTATGGGGTGGTCGAATCGGCTGCCGTGGATCCCAGTTCCGTAGATCCGGGATACCGTTTGTACACGGACGGCGATCTGGAGCGAAGGTTGACCTACGTGGAGGCGTCGCGGGGCTGCCCATTCGGCTGCGAGTTCTGCCTTAGCTCCCTGGACCGTATCGTGAGGGACTTCCCGCTGGACGCCTTCCTGCACGAAATGGAGGCGCTGATCGCACGCGGGGCGCGACAGTTCAAATTCCTTGACCGGACTTTCAATCTGGACAAAGGACGGGCTGGACGGATCATGGAATTTTTCCTTGAGCGCGTGAAGCCCGGCTTCTACGTGCACTTCGAGATCGTCCCCTCTCGTTTTCCGTCGGAACTGGGCGCGATAGCCGCACGCTTTCCCGCGGGAAGCCTGCGCCTGGAAGCAGGAATTCAGACCATGGACCCGCGCGTCGCCGCGACCATCGGGCGGAAGAGCGATCCCGACGCCGAGCTCGCGACGCTCCGTTTCCTCAGGGAAAAGACCCGTGCGATCGTCCACGCCGACCTCATCGCGGGTTTGCCCGGAGAAACCCTGGAAGCATTCGGCCGGGGATTTGATATGCTGCTTTCCGCGCGGCCCGAGGAGGTCCAAGTCGGCATCCTCAAACGCCTTCCCGGCGCTCCCCTGGCCCGGCACGACGGGCCATTCAAAATGCGGTATTCGGCCGAACCGCCTTACGAGGTTCTCTCAACTTCGGCCATGAGCCCGACCGACCTGGACAGGCTTAAAAATTTCTCGCGTTTCTGGGAACTGATAGTGAACCGGGGCAATTTCCCGGAGTTCACGGCAGCTTTCCTGGCTTCCGATTCAGGGATCTTTTCTCGTTTCATTGTCCTTTCGGATACGCTGCTGCTGCTTTTCGGACGGAACTGGGGCATAGACCGGCACGAGCTCCGGTCCGCGCTTAACCAGAGCTTCCCCTTCCTGTAGAATACGCCCATGACAACCCGCGAACTCCTTGATTCCTTGGCCTCACGGCGCGTCCTGATTCTTGACGGAGCGATGGGTACGATGATCCAGCGCTTCGGGCTCTCGGAAGAGGACTTCCGCGGCGGGAGGATGCGCGACCACCCTACTCCGCTCAAGGGCTGCAACGATTTGCTTTGCCTCACCAAGCCTTCTGTCGTCGCCTCCATCCATCAGGCCTATCTCCGGGCGGGCGCCGACATCGTGGAGACCTGCACGTTCAATGCGACCTCGGTGTCCCTCGCGGATTACGGCCTTTCCGGCCTTGCGTACGAGATAAACGTGGCCGCCGCCCGCATCGCGCGCGAGTGCGCGGACCTGTACTCCACACCGGAACAACCGCGATTCGTCGCGGGCATACTCGGGCCGACGAGCAAGACCGCGAGCCTTTCGCCGGACGTCGACGATCCCGGCGCCCGGGGAATAGGCTGGGACGAACTTGTCATCGCCTATTCGGAAAACGCCCGTGGACTGCTGGACGGCGGAGCCGACATTCTCATGGTGGAAACCGTTTTCGACACCCTGAACGCCAAGGCCGCCATCTTCGCGATCACCGGACTGCTGCAGGAGCGGGGAATCGACGTCCCGCTCATGATTTCCGGCACGATCGTGGACGCGGCGGGCCGCACCCTGTCCGGCCAGACCGTGGAAGCTTTCTGCGTCTCGGTCCTGCATGCCCGGCCCTGGAGCGTCGGCCTGAACTGTTCCCTGGGCGCCGAGCGGCTGCGCCCCCATGTGGAGTCGCTTTCCGCCGCGGTTCCCTGTTTCACGAGCGCCCATCCGAACGCCGGCCTCCCCAACCGTTTCGGCCAGTACGACGAGTCGGCAGACACCATGGTCGCCTTCGTGGAGACCTTCCTCAGCGACGGACTGGTCAACGTGGTGGGCGGCTGCTGCGGTTCCACGCCGGCCCACATCGCGGCCATCGCCCGCGTCGCCGCCAAGTATCCGCCGCGCGTCCTACCGTCCACACCCCGCCCAACCCTCCTCTCGGGCCTTGAGATCCTGGATCTTTCCGTCGGCTTCGTCGACGTCGGCGAGCGCACGAACGTCTCGGGAAGCAGCAAATTCCTTCGTCTCGTGAAGGAAGGCAAGTTCCGTGAAGCCCTTTCCGTCGCGCGCGCAATGGTGGAGGCGGGGGCGGGCATCATTGATATCTGCATGGACGACGCCCTGCTGGACGCCCCCTCTTCCATGGTCCGGTTCCTCAATCTCGCCATGGCGGATCCGGATATCGCCCGCGTTCCCGTGATGGTGGACAGCTCCCGCTGGGATGCTCTGGAGGCGGGACTCAAGTGCCTGCAGGGCAAGGGCGTCGTCAATTCGATAAGCCTGAAGGAAGGCGAAGCGGAATTCCTGCACAGAGCCCGGCTCTCCCGACGCTACGGCGCGGCCGTGGTGGTCATGCTCTTCGACGAGAAGGGCCAAGCCGACAGCTTCGAACGCAAGACCGAAGTCGCGTTCCGATGCTACCGCCTGCTGACCGCCGACGGCTTTCCCCCGGAAGACATCATCTTTGACCCGAACGTCCTCGCCGTCGCGACGGGCATCAGCGAACATGACCGCTACGGTCTGGACTTCATCCGCGCCTGCGCATGGATACGGTCGAATTGCTCGGGGGCAAACATTTCGGGCGGAATTTCAAATCTGTCTTTCGGCTTCCGGGGCAACGACACGGTGCGCGAGGCGATGCATGCGGTATTCCTGAAGCATGCGACCGCGGCGGGCCTTTCCATGGGCATCGTGAATCCCGCCGCCTTCGTCGCCTACGACGATGTGGAACCCGAGCTCCGGGAATTGGCTGAGGACGTCGTTCTTGCGAGGCGGAGCGACGCAGCGGAACGCCTGCTCGTGAAGGCGGTCGCTTTGAAGGATGAGGCCGAAGCGGCCAAAGCCGCGGGCGGCGGCGGGAACGCCTTGCGTCCCCCGGCCGAAAAGGACGCCTGGCGTTCCATGCCTTTGGAGGAACGCATCATCCACTCGCTCGTGAAGGGTATCGACGACTATATCGAGGCGGACGTGCTTGAGATCCGCCCGAATTTTTCCCGCGGCATCGAGGTGATCGAAGGACCCCTTATGAAAGGGATGAACGAGGTCGGCGACCGTTTCGGGTCCGGCCGGATGTTCCTCCCCCAAGTCATCCGCAGCGCGCGGGTCATGAAACGGGCGGTCGCGGTCCTTGAGCCCTTCATCCAGGCGGAAAAGGCCGCCGCGGGCGGCGGCGATCCGCAGGTTCCCCGGACCGTCGGCAAGATCGTCATGGCCACCGTGAAGGGGGACGTCCACGACATCGGGAAGAATATCGTCGGCGTGGTGCTCGGCTGTAACGGCTGGGACGTGGTCGACCTTGGAGTCATGGTTCCCGCCGACGCGATCCTGGAAGCCGCAATCCATGAAAAGGCCGACCTCATCGGCCTGTCGGGCCTGATAACCCCTTCGCTGGAAGAAATGGTCCATGTCGCTCGGGAAATGCGCAGGCGCGGTTTTTCGGTTCCCCTGCTCATCGGGGGCGCGACCACGAGCGAGGCGCACACGGCACTGCGGATCGCTCCTGAATACTCGTCTCCGGTGGTTTACGTGAAGGACGCGAGCCGCGCAGCCTCGGTCGTCCGCGCCCTGCTTTCCGATACTGACAAGGGTCGTTTCCTGGAAAAACTGGAAGCCGACTACCGCGCGGCCGCCGAACGCCATGAACGTATCGAGGCGCGCGCCGAGACGATCGCCATGTCCGAGGCGCGAGCCAACAAGGCCGCCATAGACTGGACATCCGTCGCTCTGGATAAGCCGGCGTGTCCGGGACTCTTCGACCTCGGGGACTATCCCTTGGAACGCATCGTCCCGTACATCGACTGGTCTTATTTCTTTTATTCGTGGGATCTCGGGCACGGATTCAAGTCGGTGCTGGAGGATCCGGAAAAAGGTGAAGCCGCGCGCCGGCTGTACGACGACGCCAAAGCGATCCTGGACCGCATCGTTTCGGAAAGGATCCTGCGCGTGCGGGGCGTCGCGGGGTTTTTCCCCGCCGCATCCGAAGGGGAAGACGTTATCGTCTTCGATAAGGAACGCAGGACCGGGGAAATCGGACGCTTCCACTTCCTGCGCAACCAGGAACGCAAGCTGGCCGGCGGCGCCAATCCCTGCCTGGCCGACTTCGTCGCGCCGCTGGATTCCGGTCGGGAGGACTGGATCGGCCTTTTCGCCCTCACGACAGGACACGGCCTTGCCCCCTTCGTATCTTCCTTCCAGGCGAAGGGCGACGATTACAGCGCCTTACTGGCCAAGACCATCGCCGACCGCCTCGCGGAAGCCTGCGCCGAGGAACTTCACGAGCGGACGCGGCGGGAATTGTGGGGCTACGCGAAGGAAGAGAAGCTGGGGAAGGACGATCTGTTCGAAGGACGCTATCGGGGCATCCGACCCGCTTTCGGATATCCCTCCTGCCCCGACCACGAGGACAAACGACTCGCTTTCCGGTTCCTTGACGCCGAGGAGCGTTGCGGCATGAGCCTCACCTCGAGCGCGATGATGGAGCCCGCAGCCTCGGTCTGCGGGATGTACTTTGCCAATCCGGCCGCCTTCTATTTCGGCGTCGGCAAAATAGGCGACGACCAGCTCTCAACCTGGGCCGCCCGTAAGGGCCTGAGCGAGGAGGCTGCCCGTTCGCGTAGCGGATACGGCATCCGCTGAGGTAAAAGGGGGGCTAGGGAAGGACGATGGATGTCTTCACCCGAAACATGTGCTTGCTGGAAAAATTGTCCGCGCGTCCCGCGGCGAGGATGACGTTGTGGGGACCTTTCAGGATCTTGGCGTCCTTGGGGTCGCCCGAATCCCTCGGCACGAGGAAGGTCATGGTCGTATAGCCTTCGGACTCGGTTCCCGCGATGGCCAGTATGTTCGAGGTCCCCTTGACTTTCGTGTCGTCCGAGTGAAGGAAAATCGCCGTCCCGAAGTCGTCGCGGGCGAAAGCCTCACCGTTTTTAACGTAGCCCATCTTGATGTCGGCGTTCTTCATCATATTAACGGGATCGAAACCGACGGCGACCCAGCCGGTCGTCCGGCCTCGCACCGTGATCTCGGCGTTTGCCCCGACTATCCGCACGGTGAGCCGGAACTCGTCTTTTTCAACGACGACCGTTCCGTCCTGGGCGAAAACGGGTACGACGGCGGTACCGAGGGCGATGAGGAGGATAGCCGAACGCAGCATGCTTTTCATTCGAAATTGCTCCTTGAAATCGCTTAATTATAGGGCAGATGTCGATAAAGGACGAGGGTCGTTCCCGGGGGGGGGGCGCCGTTATCGATTTGAAGTAGGATACGTTCGATATTATACTGGTGTATGGCAAGCGCGGAGATAACGCGGAAGGACGAGGTGTTCCGATGGATTCCTTATACGACAACCTGCTCGAGTATTACGACGAGATATTCCCCGTGGACGATGAGCGTCTGGCATTCATCTCGGATGTCGCGGCCAAATGCGGAACGGCCGAAGCGGATTTACAACAGCTCCCGAAAGTGCTGGATGCTGGTTGTGCGACCGGCTCTTTCTCCCTTGCCCTCATGAAACGCGGGATGGACGTTACGGGCATCGACCTGAATCCCTCCATGATCCAGAGCGCCTGCAGGCGCAACCCCGAACCCCGTACGAACGCGCGCTTCTTCCGGATGGACATGCTGGATATCGCCAAAACCTTCGCCGCCGGGCATTTCGACCTGGTGCTTTGCTTGGGGAATACCCTGGTCCACCTGGATGGGCCGGATTCCATACTCCGCTTCCTGAAGCAGGCCCGGACGGTCTGCCGGAGCGGCGGCGCTTTCATCTGCCAAGTGGTCAATTATGAACGCGTACTGCGGGAAGGGCTCACCCGCCTGCCTACTATAGAGACTTCGAGGGCTCGTTTCGAACGGGAATACCGCAACCGGGACGACGGCAGGATCAGTTTTGAGGCAACCATCTTCTCGTCCAGCGGCCAGGCGGTTTTCCGGGACCGGACGGCTTTGTATCCCGCGACTCCGATGGAACTCCGCGATCTTCTGAAGGAAGCCGGTTTCGGCGCGGTCGAACTCTACGACGATTTCAGCGGAAGGAAGCTCTCGGGCGACGATCTCGGCGTAGTCCTGGTCGCGGAGCGCTAAACGGTCGGGGCTTCGGTCTGAATGCGCCGGGAAACGAGCGTTGCGAGCGCCTGCGCTTCCCGTTCCAGGGTCCGGGTGCTTTCGTCTTCCAGGTATTCGATCAGAGCCCAATGGTCCAGATCGGTTTTCATCTCATGCGCCAGGAAGGCGTCGATAATGCCGGGCCAGGTGCCTTCTTTGTCCGCGAGCGGCCGGCGATCATAACCGGCGTTCCAGTTGCGGACATGGATCAGCGTCAATTCGGGCGCGAGCGCCGCGGCGCCTTCCAAAAGTTCCACCTTGCCCAGTCCGGGAAGCGGAGCCCAGCTCACCCTGAAGAACGGGTGGGCGACCAAGCGGACGAGTTCGGCCAAGGTCTCGTAACGATCGACCGCGCTCCTTTCGTGCGCTTCAATGCAGAGCGTGATCCCGAATTTTCCCGCCTCGTCGGCGAGCGCACGCGCGGTCTCGGCCATCGACGCGAGCAGGAGTCCTCCCGATCGGGGCGCGGCCCAGACGCGGACGTTCGGAGCCTGCAGGGAACGCGCGCTCGCGAGCACGGCGGCGAATTCCTCGGCGCAACCTCCGATCCTATGGAAGGATCCATAAGCGGAAACCGTCAGGCCGGCGCGGAGCGTCGCCATCATGAGGTTTTCGGCTATGCGGAGATCGCCCGGAGGAGCATGGGTATCCGACGACCATTCGATTCCCGAGAAACGCGTTTTCCGCGCCGCCTCTATGATTTCCGCGGCTTTGCGGTTGCGATAGCTTACGGAAGAAATTCCGCCTCGGAGCATTGAAGGTCTACCGCGTATGGGCTGGCGGAGCGGTTTGTTCGATATCGCGCATCGCGTCTTCCTTCATTCGCCATCGTCCTTCGGCGCGCTCGAAGCGGTCGCCCGGAAGGTACAGGTACCGGCCGTCGTCACCCGCCAGCTTCAGTCGGCTTGAGACGGGATTGACTTCGATGACCTTCCAATTGACGCCCTGGTGGAGGATGCGGCAACCTTCGGGGGGCAGGGCCCGGCGTTCCTCGTGGTAGAAGGAGTGCTCGTACGCAAGGCAGCAAAGCAGTCTTCCGCAGGGACCGGATATCTTCATCGAGTTGAGCGAGAGGTTCTGGTCCTTGGCCATCTTGATGGACACGGGTTTGAGCTTGTCCGAGACGGTGTGGCAGCAATAACCCCTGCCGCAGACTCCCAGACCTCCGACTACCCGGGATTCGTCGCGGACGCCGATCTGCCGTAGTTCGATGCGCGTCTTGAAGATGCCGACGAGGTCTTTGACAAGTTCCCGGAAGTCCACCCTGGTTTCGGCGGTGAAGAAAAAGAGAACCTTGGATTCTTCAAGCAGGTAATGGACGGAAACGAGTTTCATGTCCAGGCGATGGGACGAGATTTTTTCCTTGCATACGCGGAACGCTTCTTCTTCTTTTTTTGCGTTGACGCGCGCCTTTTCAAGGTCCGCTTCATCGGAGATACGCTCGATGTGGGCGATTTCCGAAACGGAGACCGAACCGGGGCTACGGACAGTTCCGATCACTTCGGCGAGGTCTTTCCCGTAGCGCGTGGAAACCGCGACTAGCGAGGCGGTCGGAATGTGATCGCCGTCATAATCAGCCAGGAACGTTTCATTGGAATAGGCAAGCCTGAGCCGGTACAGGGGCGCATCGGGGCGGAACGGCTTGTCGGTCGGACGAACGGATGGTACATCGGCTTCATGCGGAATGCCCGCGTCTTCGAGCGAAGAAAGCTCCGCTTCCTCCTGCCGTTCAAAATCGGCCTCCGTGAACTCGGCTCCGCGGCCGTCATCGTTAATCTCGTCCATGTGGACTCCTTATCTGGTCAGGTCGACGAGCAGACCGGCGATCTCGTCCACGCGGGCCAAGATGTCAAGCTGGGATCGTTGTCCGGCGAGAATTCCTGCCGCGAGTTGTTCCAGTTTGCGGTCGACGACCTGGATCATGGTGAATTTCTTGCGCTTGAGTATATTGTTGCCGCTCGTGCGCTCCTGGACAGTATATCCATTTTCGACAATATAGTGAAGGAAGTCCCTCACGGCGGATTTGTACTTCATGATCGTTTCCACGGAGGGAGCGCCCTTGAGATCCTCTCCGCTTTCATGCACGCGGTCCAGAAGCGTCCGCAGGGCTTCTTCCGAAGGCTCGTATTCCTTAGCCTTGGCCGCTTCCGACGTCTCATCCGCGCGCGCGCCGTCGAGCAACGACTTGAACGGGACGCGTTTGACGGCGCCTTTATCTTTGGGTTTGCGCGCTTCTGCCTGCGCAAGGGAATACGAGGCTGGATTGAAGAAGGGCGAGCTGCCTTCCGGAAAATCTACCTTAGGCATCGCCCCGGTCCGCAGTGGCAAGGGGTGGAGAAGAAGTCGCGCGAACGACCCGCTGGTCCCGGTATTCGGAAATCCGGGCATTCCAGTCCCCGTCGTCTCCGCAGGCGACGATCCGACCGTGGATCAGGTTTCCTTCGTCGGCTTGGAGACGGCGCGTCACGATGTCGCCGATCACCAATCCCGTCGAGAGGACTTGCACGCTTTCGCTCGCGTAGATGTTTCCTTTGACCACGCCTCCGACGACGACCGAGAGAGCGTCTATATCGCTCTCCATCCGCGCTTTCTCGCCTATGACGATGCGGCCTTTCGCCGTAAGATTTCCGCGGAGCGCACCGTCGATGCGGACAAAACCGGCTGCCGATATGTCGCCGGAAAAAACGGTTCCCGGACCGATTATGGTATTAACGGTGAATGCGTCGCGAACGGTATCAGTCATCGGTCATGCGCGCCCGTCAGCGGGTAGCCTTTGCCAGGCTGGATCGTATATTGAGGTATTTCATGGGATCGACGACGTCGGAGCCGATGTGAACTTCATAGTGGAGGTGCGGTCCCGTGGAAAGTCCGGTGTTCCCGATGTATCCGATGACCTGCCCCTGCTGGACCTTTTGGCCCTTCTGTATGCGGAACGACTGGAGGTGGGCGTAACGGGTATAGAATCCGTGCTTGTGCTTGATGATGATGTAATTGCCGAAGCCGCCGAGATCGTAGTCGACGGTGACTACCTGGCCGTCGGCCGTCGCGAGTATGGGGTCTCCCTGCCGATATGTCGATATGTCGACGCCCTTATGGATGTACCATTGGCCGGTGAACGGGTTCTCGTTCTGGCCGAAGAACATGGAGATGTGCCCGATACCGCCCTTGATGGGCCAGAAGTTCGGAATGTCGGTGAGCAAGGTACTCTGGGAATCCAGTAGATTCCCGATTTCTTTGACCGGATCGACGGCGCTGGAAAGGTAGCCTGCGAGCCTGCGCACTTCGGCGACCTCTTTAAGGTTCCCTTCGACCGTTTCCTTCAGCTCGAAGAACGAGGCGAGATCGCCCCGGTTTTCCGAGACCGAATCGTTGCTCATGGATTTGTCAAGGCCGAGGCTTCCGAGCGTCGAACCCAAGGCGGCTTCGAATCCGCGGGCTGCCTTGAGCATCCTGGCCGTTTCATCCCTGAGCTGGTCCAGGCTGGCTTGGGTATCTTTGAGCTTGCCGTCGGCCGCGGCGAGTGATCCGGAGGCGTCGGCGAAGGCCGCGCCGTACCAGAAGAACGATCCTATGATCGCCCCGAGGGCGAGCAGGACCGTCGCCATTGTGAAGAGATTGATATGAAGGTTGTAGACGCGCTTCTCGGAATGGGGAACGAGCATGACCGTGTATCGGCGTTTTCCGACCGAGAGCGCGGTCCGGCAGAGTTCGCCGACCGCTCGCCCTGTCGCCTTGGCGGCCGACTTAACGTTGCGGACTGCACTATTCTCCAATCGTTTATACTTATGGACCGAGGGCACGGCCTGCTCCTTGCTTTCGGCGTAGGGCATTCTTTGTCGATCGATTATATCAAACAAACCGCAGAGCTGTCAAATCAACCGAGTTTGACGGAATAGTCGCCGATAAAGAAGTCCTTTTCATATTTCGACATAATTTGGCGCTCGCGATAGGTGAAACTGCATTTCATTGACTATCGGCAAACAATGTGTTATCGTTGGTTAAATCCAGTTTGGAATCCTTCGATCTCGACCTTCGGACTAAACCATGCAGTATTTTGATACTCACGCCCACATCGGGCTTATCTACGATGACCCTATAGAGCAGCTCATCGTGGCGCAGGAAGCCCGCCAGGCCGGGGTCTCGCGCATCGTCTCGATTTGCAACAGCCTCCACGATTTCTCGCAGGTTTACGAAAACCTGAAAAGTGCGACGAACATCTACCATGCGGTCGGCGTTTCTCCCTCAGAAGTCCAGAATCCGGGCAAAAACTGGATCCAGACCATAGAGCAAGGAGCGAAGCTGCCCCGTGTGGTCGCGGTCGGTGAGATCGGTTTGGACTATTTCCGGAAATTCGGGGACCGCAAATCCCAGATCGAGCTGTTCATAACACAGCTGGAATTGGCCAACAAGTTGGATCTCCCGGTGATCATCCATAACCGCGATGCGGGTCACGATGTGCTCGACATCCTCAGGGAACGGCTCCCCCCCAAGGGCGGCGTCCTTCATTGCTATTCCGAAGATGCCGAATACGCCCGCCGCGCCCTCGATCTCAACCTATATTTCTCCTTCGCGGGGAACCTGACTTATCGCAACGCGCGGAACCTGCATGAGACCATAGCGGTGCTTCCGCTCGAACGCATCCTGATTGAATCGGAAAGTCCCTTCATGGTACCCGCCGATTACCGCGGGAAGCGCAACATGCCCGCCTACCTTCCGAATACGGGACGTTTCCTCGCGGAAATGCTCGGCATGACGGAAGAGGATCTGGCGGCGGCATTGTGGGAGAATTCCAACGGTTTCTTCGGCTTGCCCGCCTAGCCTCTATCGGCCGGTACGGATCGGCTCACTGGAAGTCCCGGGCAACATCTTTCTCGCTCCTGTCGCCGGCTACTCCGATAGGGCTTTCCGTTCAGTCTGTGTCGATCAGGGCGCCGATTTCACCTGCACCGAGCTCGTCTCTTCCGAAGCCTTGGTGCGCGACTCCGCTAAAACGGCCGCGTTGCTTCGGAGGGCGGAGAACGAGGCGCGCTACGCAATCCAGCTTTTCGGCTCGGACCCGGACATCATGGGCCGAGCAGCCCGGATGCTGGCCCCCTGGCGCCCCGAGGTCCTGGATCTCAATTGCGGATGCCCAGTGCCAAAGGTGGTCAAGACCGGCGCGGGCTCTGCGCTCATGCGGGATCCGGGGCGTTTCGCCCTCGTGGTTGAATCGCTCGTACGCGCATCCCGCGAGGCGTTGGGCGGAATCCCGGTGACGGTGAAGATCCGGTCCGGCTGGGACGAGGGATCCATAAATTATCGCGAGATCTCACGGATCGCGGTCGAAGCCGGCGCGGACCTCGTCGCCTTCCATGCGCGCACGCGCGCCCAGGGCTATGGCGGAAAGGCCGACTGGTCTTTGATAGCCGACCTCGTCTCCAGGCTTCGGGTGCCCGTGATCGGCTCCGGCGACCTGTATTCTGCCGAGGACGCGGAGCGCATGCTCAAGGAAACCGTCTGTGGCGGCGTAATGTTCGCGCGCGGCGCCATGGGCAATCCCTTCATCTTTTCGGAAACAAAGGAACTCCTCAAGGGGGGATCCTACCGACCGACTCCGATTCCGGAAAGGTTGGCCACGGGTTTCCGCCAGCTAGGCTTGTTGGCCGCGGACATCGGGGAGGAAGCGGCCTGCAGGGAAATGCGCAAACAATTCTGCGCGTATACCAAGGGCCGTTCCGGCGAGCCGGGCGTTCCGGGCGCCGCAGCGCTGCGGAATCGCCTGGTGCACGCGGTTTCTATCGATGAGTATCGGATTATCCTGCTTGCGGCTTCTCGCTCCGGCGTCTAGAATCGCTGTATGGGCGTTCTGGAATCGGTCGGTGATCTACTTTCACTTCTTTTCTCCAAGGATCCCGCCGGAGCGCATTCGAGGAAGGAAAGCCGCGCTATCCGGACCTACCTGAAATCCTTCAAACCTCCCCTCTGTTCCTCTTCAGGCGATGAACTGTTGCCCGGTTTCGCGAACGCAGTGCTTGAGCTGGCCATCGATCTCCGTCCCGCGCGGGAAGTGATCTCCCGGACGGTCGCGGCGTCCGATGTCCGGATCGCGCGCAGGTACCGCGATATGCTCGTGGAGCGCCGTCTGGACGCCGACGCACGCGGCCTGTTGGGAAATTGGTCGTTCGAAACCCTGAAGGCGCGCGCCTCCGCGGTCGCGGATCCCGAAACCGAGCTCGCCCGCGCCGAAGCGGAAATGCGGCCGATCGACCTGAGCCTTGAAGGGTCGAATGCCGCGGACATCGATGCGGAGTTGGCCCGGTTCGAAAGGCTTGTCGATATATGCCGCTATGATTTCGGCAGGCTTTTGATGTACTTCGATCACGCCGCGGATCCCGATTCCCCTTCCTGGAAGCCGAAATTCGTTTCTGCCGACGCGACACAGATCGCGGGAGAACTTGTCGACCTTTATTCGGTGGTGGCCGATTTCAACGTGGACGCCGCGGCCTTGTCCGACGTCGTCACCCTCGCCGAAGTACTCGGCGGCGCGGAGGAAAACGCGAGGGCAGCCACGAAGGGCGCGACTCGGGCGAACCGTATCCTCGCTTCAACGCTTTCGGCTCCGACCCTGACGGCACTGATCCGGGTGGCGCGGAAGGAAAATTCCTATCGGCCGCCCGCGCCGGTTCCCGCGACCTCCGCGGTCTCCTCATACCGCGAGCGGCTGAAAGCGAGGCGCAAGGAAGATCGGGAACGCGTCTCCCGGGAACTCCGCGAGCGGTCCATGGCGAGCGATATCGAAGCCCTTTTCGGACGTCCGCCGGATGGAGGGCTGTTAGCCGTCCAGGGCTTCGATGACGAATTGAACCGCCGACTGCAGGCGGGGGTATCCCGTTCCTTCGGCTGGATCTTGCCGTTGAGAATCTTGAAGACTTTCGAGAAGCGTTGGCTCGTCCCGGCTCTCGTGGAGGCGGCGAGAAGGGTCGCCGTGGAGGGCTTCTTCGAGAGCGCCGCCTTCCGTTCGCGCCTCACCGACGCCGTGGGCAAGCTGGAAAAGACCGGAGCAAGGATCGCCGCCTTCGAGGAGGCGGCGGGCGGGCAATCCAGGACGAGCGCCTATGCGCTCCGGAAAGCCTTGGACGAGTCGGCGGCGGGCAAGGATTCCCGCGACGTTTCCGTGCGGATCGCGTCCGCGCTTGATGACCGGGCCAAGGAGATCGTAGACCAGGATGCCAGGTCCCTGCGGGATCTCGCCGAGGCTATTTTCGATATCATCGGCGATTTCAAGAAACCGACCCCGGAGATCGTCACCAACATCCGTACCCTCGCCGCGTCCAAGGACAAGGCGCTCATGCCGACCCTGGTCAACGGTTATAACGCGATCGCCCGATTCCTCAAGCTCATGAAGGCTTTCATGATCGTCACTCCGATTTCCGGCGATGGAGAACGATGATGGGAGGAATGGATAACGCATGCGAATGCGTGGATCAGGAGAAGCAGATTTTCGATCTGAGGCAGCTCCTGGAAATATCCAAGAGCCTCAATTCGACCCTGGACTACAACATTCTCATCGACTCCATCCTGTACACTTGCATGGCGCAGATGAAGGTCCTGAAGGCTGGGCTATTCGCCCGAAAGGGTCTCGACTCGACCTGTTTCAGCCTACACCGCAATTATCAGGGTTTCGACCTGGACCATAGCGCGGAGTACCAAATTTCCGAAGAGCACGAGATGATCAGGCTGTTCACGCGGAAATACGCCTGCTACACCCCCGCGGAAGTCAGGGACGAGCTCGGCACCCTTGATGGCCTGGAGTGCATCGTCGCGCTGGAGCCTTCCCTGCTGGTTCCGTTGAAGGCCAAGGGGACGATCAGCGGAGTCATCCTGCTCGGAGAGCGGATCGACGAAGGCGAATTCGATGCTTACGAGCGGGAGCTCGTCCTCAACATTGCGGTATTGGCGTCCATCGCCATCAACAACGCCTTCCTCTTCGAGATGACTACCACCGACATGATGACGAAGCTCAAGATGAAGCACTATTTCCTGACCACGCTGGCCGAACGCATGGCGATCGCCTTTGAATCCGAAACCTGCCTTTCGATAATCATGATGGATCTGGACTTCTTCAAGAAGGTAAACGATACCTATGGCCATTCCTGCGGAGACGCGGTGCTCAAGCGCGCCGCCAAGGCGGTTTCGGAATGCGTGCGCAGCGTAGACGTGGCCGCGCGCTACGGCGGCGAGGAATTCGTCGTGCTGATGACCGAGACTGACGCGGAAGGGGCTTTCTTCGTCGCCGAGCGCATCAGGGCCGCCATCGCGGAAGCCAAGGTGGAGTATGACGGAGTCACCATCGGAGTGACCGTTTCCTGCGGCATCGCGATGTACGACCCTGCCCGCGACCGTTCTCCCCGCGCGCTCATCGACCGGGCGGACCGCGCCTTATACCTTTCCAAACAGAACGGCCGGAACCGCGTCACGGCGGCGGAGTAGGCGTGGCCGTCATCCGAATAAAGGGCGCCGGGATGTCGGCAGTCGCGTCTCCGGCAATTTCGATCCTCAACGCATTGGTCCGGGAGGGCGTGAAGATCAGGCACGACTGCGGCGGTAAAGCCGTGTGCGGAACTTGCCGCATCCGCGTCGATGGCGCGGGCCTCAGTCCGGTGGGCGAGCGTGAGCGGATCCGCCTTGATGCGGTCGGCGCGGCTCCGGGGGAGCGACTTGCCTGCCAATCCTATGCCCGGAAGGATATCGAAATCGAACTTGTCATTCCGACGTAGGAGCTTTGCCGTGGCGAAATGGTGGGAACGGGCGATTTTCTATCAGATATATCCGCGGAGTTTCCGGGATTCCGACGGCGACGGCATCGGCGACCTGGCGGGCATCGAGTCCCGTCTGGATTATCTTGCGGAAATCGGCGTGGATGCTCTTTGGATTTCCCCATTCTACCCTTCTCCGATGAAGGATTTCGGATACGACATTTCCGACTTCACGGGTATCCACCCGATATTCGGCGACATGGAATCCTTCAAGCGCCTGCTCGCCGCGGCCCATGCCAAAGGATTGCGGGTCGTGGTGGACCTCGTGATCAACCATACTTCCGACGAGCATCCATGGTTCGTCGAGGCCCGATCTTCCCGCGACGCGCCGAAGCACGATTGGTACATCTGGAAGCCGATGAAGCGGAATCGTCTCGGCCTTCTCCGGAAACCGAACAATTGGGTAGCCCAGTTCGAACTGTCCAGCGCCTGGTGGCCCAACGAGGAGACCGGGGAATGGTACCTGGGTACCTTTACCCGCAACCAGCCCGAGGTGAATTGGCGGAATCCCGATCTCCGCGCCGCCATGTACGAGGTGGTGCGTTTCTGGCTGGACCTCGGCGTGGACGGCTACCGGATGGACGTGGTCAACTGGTACGTGAAGGACGCGGAGTTCCGATCCAATCCGCGGAACTTGGTCGCCAATCCGGATATCTTCCAGCGCCATATCCACGACCGCGACCAGCCGGAGATCCACGGGATCTGCAGGGAGATCCGCGTGATCGCGGATTCCTACCCCGGCGACCGGGTGCTCATCGGGGAAATCTTCTGCCGGGACCCGCGCCAGGCCGCGTCCTATCATGGAGCGGAACTCGACGAACTCCACATGGCTTTCAACTTCGACCTCCTGTACCGCAAGTGGTCGGCGCGGGAACTCCGCGGTTCGATCCGGCGCTGGTACGACGCCCTTCCGCCGGGCGCCTGGCCGAACATGACCCTCTCCAACCATGATCAGCCGCGCCATATCTGGCGTTTCCGCGGAAGGAACGCGGCGGAAACCGCCGCTCGCTCGCGGGTGGCCGCCTGCCTGCTCCTGACGTTGCGCGGGACGCCCTTCATCTATTACGGCGAGGAGCTCGGCATGGCGCAGGGGATCATCGCGCGCAAGGACCTCCGCGATCCCCTGGGCATCAAGACTTGGCCGCTACGGTCCCTCGGGCGGGACGGCGAGCGCACGCCGATGCAGTGGGACGCGGGGCCGGCGGCCGGTTTCACGTCGGGAAAGCCCTGGCTCCCGGTCAATCCGGGCTGGAAATACCGCAACGTCGAGGCGGAGCTGACAGAAAGCGGGAGCCTCCTTTCGTGGTACCGCGAACTCATCGTTCTGAGGAAGGCTTCAGTCGCCCTGCGGGAAGGGGACATTGAATTCCTTGACGGCGGGGACGATGACTGCATCTGTTTTCTGAGATCGGGAGGGAAGGAGCGTTTCATGGTCGCGCTCAACCTGTGCGCGAGGAGCCGTCCCGTGCCCGAAGCTTCCGCCCGCGTTTTGGCCGGGGCGGCCGGAGCAGCCGGGGCCGCCGCGGTAGCCGCGGCGGCTACCGTGTTGGCTTCCACTCACCGAGCCCGCGGGCAGGCGGTCGGCGAACTTCTCCTCTCGCCGTACGAAGCCCTCGTCGCGCGTTGTTGACCCGAAGCGCCCGGCAGTCGTATTTTACCGGTATGAACATCATCCGCCGGCCTTTCCGATATGCGTACGGAAATGCCGTACTTGTCCTCATCGCCCTGAACCTGCTCGCCTTCCTCGGCCAATCGGCGTTTCCCCGCCTGACTGCCTATATGGCCCTGAATCCCGTGAACGTGCTCCGCGCGGGCGCGTTCTGGCAATTCGTCAGCTACATGTTCGCGCACGGCAGCGTCTCCCACCTGCTTGTCAACATGCTTGGTCTCTTCTTCTTCGGGATGCAGGTCGAGCGGCACCTCGGTACTAAGGAATTCATACTGTACTACCTGGTGACCGGAACCTTGGCAGGCGTCTTCTCCTTTCTCGTCTATGTCGTCACCGGTGCGGACCACGTCTATCTTCTGGGTGCTTCCGGTGCCTTGTTCGCGGTCCAGCTGGCGTACGCGACCTTTTTTCCGAACTCGGTCGTATATGTATGGGGAATCCTGCCGGTCCGGGCCCCCGTCCTGGTTCTCGGATTCACCGGCGTGGAGCTTTTCTCGTCCGTGTTCGGCATTTCCAGCGGAGTCGCCCACCTGACCCATCTGGCCGGATTCGGCTTCGCCTGGCTGTACTTCATGGTCAGGCTTGGTGCGAATCCCTGGTATTCCCTGATCGGACGCAGGTAGCCGTGAATGCCCGCATGAGGTCCGGCGGTGTCCCCGTGATCTTCCTCCTCATTGCGGTCTCGTTGCCGACCACCGCTCTTGCGGACGTCGTGCTGCGCGGACGCTTCCGCGTGGACCTCGAGCCCGTCGCGGCTCTCGAGGAAGGCGTGCCGTATCCGCTGGACGAGGCGACAGCCTACCGCAGGATCCTGCAGGAGGCTTCTGCCGTTTTCGCGGCCACGATCTACGGTTGGGATTTTGAATACGAGATCGGGGAAGCGGCACGGGGCATATCCGAGAGCTTCACGCTGAACGCCAGGGGGGCTATTCCTCCGGGTGATGCGGGGCTCCGGATCGCGGACGCGGAGACGGAGGACTACAAGCTTTACGTATGGGCCGAATATCGTCTGGACGAGGCGCAGCGGCGGCGCTGGGAAGCGTGGAATTCGGGTGAAGCCCGGAGGGCGCAGGGCACCGGTTCCGCGCCCCTTTCCCACGGCGTGCGCGGCAAGGCCGAAGCCCTGGAAGATGCCGCACGCGGGGCGATCCGGGCTTTGCTCCGCTTGGAGGAGCGCAACCGTCCCAAGGAAGCGCGCGGCGGGTTGGCGCTCGCCGAGACCCCGCGCTACTGGGTGGACGAGGGCCGATGGATGGCTTCGGCACGGTTCCGGCTCATGGTCGGAGAAGTGGTGCAATACAGGTTCTATTGAAGAAGAAGGTAGCCGGTAGCCAGTAGGAAGAGACGGAGTGGCTGGTGCGGAGCTAATGCTACTGGAATCCGGCTACTCTCCTATTACTTTTACCAACACCCGTTTGCGCCGTTTGCCGTCGAACTCGCCGTAGAAGATCTGTTCCCAGGGTCCGAAGTGGAGCTGCCCCCGGGTGATGGCGACGACGACCTCCCTGCCCATGATCTGGCGCTTGAGGTGCGCGTCCGCATTCTCCTCCCCGCTGTTGTGGCGATAGAAAGAGACAGGATCGTGGGGGGCCAGGCGCTCAAGCCAATCGTCGAAATCCTTGTGCAGGCCGCCTTCGTCATCGTTTATGAAGACGCTCGCGGTGATGTGCATCGCGTTGACGAGGCAGAGACCTTCCTGGACGAGCGATTCGCGTACGACTTCCGCCACCTGTGACGTGATGTTGATGAATTCCCGCCGATGGCGCGTTTCGAACCAGAGTTCTTTGGTTGCCGATTTCATGCCTCAAGTATCGGCGGCGGACCGGCCGTCCTCCAGCGTTCCGGACATGCGCGGCTCGTTATCCGGTGTTTCGTCTTTACACGTGAGGGGATCTCGGCTATGAATACCGGAGCTTCCAAGCGCAGTTCAGGAGCGATTATGGACATTCAGACCATCGTTAAAAACCTCCATCCACTCGAAGTCCGCGTGGTGCGACGCTACCGGCGGGGCGAGGAGCTTACGATAGAAAAGATAGAGGCTGAGCTCGGCTTCAAGGCGGGAAACGGCAACCAGGCCCTTTCCTGGCTCGGCGGCAAGGGACTCGTTTCCGAACTGCGCCGCGAGCCGTCGGTATCCTACGAGCTCACCGAGCTGGGACGGTCGTGGAAGGAAAAAGGCATCCCCGAGGAACGCTTGCTGGCCTTGGTCAGGGAAAAGGGCGCTCTTACCCTGCCCGAGATCGCCGGCGCGCTCGGTATCGAGAACAAGGATATAGGCAGCGCCTTCGGCTCGCTTTCCAAGATAGGATTGCTGGCGATGGACTCGGCCAAACGCGTCGCCCTTGCGGCGGCGGCGGACGTCGCCGCAAGCCTCGCCGACCCGAAGCATCCCGCCTTCAGGCTTTCCGTGCTCCGCGCGCTCCTTTCGCGGTCGGCTTCCGCCGAGGGCGGACTGCTGGACGAGGCCGCCCTTTCCGAGGCCGAAAAGCTGGCGATGGCCGGCGTGGCCAAGAAGCGGGGCGCCGCCGACGCCGCCTTCCGCATCGTGGAGCGCGAGACCGTCGTATACGGTTTCGCCGCCGAGCGCGACGAGGTGGCCGCCGCCTTGGAGGCCGCCGGCATCACCGGAGACGAGATCGGTACGCTGACGCCGGAAATGCTTGCCACCGGAGCCTGGAAGGGCGCCTCTTTCCGCGCGTATAACGTGGAAGTGCCTCCGACTCGCCTATTGGTCGGACGGTCCAATCCCTACGCCAAATTCCTTGAGGACGTGAAGGACAAGCTCGTGTCCCTCGGCTTCGAGGAGTTCGACGGTTCCCTCGTGGAAACGGAGTTCTGGAATTCCGATGCGCTGTTCATGCCGCAGTTCCATTCGGCCCGCGACATCCATGACGTCTACCACGTGGCCCAGCCGAACAAGGCCAAATCGATAGAGGAACCCTGGCTTTCCAGGGTGGCCGCCACCCACGAGGACGGGGGCGAGACCGGGAGCAGGGGCTGGAATTATTCCTTCGACCGGGAATTCACCAAGCGCCTCATCCTGCGCAGCCAAGGTACAGTACTTTCCGCGCGCCAGCTGCCTACCGCGAAGATTCCCGGCAAGTACTTCGGCATCGCCCGCTGCTTCCGCTACGACCGGGTCGACGCGACGCACCTTTCCGACTTTTACCAGACGGAGGGCATAGTCCTGGGCGAAGAGGTCAATCTCCGCACCCTGCTCGGCTTTCTTGAGATGTTCGCCATCGAGGTCGCCGGCGCCAAGGAAGTGAAATATGTTCCAGGATATTTCCCCTTCACCGAACCCTCGGTGGAGGTGCACATCAAACATCCTGTGCTCGGTTGGTTCGAACTCGGGGGGTCCGGCATTTTCCGGCCCGAGGTCACCAAGGCCCTCGGCATCGACGTGCCGGTGGCCGCCTGGGGAATCGGCATCGACCGCATGGCTTTGATGGCTCTCGGCCTCAACGACTTGCGCGAGCTTTTCAGCAACGACATCGAGAACGTGCGCCTGCGCCGCGCGAAGGACCGATAAAATGCCCAAGATCGAAGTCAACGAACAACTTTTCCATAACCTTGTCGGCCGCCGCTGGGAAAAGCGGGAGGAGTTCGAGGAAGCGCTCACCTGCGCCAAGGCCGAACTGGACGAGGATTCCGACAAATCTCTTCCGGCCGCCGAGCGGATCCTGAAGATCGAGCTGAACGACACCAACCGGCCCGACCTCTGGTCCACCGCCGGCTGCGCCCGCCAGCTCCGCGTCCATTCGGGCGGCAGCTATCCCGCGTACCCCTTTTTCTCCCGCGAAGGTGCCGGGAAGCAAGCCGGAAAGGAAGCCGGAAAGGAAGCCGCGGACCAAGGTTCGGGCGCCTTCCGCGTGGTCGTCGATCCCGCCCTGAAGGACATACGTCCGTACATCGCGGCCTTCGTCGTAACCGGCAAGCCCATCGATGAGGAAACCCTGAAGGACATAATCCAGACCCAGGAGAAGCTCTGCTGGAATTACGGCCGGAAGCGAAGGTCCATCGCCATGGGCGTTTACCGGACATCCCTCATGAAGTGGCCCGTCCATTATTCGGCCGCCGATCCCGACAAGACCGCTTTCGTGCCCCTCGGCATGGATGAGAAGCTTTCGCTCCGTGAAATGCTCTCCAAGCACCCTAAAGGCCAGGAATACGGGCACATCGTCGCGGACTTCAAGAAGTTTCCCTACCTCGCCGATGACGCGGGGGAGACCCTCTCCTTCCCGCCGGTGATCAACAGCGCCAGGATAGGCGCGGTGGAGGTCGGCGACGGCGAACTCTTCGTGGAAATGACGGGAACCGACCTGGAATCCCTGACCCTCGCCGCGAGCATGGTCGCCTGCGACTTCGCCGACCTCGGCTATTCGATCAAAAGCGTCAGGGTCGAATATCCCTACGACACCCCCTTCGGCCGCTCGGTCACCTTCCCCTATTATTTCCAGAAACCGACCTTCTGTTCCCTCGCCCGCGTGAAGCGCTTCCTCGGCGAGGAGCTATCCGCGGCGGAATGCGTGGCCGCCGTGCAGCGCATGGGTTGCCATGCCGAAGCTGCGACGGAAGCCGAGAAGGGCGAGACCGCCGTCCTGCCCGGTCTGCGCGTATATCCCGCCGAATACCGCAACGACTTCCTGCATGCCGCCGATGTGGTGGAGGACGTGATGATCGGACGGATGATGAAGAACTTCGCGCCCCTGCAGCCGCGCGACTTCACCATCGGACGGCTCACGCCCATTACGAGCTTCAGCCGCAAGGCGAAGGAAAGCCTCATCGGACTCGGTTATCAGGAGATGATCTACAACTACCTCGGCTCCGGCAAGGACTTCGTGGAGAAGATGCGCGGGGACGGAAGCAGGATCATCCGCATCGTCAATCCCATGTCCGAGAACTTCGAGTACGTGCGCGATTCGATCCTGCCCTGCCTCATGATGTCCGAGTCTGTCTCCGGCAACGCCGTCTACCCGCACCGGATCTTCGAGGTCGGCAAGGTCGCCTACCGCGACGACACGGAAAACTACGGCGTGAAGACCCGCCAGCACCTCGGCTTCCTGCACTCCTCCGCCGACGCCAACTTCAACGTCGTCTCCAGCCAGCTCCAGGCCGTGTTCTATTACCTGTCGCGCGACTACGCGGTCAAGGCTTCCGACGATGCCCGCTTCATTCCGGGCCGCGCCGCGGCGATCATGCACAAGGGCGAACGCATCGGCGTCTTCGGCGAACTGCATCCGGAGCTCCTGGAGAATTGGGGTGTGACTATGCCCTGCACGGCTGCGGAGTTCGACCTGGACGCGCTGTTGTAGGGGGATCGCCTCCAGCGGCTGAAGCAGGAAGCGCGCGAAGAAGCCGATCAACCGGGGGTCCTGGAAGGGGAAAACCCGGACTCACTAGGTCCTTCGTCCTTCGGACGAATCCGTGTGGAATGGGTTGGAGTCGCGGCCCGTCGGCCGCGCGACGGAATCGGCAGTAGCCTGCGGAATCGTTCGTCCGGGCTTTCCCCTTCCACCCCTCGTTGCCGTCACCGGCGCGCGCTTCCCGACAGGCCACGCTTTGTAAGAGCCCTGACGACGCGGATCCCCCTCGCTACGAAGTCCTCGCACCGCGGTAGCGGTGCTCCGGGCTTCTCCGCTACCCCCCGGGACGGGGAGCGGACTGGTTGCGCTTTGGATGGCAGTGGGGGGGAGCTTGTACCGTTCAATTCAAAACTGATGAAATCAGCGGTGCTTTGGGTGCTTCTCCTGCCTGAACGGCGGCCTTTATGGCTGCCTGAAGCCGCAATTTGATATCCTTGGGAAGCCTGTCCAGGGCCGGATCATCAAAAAATCCCAAGGCGCGAAGGCAGGCGATGGGGGCGGGAGCCAGCCTGATAAGTGCGCTGGCGGAATCCAGGCCACGCTCAAGCGAAAGACCCCGGGTCAGATTTGGCGTCATAGAAACACTGAAGTACACATTATTCGTCGACCGGAATTGAGCAGGAAAAGATTTTGTCAGCCGATTGCAGCATCTCCGCCTGCTGGATGAACGGTAGAGCACAAGGCTGGAATGACCACGTTTTGGCCGAGAACCAGCCCGGGGAAGCATGCCTAAAAGCCGAAGCCGGTGACCATTCGCTAAATTCGGCCAGACTGAGGTTGCTGTCTGGGAAGTTGTCCAGATTCATGGTGGCGGCCTGGATGTGGATCGGATCCTGCGCGGCAGCGCGTGGATCGGCGGCAAAAATATACTATGTTGATGTATAGTCCGGATATTTGATTTTTGCCGGCATCAAACTTAAAATTAAGAATCAACCTAAGGAAGGAGCGCATCGTGAGAGCAGGTTCGAGCAGGATAGGAAGATACTGTACTGCGTTCGCACTTTCAGCTCTTTGCCTTTCCGTCCCGACCCATCCGGTCTTTGCCCTCGACAGGAAGGAGTATAAGATACTCATCGCATTCGATACCCTCCTGCCTTTTTCCGAGGGCATCATGGATGGGTTCAGGACCACGATGGACTCACAGCTCGCCGAATCGGGAGCCACGGCTGTCTATCAGGCATACGACACGAAGCTCGATCCCGCGGCTATTCCTGCAATCATGGAAGCGATTTACGCAACCAAACCTGACCTCATCTGTACCGTCAACTATCCGACGGTCTTTGCCGACAACATGATCACCAAAAAGCTCGGCGGTTCCGATTTCAAGATTGTTTCGTCAAATCCGATACCGGTACAGTCAGGAGTTATATCGGACTGGCTGAAGCCGGGCGGCAATGTGACCGGGGTCGGCGTGTTTCTCAAGTTCAACCCGCAGATAAGGCTCATGAAGATGATCAACCCGAAGGTGAGGAAGATGGCCTTCGTTTCCTGGGATGCCGTCGGTCCTCTAAACGAATGGTTCGAGTTGGAAGTGAGGCGGGCTTGCGAGGAAGAGGGAATCGAGTTCGTCGAATTCCGCCGTGTCGGCAGCGCCGAAGAGGAGGTCGCCTTCTATGAGGAATACGATAAAAAAAGCAATGAATACTTCATCATGGGAGGCATATCGGCCTGGGTGCACGAGGACGGAACCCCTGCGGATATGGTAAAGATATTTTCCGATTCCATGAAAACGTTGAAGCATCTGCAATACCTTAGCTATGATGAAAATCCGATAAAGTATGGTTCTCTTGCCGGCGCCTGCGTCGTCTGGTACGATATCGGTGCCCAGTTGGCGGAAAAGGGATTTAAGATTCTGAACGGCACGAAACCTGGGGACCTGAGCTGGGAATACCCGCGCAAATACAATATCATGCTGAATCAGGCATCGGCCAAAAACAAGGGCATCTTCTTCCCGCAGATCCTGACCGGCGCCGCCTACAGGGTCTATACCGATTATGATGGAAATTTTCTGGGACAGAAAAACTGATCATGTCCGGGCGCAGGTCTTTCATTATCACGCGTTAACTATTTATGGCTTTTGCTGCCATCGCTGCCAGCTCCTTGCTGTACCCTCCGGGGCAGACCCCGCTCGGGGATTATTCCCTGTGCCGCGTTTCGTTATCGATTGACGGGCGCGCGGGTGGCGCGTATGCTTCCCCCCCATGGATGACATCGGCAAGCTGTTCGAGGAGACTTTCGGGACCGTGTGGACCGGGCATGTGCGGAGCCCGCTCCGGGTCTGCCCCTTGGGGGCGCACGTGGACCACCAGGGCGGGCTCGTTACGGGGATGGCGGTGGACCAGTACGTGGATCTCGTATACGTCGCCGACGATGAAGGTTTCGTGCGGGTTCAGAGCATGGATTTTCCCGACGAGGATTATTTTCGCGTCGGGGAGGTTCCCGGAATGCTGCCCGGTTTCTGGGGCAACTACCTGAGGGGGGCGGCGCTTTCGCTATCGCGCTTCCACAAGCTCCGGCACGGTATTTCGGGCGTTGTGAGGGGACGGCTTCCGATGGGCGGCCTTTCCTCCTCGGCCGCGGTTACGACTGCCTATCTGCTGGCTCTCTGCGATGTGAACGAGATCCCTTGTTCGAAGGAAGAATTGATCCAGTACAGCCACTGGGTGGAAAAGGAGTACATCGGGCTCAAGAACGGGATCCTGGACCAGGCGTCCAATGTGCTTAGCCGTGACGGTTTTCTGATGTCGATGGACTGCGAATCCGGGGCGTGGGAACTGGTGCCGAAGGGAAGCGGGATGGACGAATTCGAAGTGGTGATCGTCAATTCCGGTTTCAACAAGGCCCTTATCGGGACCGACTACAACAACCGCGTGGATGAGTGCAAGATCGCGGCGAGCGTGTTGCAGGAACTCGCGCACGGGAAGGTTTCGGCTTACTCGGAAGCCCGCCTGCGATCGATAGCTCCGGCCGACTGGGAAGCCCATGCGGACGAGGTGCCCGGACGCTTCGGCCGGCGCGCCCGCCATTTCTTCACGGAGATCGACCGGGTGCGCCGAGGCGTGGAAGCCTGGAAGCGGGGAGATCTGGCCGAATTCGGACGCCTGATGAACGAGTCGGGCGAAAGCTCGGTCCACCAGTACGAGTGCGGCTGCCCGGAACTCACCACCATTTTCGATGTGATGAAGACCTGTCCGGGAATCCACGGCGCGCGTTTCTCGGGCGCCGGCTACCGCGGCTGCTGCATCGGGCTGGCTGACCCATCGGCGAGGGGGGAACTGGAGAAGCGGCTCGCCGCGGTCTATCCCGTCCGGCATCCGCAGTTCGCCGACAAGTACCGCGTGCATTTCTGCAAGACCGCGGACGGGGCGCGGCTGGAACGGAGCGCGCGCTCGGGCTGCAACGCATGAAATGCGTGCTGCTCGCCGCCGGGTATGCAACCCGGCTGTATCCGCTTACCCTGAACCTGCCCAAGTCCCTGCTGCCCGTCGCTGGCAGGACCATCCTGGACCGTATCCTGGAAAAGGTGGATGCGGTGGATGCGGTCGATGAAGTCATCCTCGTATCCAATTCCCGCTTCGCCGCGCAGTTCGGAGATTTCCTGTCTGCGCGGAAGTCGCGGGTTCCCGCCTCCGTTCTTGACGACGGTACGAACGACAATGATACGCGGCTGGGGGCGATCGCCGACCTCCTGTTCGCCGTCGACAAATTAGGCCTGGACGAAGACCTCATGGTGCTCGCGGGGGACAATCTCTTTGATTTCGAACTGACCGACTTCGCCCGCTTCTTCCGGGAAAAGGACGCGGACTGCATCACCGCCCATCGGCTCGAGGACCTCGCGCAACTCAGGCGGACGGGGGTAGTCGAGCTGGCCGGCGATTTCCGGGTACTATCCTTCGAGGAGAAACCGGCTTCTCCCAAGTCAACCTGGGCCGTGCCGCCCTTCTACCTCTATCGCCGGGAAACCCTGCCGCTCGTCCGAGAATACCTCTCGGCGGGCGGGAATCCCGACGCCCCCGGCAACTTCATTCCATGGCTGGCCAAGCGGCGGCCCGTGTTCGCCTTCACCTTTCCGGGGTGGCGCTGGGATATCGGCAACCTTGAGAGCTACGAGGAAGCGAAGCGGGCCTTCGAAGGTCGGTAGTATTCCAGCAACACCAGCGCGATCGCGCCGAAAGTCACGGAGAGGTCCGCGACGTTGAGGACTCCGGTACGCAGGGGGCCGATTCCGAAGTTCATGAAGTCGATGACGCGGAAGTCGTTCAGGATGCGGTCGGCGAGGTTCCCGAGCCCGCCGCCGACGATCGTGAATATGCAAAGGGCGACGGAGAGACGGACCGAAGGCCGAAGGGCGTAGCCGAGGCCGACGAGGCAGGCGACCAGCGGAAGGACCACGAGGAGGGCGGTCTTGACCGTGGAGGGCCAGCCGCCGCCCATGCCGAGGAAGGCGCCTTCGTTTTCCGCGTAGGCGAGCACGATCAGTCGATCGAAGAATATTATAGGCTCCCGGTCCTTGAGGAAACGGAGCGCGAGGAGTTTGGCCGCCCGATCAACCGCCCAGTTCGCGGCCGGGACGAGGACGGCGACGGCGATCCTGACGTAATTGGATGACTTCATGTTCATGGACACCACCTTCTTGGACAAATAAAAGTTGCGGTACGGGGAAACTCACAGTATAGTCGGCGCGGGGGTACCATGCCGATGCATTCAAGAGTCGTACTGTTGATCGTTTCCGCTTCCCTGATCGGCATCGCAATGGCGTCTTTCGGCTTGCACGTGCTCGCGCTCGCATGGTTGCTCGTCGCTACCATGGCCCTCCTCTCCATAGCCGACGACGGAAAGCCGAGTACGAAGACCTGGATTTCCGGATCGCTCGGCGCGGTCGGGGTATTCGTCTTCGCGAGCCGATGGGGCATCCAAGCGTCGGCGGGCGGCAGCATCCTGGACGAGTTCATCAGGCTGTCGCACGCCGTCCACCTGGACATCTTCGTGTTCCTCGCCGGATTGTACCTGGTTGTGAATACCTTCGCCTATTCGGGGTTCATCGGGGACCTGGCATGGAAGATCGTGAAGCGGGCCGAGGGAAAACTTGGACGCATCATGGTCGCCATCATGCTCCTGACCTGCCTGCTTTCGGGGATCTTCGACGGCGCGACGATTTCCACCATAATGGGCATCATCACTCTGACCATCCTCCTCTCCAGCGGAATGCAGACCAAGCACATCGTCCAGATACTCCTCCTGCTCGTGGTTGCGACCAACATCGGCGGAGTATGGTTCGTCCTGGGCGAGCCGACCAACATCCTGGCGGCGGCCAAGCTCGGCCTCTCGCCCTTCTTCTTCATCCAATACGCCTTGTTTTTCGCGCTTCCCGCTGCGGGCCTCTGCTCCGTCGCCGCGTGGCGCATCGTCCGCCGCTATCCGAAGATCAGGAGCGACCGGCCGGAGATAGAAGTGCTGTTGGAGGGGATTTCCCTCCGCCGCGCGCATGCCGGAACCGGGACCCTCGCCGAAACCATGGAGAGCATAGGAACCGTGGAAATCCGCTCCCTGGCCGAAATGGCGCGCATCGTTGAGGAGGAGGGACTCCCCGACTTCGAGGCGGCCCTGAAAGCGGGCATACCCCGGCAGAAGGTGCATGCCGCGCTCTCCGTGAATCTGAACAGCGAAGTGCTCGCCAAAGGCCTCATCGATTTCTATCATTACCGCGCCGAGGACAACCCGATGGCCGATCTGGTCCTGGGGGATCTCCTCCACCATGTGCACCAGGAGTACCGAGACCGTACGCGGAGCCGGAATCTGATCATCGCCAGCGGCGTCGTGCTCGTCGCCCTTCTCGTGGCGCACGCATTCATCCCCGCGATGCCGACCTGGTCCTCAACCGTCCTGGCGGGGATCATGGCGATCGCGGCCGTCCAACCGAACGCGCGCCGGTACATCCTGGCCCAAACCCGCCACAACATGACCGAGGCTTTTTTCCTCGTGGCCATCTTCATAACGATATCCGAACTCAACCTCGCGGGCGGTTTCGCGGTGTTCGGTAACGCGGTCCTTCATATAGGCGGACCAGCGGTCACCGGGATCGGCATACTCACGGGGAGCGCCCTGCTTTCGGCGGTGGCGGACAACGTGGCGGTCATGGACATCCTGACCAACCTCATCGTCAACCATGCCGATTGGTCCTTTTTCGCCCTGGCCGCCATCGTGGGAACCGCGCTCGGCGGTTTCGTTTCCCCCATCGCGTCAGTCCAGGCGGTCATCATGGCGACGGTCATCCGCCGGGTCACCAAGATCAGCTTTGCCCGCTGGGTGGCGATGACCATCGGCTGGTTCTCCATCCTGCTCGCAGCCAGCATTGTCATCCTGCTCGCGATGCACGCCTTGGGACTGCCGCCCCGCATGGCACTGCCGGTAACTACGGGCGCGGTCGGACATTGAAGTCCATGATGGCGGCTCCGGCATCAGGATGAGCGTCTTCATGCTTCCCTCCCTTCTCGCTACAATGGCACTCGCGAGGGGGAAAGAATGGAAACCAAGTTCGAAATAGTGGACCTTCCCGTCCCGTCGGGACTCAACGTGATTGTGGGGCAATCCCACTTCATCAAGACCGTGGAGGATATCGCCGAGATCATGGCGAATTCCATTCCGGGGACTCTCGGCGGGGCCAAGTACGGACTGGCGTTCAATGAGGCGTCGGAGCCCTGCTTGGTGCGGACCGAGGGGACTGAGGAAGTCCTCGTGAAAGCGGCAGCTGCCTGCGCCCTGGCCGTAGGCGCGGGACACAGTTTCTACTTGATCCTCGGAAACCTGTTTCCCGTCAACATCCTCGACAGGCTGAAGGCCTGTCCCGAGGTCTGCGGGATTTTTTGCGCCACCGCCAATCCGGTGCAAGTCGTCGTCGCCACCAGCGCCCAGGGACGTGGCATCATGGGCGTGATCGATGGTTCCGCGCCGAAGGGCGTCGAGGGACCGGCGGAAAAGGCCGAACGGAAGGGTCTTCTGCGCCGCTTCGGCTACAAGTTCTGACGAGGATCGGAATCATGAGGGAGAAATACGAAGCGGGGCGAAGTTTCCTGAAGGCGCATTGGGATTTGGTGGAGAACGGCTGGACGTCCGACCAGAACGCGGGTATACCCGCCCCCGACCAGGAAGAGCCGCCGGCGGCGGACGAAAAAGTCTACCCGCTTATGGGCGCGGCGGAACTTCCGGCGCGGGGCGGTCCCCTCCTGGACCTGCTGAAGACCAGGAAGAGCAGGCGGAAGCACGACTCCGCGCTCGCGCTTTCTGCGGAAGAGCTTTCGTTCCTCTGCTGGGCGGCGGCGGGGATAAGGGAAAAGCACGAAAAACACTCCTTCCGAACCTATCCTTCCGGAGGCGCGCGCCATCCCTTCGACCTGTTCGTTTTCGTGTCGCGGGTTGCCGGTCTGGAGCCGGGGCTGTACCGTTACCTTCCCTTCGAGCATGCATTGGCCCTGGTCAGGGCCGGAGACGATTCGGCGGTCCTGGACGAGGCGCTGATGGGGCAGTACTGGAAGGCCGCGGCGGTCCTCGTCTGGGCGGCGGTTCCGTATCGCACCGAATGGCGCTACGGGCCGGTCTCCCACAAAGTGCTCTTGCTGGACGCCGGGCATGCCTGCCAAAATCTGTACTTGGCCTGCGAAGCGATAGGGGCGGGGACTTGCGCGATAGGCGCCTACGATCAGGAAAAGTTGGACCGATACCTCGGTTTGGACGGTGAAGACCGTTTCGCGGTCTACGCCGCGCCCGTAGGGAAAGAAAGGTGATGGATTCCTTATCCATTGCGCAGATCGGAGAAAAGGGTTACGTTCGTAGTTGATGTCAGAATGACATCAGGAGAGATAATGTCACAAACTAATCACCAGACCCCCCACCATTTCCATATACCTGTACTGGGAACCGGATTTTCCGTCGATACCCCGATCAAGGTTGCTCCTTTGGGAATCAGCTCGGTGATTTCCATCGTCGACGACGACCTTCTGGAGCGTTGCCGGTCCTACCATTGCGGACAGGAAGGCCTCGGTTACGAGCCGATCCCCGCCTCGGCGGAGGACGCCCGCGCGCGGAGGACCCGAGAATACCTGGATCTGGTGGGTTCCCTTGTCCGATCGCGTTTCCAGGCCATCCTGGATTCCTTCCCTTCGGGAGAGCTCGCCCGTCGTTATTTCGATCTGCTTCCCGCCGGTGAACTCCGGGATGGTTTCGCGCGCCTCCAGTCCATGGCAACGGGCACCGAAAGGGACGAGCTTGAGAAGACGCTGAAAGCCGGAATGCGTTCCGGTTCGATCGACGTGAACATCATGACCAAGCTGGACCGGATTCCCCAATGGGCCGGCAGCGACGCGAAATTCTCCGACGCCTCCGCCGCCCTCCGCGGCTTCGCGACCAGTTCCCTGGATTCCTCCGTCGTGCTTTCGGCGGGCATGAATCCCCGGCTCTTCGACTACATGGCAGAGTTCGCCGACTTCAGGCACGACGCATCGGGCTACGCGCGTAAGCGCATCGTGATCAAGGTGAGCGATTACCGCTCCGCGTTCGTCCAGGGGCTCCAGTTCGCCCGGAAGGGCTTGTGGACTTCCGAGTTCAGGGTCGAATCGGGACTCAACTGCGGCGGGCACGCCTTCCCGACCAAGGGCCTGCTCCTGGGACCCATCCTTGAAGAATTCATGTCCAAACGGGCCGAATTGACCGATCGCCTTCGTACGGCGTACGCGGACGCGTGCAAGGCTTCCGGAAAACCCGCGGCGTCGCCGGACGATCTGTCCTTCTCCCTCTCGGTGCAGGGCGGCGTCGGCACTGCGGTCGAGCATCAACTGCTACGCAAGCGTTACGGGGCCGACAGCGTCGGCTGGGGCAGTCCCTTCCTCCTGGTTCCCGAGGTGACCAACGTGGATGCCGCATCCCTCGCCCTGCTGGAAAGGGCCGGCGAGGAGGATATCCTGCTCAGCGAAGCCTCGCCCCTCGGCGTCCCCTTCTGGATCGTCCGCGGCTCCGCCTCGGAAGTCCGCCGCGAGCGGCGCATCGCTGAGGGCACGCCGGGAACTCCCTGCCCCAAGGGCTATCTCGTACTGAATACCGAATACAGCGAAGTCCCCATCTGCGTCGCTTCCATGGTTTACCAGCGCCTCAAGCTCGCCGATCTGCGCGCCGAGGCTGAGAAGGGCGGCGAGGCCGCGGCCCGGATGATGCAGTCCGTGCTGGCCAAGGCCTGCCTCTGCCGGGACCTGGCCTCCTCTTTCCTTTCCAAGGCAGGTTTGGAGAAGGACGGCAGCACCGCGCTCACCGCGGGTCCGAATCTCGCGTACTTCCGGGCGGCCGCCTCGCTGTCCGACATGGTCGCCCACATCTACGGCCGGCTCGATCTTCTTGCCGGCGGAATCCGCCCGCACTTCTTCGCGAAGGAAGCCTCCGTATATCTGGACTTCCTGCGCAAGGAATTAGCCGACGCGACCGCCGATGTCACCCGCAAGGGCCGCAAGTACTTCGAGGACTTCCGCCGGAACGTCATGGCCGGGCTTGAATACTACGAAGGCCTCTCCTGCGAGTTCCTCGGTACCGAACGCGATCGTTTCCTGGAGGCGATAGGCCGGCTGAAGGCGGAAGCGGAGGCCCTGCTCCCGACCATCGCGCTCGTGGCGGAATAGCCGAAGGCGTCCGCCCGGATTATACTGGCCGGATGGACGCCAAATTGTTGAAGGTGGCCCTCGCGGCCCAGCGGAACGAGATCACCGAATACCGCATCTACATGCGGCTCGCCGATGTGTGCAAAAGCGAGTCGAACGCCGCGGTGCTCCGCGACATCGGCAAGGCCGAACGGCGGCACTCGGGCTTCTGGAAGACGAAGACGGGGATCGAGGTCAAAGCCGACGGTTTCCGCGTCGTCCGCCAGGTCCTGCTGGCGCGGCTGCTGGGCCTCACCTTCGTGCTCAAGCGCATGGAAAAGAACGAGGGCACGGCATCCAAGCGTTACGCGCTGCTGAACGAGGCTTTCCCCGAGACGAAGAAAATAAGCGAGGAAGAGGCCGAACACGAAAAGGCCCTCCTTGCCATGCTGGACGAGGAGCTGCTCCAGTACGTGGGCTCGATCGTCCTCGGTCTCAACGACGCCCTCGTCGAACTGACCGGGGCGCTGGCCGGTTTCACCCTCGCGCTCGCCGACAGCAAGATCATCTCCCTGGCGGGGCTCGTGACGGGGATCTCGGCCGCCTTTTCCATGGCGGCATCCGATTACCTGTCTTCCAAGGCCGAGGGCGATCCGCGCGCCGCCAAGTCGGCCGTCTACACCGGGGTCGCCTACCTGATCACCGTGATCCTCATGATCCTGCCCTTCCTGCTGCTGTCCAGCAAATTCGTCAGCCTCGCGCTCACGCTCTGCATCGTGGTCTGCATCATCTTCCTCTTCAACTATTACCTGTCGGTGGCCAAGGACCTGAATTTCAAGCGCCGCTTCTGGGAGATGACCCTGATCAGCCTCGGCGTGGCGGCTTTCTCCTTCTTCATCGGCTATATCCTGAAGGGAATGCTCGGGATCGATGCGTAGGCTCCGCCGCGCGACGTAAGCCGCCGCCGCAGGCGGCTCCGGCGCTAGCGCATTTCCCTGAGGGCTTCGGAGATGGAGTAGGCGCTGTCGCCTATGTTTTCGATGACGCGGATCGTATCGATGAAGAGCAATTCGGATCGGACCTCGGCGCCGGCCTTCAAGCGCTTGCGGGCGATCTTCTTGAGATCCGTCCGGAAAGCGTCGATTTTTTCCTCGAAGTCGAAGGCGACCTTGAGTTCTTCTTCGTTTATGGGTCCGTGTATCTTTTCCTTGACGAAGCGGAGGAAGTCCTCCACGAGAAGCGAGTAGGGCTCCAATTTCGCCATGTCCTTCTTTTCGAAGGGAAGCTTCTTCTTCAGGGACTTCTCCTCATGGTAGATGAGGGTGAGGCAGTCGTCGGTGATGATCTCCAGCTCGCTCACTACCCGGAGCTTGTGGCCGATGTTTTCCCGCGTTTTTTCGGTGATGTCCTGCCGCGCTATATCCAGCAGAAGCTTGGAAATCCCTTCCCTCATCGAATCGGCGTAGGCTTCCTGCCTGACGAAACGCTCCACGACGGCGTCGATGTCGGCGGGCGGCTCGGTCCTGGCCTTGCGGTAGGAGGAGAACATCGAAAGGGCCACGTCGGCCATATCGGCGATATCTTTACGCGCCTGCACTATGTTGAGTTCGGGAGCGCTCAGGAAAGGACCCGGAATGTAGACGAGGGGTTGCTCCGCCGCCGCGCCTTTCTTTTCCTTGATGAGCCAGGTGACGAGGGCCGCGTACTGGCGGGCGAAGGGGAAGAGCACGACGGTATTCGCCGCGTTGAACAGGGTATGCATCATCGCTATATGGGCGCCGGCGCTTAATACCGTGATTTCTCCGGGGACCGCGAAGTCGACGAAGGCCAGGAAGGGTTTGAACAGCATCACCACCCAGAGGGTCCCGAAGATGTTGAAGATGATGTGCGCCCAGGCCGCTCGTTTGGCGTTGATGTTGGCGCCCAGGGATACGAGGAAGGAATCGAAGGTCGTTCCGATGTTGGCTCCGAGGGTGATGGCGGCGGCCATCTCGAAGTTGATGATCCCTTTTGCGGACAGGCCGATGACGATGGCGATTGTGGCGCTGGATGCGTTGATCAGCATGGTGAAGACGGCGCCCACGAGGACGCAGGCGATTATGGTTATCCAGCCTTTCCCGGCGAAATCCTGCAGGAAGAGGAGGGCGTCGCCCGAAGGATCAGGAATGGCCTTGGACAGGAATTCGAGTCCGAGGAAGATGAGGGCGAAGCCCATGAGGGCTTCGCCGTAGCTGCGGAACGCGTCGCCGCGCTTCTTGATGAGGGACATGTAGAAGCCGAGGCCGAAGATAGGGACGGCCAAGGCGACGATGCTGTATTTCTGTATGCCGATGGCGGCCACGATCCAGCCGGTCAGGGTGGTTCCTATATTGGCGCCCATTATGACGCCGATGGACTGGACGAGGGTAAGGAGCCCGGCGTTGACGAAGGATACCACCATTACGGTGGTGGCTGACGAGGACTGGATCAGGATGGTGACGAGAACCCCGGTTATGGTCGCGAAGAAGGTGTTCTTCGTCATGAAGTTCACGGTTTTCTGCAACCGGTCGCCGGCTGCCCTCTGGATGCCGTCGGAGGTAAGCTGCATGCCGTACATGAAGAGCGCGAGCGCTCCGGCCAACTCAAGGCAGATCAGGATGATTCTCTGAATCAAGCGGATTCTCCTCTCGGGTCGGGGATCACGCGCGTGCGGTCCCGTAGTCCTCGAATGCCATTATTATACGAGGAAACGATGGGCTTGGTTAAGGGCGTCCGCGTGGAGGGATGCTCGTGCGGAGGATACGGAAGGCTGCAAATTCGTAAGATGCGGGGCGAAGTACCGGGAAAGGCCGGTCGCGATTCGGCCTGCATTTCCGTGCAAGTATGGGAAAGGGATGATCTCAGTATGCGAATACTTTGAAAGTACACTAGAATTGAGTTCGCCGGGGCGTTATTCTGCCAGAGGGCGGGGAATGTCCAACTCCGAAGGAGGTCCGCCATGACGAAGCATCTGTACCTGTCGCTCATGCCCGAGGCTCTCGTCGTCTCCCATCTCTCCCCCGAAGAATTCGGCGCGTACTACGCGGTCGGATCGGAAGGTAAAACGCAGGGACAAGCCGCGTTCTTCGAACTCGAAGATTCCTTCAGGCATCCGCAGTTTCCTCTCGACGAGGCCTTCGGCCGCTGCCTTCCGCACCCGGACGGCAGACCAAAGCGTTCCGTCTATGTCGCCGTTTACCGCGTCGTTGAGCATGTTCCGATCGATGCGATCAAACGCCTGTATCTGACCACAAAGGACGGGCGAACCCTCGGGATCGACCGTGCCGCTGACCTTCCGGAGGAGGCGGGCGGCCTTCACCTGTACCACGAGGTCGCGCCCCTGCATCCGCTCGTCGTCAGCACCCTCGGTCCTTCCGCTTTCCACGAATTCCTGATGCGAGGAGCTCGCAACCTCGCGGTGCCCGCACTTTGCTGGGCCGAGTTGCGCCTGGGCGAACTCGCCACCGATCCGGAGGGGGGGGAGATCCGCGATCTGCCGTATGAGAATATCGACCATCTGCGCAGCTGCCTTTCCCAGCTTAAGACGAAGTCGGTAACCACCAAGATCGTCGACCGCCTCCATCCCTCTTCCTTTTCGTACAGGGTCATAAAGAACGGAATTTTCTACGGGACCAGGGAGGGCTTGGCTTTCTTCGCGCTTCCCTCGGCGACCGCGCTGAAAGCCGATCACTACCATTGGTGGCGATCCGCTAACATGTAGATCGATTGAAATTCGACAGATAGTGTTCTTATTGTCGAAGGCTTGACGTATATAGGCCTGCTCGGCATTCTCTCTTCAAGGGTTGCATTCGCGGTCACCAGGAGGTATTGCTGCCATGGCTAACGACATATGGCTGTTAATCGGAATCGGTGCCGGGATAGCGTCCATCGCCGCATCTTTTGGATATTATCTGTGGGTGTCCAAGCAAGATGCCGGCACCGAGAAGGCTCAGAAGATTGCTCTCTGGATCAAGGAAGGCGCTGCGACCTACTTGGGGCTGCTGTATAAAACCCTTTTGGTGGTCGCCCTCGTGCTCGGCGTCGTAATCGCGCTGGTTTTTTCCGGTGACCCCGAGCGGCCGATGCACGGCTTGTATACCGCCCTGGCCTTCGGTTTCGGCGCACTCTGCTCGGCTGTCGCCGGTTACATGGGCATGTCCATCGCGGTCCGCGCGAACGTGCGCACCGCGACGGCCTGCTCCCGTTCCATCGGCGCCGGTTTCAACGTAGCCTTCAAGGCGGGCGCCGTGATGGGACTGGCGATGGTCGGCATTGCCGTCATCGGCATGAGCCTCATCTACTTGATCACCCATGACGTCGAGATCGTGCTCGGCTTCAGCTTCGGCGCCTCCTCCCTCGCGCTTTTGGCGAAGGCCGGCGGCGGTATCTTCACCAAGACCGCGGACATTGCGGCCGATCTTGTCGGAAAGGTCGAAGTCGGCATCCCCGAAGACGATCCCCGCAATCCGGCGGTAATCGCGGACAACGTCGGCGACAACGTCGGCGACGTCGCCGGCATGGGCGCGGATATCTTCGATTCCTATGTCGCGGCAGCCGTCGCTTCCATGCTGCTCGGCGCCTCCTTTGCCGCTACCATCGGGGTCCAGTACATCGTACTGCCCCTGATCCTCTGCATCCTAGGCATCGTCAGTTCCCTGATCGGCTTGCAGTTCGTGAAGGTCGGCGCGGACGGGAAGCCCGGACGCGCCCTCAACTTCGGCACGGTGTTCTCCTGCGTGGTGTTCGCCGTCCTTGCGACCGCGTTTTTCGCGGCCGTCAACCTGGGCACCGGAACCGTCGTCTTCAACTGGGGCGCCCTCATCGCCACGGTCGCGGGCCTCGCGATCGGCGTCATCATGGGCTTCACGACCGACTACTTCACGAACGACGAGCACATGCCCGTTCGGAACGTCGCCAACGTCTCCGGCTCGGGAACGGGACTGACCATCATCACCGGCTTCAGCTACGGCCTGGTGTCCGTCGCGCCTGCCATCGTCGGCATCGTGGCCGCGACCCTCGTGTCCAACTTCGCGGCGCAGGCCTTCGGGCTTCCCGGCATCTACGGCGTCGGCATCGCCGCGGTCGGCATGCTCTCCCTGACCGGCATCGTCGTCTCCAACGATGCCTACGGTCCCATCGTAGACAACGCCAAGGGCATCGCCGAGATGTCGGACATGCCCCACGAGGTCGTGGACACCGCCGACGTGCTGGATTCCGCCGGAAACACCGCCAAGGCGATCACCAAGGGCTTCTCCATCAGCGCCGCGGCCCTGACCGTGCTCGCGATGTACGCGGCTTACAGCGAAGTCATCTCCAAATACTCTGGGACCAAGCTCGTCCTTGACCTGCAGGATCCTATGGTGCTTTCCGGCATTTTCCTCGGCTGCATCGTTCCCGCGCTTTTTTCGGCCCTCCTGATGCTCGCGGTCACGAAGAACGCGTTCATCATGATCGAAGAAATCCGCCGCCAGTTCAGGGCGGACCCGGGTATCCTCGCGGGAACGTCCACGCCTGATTACAAGACCTGCATCTCGATCGCGTCCTCCGGCGCGATGCGGGCTCTGGCCGTTCCGGCCGCGCTCGCGGTCCTGCTCCCCCTAGCCATCGGTTTCATCCTCGGGCCGTCGGCGCTCGGCGGTTTCCTCGGCGGCGCGATCTTCACCGGCGTCGTCTTCGCCCTGCTCATGTCGAACGCGGGCGGACTGTGGGACAACGCCAAGAAGTACGTGGAAGCCGGCAACTGCGGCGGACCCGGATCGGAAGCCCACAAGGCCGCCGTCGTCGGCGACACGGTCGGCGATCCCTTCAAGGACACCGCGGGTCCCTCGCTCAACACCCTGATAACTGTGATGAGCCTGGTCGCGAGCCTCTTCGCTCCCCTCATCGCCCGCTTCCATTTGTTCTGATTCCAAGCGGCCTAAACCTCGGTTTCCGGCACGTTCTCGTTTACGAGGGCGTGCCTTCGTGTTACTATCCGACATTAAGTACGACGTTCCTCCATGACACCGTACAACTTATCGTAAAGGCGGAATTCCAATGCAAGAACTATTCATCGGCTTCACGTCGGTCACATGGCAGTCGGCGGCGATGATCGGCGTCGGCATCCTGTTGATCTGGCTTGCGGTCAAGAAGGAATACGAGCCCATGCTCCTTCTTCCGATCGGCTTCGGCACCATTCTGGTGAATCTGCCCCTGTCCGTCGTTTTCGAGCATGAAGGAGCTCCCGGCTTCCTGAAGCTCCTTTTCGACGCGGGCATCGCGACCGAGCTCTTCCCTGTCCTGATCTTCATCGCGATCGGCGCCATGTGCGACTTCCGGCCGATGTTCAAGAATCCGGTCATGATGTTCTTCGGAGTCGCGGCCCAGTTCGGCATCTTCGCCACGGTGATCATCGCCCTGCTGCTCGGCTTCGACCTCAAGGTAGCCAGCGCGATCGGCATCATCGGCGCCGCCGACGGTCCGACCTCGATCTTCGTCGCGACCCGTTTCGCAAAGGACTATCTGGGGCCGATCTCGGTCGCCGCATATTCGTACATGGCCCTCGTGCCTCTCATCCAGCCGCCGGTCATCAAGGCGCTCACCACCAAGCACGAGCGCATGATCAAGATGACGGCCCACGAGACGAACCTGCCCAAATCCCTGATCGTCTCCTTCCCCATCATCGTCACCATCGTCGCGGGCCTCGTGGCGCCGATGTCCGTGCCCCTCATCGGCTCGCTGATGTTCGGAAACCTCGTCCGCGAGTGCGGAGTCCTGGACCGCCTGTCTTCGGCAGCCCAGAATGAGCTGGCCAATATCGTGACCCTGCTCCTCGGCATCACGATCGGCTCTTCCATGAGCGCCGCAAAATTCCTGAATCCCACCACGCTCATGATCCTCGGCATGGGCTTGGTCGCCTTCGTGTTCGACACGGCCGGCGGCGTCCTGTTCGCCAAGTTCCTGAACCTCTTCCGCAAGGAAAAGATCAACCCGATGGTCGGCGCCGCCGGCATCTCCGCCTTCCCGATGAGCGCGCGCGTCATCCAGAAGATGGCGACCGCCGAGGATCCGAACACCTTCATCATCATGCAGGCCGTCGGCGCCAACGTCTCGGGCCAGCTCGGCTCGGTCATGGCCGGCGGCATCGTCCTCGCCCTCGTCCCGATACTCCTGGGGTAATCGAATGAACGATATTATCGAATCCGTCCGGCTCGGTTCCGACGTCGGAAAAGGCTTGTTCCTCATGGCTTGCGGCATGGGCTTCGTCTTCGCCGTCCAAGTGATCTTTTACCTCATCATAAAGATTTGGCCGAGGGCGAAAGCCTAGTCTCCGATTCCGGGGATCCAGCTTGACATTGCGGCGAGACTATCCAAGAGTGTAGGTATCTTTACCAGGAGGCCTACATGAAAAGGAATCCCCTTCGTTCAGCACTCGTCATGTCGATCCTGCTTCTGCCCGGCTTGGCGTTCGCGCAGAATTTCACGCTGAAGCTTGCCCACCTGAACGCCCAGCAGCCCTTCGAAGTCGCCTCCGCCGCCATGGCGGAGGTCTTCAAGGCCGAGGTCGAATCCAACTCCAACGGCCGCATCAAGGTCGAGATATATCCGAACGGCGTGCTCGGCAAGGAACCGGAGACGATGGTCCAGGTGAAGGCCGGCGTCGTCCAGTCCTACATCTCATCCTCCGGCGGCATGGCGCAGTTCTATCCGATGATAGACGTCACCAACATGCCATTCGCTTTCTCCAGTTACAACGTCGGCTACAAGGTCTACGACGGAGCCTTCGGCAAGGACCTCGCCAAGGACATAGAGGCGAAGGCCGGGTTCAGGGTCCTCGGTTTCGGGGAATCGGGCGGCTTCTTCGCCATCACCAATTCCAAAAAACCCATTAAATCCCCCGCCGACATGAAGGGCATCAAGCTGCGGACCATGGCCCTCCCCCTGCACCAGGAGATCGTGAAGTCCCTGGGCGCTTCCCCGACGACCGTCGCCTGGGCCGAGGTCTATACCTCCCTGCAGACCGGAGTGGTCGACGGACAGATGAACCCGATCTCCATCATCGCGATGGCGAAGTTCCAGGAAGTCCAGAAATACATCACCCTGACCAGCCACCTGTACGCGCCTTACATCTGGGTCATCAACCCGAAATTCTATTACGGACTTCCGGCCGACCTGCAGGCGGTAGTCACCGACGCTTCCCGGACGGCGGTACTCGCCGGACGCGGCCTTTCCCGCATCATCGACGCCAGCGACAAGGGACTCCCGACCCTGGCGACGAAGATGGAAGTCTACGTGCCCAGCGCGGGCGAGATGAAGCAGTTCCGCGACGTGACCATGCCTGCCGCCCGCAAGTTCATGTCCGACAAGTACAAGAAGGACGGCGAGGCTTGGGTGGACCAGTTCTACTCCGCCATCGACCAAGCGGAGAAAGAACTCGGCAACTAAGGCCCAATCCCGTATCGGGGCGGTTTCGCTGATGCGGGGCCGCCCTTCCCGTCCTACGAGGTGTCCGTGCTCAAAGACAGCGTTTTTATCTCTGCGGTCGACAGGCTATCGTCGTTGTTGGACAAGGCCGTCGGCGCGCTCTGCGGCCTTTTTTTCGGCACCATGACCTTCATCGTCCTTCTCGGGGTGTTTTTCCGTTACGTGCTGAACATGCCGCTCAGCTGGGTGGAGGAAACTTCCCGTTACCTGATGATCTGGGGCGCGTCTTCGGCTATCAGCTTGGGCATCAAGGCCGACGAGCACGTCGGTCTGACGGTGCTTCTCGATTCGCTGAAATCGCGTCTGTTGAAGGGTGTTCTCTATACCTTCGTGATGTTTTCGGCGCTGGCGTTTTTTTCCGTACTCCTTGTCTATTCGTTGCGGATGGTGAAGGACGCCCAGTCCATGCAGACCCAGGCGCTCGGCGTTTCCATGGCGATCCCCTATCTCGCCATTCCGGTGTCCATGGTCTTTGCCGTCCTCCAGCTCATCCTGAGCTTCATCCTGCGCATCGCGCGCGACGGCGTCCCCAAGCACGAACTCTCCGTCATCGATATCTAGGAGGCGCGCCTTGTTCCTTTCGATCGTGATCATATTTTTCGCCTTCCTGGCGCTCGGCGTGCCCATCGGCGTGACCCTCGGCTTGGCGGGACTGTCCGGACTGTACCTGATGGGGACCGGGATAGGACTATTCTCGATGGCGCCCCTGCAGTACTTCTCTGGTCTGGACATGTTCACCCTGATGGCCATGCCGTTCTTCATCCTGGCCGGCGAGATCATGAACAAGGGAGGCATCACCACCCGGTTGGTGCGCTTCGCCAACATCCTGTCGGGGAACCTGCGCGGGGGCTTGGCCCACGCCAACATCATCGCCAGCGTCTTCTTCGCCGGCATGACCGGAGCGGCGGTTTCCGACACGGCCGCCCTCGGGACCATGCTTATACCCGCGATGAAGGAAGATGGCTACGACCTGGATTTTTCCGCGGCCGTGACGGCAGCTTCCTCCATCATAGGCCCGACCATCCCGCCCTCCAACATGATGGTCATATACGGTTCGCTGATGAACGTTTCCATAGCGGGCTTGTTCGCGGCCGGCTTCCTGCCCGGCCTGGTTTTGGCGGGTCTGCTGATGCTGCTCTCCGCCTATATCTCCTATAAACGCGGCTATCCGCGGGGAAAGAAGACGACCCTGAAGGAAAAGATCTTCGGCCTGAAGGATGCGACCATCCCCCTGCTCATGCCGATCATCATCCTGGGAGGTATACTTTCCGGAACTTTCACCCCGACGGAGGCGGCCGCGGTCGCCGTACTGTACGCCGTGGTCATCGGATTCTTCGTGCTGAAGACCCTGAAGGTGGCCGATCTCGGCCCGATGTTGATCAAGACCGCGCGGATCACCGGAGTCGTCTTCCTCATCATCGGCGCGGCTTCCATCCTGAGCTGGGTCCTCGCTATAAACCAGATCCCTGAGTCCATTGCCAAGTTGCTCCTTGCCACGACGGACAATCCCAAGCTCATCCTGTTGCTGATCCTCCTACTTATGCTCATCGTCGGGATGTTCATGGACATCGCGGCGGCGCTGATCATTCTCGGCCCCATCCTGCATCCGATCGCGATGTCGATAGGCATGGATCCCATTCATTTCGGCATTACCATGGTCCTGTCCCTGAACATCGCCCTCATGACCCCTCCGGTCGGAGCCTGCCTCTTCGTCGCCTGTTCGATTTCCAAGCTGACCCTGGCCCAGCTCAGCAAGGCGATCTGGCCCTTCATCATCGTGGAGGTGGTCGCCCTGTTCCTGGTGGCTTACATTCCCGAGATTTCCCTCTTCCTCCCCCGACTGCTCGGATTCTGATATAACGTACCGCATGCAAGACAATTCAGGCGGCTTCGGCGGACTCCCGCTGAAGCCGTCCACCCTCCGGACCCTCATCCAGCTGGGCTACCTTGAACCGACAGCCGTCCAGGCCGAGGGACTGCCCCACGCCCTTGCCGGCAAGGATCTGATAGCCCAGGCCGAGACCGGCAGCGGCAAGACGGCCGTTTTCGCCCTCGCGTTGCTGGCCAACCTCAACCAGCGCCGCTTCGCCGCCCAGTCCCTGGTCCTCTGCCCGACGCGGGAGTTGGCGGACCAGGTGGCCGCGGAGATACGCCGCCTGGCCCGCGGCGACGAGAACGTGAAAGTGATCGTTCTCTGCGGCGGCGTTCCCCTCCGGAACCAGACTTCCAGCCTCGCCCACGGCGCCCACGTCGTCGTCGGCACTCCCGGCCGTATCATGGACCATCTGGAACGCGGCTCGCTGAGGCTGGACGCGGTGAACACCCTCGTGCTGGACGAGGCCGACCGGATGCTGGACATGGGCTTCGTGGACGACATGATCAGGATCGCAGCCGCCTGCCCGGCAGAGCGGCAGACCCTCCTCTTCTCTGCGACCTATCCCGAAGGCATCGAAAAGCTCGCCGCCCGTTTCCTGAAGAATCCCGTGCGCATCAGCGCCGAGGTCCGCAGGAGAGACGACGCGATCGACGAGCGCGCGTACGAGGTGAGGGAGGAAAATCGCTTTGACGCCGTCGCATCGCTGCTCACGCATTTCCGCCCCGAAAGCGCGCTGGCCTTCTGCAACACACGCCTGCGCTGCCGCGACCTCACTGAAGACTTGCGGCGACGCGGTTTTAGCGTGCTGGAACTGCAGGGAGAACTGGACCAATGGGAGCGCGAACAGGTCCTGGCCCGCTTTTCCGGCAGGAGCGTGGGCGTCCTCGTGGCAACCGACGTCGCCTCGCGCGGCCTGGACATCGAACGGCTGGAAGCTGTCGTGAACGTGGATATCAGCCCCGATCCCGAAGTCTACACCCATCGCGTCGGGCGTACGGCCCGCGCCGGAGAGACGGGCCTGGCGCTGAGCCTCTTCGACGCGGGGGAGCTGGCGCTAATAAAGCGGATAGAGGGATACCGAAGCCGGGAAATCCCCCGCTTCGACCTGCCCGCTCTTCCGCCCACCGAAACGCCGCCCCCGATGCCGCCCATGGCCACCCTGCAGATCCTGAGCGGTCGCAAGGACAAGATCAGGGCCGGCGATGTGCTCGGCGCGCTGACGGGAGATGCCGGCTACGCAAAGGAACGGATCGGCAGGATCAAGATCAGCGAAAGCTGCGTATACGTCGCTGTCGAGCGCGCGATGGCCGAGGAAGCCGTGCGCAAGCTGAATGAGGGTAGGATCAAAGGAAAGAGCGTCCGCGTCCGGCTGCTCGGTTATTCATAGGATGACGGGGCGCCGGACCTGCCGGTCGCGGAGTCTTGCGCTACAGGCAAGTCGGAAAGGTCTGCTCCGATGACTTGACGAGGCTTAGCCTTCCGACTAACCTGTACTACATGCAAAATGGAGATGTACTTACATCGAAGAACGCCCGGATCTACGCCTGGCTGCGGGCTGAGTTCGAGGCGGGACGGATCGCCGCGGGGGAGCGCCTTCCCTCGGAGAACGAGCTCTGCGCCCGTTTCGGCGCGTCCCGGCCTGCGGTCAGGCAGGCCGTGGCCCGGCTCGCGCACGAAGGCGCGGTCCGGACTGTCCGGGGCAGCGGCAGCTTCCGTTCGGAACCGCCCGCCAACGCGTCGCGCGACATAGCACTCGTGCTTCCCGCCCTTTCTTCCTATATCTATCCGGAATTGGTGGAGGCGGCCAACGCGGCCCTACGCGCCCGCGGTTTCCAGACCCTTCTGGACTGCACGGGCGGAGACCCGGAAGCCGAGCGCGCCATCCTCAGGTCACTGAAGGTGCGGCGGCCGGCGGGCATCATCGTTTCTCCCTGGCAGGGTTGCCCGGCGGGATCAGACCCCGTCGAGGACGCGCGGACGAATCTGGTCCTGCTCAGGGATTTGCGTTCGGCGGGGATAGCCGTCCTGCTTCTGGACAACGAGTTGGGCGATGAGACTTTCAACTCAATCGTTCTGGATGATCGCGCCGGCGGGGCGGCCGCGGCCGAATTCTTCCTCGCGCGCGGCCTGGGCGACGCCGCCGTCGTATGGAAATCCGGACATGCGCCTTTTCTTTCGCGGCGCGACGGATTTTTGGAGCGGATGGCATCAGCCGGCGCGGGAAACTCCCTTGGCGTTGACGGCGCGGGCGCGGCCGGTGTTGCCGCGGCTTTGTCGGCATTCGCGGCAGCCGGCAGCGGGCTGCCCCGCGCCTTCTTCTGCACCAACGACGAGCTTGCGTTCAGCCTGATCGAGGCCCTGATCGGCCGGGGTTTCCGGGTCCCGGAGGACATCGCGGTGATCGGTTTTGACGATTCCCCGCCGGCCCGCGTGCGGAATCTTTCCAGTTTTGCTTACCCCTCGCGCTGGATCGGGACGCGGGCGGCGGAACTCATGGAAGAAGCGCTTTCCGGGGAGCCGACTCGGGCGCGGACAAGGATAGCCATAGAGAGCGTCCTCGTCGAACGGGATTCGACGCGAGGATTTGAAAGGAGCGAATCATGATCGACCATTTCCATTCGGGGAAGCCCTGGGAATCCCCCGAGCTCGTTTCCAGGAATCGTCTGCCGATGCGCAGCCCGTTGTTCCCCTTCCCGGACGCCGGCGCTGCGCTGCGGGACGCTCTCGCCGGGCCGCGGGGCAGGTCGAAGAATCCAGGCGGACTTCCCGCCGGCACGCCCTGGGTCCTGACCCTGGACGGCGACTGGCGCTTTTCCCTAGCTTCCTGTCCGGAGGCTGTTCCCCCGCACTGGAACGGGGAGGACTTTGACGATTCCGCCTGGTCTTCCATCAGGATTCCCGGTTCCTGGTCCCTGCAGGGCCATGACAAGCCCCATTACACCAACGTCGTGATGCCCTTCGGCAACACGCCGCCTTCATCGCCCGCCACCAATCCGACGGGATTGCACCGGACCACCTTCGAACTCCCCGCAGGCTGGAAAGGGCGCCGCGTCGTGCTCAGGGTGGGAAGCGCAGAGAGCTTCCTTTCGGTCTGGGCCAACGGGACGGAGGTAGGATTTTCCAAGGATTCCCGCCTGCCGGCGGAATTCGACCTGACCCCCTTCCTCCATGAAGGACGGAACGCGCTCGCGCTGATGGTGATCCGCTACTCCGATTCCAGCTTCATCGAGGACCAGGACCAATGGTGGCTCGGCGGTCTGCACCGGAGCATAACGCTGTACTCGACCGAAGCCGCCTGGATCGGGGACCTGGACGCGCGGCCGGTCCTTTCGGAGGACTTCCGCTCCGGCAGCGTCGAACTCGTCGCTTCGATCGGTTTCTCCTCCGATCCAGCGCGCGACTCGCTGCCTGAGGGCTCGGCGGCGACCGACTACGACCAGGCGGCAGCGAGTTCCGGAGCCGCCCTTTCCGGCGACGGAAAAGCTTACCTCGTGCGTGTCCGTCTGTTCGCCCCGGGGTCTGATCCCAAAGCTCCGGGCGCGGGGACCGAGCTGGAGGTCGGTACGTTCTACCGCTCGAGCCGCTGGGAGGCGCGTTTTTCCATGCCCGTAGCTGCGCCGGCGCTCTGGAGCGAGGAGTCGCCGAACCTTTACGTCCTGGTCGTCACCCTGATGGATCCGTGCGGCCGGGAAATCGAAAGCGAGGCCTGCAGGATAGGTTTCCGGAACGTCCGTGTGCGTGACAGCGCCCTGCTCGTCAACGGCAAGCGGATAATCTTCAAGGGGGTCAACCGGCACGAGCACGACGAAAAGACGGGCAAGACCCTGACGACGGAATCCATGGTCCGCGACATCGAGCTGCTGAAACGGCACAATTTCAACGCGGTCCGGACCTCGCACTACCCGGACGACGAGCGCTGGTACGAGCTCTGCGATGAATTCGGCCTGTACGTCTTTGACGAGGCCGACATCGAAAGCCACGCGTACTACAACCACCTGTGCCGCGATCCGCGCTGGCTGCTCGCCTTCACGGACCGGGTCTCGCGCATGGCCATCCGCGACAAGAACCACGCTTCGGTGATCGTCTGGTCCCTCGGCAACGAATCCGGTTACGGCCCCAACCACGACGCGGCCGCCGGCTGGCTGCGTTCCTTCGATCCGTCGCGTCCGCTGCACTACGAGGGCGCCTGCCGTCCGGACTCGGGGCAGGGGCCCCATCCCCTGGACTCGGCGGGAAGGGGCAAGGCAGCGACCGACATCGTTTCGACGATGTACCCGACCGTCGCGTTCCTTGCGGAATGGGACCGTTCGAATACGGACGACCGGCCATTCATCATGTGCGAATTCTCCCACGCGATGGGCAATTCCAACGGCAGCCTCTCGGACTATTGGGAGCTGGTCGAATCGGGCCGCGCCCTCCAGGGCGGCTTCATCTGGGAGTGGATGGACCACGGACTGCTCGTGGGTCCGGGAGGAGCCGATACGCCGACGAGCGTTTCGCCAGCCGGCGCGAACGCCTCCGCGGCCGATTCGTCGGCCGCGGGGAAGGCTTGGCGTTACGGGGGGGATTTCGGGGAGACGCCGGCGGACCTGGATTTCATCGCTGACGGCCTGGTGTTCCCCGACCGGACGCTCAAGCCGGTTATGGCGGAATGCGCCTTCCTTTTCCGTCCGGTCCGCGTTTACGCGGCCCTTCCCGCCATCAGGCATGTACGCGCCGCGCGGCACGCGGGCTCTCCGCCTGCGAGCGCCGGGGCGCGTTTCGGACGGGTATTCATCGAGAACCGGTACGATTTCAACGACCTTTCAGGCCTGGAGCTTGAGTGGTCGGTCGTTTCCGGCGACGGCGTGGTCGCGCGGGGAAGCGCGGCCTTGCCGGCGATTCCCGCCGGCGGCATCGAACCGGTGGATCTGGGCCTTCCCGTTTCGGGCGCTGCGGGCAACGATCTCCGCCGGGCGTTGCGGGAAGGCGAATGCGTCCTTCTGCTGGATTTCGCCCTTGCGGCTGACCGCGCATGGGCCACCAAGGGCCATGTCGTCGCCCGCGAGCAGCTTCCGCTCTCGGGTCCCGCCGCGCGCCCGTGCCGTAAGTCGCCGTCTCCCGCCGTTGGCACTGGTTTCTCGGCCGAAGGTTTCCTTTCTTCCTTGAGGTCATCCTCGGGGACGGAACTCCTGGCCGAACCCTTGATGCCCTGCCTCTTCCGCGCCCCCACGCAGAACGACGGCCTGAAGAACTTCATGGGCTTCCGCGGGAAACCCGATTTCTCCTTCTATTACACCGACAAGCCCATGTACGGTTGGCTGGACGCGGGGCTGGACGACCTGCGCCATGAACTCGAATCGAGGGAGGAGGACGGCGGCGTCCTGCGCATGGTCCACCGCATCGGGACGGCGAAAGGCGTTTCGGTCGGCAGCTTCCTGCAGACCTGGACGCGGGACGAAGGAACCGGCGGCATCCGCGGCGACTTCGTCTTCGACCTGAATCCCGAGTTGCCCGAGTTGCCGCGGGTCGGCCTCCGTTGCCGCCTCGATCCGGCCTTTGACTCGGCACGCTGGTTCGGCCTCGGCCCGCACGAGGCCTACTCCGACCGGAAGGCGTCCGGGCGGCTCGGCGTCTGGTCGGAGTCTCTGGCGGGACTTTCGGTTCCCTACATCGTCCCCCAGGAGAACGGGAACCGGCATGGAACCCGATGGGTGGAGCTTTCGGCCGCATCCGGTGGACGGGATCGTCTGAAAATCCGGGGGGAGAACCCCTTCGACTTTTCCCTTACTCCGTATTCCGAAGCCGAACTCTGGGAAGCCAAGCATTGGGATCGGCTCATGCCCTTCGCGGAGGCAGCGGAACGGGGCGCTTTTCTGCATCTGGATGCCGCCCAGCGGGGATTGGGAACCGCCACTTGCGGACCGGACGTCCTGGAACGCTACAGGCTCAGGCCCGGCGTCTACCGCCTGTCGCTTTACCTGGACTCGTAGGCTTCAATACACGCCTTTCCCGTTCAGGTACTCGCCGAGACGGCGGTCGAGGATGAGCACGTGGACGAGGAGGCGGTGCTTATAGTAGGAGATGAGTTCGGACGACCGGATCGAAGGTGTGGAAGCCTTCATGGACGCAAGCCCCGCAGTCAGGACTTCGTGCTCTTCTATATGGCCCGCGGCGTCCGGGTAACCTTGTCCCCTCATGAGCGCGTTCTCGGCAGCGAGGTGGCCGCGGGCTACGGATGCGGTTTTCCGGATCAATTTCTTGAGTTCGGGGGTGTCGCCGGAGTCCAGGTAGCTGAGGAAGGTCGTCTGGACGAGTTCGAACAGTCGCCTGTGGCCTTCGTCGATGCATGCGACGTTTACGGAATATTCGGCCGTCCATTCCAGCGGCAATTGGGCATGGAGAGCGGCTATCCGCTTCTCGAAGGCTTCCTGCAGGCGCCAAAGTAGGATCGGTTTCTCCAGAAGCTGTTCAGTCCCGATGAATAACAGTTCCGCGTCCGTTTCGGCCAGGCAATTGAAGAGCCGGTTGGAGCCGAACAGCACGCGCTCCTCTCCGAAAGTTCCTCCCGCGGCCACCCGCTCGATCAATTTCTTTCCGGATTCCAGCGTGAGGCTGCCCGAGGCGACGGCATAAACGCCGTCCAGTAGTTCCACCCTTGTTCCTGCTTGGACGGCGACGCGTTCCGCCGAAGCGGAGAATCCCTTCAGCAACCCTCCGGACAGGGGAGCGGCGAAGAGATCCGTCGCGGCAAGGACCGCTTCATCCTCGTGGTGGGCTCGGGATCTAGCCGCCGCGGTTTCGTCCGCGCATGCGCCGGAAGCCTCGCCCGCGCTTTCGGCGAAGTCGCCCTCGGCGATGACGACGCTCGCTTCGCCGAACTCCGGACGGCGGCCGAGCTTGAGTTCGGCTTCAGTAAGCGGCAAAGCCGTGTGGGAAAAAAGCAACTCTCCCGATGCGTCGTCACGGAAATCCGCGGCGCAACCGTGGATCATGCCGCCGCCTATATCTATCTTCTTGAAGTCCGCGGGCGTCAGGTAGGCGCGCTTGACGGCTTCGACGTCCCCGCGGGACATGCCGTTTTTGGCCGGATCGTCTGTCGTCATGCGGTCAAGCACCGAAAAGGAAGCGATGTCGGCCAGATGGGCGAAGCTTCGCCTGCCGTGTTTTCCCTCGGCGCTGAAGAAATATACGTCCGTCTCCACCGGGTGCGGGGAGAACTGGGGCATCACGGAGAGTCCGTCCACATCGTTCCATGTCCCTTCGGCCAGATCGCGGAAATCGAAGAATCGTTCGATCGCGTGCTCGCTGAGATCGGCCAGCGCGCGAAGTTTGCGGACTACCGAGGCCCGTACGGGGGGAGTGGAGAAGAATACGAGGCGTTTTTCGGCCTGGAGCAGGGAGGTGAGGCCGGCGAAGTGATCATCGTGGGCGTGCGTCTGGAAGATTCCGGAAAGGTCCGGAACGCCGAGTCCGAGGGCTTCCAGGCTTTCGAGGATGTTCGGCCCCGCGTCCACCAGATAGAGGTTGCCGCGGAAGACGACAAGGCTTCCCGTGCACGGGCGCGTCGGATCCCAGCCGTCGCCTTCCCCCAGGTGATAAACAGCGAATCCGCAGCGTTCCACCCTTTTCTTCGGCAAAGTATAGGGGGAAGAGTAGGAGACGCCCGGAGGAAGGTTAAGGTCCACTTCGACCGTTTCTCCGCCGAACAGGAATTCGTAGCGATTCATGCCCTTGCGGCAAAGGAATGCGCCGTTCCGGAGTTCGATCGCGTCCTTGTCTATGATACGGAGGTCCAGCAACTCATCGGTGGGCTTGATCCTGCCGAAGGCGAAAGCGAGTTTAATCCGCATCCTTTCGGCCGCGACCGCGGGAGACAGGCCGGCGGCCCGCAATTCCTTGATCGTGGAAAGACCGTAGTTGCCGAGGTGGATGTACCGGCTCTGCGCATCGATCTGGTCGCGGAGGCCGACGATCAGGGGGCGGAGGCCCGTGTTTCCCGGATGCCCGGGAATGAGCATGCCCTGGCGGTAGAGCATCTGGAGCACGGGGAATTCGGCGAGGTTGGAGAAACGGCCGTTCTGGACGGGCGCGTCGGAAAGGAGGATGGCGTTCGGGCCGGTTTCGAAACTGACGTCGCCGATTTTCCGCGGAAGGATCGCGCCGTGCACGAAAAGGAATTTCACCGCGTTTTCGGGACAGCCGCAGAGAACCGACAGCCCCGCTTCCGGTATCTGGACGTAAAAGACTCCGTTGGCGATTTTCTTTTTTATCATCACCGATGCCGAACCATCATGAAATAATAGCTCCCTTCTCGCATATCGTCCAATGGCCCGCTATAATTATTGAATTCAATGGAGGCTGTTCATGAAAACCAATATGGGTCTGGTCGATCGAATCGTTCGGGTCATTCTGGCTATCGTGGTCGCGGCGCTGTATTTTACCGGACAGATCGGCGGCGTTGCCGCGATCGTGCTCGGGATACTCGCCCTCGTCTTCCTCGCAACAAGCGCTTTAGCCATCTGTCCGCTGTACCTGCCCTTCGGACTTTCCACGAAAAAGAAGGAATAGCGTCCGGCGGACGCAAGCGTCCATTATCGATTACAACCGTTCGTTCGCTTGACTCCCGGCGGACGAACGGGTACTAACTACCACACCATATGAAAAATTTCGGTTCACTCCGGTTCTACCGCGAGTCCCTTTCCATCGCACTGCCGGTGATGCTCCAGCAGCTCATAATGAGCCTCGTCTCGCTCATCGACAACTTCATGGTCGCCGGTCTCGGCGACGCCAAGATGGCGGCCGTCAACGTGGCCAACCAGATCAATTTCGTCTACCTGGTGGTGCTCTGGACCTTGTGCGGTGCGGGCGGCATCTACATGGCGCAGTTCCGCGGAGCCCAAGACGAGGAGGGAATGAAGCAGGCGTACCGTTTCAAGACGATTTTCGCCTTTCTCATCTCCGCGACGCACTTCATCCTCTGCTGGGCCATTCCCGAACAGTTGATCGCCGTCATGACGCGGGGCAACGCGGCCCAGGCCGAGATTGTCCGATACGGCGCCGAATACCTCCGTGTCGTCTCCTTCACCTTCTTCCCCATCGCGATCTCCACCGCGATAGGTACGGCTTTCCGTGAAATCGGGAAGCCGCGGATCCCGCTGATCATCTCTGTGGCCGCGACCCTCGTCAACACGGTAGGCAACTGGCTTCTCATTTACGGAAATCTCGGCGCCCCCCGTCTGGAAATCGCGGGCGCCGCCATCGCTACGATCATCGCCCGTGCGGTGGAGGTCGTCTGCTTTCTCGTCTATGTCCGTACCCGGAAAACGGCATTTTTCGTGCCCCTGTCGAGACTCGGAGCGGTCGACGCGAAATTGATCAGGACCATAATCGGCAAATCCGGCATGATGCTCGCTTCGGAAACCACCTGGGTGGTCTCCGAGACGGTCGTCACTTCGCTGTACAACGGTCGGGGCGGAGCCGAGGTCGTCGCGGGTATGGCCGCCGGCTGGACCATCGCGAACGTCTTCTTCCTCGTGTTCGCCGGGATCCACACCGCGACGGCGGTGATCGTCGGCGGATCGCTCGGAGCCGGGAAGCTGGATGAAGCGCGGGACAAGGCGCGCTGGCTGAAAGGCGGATCCCTTGTAGCCGGCTGCGTCGTCGCGTTAGGCGCGGTCCTTTCGACCCTGGGCATCCCGTTCGTGTTCGGAAACCTGACTCCGGACGCGCGTTCGGTCACCGTCGGACTCGTGTCCGTGATCGCGGCCTATATGCCGGTCTGGACCGTACTGAACGCCCAGTTCGCCATCGCGCGTTCCGGCGGGGATACCAGCCTCGGCATGTACGTGGACGTGACGGTCAACCTCCTCCTCTTCATCCCGGGTGCCTTCGCCCTGACCATCTTTACGCCCTTGGGCCCGGTGCCCATGTTCGCCATCGTGAAGACGACGGATTTCGTGAAGTACGCGATCGCGCGCTGGCATCTGAAGAAGGAACGCTGGGTGAAGAACCTGACTACCGCCGAAGTTGACGCCGCCTAAGGCTTGAGGCTGTCTATGTCCCCGACCAGCTCCGCCCCGGCTGCGACGGCCGAGGAGTCGAAAAGAATTTCGTCGGTCCTGCCACGCCGCCTTTTCAGGACGATGCGCACCCAGGAATCCACGCTTTCCGTGATGCGGCGCGACATCGCGCCTTCCACGGGAGCCTGCAGGGTAGCGGAGCTGGACCGCCTGACGAGTATCTCCATCTTGTAGGTCCGGTCGCCGAGAAGGATGCGGACCGCGCCGTCCACGTTCTCAAGCAGGTCGATCCGGGCGCGCGTGTAATTGGCGAAACGGTATTCGACCCCCTTGGCTAGCAAGAGGCAGATGAAGCCGTTGAAAGAGGATCCGCGCCACGGGACCCGCGCGAGGCTGAAGGAGAAGGAGGCGGGGACCGCCGTCGATTCGAAACTATTGCTTTGGATCCATACCCAGGCCGAAGGCATCGACCTGCCCCAATCCTTTTCGATGTAACCTCTGCCGGACGCGAAGGCGATGCGCTCGTCGGCTTCATTTCCATTACTCCGCAGCTCCAGCGTCCCGTCCACGGAATGGTCCAGGCTTGCGATGCCGTGGGAGCACTCCATGAAGGGCGCGAATGCGTAGGGGCCCATGACTCCGGGGCGGAACAGGCTACGAACAGGTCGGATCGCATCCGTGAAGGCAAGGTCGGCGCGGATCCCGCCCGCCTCGTCGGCGAGGTCGGCGGAAAGGCCGGTAAGTGAGAAGCGGTTATCGGCGATGCGGATCCCGAAAGGCGAGTCGCTGAACGAAAAGGCGGACGCGGGGAAGGTGAAATACCGGCTCGCCCCCGTCATGCCGTCGATGGTCTGGATGAAGGCATGGTCGCCGGTATCGGAACGCGATATGCCCGGGATGAAGGCGAAGCCCCTGGCCCCCTTGGTCGGATTGGCTGTTCCCGGCCCACCGGCGACCTGCTTGAAATACCAGCCTTCAAAGTAGTTTTTCTTGCGGGCGACGCCCTGGTACAGGATCGGATGGAAGGGACGGAACAGGAAGGGCGTCATCCCGAAAGCTTCGTTCCCGGCGGCACGATTGTCAACGTCATTCACCTCGTCACCAACCGAGCACGCGCTCCCGGTATTCCGCTCCTATCCGCGCGAGCGCCGCTCCGACCGGCTCGCCGACGAGGGTCCGTTTGCGGATGTCCACGGAGAACTGGTTCATGGAGAAGTGGCGGAACAGGAGGACCGAAGCCCGGAACTCGTAGTCATCCCGGTACGCTTCAGTCAGGGCGCGGGAAAAGGGTTCGAAAAGCTTGCCGCGGCCAAGTTCCGAATAGCCGATGATCCAGAGCGGCACCGGCGGCCCCGAAGGAGTCCGCACGGCCTCGTGGAAGGAGCGGATCAGCTGGACCATCCGCAGCTGGGAAGACTCTATCGCGCGAGCGACCTCGGTGCCTCCCAGCCGGCCGAGTTCGCGCAGCTCCCCGGTCCGCGGCGTATGGATGGGCGTTTTGTTGAGGATGAGCACGTCCTTGCGGAAGTCGATTCCGAGCTCGGCGCGGGAACGGAAGAATCCGTCGGCGAGCTTGCCGGAAGGCCCGACGAGGTAGCGCCGGTTCGCCGCCGCCTGTTCCCTCCTGCCGGGGTTGTCCGCGACGAGGATGAGGCGGACTTCGTCGGCGGGGCCGAGGTCGTCGAGGGCCCCGTTATAGACGACCGGCGTCTCGATCGCGAAACCGGCGGCTTCCCTTTCTTCGACCAAACGCTCCTGGGCTGACCTGAGGCCGGGCAGGGCGGCGGCCAGGGTTTCCGTGTACAGTCGGTACTCGTCCCGCGCCGCGGCGAAACGCTTCCATGAAACGGCGTCCATGCGGCCTCCGGCCGCGACTGTATCATGGAGGCCGACCTTGCCCAAGAGGCTATCCGCAAGGTATTATGCGGTAAACACAAACGGCAAGACCTTGCGGACAGACTCTACGGTTGGGTTGCAGGACCCGGAAGGACAGCTACGGTGAACAAGATACTCGCCAAGAAGAAATTGTCGGCCGATGTCTATGAACTGCTCGTGGAGGCCCCGCTCATCGCGCGCGCGCGCAAGGCCGGCCAATTCGTCATCGTCCAGATCGATACAGACTGGGGCGAGCGCATTCCCTTGACCATCGCGGACGCGGATTCCGCGGCCGGGACCGTGACCCTGGTCTTCCAGGCTGTCGGCGCCACGACGCACAAGCTGGCGGAAAAGGAAGTAGGCGACCACGTGGAGAACATTCTAGGGCCACTGGGCAATCCGACCCACGTCAAGAAGTACGGAACGGTGGTCTGCGTCGGCGGCGGCATCGGCGTCGCTCCGCTTCATCCCATCGCGGAAGCCTTGAAGGCCGCCGGCAATAAGGTGATTATCATCATCGGCGCACGCAACAAGGATCTCGTGATCTTCGAGGACCGGATGCGCAAGATAGCCGACGAACTGGTGATCGTCACCGACGACGGCTCTTACGGCCGTAAGGCCCTGGTGACCGAACCCCTCAAGGAATACTGCTCCGCGACGCCGAAACCCGACTTCGCCATCGCAATCGGGCCGCCAATCATGATGAAATTCTGCGCGGAGGCCACCCGGCCTTTCGGCGTACCTACCGAAGTCTCCCTGAACACCATCATGATCGACGGCACGGGAATGTGCGGCGGTTGCCGCGTCACGGTGGGCGGCGAAGTCAAGTTCGTCTGCGTGGACGGCCCGGAATTCGACGGGCACAAGGTGGATTTCGACAACATGATGATCCGCCTGCGCGCCTACAAGGCCCACGAGGATGAGGCCCACCATGAATGCCATCTCGGGCTCGGCCTGGAGCCGCACGCGCCGGCTACTGCCGCGCCGGCTACGGCTGCGCCGGCTGCGGCCGCCGCGGGCGCCAAGGGAGCGACGAAATGAGCCACGATGCATTGACGAAAGAGCAACTGGAAACCGCGGCGGTCGCCGCGCTGAAGGAATTGAACGCGCGGCAGACCGACGGCGAAAAGCTCAACGCGAAGGCGCGCATGGCTATCCCCGCCCAGGCCATGCCCGCCCGCGATCCCGTGGAGCGCGGAAAATGCCAGGACGAAGTGGCCATCGGCTACAGCGAGGCCCAGGCACGGCTGGAAGCCGAGCGCTGCCTCGGCTGCAAGAACGAGCCCTGCGTGAAGGGTTGCCCCGTCGGCGTGCCGATCCCGCGCTTCATCGCCGAGATACAGAAAGGCGACTTCAAGGCCGCCGTCGACGTCATCAAGGAAACGAACCTCCTGCCCGCCGTCTGCGGCAGGGTCTGTCCCCAGGAAAAGCAGTGCCAGCTGGACTGCACGGTCGGCAAGGGCCTGAAGGATATCGAGAAGGCGGTGGCCATCGGACGGCTGGAACGCTTCGTAGCCGACTGGGAACGGGAAAACGGGAAAGCGACGGTCCCCGCCGTCAAGCCGCCCACGGGCAAGAAGGTGGCCGTGATCGGCTCCGGTCCCGCGGGCATCACCGTGGCCGCCGACGTTGCGCGCGAAGGCCATGAAGTCACGATCTTCGAGGCTTTTCACAAGGCGGGCGGCGTCATGGTGTACGGCATTCCCGAATTCCGCCTGCCAAAGGCCATAGTCCAGTCGGAAGTCGACGTGCTCACCGGGATGGGCGTAAAGATCCAGACCAACTTCCTGGTCGGCCGCACGCGCACCATACGGGAAATTCTGGATGAGGACGGATTCGACGCGGCCTTCGTCGGGGTAGGCGCCGGGCTTCCCAAATTCATGGGCATTCCCGGCGAGAGCCTGGTCGGCGTCTTCAGCGCGAATGAATATCTGACGCGCGCCAATCTCATGAAGGCTTACGATACCAAGAAGGCGGCCACGCCGATTTTCCGGTCCAAGATCGTCGCCGTCATCGGCGGCGGCAACGTCGCGATGGACGCGGCCCGTATGGCCCTGCGCTTGGGCGCCGGGCAGGTGCACGTAATTTATCGCCGCACCCGCGACGAGATGCCCGCTCGCGCCGAGGAAGTGGGACACGCGATGGAGGAAGGTATCTTGTTCGACTTTCTGCGCAATCCGAACAAGATCCTCGGCGACGACAAGGGCCGCGTGATAGGAATGGAAGTCCAGAAGTTCGAATTGGGGGAACCCGACGCTTCCGGCCGCCGGAGCCCCGTCGGCATACCCGGTTCCGAATATGTCTTCGATTGCGACACGGTGATCGTCGCCCTCGGCAACGAGTCAAATCCCCTGCTGGTCAAGACGACCGAAGGCCTGGTCGTGGACAAGAAGGGCCGCATCGTGGTCCAGGGCGACCAGAAGACCTCGCTGGAAAACGTATACGCCGGCGGCGACATCGTGCTCGGCGCCGCCACGGTAATCCTCGCGATGGGCGAAGGCCGCCGGGCCGCCGCCGCCATCAACGGGCTGCTGGCGGAAAAATAAGGCGGCGGGGCGGTGCCTGAAAGCCTGGAAGCTTCCTTCGCCCGGGAACTTGGCCGCGCCACCGGCGAGCTGACGCGCGCCGGTGGATGCCATACGGTGATCTTGTACGGGTCGCGGGCGCGCGGCGACGCTGACGCCGACAGCGATGTCGACCTTTTCGCCGTCGGCGGGGATGCCGTGGACGGTCCACGCGGATTCGATTCCCGACTTTTCGATTTTGACGTCTGGGTCGCCTCCGAGCAGAGCATTGCCGCCGATTTGGATGAATATCTGAAGATCGAGGGAGGCGTCGTCCTCCGCCAGAAGGATGGCTACGGGGACAGTCTGCTGCGTGCCGTGGAAGCCCGCATGCTGAAAGGTCCCGGCCGGCCGACGGAAGGGGAACGGACGCAGAAGAAGGCTTGGCTCGGGCGCATGGCCGCGCGATCCGGTCGCAACGACGAGGAAGGCCGGTATCGCCTGGCCTGGCTCGTCACGGAACTGCCGCGCGTCCTCTTCGAACTGGAGGGGCTTTTCTGGCTCGGCCCGAAACGCTCCCTGGGCCTCCTGCGCGACCGTTATCCGACCTTTTACGGGCCGTATTCGGCGCTGCTCGCCGTACCGACGCCTGAACGCGCACTCGCCTGCGCACGGATCATCGTCGAAGAATTCTGACGTTCTTTTCAATCATCTTCGCCGCGGGACTGTACCGCGCGCCGGACTCGTACTACTATGGAGGACGGGATATCCATCCCGTCCTAAGGAGGAACATGATGAAAAGAACGTTCAAGGCGATTTTCGCGATCTCGGTAGTCGCGGTGCTCGCCGTAGCGATCGGTTGCGCGGGCGCTCCCGCCGCGGCTTCGCCCGACGGGAAACCTGCGGTCGCCCAGGCGGCGGCCCCCGCACCCGCGGCCGCGCCCGTCGTCAAGATGGATGCGACGCCGCTCAAGCTCTCCCTTTTCCACGTCAACGATACCCACGCCAAGCTGGAGCCGGGTTTCGTGGAGTTCAAGGTCGACATCGACCAGAACCTCAAGGGCAAGCGCACCTTCATCGAGCTCGGCGGTTTCGCCCGGCTCTGGGCGGCCGTGGAGGCCCTGCGCGCGGAGAAGCCGAACAGCCTTTTCGTGCATTCAGGCGACGTCTTCCAGGGCACCCTCTACTTCACCCAGTTCGCCGGGAAGGCGGATCTGGACTTCCTCAATTCGATGAAACTGGACGCGATGACGGTCGGCAACCACGAATTCGACAAGGGGCCCGCGGTGCTCGCGGATTTCATCGAGGGCGCCAAGTTCCCCGTCGTCGTATGCAACCTGGACCTGTCCGCCGAGCCTGCGCTCGCCGCCGCGGTGAAGCCCTTCGTCGTCAAGGAGATCGCGGGCGCCCGCGTCGGCCTGATCGGCGTGGTCACCCCCGAGACGCCGTACATCTCCAGCCCCGGCGCGAACATCAAGTTCCTGGACCCGGCCGAATCAATCGCGAAGGCGGTCAAGGCGCTTGAAGCCCAGGGAGTCAACAAGATCGTCGTCCTCAGCCATATCGGCTACGACCTGGACAAGGCCCTTGCCGCGAAGATTTCCGGCGTCGACGTGATCATCGGCGGCCATTCGCACAGCCTACTCGGCCCCGTTGCCAACGTGGGACTAAAGCCCGTCGGCGACTACCCGACCGTCGTCAAAGACGCCACCGGCGCGAACGTGCTCGTCGCCACGAGCTGGCAATGGGCGAATCAGCTCGGCATCCTGGACGTGGATTTCGACGCGGCGGGCAAGATCGTTTCCTTCCGCGGTACGCCAAAGCTCCTCGCGGGCACCGAGAAGCTCCGTATCTATGACCTACCCGGCGCCGACGGCAAGATGAAGCGCGTGGAATTCACGCGCGCGGCCAACGGATCGGTGAGCGCGAAGGAGCAGGTCGGTTCGGGCTATACGGGCGAGCCACCCGCCGCGACCAGCGCCGCCTACCTTGCCGCGGCCCAGGCCCTGGCCAAGACCTACGCGGCCGATTCCCGTTTCATCTTCGTTCCTTCCAAGCCCGAAGGCGTCGAAAAACTCAAGACCTATTCCGCATCCATCGACGGACTCAAGAAGAAGATCGCGACGCAGGCCGCGGACGAGCTCAAGCGGGTGAACGACCTCGGTCCCGGACCGATCATCGCCGATTCCATGATCTGGAAAACCGGCGCCGATATCGCCATCATGAATCCGGGCGGCGTCCGCGTGGACTTGGTCGCCGGCGACGTATCCGTCGCTCAGGTCTACGAACTGCAACCCTTCGCCAACACCCTGATGACGGTCGATGTGAGCGGAGCGGAAACGATCCAGATCCTTGAGGATATGGTGGACTTCTGCGTCACCACCTATACGCCGAACAAGCCCGAGACTGCCTACGTCTACGTAGCCGGATTGAAGCTGACGGTAGACGTCAAAGCGGCCAAGGGCGCCCGCGTGAAGGACGTGGTCGTCGGCAAGGAAGGCGCGTACAAGCCGATCGATGCCGCGGCCAAGTACAAGCTCGTGGTCAACAACTTCATGGGCGGCGGCGGCGACAAGAACTTCACCTTGGAGAAGATTCCCGCCGCGCGCAAGTACGACACCGGCTTCATCGACTCCGAGGCCATGCTTGACTACGTGATGGGCAAGACGCTCAAGAACGTCGGCGAGAGCCGCGTCACGAACAAGATGTAAGCGGATAAGGATTCGAAGCGGGTCGAAGCGAAGGGCTCCGGTCCGCAAGGCCGCCCGGACGGAATGTCCGGGCGGCCTTTTTATAAAGCGGACGAATCCGGAGCGGTCATCAGGAATCGACGGCCGAGCCAGGGAACCACGGTTACCGTCGTCAGCGTTCCGATGCCGAGGGCAATGATGGAAAGGAAGCCGGCGGACGCGACCGAAGCGTACGCGGAGAAGAAAAGGGCCGCGAGGCCCGCGAAAATGGTGAGCGTGGTTTGGACGATGGAAGATCCGGCGAGGGCGGCCGCGCGCGCGAACGGGTCTTCCCCGCCGTCGTTCGCGGCCATCAACGATCGGGCGGTCGCCAACAGGTGGATGGCGTCGTCTACGCCTACCCCCATCACGGCGGCGATGCCGGTAGCGGTGACCGCGTCCAAGGGAATGCCGAGCCAGCCGGCCGCACCGAGGTAGGCGATGATGGCCGCGATCGAGGGCAGCATGCAGACGGCACCCCATCGGACGGATTTGAAAACGGCCGCCAGGAGCGCGAAGAGGAAGGGGATGAAGAGGAGGCTCCCGCGGCCGAGTCCGTTACGTATGGCTTCGTTTATCAGGAAGGCTTCTTCCTGGTAGCCGACGATCGCTGTCCGTAGTCCGCCGGTTGCGCCGAGACAGCGCTCCGCGATCGCGGTCCTCAGTCCGGCGAAGCCCTGGGAGCCGTCGTAGCGGACGAGGATCTTCGCCCTCCGGTAGGAGACATCGACGAGCGATCCGATATCGAAGCCGTCCGAACGCGATGCGAGAAGCTCGAGCGTTTCTCCGATCTCAGCCTGATCGTCGGGTATTCCCCGGTCCGGGGCGAGGGCGGCGAAGCCCTCTTCGACGAAGTCCGTATAGGAGATGGCCGCGGATACGTGCGGCAATTTTTCTATTTCCCGGGAAAGCGCGCGGATATTCTGAAATGCTTTCTCCTCCGTCAACCCGAACTCGGTTCCGGTATCAACCAAAACGCCCAGGCTGTCCATGCCGCCGAATTGCCGGATTCCTGACGCTCTTTCCTTGGTGTAGGGATCCGAGCCGCGCAATAGATCGAGGGGATCGGCTCTCCCCGCGACGCGGAATAGGCCGACCGAAAGAAGGACGATTATCGTCGTTGCTATGGCCGCGGGCAGAGGCTTGCCCGAGTTGTTCCCGAGAATGCGGGACGGCTTCGTCTTGAAGGGGCGGTTCGGTTTGGCGAGATCAAGAACCGACGAAAGCCAGAGCAGCGCCACCGCCATCGCGGCGGCGATTCCGATTACGATCACGAAGCCGATTCTCCGGATGCCGGAGAGGTCGGATACCAAGAGGGTAGCGAAACCCGCAAGGGTCGTGAGGCCGCAGAGCAGCACGATTCCCGCGATTCCGTCCGATGCGCGTTCCGATTCGTGCAGGCCCGCGTGCCTGAAAACCTGGATCGCGTAGGAAGTGGATAGGGCCAGGACTTCGACGGGCACGAGGATCGATTCGGTTCTGAAGTCCCAACGGAGAACGGGAAAGGCGGCCAGGGCGACGATGGCGGGGACGAGGGATGCGACCCATAGGAGCAGCGCCAGCGGGAGGTCGCGAGCTACCATGAAAAGCGCGATGAGGATCGCGGCGGCGGCGAAGGCAAGAAGAACGGAAAGGTCGCGGTCGGTCCTGTCGGCCAGAATTTTCCTGAAGTAAGGTTCTCCCCAGATAACGGTCGATTCACGAAAGGCCGCGGGGATCGAACGCCGGACCGCATCGGAGGCGATCGGGACGTCTTTATCCTGAATCGAAATATAGAGCGCCAGGTCGCCCGGGTCCTTGAGAGCGAACAGGCGAAAAAAAAGCGGATTCCCGGCGAGCAGCATGGACAATAAGGTTCCTGCTTCCTCGGCCGGCCGGTCCGCGACGCGTTTCCATTCCAGCTCCCCTCCTGCCGAAGGAACGGGAAAATCTGCGGGACCCGTGACCGAATAACCGGTTCCGGTACGGATCGACTCCGCTATCCCTTCCGCCGCCGACACCCGTGCCGCCGGATCCAAACCGGCCGCGTGCACGAAGGCGACGAGTCCGGCATCGCCGCGGAAATAGGTTTCTTCCTCCCTGGCCGAGATTCGGTACGGCGAGGTTTCGTCCAGAGCGAAACCTGGGAGGAAATCCCGCTTGATGCCGAACGAAAGATATGCCGAGACCGAGGTTGCTGTGATCAGGACGGCGCTCGCAACGGCAGCGCGGAATTTTCGCGATGGACCCATGTGGTGGGAGGATCGACGGAAGGGCCCGGACTGTCAAGCGAGGGCATTCCCATGCCTCGCTATTTTTTGGGACCGTACGGTTTTGCTTTCGTGGACTATTGGAGTATAATCATCGGGAGCCCGTATGGGCTCGGTAAATCCCGGAATCCCTTGTACAGAGGATGCAATGAATAAACTCAAGGTGTCGGTATTGTTCATGGCGGCCGCGCTCACGTTCGCGAGTTGCGAAGGTTTATTTAATTTCGGTCCCGCGGAAAAGAAAGAGCCGGAAGTTGCGACTCTTGCGGATGACATGGTCGACGAGATGATCACGGAATTCGCCGGCGGCGCCTCCGCCTCGTCCCGCGCGATCACCGCGGACGGCGCGGTGCTCGATGCGACGAGCCGCGAAGCGATGAGGGCGTTCGTGAAGGCCCGAATCAAGACCGCCCTCAGCGCGGCGGAAAAAGAACAAACCGATAAGATCATCCCGCAGATGATGCGTGCCGTAGCCCAGTATGTAGACGAGCAAGGCGGTACGCTCGTGGATACCGCCGGCAGCGCCGACGTGGTGCTCGTGAAGATCGTCGCGGTAGCCGCGCAGGCCGCCGTGAAGTCGGCGGCGACGGCGGGTCGCCAATCGAAGGTATCGAACAACCTTGACGGCAGTCCGAAGCCCATCGAGCAGGTCCTTGCCGAATCCACCCGGTCCGCCGTACAGACCCTCATGGACAACGTGCAGGACGACGCTGTCAAGCAGGAAGGCGTCGGGCTTGCGGTGAACGTAGCGATCGCCGCCATCGACTCGGCGGCGACCGTGACCGCGGACAAGGTCCAGTCCGTCGTCCAGGCCACGGTGAAGGCCTCCGTCGAAGCCGTCGTCGCGTCGACGACGACCGGAAATTCCGCCTCCGTCCAGGACATGGTGAAGCAGGTTACCTCCGGCGCCGTCCAGGCCTCTTCGGCCCTGTCCGAAGCGAAAGCCAATGACACCTTAAAGCAGGAAATGGTCGGCGACGCCGTCAGGGAAGCCGTAATGGCGGTCGTCGAAGGCGCCGCCACCAACGATTTGCTCAAGGACTCCGATTTCGCGGGCACCTTGGTCGAACAAGTTGCCGCGGGTGTCTCGGAGGCCGTGCAGACCGTCAACGAGGAACGCGCGAGCGAAGGCGGGAGCGGTGGTCCTGCCCTGAGCGGTGACGCCATCGCCTCCGGCGCATCGGCCGCGGTCGCCGAAGTCACGGACGCCGAAGTCACGGTTGTCGTGAATGAGACCGCCATCACTGCGATAGTCAATGAGACGGCGCCGGAGATTTCCTCGTTCGGGATCTCCGCGACTGTCGGGGATGCGACCGTCGCTTCGGCGGGCGGCTCTTTGACCCTGTCGGCCGAGCCTTCCGCCTTCTCCTTCTCCGCGGTCGCCACCCCCGCGACCGGCAAGACTGATGTCATATATTCGTGGACGCAGCTCCGCGGCCCCTCGATCCTGGCGCTCGGGGAAGGATCAGGCTTCACCGTCTCGCTCGACGAGGCTTTCCGGCCCGGCACCTATGAATTCATGGTGAAGGTTACCAACTTCGACGGTTCCAAGAGTGCGACCGCCTCCGTGACCGTCACCTGTACATATACTGCCTCACAGGCCCAGGCGGCTTACGCCAAGGGCATCAGCTACCTCAAGCTGAAGTCCTACGACGCGGCGTACCTGCAGTTCGCGGAGGCCGTCAGTCTTGACACCACCGGGACTGCCGAGACGACGAACGCCTCCAAGCTCTGGAAGGCGGTCCTGGAGATTTCCAAGCTGTCAGTGGATCCGAGCATCGTCGACTTGGCCAGGAACAAGCTAGGCTTCATGGATTATCCTTCGACGATGGAGGCCTTGTTCAGCGACCGCTGGCTGACGGGAACCCAGTTCTACGGACAGGACGAGTATTGCGAGCTGACTCCTTCAAATTCGACCAATTCCTGGAATTTCGTCCCGTTACGATTCGTCGCCAATTCTTCGTATCCGACTCTGGAAGGAAGCACCGAACTGGTGGATGGGTCCACGAAGTATCGCTGGGTGGACGCGGTCGTCGCCACGGGGGCTCCTGACCAATACGGTGTGATCCGGGCTGAAGATATGGACAACGGCTCACGGGGTTACTTCACAACGGATGGGACACCCAATTGCTTTGTGCGCGGTGAAGAGGAAGTCCCGACGGCGGCATTATCGAACGGGAAACCGATCTATACGCAAGTTCAGATGCTCGAGGGAGCTTCCGTGCTGCCTCGCTATTCCAGTAACTGGATTGACTACTTCGTCCCCGCGATCGCTCCGAGGATGTCGATACCGGCCAGCCTGGATGAGGTCTCGCTGCAGGATATCTGGGACCTCAACAAGGAATGGGAGGGCGACGAGACCGTCCCCACTGAACTCAGGAACCGGTATCCCCTATTTATGATCTCTAAAATAATGATGGCCAATGTGATCAACAACTACGGGAGCGGGCTCAACGCTCTTGTCGACGCGGTCATTTCAGGACCCCTGTCCAAGCTGGATGACGTAGTTGCGACCATCGAATCCATACCCGATGACGTGGAGATTGCCATTCCTGTGGACCTCGCGGAGGCGTACGGAGACCTGGACGAGCAAGGCCGGACGATGATCGAGACCTACGGCAGGCTCAACTCCGCCTACCTGAAGTCCTTCGCGGCGCAGATCATGATCGACAAGTCCTTCATGCAGATGCTCTCCGCCTATGACCTCAGCTACAACATGGATGCGCTCAAGCCCCTCATGAAGGAATACCGCGAGTGGGATGCGACTCGGGGCGACTCCGTCCTCGCGGCCCAATACGATACCAACACCAACGGTGTCGCGGACGCGCTGGAATCCTTCTTCACGAACGCCGAAAGTCCGTTCAAGACTACGCTCACCATCAGGGATACGGCCCGTCTAGCGGATGCGAGAGCTTCCATGAAAAAGGCACTTGGCCTTGTCCAGGATGCGATCGATGCCGAATACGACAGGCTCGGGGAGCTAGCGGATAGCCTGCCGCCCTTCGTTCCCGGTACGGACGAATATGGTGATCCCCTGATCACCAAGGCAGAGGCGACCCAGCTGCAAAACGCCTTCACGAACGTCAAGGCGCTCTTCGCCTTGGTCGAGGATTCACTGGGTACCGATGCTGTCGTCTCCATCCCCGGTGCCCTTTTTGAAGACCCGACCCTGCTTTTGGACCCCGCCTTTGATTGGACGGCTGAGGGGATAGGCATGAGACCGGCCAGCCTCTTCGACACCAAAACGATCGGCACCCAGACGGTCGGCGCTTTCTCGCCTCTCAACGCCTTCAAGACGGACGCCGCCGGCAATTTCCTGGTCCGCGTTTCCTACTCAGCGGATCTCTGGGATCCTGAGGAAGACAATTATGAAATTCCGATGGGCGATTTCGAAGATCCGGCATCCGCGGCGAGCCGTTCGATGTTCGATGTCCTTCTGGAAAACGTCATTGCCCAGGATTTCTATGACGGGGATTTGGGTAGGACGGTGAATTTCGGCGGTTTCGATATGGAAATGTCGGTGCCGGTCAGCACGGACTATCTGGCCTGGCTCGGTTTTAATGCAGGTTTATATACCGAACCGGATGCCCCTTTCGCCGATTTGGCGCTCCCCTTCGGCGGACCTTGGGTCGGACGCGAGTACGATCGTGTTCCGGAAACCGGAAATCATGTATTCAACGAGACTGCGACAGTGGCGAACGCAGAGGCCGTGTGGACGATGATAGGCCTCGGGGTACAGTGGCTCTCGGAATAACCCAATAGCGTAGGGAGCTTACCGGCTTCCTGTACGGCCCGGGGCGGCTTGCCGTCCCGGGCTTTTTCATGTATCGGGTAAGGATGAGAAACGTCCCCAATTTCGTTGCCGGCCTCTTTTTTGCATTGCTTTCGGTCGGCACCGCTCCTGCCCAGTCCTCCGACGCGCTGGCGGCGCTCCGGACTGCGAGCCTCTTCGGGGACTCGCGCTACCTTACCATCAAGATGACCATGTCCATCGTGGAGGGAGGCGGGGCGAAGGAAAGAGCGCTCTCCATAAAATCTTCCCGCGTCGATGGCTCGGACAAGACGCTCGCGGCAGTGGTGTCGCCGGCCTTCCTGAACAAACTCGCATTCCTCCGCGTGAAGGACGGAGAGGGCACGCGGCAATGGCTGCGGACATCCAACGGGGTCAAGCGCATCGCGGAAGGGAACCGGAACGAGCGCCTCTTCGGGTCGGATTTTACGGCTTCGGACTTTCTGGACGCGGCGAGCGACGCGCGGTCGGCGGAGTACGGGCAGGGCAGAGGCGAAGGCTTGGTCGTGGTGCGGGCCGACACGGCCGACGGCGATCGCGTCGTCTCGTTCGGTTCGGCGGACCGGCTGGTGCGGTCGGTGGAGTATCTGGGCAAGGACGGCCGGGTCCTCAAACGCTACCGCGTGGTGGAGCTGGAAACGCGCGACGGCAAGCCGTATCCCAAGAAGGCTATAATGGAGAACCTGCTCTCGGGCGGCTCGACGACCGTGGTCATCGATTCGATCGATGACGAGACGATGGTGAGCGATCGCGTATTCAATCCGGCTTCGCTGTGAAAAGATTTCTCGCGGCCGTCCTCGCCTTGACGGGGGCGCTTTCCGCGATGGCGGACGAGGCTTCGCTGCGCATTCCTTCATTCGCCTTCGGGGGCCAGATCGCTTCCTGGCTGGAGTTGCCCGCGCCAGCCTCGCGCGGAATGCCGGACAGCCTGGCGCCGGTATCTGGCAGGGAAAGGGCTTCCGCGCGGCTCACTATGGATTGGGAAAGCGCTTCGCTCTCTCTCGGAGCGTCAGCGGCGCTCGGACGGGACGGCGGACGTCCCGAACTCGCGGTTGACGAAGCGCTGTTGGCCGCTGCCCCTGCCGACTTCCTCACCGTCAAACTGGGCCGCTTCCGTCTGGACGATTCCGCGGCTCTCCTGCTCGGCGTCGCTGACTTCCTCTGTCCCCAGGACGTCGAGACCCTGCTTTCCGGCGACGCGGAGGAAGCCTCGCTGCCGGAGGATCTCCTGGCGGTGACCTTTCTGGCGGGCGACTTCTCGTTCCGCCTCGTCTGCGCCCCCTTCGAACCGCCTTCAGTTCTGCCCGATCCCGGTTCTCCCTGGTTTCCGGATGCGATCCTCCCGCAGAGCCTTGAGATTCTCGGGAATACCCACACCATAAGGGGCGTGGAGGTCGCGGATCCGGCTCCCGGGCAGTTTGTCTTGGACCCCGCTTTCTTGGCAGCCGTCGCGTACTCAGGCAACCGTGGAGATGTCGGCGCCTCGTTCTTCGCGGGACCGGACAGGGATGCGGCGTGGTCTTCGAATGTGCTTCTGGATTCTTTGATGCTTCCCGGAAAATTCGATGCGGAATTGTTCCGGCGGGGCGGTTATGTCAAGGGAGCATCACTTTCGGGCAGCTTGATCCTCGGCGAATGGCGCATCGCGGCGGAATCGTCATATAGGAACGGAAAGGAAGCCGATACCTCCGAATTGGACGATACGGGCGCCGCCTTGATATGGAACTACCTTCCGGAAACGATAGATGAGGCGGCCGGAGTCCTTTCCCTTTCCTGGTCGCCGGCATCCGCCCCTATTCGTGCGGTCGCGGAGATCCGCGGTAGTCGTTGGTTCGGCGCGGAAGCGGGAACCCTGCTTCCGACGCTCGGCAATACTGCGGCTTTCGCGCTTTCCTGGTCCCTTCCGATCTTCGACTCGACGATCGATGCGCTCTACCTGGTTTCCCTGACCGATAGCAGTACGGCCGCTACCCTCCGCGGAACCCTCCCTTTCGGGGCCGACGCGGAGCTTTCGATCCTGGTTCCGCTGTTTTCCGGCGATGGAGAAAGCGAGCTGGGCCGCTACGGGCAGCAACCCGTAGCCACCGTCGCGCTCAAGGCCAGATTCTAGGCGAGGTCCCCGTCTCCTCGAGGTCCGTCCCCCTCATCTTGGGATCGGCCTCCCTAATCCACCAGCTTCCGCTTTATCCGCGCCAGCGCCCACGCTCCCACCAGCGCTGTGAACATCACGCAATAAGCGGCGTCCCAGAGGTGGACGAGGCCGAAGGAAGGACCGCCCTGGACGCCGAGGCCGCGGACCAGGCGCACGACGTGGGTCAGGGGGACGGCTTCGGCCAGGGGTAGCATGTAGCGCGGCAGGCTCTCCAGGGGGAAGACGACGCCCGCGAAGAAGAACATCGGAGACAGGAAGCCGGTGAAGTAGAAGTTGAAGTTGTCCAGGTTGTCCACCACGGTGGTCACGAGGAGACTGGCCACGGCGAACATCACGCCGGTGAGGAAGCCGATCAGGGGAGAAAGCAGGATCCATCCCGGTGAGAGGGCTCCGAAGAGCAGGCAGACGATGAGCACGCAGGCGGAGAAGACCGCTCCCTTGGTGCCGCACCAGAGGATCTCGCCGACCATGAGGTCGTCGGCGGAGACGGGCGCGCCGAGCATGCCGTCGTAGACCTTGTCGAATTCCATACGGATGTAAGTGCCATAGCTCATCTCGAAGGCGGCCGTGTACATGGACGAGGTCACGAGGAGCCCCGCGGCCAGGAAGGAGACGTAGGACACACCGCCGATGGCGGGTACGAAGGCGCCGAGGCCCAGGCCGATGCCCCCGAGGAAGATGAGCGGCTCAAGGAAGGGCGGCAGGGCGTTCGAGAAAAGCGTCTTGGTATAGACGCGCATGTGCCGGTACCATACGGCCCCGATGCGCGAGGTCCATGGAGCGACGCGGTGCGCGGCTTTCGCGGTGTTATTCATCGATTTTTCTCCCGGTCGCGGTCAGGAAGAGGTCTTCCAGGTTGGTCCTGCGGGTGATGAACGAGCCGGCAGGCAGGCCTGCGGCGACGGACGCCAGGTCCGATTCTTCGTTCGAATAGAGGATCGCGCGCGCCTCCGACCGCTCCCTGCGCGCCCTGCCGGCCTCTTCCAGCTCGCGGAAGGTCGCCGCGGCGGGCGACGTATGGTCTTCCATCAATTCGGGCCGGTACAGTTCCAGCACGAAGCGTTCGATCTTTTCCTCCAGCAGACGGTGCGGGTGGCCGGAAAGGGCGATCTTGCCCTTGTCCATGATCAGGATCTGGTCGGCCAGTTGCCAGGCTTCGTCCATGTAATGTGTCGTGAGCAGCACGGTCACGCCCGTTTTCATGAGCGAGCGGATCTTGTCCCATATGTGGTGGCGCGCCTGGGGATCAAGGCCGGTGGTGGGTTCGTCCAGGATGAGCAGCTCCGGATCGGCCAGCAGGGCCCGCGCGATCACGAGCCGCCTTTTCATGCCGCCCGAAAGCTCGCGCACGCGGCTGCGGGCCTTCTCGGAGAGCTCCATGAACTCCAGGAGCTCCGCGATGCGCCGGCGCGCCGCCGCGGGGGCTAGGCCGTAAAGCTTGGAAAATACGTAGAGGTTCCGTTCCACGTCCAGCTGTTCGTCCAGGCTGTTGTCCTGGGGCACGAGTCCCATGCGGCATTTGGCGTCCAATTCCCGTGCGGGGATGGGGAAGCCGAGTACCTCCACCCTGGTTTCGGGCGACGGATCATAGCGCGCCTTGCCGTACAGGGTCTTGATCGTGGTCGTCTTGCCGGCGCCGTTCGGGCCGAGGAAGGCGGAGCAGGTACCGCGCCCCACCGTGAAGGAAAGGTCGTCGACAGCCTTCAGCGCGCCGAAGCTTTTGGAAAGATGCTCGACGCGGATCACCGTTTCGTTCGTAGCCATGGATCGAAGATACGGCGAAGCGGGGCGGCGCAGCAAGGGAATGTTCGCTTATAAACGAGGTAGACGGACCCCCGGCCTGGACACCCGGTCCGGGCCGGGGCGGGCGACCGATTTATGCGAACAGTGCGGCCAGCGAGGCTGCCCACTCCCGGGTAACCCCGTGGTCCCGTGCGTCCAGGGGCGCGTCCTTCGGTTTCCCGAAGAGGATGCGGGCGAAGCCGGGTAGGGGGCCGGGAAGCCTGCCGCCGAGTACGACCGATGCGGAGGCTCCCGCGGTCGCGGCCGCCATGGCCAGTTTTTTTTCGATAGCTTTCCGCCACATCGTCCGGCCGCCGAAATACAGGTAGGAAACGAAAAACACAGCGACTCTCGTACCCGCGAGCCCGGATTTCCGCGAAGCGACGAAGGAAGCCGCTTCCGGCAACCAGTCCATCCCGTTGACCGGCGCGCCGATCACCACTCCGTCCCATCCGTCCAGGGAAGCCACCTGGGCCATCGGCTTGACTTCGACCTGGAAGCCCCGCTCCTCAAGCGTCGACGCGATCTCCCTCGCGGTTTCCTCGGTGGTTCCCGTCTTGGTGGCGTACGCGATCAAAATGGTTTTCATGGTTTTCTCCTCAATAGCCCAGTCTTTTATCCACGACATTGCGCAGGTCTTCCCCGCGTCCGTAGCGGCCCAGGTTGTCCAGGAAGATCTCCAGGACCATCTCGTCGTAGTGCGGATGAAAGCCGGAGTAATGGCTGGTCAGGATGAGGTTCGGCAGTTCCCACAGGGGAGAAGCGGGCGGCAGGGGCTCCGTTGCGGTGACGTCCAGCAGGGCTCCGGCTATCGTCCCCGATTTCAGCGCGTCCGCGAGCGCGTCCTCGTCGACGGAGCCGCCCCTGCCCATGTTGGCGAAAAGCGCTTCGCGCTTCATCCGCGCGAAGAAAACCGCATCGTAGAAATTGCGGGTCTCCGGGGTCAGGGGCAGGATGTTCACGACGACGTCGGCCTCGGCGAGGGCGGAGGAAAGGTCGGCCAGGGCGATCACGCGGGGACCGGAAGCGGTGACGGCCGCAGCCGCGGAGGCCGCAG
>DPXI01000025.1 GCA_003527485.1 Treponema sp. | reverse complement strand
GCCTGCGGCAAGACCAACCTGGCTATGCTCGTGCCCACTATCCCCGGCTGGAAAGTCGAGACCATCGGCGACGACATCGCCTGGATGAAGTTCGGCAAGGACGGCCGCCTGTACGCCATCAACCCGGAAGCGGGTTTCTTCGGCGTCGCCCCCGGTACTTCGATGTCCTCCAACCCCAACGCGATGCGCGCAGCCGAGAAAAACACCATCTTCACGAACGTAGTGGTCACCGAGGACAAGGACATCTGGTGGGAGGAGATCGGTTATCCGGCTCCCAAGGGCAAGAACCTGGACTGGAAGGGCAATGAGTGGGTCGAGGGCACCAAGGACGCCGAAGGCAAGAAGATCCCCGGCGCCCATCCCAACGCCCGCTTCACCGCACCGGCCAAGCAGTGCCCCTGCATCGCCAAGGAATGGGAAGATCCCGCCGGCGTCCCGATCTCCGCCATCCTCTTCGGTGGCCGCCGCCCCGGCACCATCCCCCTCGTTCACCAGGCCACCGACTGGACCCACGGCGTGTTCCTCGGATCGATCGTCGGCTCCGAGATCACCGCCGCCGCGCTCGACCTCAAGGTCGGCACCGTCCGCCGCGACCCCTTCGCCATGCTGCCCTTCTGCGGCTACCACATGGGCGAATACTTCCAGCATTGGCTGAACATCGGCAAGAAGACCTCCGCCGACAAGCTGCCCAAGATATTCTTCGTCAACTGGTTCCGCAAGACCAAGGACGGCAAGTGGTTGTGGCCCGGTTACGGCGAGAACTCCCGCGTCCTGGCGTGGATCTTCGAGCGTTGCGCCGGTACCGCCAAGTTCGTGGAAACCCCGATCGGCATCATGCCCACCCCCGACGCGATCGCGCGTCCGGAAGGCGTGACCGAGGAGGATATGAAGGAACTCCTGTCCGTCGATATCGAAGGCTGGAAGAAGGAAATCGCGGACGTCCGCGAGAACCATTATCCCAAGTTCGGCGCCAAAATGCCCAAGGAACTCGTCGGAGAGCTCGAAGCCATCGAGAAGCGGCTCGCCAAGTAGGCGAGGCGCCAAAAAAGGCCACCGACGGCGAGGCGCCGGTGAGGCGCGTCACAGAACGGCGATCATTCTTTGACTGAAAGGCCTCCGGGATTTCCCCGGGGGCCTTTCCATTTTAACCTTAAGGAGATCCGCCATGGAAAACGTTCGCTGGGGCATCATCGGTTGCGGCAACGTGACCGAAGTGAAGAGCGGACCGGGTTTCCAGGAGACGCCGTCCTCAAGCCTGGCGCACGTGATGAGGCGGAACGGCGACCTCGCCCGCGATTATGCACGCAGGCACGGTGTCCCGCGGTGGAGCGACGACGCGCGGAGCCTGCTCCGTGATCCCGACGTGGATGCCGTCTATGTCGCGACCCCGCCCGGCAGCCACCTGGAATACGCGCTCGCCTGTGCTGAGGCAGGCAAGCCCTGTTACGTCGAAAAACCCATGGCCAGGAATTTCGGCGAATGCGCGATCATGGTCGAAGCCTTCAGGCAGGCAGGCGTCCCCCTCTTCGTGGCCTACTACCGGCGCGCCCTGCCCCGCTTTCTGAAGATCAAGGCGATCCTGGATTCGGGCGTGCTCGGAACATTGCGCTATGTCGCCGTAGCGCACGACAAGCTTGCCGATCCGGAGGATTCGGATCCCCACCGGCGCCCTTGGCGCCTGACGCCGGAATTTTCCGGCGGCGGCCTTCTGCTGGACGTGGGTAGCCACACCCTGGACCTCCTGGACTTCCTGTTCGGACCGGTCGAAGAAGTCGACGGTTACGCGGCCAACCGCGCCGGCCTGTACGGTCCCGAGGATTTCGTCTCCGGCTCCTTCCGCTTCCGGTCGGGTCTTGCGGGCACGGGCCGTTGGTGCTTCTGTTCGCCTGTCGACAGAGAGTTCGTCGAGGTGGTCGGAGATCGCGGACTTCTCCGCTTCAGCGTTTACGGGAACGAGCCCCTGCGGCTCGAATGCGGCGGGACGGCCGAAAACATCGAGGCGCCCAATCCGGTCCATATCCAGCAACCCCTGATCCGGACCATCGTCGAGCAGCTGACGGGACGGGGCGAGTGTCCCAGCACCGGCGAGTCCGGCAGCCGCACGAGCCGGGTGATGGATCGCCTATTGGAAGGATACCGGCGCCTTCATGGCGATGACGGGTCGGCCTGCTTCGCGGACGGAGCTCCACGGCAGGCGGACAGTCCCGATTAGCCGGAGTCCGAGGCGTGCGGCTATAAAATGAATTTTTCGGATGCCGCCTTGACGTCCGCGATCCGCGACGCGTTCCTCTCCGCGAGTTCGATCGTAGCCGCGACGGCTTTCCGGATCTCGTCCGCGCCGCCGTTTATTTCCCGCGCGTTGAGCGCCACCGACGAACTTGCCGCCTGCAGCCTGGACATCTGCGCCGTTATCGCCCCGTTGCCCGCGGACATCTCGGTCGAGCCCCGGGCTATCTCGCTCGTCAGCCCCTTGAGCCTCACGAGCCCTTCCAGCACCTGCTTGCCGCCTACACGCTGTTCGGCTAACGCGTGCGCGCTTTCGGCGATCGCCTTGTCGACCGCTCCGGCGCCGGTGAGCACCGAGCCGAAGGACTTGACCGCGGCCTCCGAAGAAATGCGGACCTTTTCGATCGCTTCCGATACGCGCACGAGGTCCGCCGAGATGTCCTTGGCCTGGGCGGTGGATTGCTCGGCCAATCTGCGTATCTCGTCCGACACGACAGCGAAGCCCTTGCCCGAGTCGCCGGCATGCGCCGCCTCTATGGCCGCATTCATCGCGAGCATGTTCGTCCTGGACGCTATCTCGGATATAAGCGCGGCGGCCTCGCTCAGGTTCTCCGAATAGCCGACGATGGAAGCGACCGACGAACCGACCTCATCTATCAGGGCCTTGCCGTCCGATCCTTCGGATGCGAGGTTCGCCGCGGCCTCGCCGGCTCTTATGGAGGATGCCGCGACGGAATCCACGTTCGCGATCATCTGTTCGATGGAGGCCGAAGACTGCTCGACGACGGCCGACTGGTTCGCGATCATCAGCGCGAGCGCTTCGAAGTTCCGGGTCAACTTCTCGACGGCGCCGGCGACCTCGCGCACGGACGCGTCCTGTTCGTCCAGCCGCAGGCCGGCGCTCTCGACGCTTGCGTCGATTCGGGCGACTGCGGCCCGCGAGGTCGCCATATTCGATGAAAGGCCGCGTCCTGTCCCGTCGAGCTCGTCTACGCGGGTTTTGACCGTACCCAACAGGGCCCGCATGGCATCCACCAAGGCATCGACGCTCATCGCGATGCGCGCCGCCTCATCCTTTCCCGACAAGCCGGATTTCATGCTGAAGTCCCCCGCCCCGAGCCGCTCGACCGTACGCTGGATCAGCGCGATCGGCCGCGTGATCGACCGCATGACGAAAACCAGCGCGGATACGATGACGAGCAGGGCGGCGAGCGCGACGGCCGCCTGCGCGGTCCGGGCCGTGAGTTCGGCAATCCGCGCCCGTTCCGAGGCTGCCGCCGTTTCGGCCTGCACCATGGAGATGAGAGAGTTGAGTGACCGCCTGAGGACGGAAAAGTTCCGTTCCAAGCCGGGCAGGAGGCCCACCACTTCCGAAGACGAGTCTCGGAGCATGCCCGTCAGCGTGAGGATGTAGTTGCCGTATTCCCCGTACGCGTCCTTCACGACTCCGACGGCATCCGTCTGCTCGATCGTGAGGGCAGGGAAGGCGGCGAGGTCCACGACGATCCCGGCACCGGAAGCCACGGTATTATCCACTTCGGCGGTCATGTTCCCGATCGACTCCGCGGAGCCGCCCTGTATCCCCAGAATAGCCGTTTTTAGAAGGATCACTTCGAGCCCGTAGGACATCCGCTCGACCGCCGACGCGCGGATGAACAGTTCCACACTGGAGCCCTGCTCGCCGACGGAAGCGGACAGTCCGCTCAGAGCCCGGGAAGATACCGTAAAGACGACGATGAACGCCAGGGCGATGAAGCAGCACAGGAGCATGAGCCTTGCCTTGATGGTCAATCGTGAAGAAACAACGCCTGGCATATCCGCTCCTGGTATTCCGATCGCCGTGATCGATTAAAAGGGGCTCCCGCGAGGGAGCCCCGTACAAGCGATTTCCGTTCGTGCTCAGGGCAGGGCGATCGCGGCGGCGAGCGCCTTCCCGGCGCTGAAATCCGTTGCCGACGATACCGATGAGAGCGCGTTGGGGATTTCGAAGTAGTCGATTTCCTTGAACCCGGTTTTCTTCGGGTCGGCGCGCTGCATCGACCAGAAGGAGATCTTCTCCTCGTTCACCAGAACCACGTTGATGATCTGGCAATCGAAGGTGTCGGATTTGACTTCTGTGTACGGCGCGGAACGGTCGAGCCAGGCGTAATACTTGTTGCCGGCGGTGCCGCCGGTGACGTACGTCGTGCTCTGTCCGGGAACCACCTTCCGGTCGCCCTTCATTGTGGTGCGCAGGTACAGGTGGTCATGGCCGGAGAGGACAAGGTCGATCTTCATCGCTTCAAGACGCGCGGCGGCGATGTCCCTGATGGGAGTGCCGTCATGGTTGGAGGAATAAGGACCCGCGTGGAAGGCCACGATCTTCCATTTTTTGTTCGTCTTCTTGACGGCCGCTTCAAGCCAGGACAGCTGCTTCTCAAGGTTTGGCTTGATGGCCGCGTTCGGAACGGCCTCGGTGTTGAGGACGGCGAAGAAGGCGTCCCCGTATTCGAACCAATAGTTGGTTCCGCCGAGATCGCCGCCCGCGCCGTTTGCGGGGGTATTGAAACGGCTCTTGAAGGTGGAGTAGGTCGGATCGCCCTTGAAATCGTGGTTCCCCATCACGGGCATGAAGGGGATGGTCGCGAGCTTGTCCCCGACGCTCTGGAAGAAGCAGGACCACTGGGAGGCCTTATAGCCGTCCTGCGTGATGTCGCCGGCCATCAGCATGAAGGCGGGCTTGTCCACCAGGGTAAGGCCGTAGTTGTAGGTGAATTTAAGCGTCTCGTAGTCCTTCAGGCTCACCGACTGGGGATCCGAAGTGAACAGAAAGCTGAAGCCGTCCACCTTTTTAGGATCGGGAGGAGCGGTGAACTCGTACTGCCAGCTCTGGAAGCCCTTCCCGTCGCCGACGCGGTATACGTAGGTCGCGGCCGGTTCCAGATTGTCGATCGTGACCTTATGGCTCATTTTTTCGTTGAAGCCCGGGGTCACCGCGACGATGGAGCCGGTTCCCCTGGCTTCCTTGAAGCTACCTTTGAACCCGTCCTTCTTGGCGTAATAGACGATGCTGTCCTTGATGGCGGGGATGGTCATCCAATTGAACGCCATGGTTGTCTGTTTCTCGCCGAGGGAGATGACGATCTCCGCTGGTTCGCCGTAGACCGTGCCGTCGTCCACGGCCACGCCGATGCTCTGCGCCTTGTCCCAGGGTTTCGTGATCTCGGCGCCTGAGGCGGTGACCGTTTTCACGTAGTAGTAAAGCGGCCCTTTGGCGACGCCGGGGATCTTGCCGGTATAAAGATCGTCCTTGCCCTTGGCCATGGCCACTTTGGCGGTGAACGACGATCCGTCGGGCACTGACCCGTACCATAACTCCACGCTTTTGGGCGCCTTGGCGGATATCACGCGCGCTTCAATGGAGATATCGGTTTTTGCCTTCGCGGAGTTGACCGGGCGCATGACGATGGCCGCGTTGAAGCCGAAATCGACCTTGCGCTCCTGGTCCTTCGCGGCGAAAGACTTCAGGATGGGATACCCCGATCCGTCCGATCCCTGCCAGGCCCAGATCTTCGCGAAGTCCCATCCGAGGGCGGCGAAGGTCGCCTTCTTCTGGAGTTCCGAGGCGGATTTGTCGGTCCACTTGATCGGCTGGAATTCGGGTTCGTTTCCTTCGATGGTCATGGCATCCCAGGCGATATTGCCGGTGACCGAAATGCCGCTCTCGTCGTAGAGCTGTCCCGCGATCTTGTCCGTATCCTTCTTGCCGACGATCTTCGCGTTCATCGCCGCGCTGTTCCGGACGATCTGTCCGGCGTTGAAGGCGCCGACGAGCCCGCCGGTGGCGCCGTTCGCGTCGAAAGCGGTGACCGTGCCCGCGGCGTAGCAGTTCTCGATGATGCCGCCGCCGTCTTCCTGCCCGGCGATGCCGCCGAGATTGAAGCGCCCTTCGATATTCACGACGGCGTAGCAATCCTTGACGATGCCGATGAGGGCGCCTTCGCCTTCCTTGTTCTTTCCGACGATCCCGCCGACCGTCCCCGCGTTGGATCCCGCGTCGTCGCGGATCTTGCCGATCACGAAGCAGTTCGTGATCGTGCCGTAGCTGACGCCGACCAGGCCGGCCACATTCTGGGTGCCGGTCACGTCGAGGTTCACGAGACCGAGATTCTTGATGACTCCGAGCTGGTCCTCGTTGCCGCAGTAGCCGAAGAGGGCCACGTACTTCTTTCCCTTCCGCGAGATGGTGAAGTTCTTTATGACATGGTTCTGGCCGTCGAAGACGCCGATGAAGCCGTTCTCCTTGTTCTTCGCCATGGGGACGTAGCCTTCCACCCCCGCCATGTCGATGTCGGCGCCCAGGACGTAGGTTCCGTCCCGGGGAACGTCCTTATCGCCGAAATTGGCACCCATATAGAGGAGGTGCTCGGG
>DPXI01000080.1 GCA_003527485.1 Treponema sp. | reverse complement strand
TTTCTCCTGACGGAAGAAACCCGGCGCATTTCGCTCACCATTGTCCTCGGCGTCGCGTACGCGCTTGGATTGCTCGGCCGCGTGCATTTCATGATCGCGACGGGAATCTTCGTATTCGCGTTCGTGATGGTCTTCGAATATAAAAGAAAAGAAGGATTCCGCGCGCAATGGAAGACCGTTCTTTGGGGAGCGATCCTCGCATGCGTCACCTCCGTGTCGGTGTATTCCGTGTTCGCGTACCTGTTCCTGGTGAATCTTCCGTAGGCGGTGCAAGATGTTCCAAGGACTGCAGCTGTTCGCGGAGGCCATAGGCGGCCTCCTTACCTTCCGGACTGTTTTCGACGTGCTCTGGGCTACCCAGCTGGGCATCATCGTCGGCATGCTTCCGGGACTCACCGCGACCATGGGCATCGCGCTCATGACCACCCTGACCTTCAAGATGGCGGCCAACAACGCCATTCTGATCCTGATATGCATGTACATCGGAGCCATATACGGCGGAAGCCGCAGCGCCATCCTCCTGAACATCCCGGGCACGCCCGCGAACGCCGCGACCTGCATGGACGGTTATCCCCTGGCCCAGCAGGGAAAAGCGGGACAGGCGATAGGAATCGCGACCACCGGCTCCTTCCTCGGTTCGGTGATCGGCATGTTCGCCATGGCCCTATTCACTCCCCTCCTGGGAACCTTCGCNNCCGCTGAAGGGTTGGATCGCCGGTTTCCTCGGCCTATTCGTAGCCATGATAGGCATGGAGGGCATCCACGCCTATTCGCGCTTCTCGTTCGGATCCACGGACCTCTCGGGCGGCATCGCCCTGTTGCCTGCGATGGTAGGCGCCTTCGGCTTCGCCGAAATCATCACCGTAATGCGCAATCCCCGCATGCAGGTCGTGCAGACCAAGATCGACCACGTCGTTCCGCGGCTGAAAGACATCCTGCCGTATTGGAAAACCATCATCCGCTCCGGCATCGTAGGCACCATCATCGGAGTGCTGCCGGGGGTGGGCGAGGATATCGCGAGCTGGGTTTCCTACGACATGGCCAAAAGGTCGAGCAAGCATCCGGAAGAATTCGGGAAGGGCAGCGTCGACGGCCTTATCGCCGCCGAGACCGGCAACAATGCCTGCGTTCCGGGCGCCATCATCCCTGTTTTGACCCTCGCAATTCCCGGCTCCGCCCCCGCGGCCGTCCTGCTCGGCGCCATGCTCATCCACGGAATCCGCCCCGGTCCGCTCATCATGATCGAATTCCCGAAATTCATTTACGAGACCACCGCGATGGTCCTGTTCGCGACTATCGCCATGTTCGTGCTCGGGCTCTCGCTTGTCCGTACCCTCGTCAAGGTCCTGCTGGTGCCCAGGCAGAAGTTGATGCCCATCGTGTTCGTGCTCTGCGTGGTCGGCGCCTATGCGATCACCGGCCGCATGTTCGACGTCGGCGTCATGGTCGTTTTCGGCGTCATAGGATTTGTGCTGCGCGAAATGGAGTATCCGATGGCGCCTCTGGTGCTCGGCATCATACTCGGGGACATCCTGGACAAGAACCTGCGCCGTTCGCTCATCCTGACCGACGGACGGATCGGTCCGCTGTTCACCCGTCCCATCTCGTTCTTCATCTTCGCGCTGACGGTGCTCATCATCCTCAGCAAGGTCAAATTCGCGCAGGACGCGGCGAACGCCGCCAAGCGCGCGGCCGCCGGACTCTTCAGGCGGAAGGGAGCGGGCGATGGCGTCTGAAAATCCCGTCAAGGTCGGTTTCGTCGGTTCGGGCTTCGCGGCGCGCTTCCATTACGAGTCGCTGATGCGGTTGCCGGGCTCGGGCGTCCGCGTCGTTGGCGTATTTTCGCCCCACGAGGACAGACGCCTCGCCTTCGCGAAGGAAAGGGGGCTGACCCCTTTCGCCACGCTGGACGCGCTGCTGGAGGAGGTGGACGTGGTCCACGTGGTGGCGCCGGCGTCGGTCCATGAACAGGCCACCGTCCGCGCCCTCGGGCGCGGCGTCGTGCCGATCGTGGAGAAGCCCTTCACCGGGTATTTCGGCCCCCCCGGCGACGCGCCGTTCCGGGGAAATGATTTCCCCAAGCAGGAGATGCTTGAGGGAGCCATCGCCAGCGCGGGGCGGATGCTGGAAGCCGAAAAGAAAAGCGGCATCCGCATCCGCTACGCGGAGAACTGGATTTTCACGCCTTCGATCCAGAAGGAACTGGAGATCATCCGGAAGACCAAGGCGCAGATCCTTTGGATGATCGGCGAAGAATCCCATTCAGGCTCCCACTCGCCGCATTACGGCATCTGGAAATCGGCAGGGGGCGGGGCCCTGATGGGGAAGGGGACCCACCCCCTCACGACCGTGCTGTACCTCAAACGTGCCGATGGCCTCGCGCGCCTCGGCCGTCCCATCCGGCCAAAAACCGTGAGCGCCCGCGTCCACGAGCTCACGCGGTTGCCCGGCTACGAGGACCGCGGCTTCCTGCGCACCGATTATACGGACGTGGAGGACTGGGGCCTCATGCATCTGACTTTCGACGACGGGACGATCGCGGACGTATATTCCAGCGAAATCGTGATGGGCGGCGTTCACAATTGGCTGGAGGTCTTCGCGAATAACCACCGGACGCGCTGCAACATCAACCCCGTGGACGGCCTGGAGACCTACAATCCGAAAGAGTCCCAATTCGCCGACGTCTACGTCGTGGAAAAGATCGGCACCAAGCAGGGCTGGTCCAAGCCCGCGATGAACGAGGACTGGATGAACGGCTACTTCCAGGAAATGGAATATTTCTATGCCAACATCGCCGGCGGGGAAGCGCCGCTGGCTTCCGGAGAACTCGGCTTCGACGGCGTCGCGACCCTGTACTCGGCCTACCTTTCGGCGGAACGGCGCGGCGCCGAGGTCGGGATACCCCTGTAGGATGCGCCCGGTCTCGACCCCATGATGGTCGACCGCGGTTTTTCGGCGGCCGCCGCCGGAACCCTCCTTCCCATTTTCATGAAGGAGCAATGAATGGACCTGCCTGAGAATTTCCGGGACGAAGAGGAACTGGACGAGTTCATTTCCCGCCCTTCCGAGGAAGTGATCGATTTATTCCGGCGCCTCGACGGCGACCTCGTGGTGCTCGGCGTTGCGGGAAAGATGGGCATCCACCTGGCGACGATGGCGCGCCGGGCAGCGGACGCCGCAGATGCTGCGGACGGCGCGGACGCCGCTGGCGCCGCGGACACCGCGGGGGGACCCAAAACCGCGCGCCGGGTGACCGGAGTCGCGCGGTTCAGCGATGCCCTTTCGCGCGAGCGCCTTGAGCGCGCGGGAGTCCGGACGGTGGCCTGCGACCTCCTTGACCGTAAGAAGACGGAGACCCTTCCCGACGCGCCGAATGTCGTATTCATGGCCGGGCGGAAATTCGGGACGAGCGGGGAGGAGTCCGCGACCTGGGCTTCCAATGTCCTGATGCCGGGACTCACGGCCGAAAGATACGCCGATTCCCGCATCGCGGCTTTTTCGACCGCCTGCGTCTACCCCTTCACGAGCCCCGGCTCGGGCGGTTCGCGCGAGGACGACGCGCCTTCTCCCGTCGGGGAATACGCATGGACCGCGCTCGGACGCGAGCGCGTCTTCGACTGGAACAGCCGGCGGCGCGGGACCCGCGTCAGCCTCATCCGCCTCAGCTATTCCATCGACCTACGCTACGGCGTGCTCCGCGACATCGCCGAGCGCGTGCTGGCCGGCACTCCGGTGGATCTTTCGGTCCCCTGCGCGAACGTCGTCTGGCAGGGGGACGCGATAGCCCAGGCTCTCCTTTCCCTGGAGCGGGCGTCGTCCCCGCCCTTCGTCCTGAACGTATCCGGACCCGAGACGGTTTCCGTGCGGCGCACGGCGGAAGCCTTCGCCCGCGCCTTCGGACGCGAATGCGCCTTCCGGGGAGAGGAGGGGCCGCTCGCCCTCCTGGCCAACACCCAGCGCGCCGCGCGCCTGTTCGGCTACCCGCGCGTGAGCCTTGACGCGATGATCGGATGGACCGCGGACTGGACCGCCCGCGGTCTGCGTTCGCTCGGCAAGCCGACCCATTTCGACGCGGCCGACGGGAGGTTCTGATGGAAATGCAGGTCGAAATGAAACGACGGCTCCTGGAAGGGCTCGTCATCCCCGCGATGCCGCTCGCGCTCGACGAACGGCGCCTGTTCGACCGGCGCGCCCAGCGCGCGCTCGTCCGCTATTACGTCGACTCGGGCGCCGGGGGCATCGCCGCGGCGGTGCATTCGACCCAGTTCGCGATCCGGAAACCGGAACATGGCCTGCTCGAGCCTGTCCTGCGCGAGACCGCGGAGGCCGCCCGCGCCTGGAAAGGCGGCGCGGACCTCCTGCTGATCGCGGGAGTCTGCGGCAGGGACGAGCAGGCGGAGAACGAGGCGAGGCTCGCCCGGGATCTCGGCTACCAAGCCGGTCTGGTCAGCCTTTCCGCCTTCGGGGACGCTCCGAACGAGGAACTCCTGCGCCATTGCAGGCGCATCGCGGCGGTGCTGCCCGTGTTCGGCTTCTACCTCCAGCCGGCTGTCGGAGGCCGCGTCCTGGATTATGCCTTCTGGCGCGCCTTCGCGGAGATCGGGAACGTCGCCGCAGTCAAGATCGCCCCCTTCGACCGGTACCGGACCCTTGAGGTGATCCGCGCCGTGGCGGACTCGGGCAGGCTGGGGGAGATCGCGCTGTACACCGGAAACGACGACACGATCCTCGTGGACCTGCTCACCGACTTCCGTCTGGCCGGAGCGGCGGGGGAAGTTCGGGCGAGGATCTCGGGAGGCCTGCTGGGACACTGGAGCGTATGGACGAAGAAGACGGTCGAACTCTTCCGGCGGGTGAAGCGCGTGCGCGCGGGCCTCGAGCCGCTGACGGGCGAACTGCTCACGCTGGCCGCCCAGACGACCGACGCCAACGGTGCCTTCTTCGACGCCGCCCATTCCTACGCCGGGGTGATTCCCGGCATCCACGAGGTGCTCCGCGCCCAGGGCCTGCTTTCCGGGACCTGGTGCCTGGATCCCGGGGAGCGGCTGTCGCCGGGCCAGATCGAAGAAATCGACCGGGTCCGCAACGGGTATCCGCATCTGGCGGATGACGACTTCGTCCGCGCCAATCTAGATAGTTGGAAATCCTGACTTTATAGCCGCGGGAGGTGCATGCCCCCGTCCACGTGGATCACCGATCCGGTCGCGTAGGACCAGTCGCCCGAGAGCAGCGAACGCACGGCCTTGCCGACGTCCCCGGGAGTCCCCCAGCGCGACGCGGGAACGAGCCCCTCGGCGATCAGCGCGTCGTATTCTTCCCTGACGCCCGCTGTCATGTCCGTGGCCATGAGGCCGGGACGCAGCTCGAAGACTGAAATCCCCTCTCCGCCCAGGCGCGCGGCCCAGAGCTTCACGGCCATCGCCAGCCCGGCCTTGGAGACGCAGTATTCGCCGCGCGTGACGGAAGCGCTCTCCGCCGACACCGAGGTGATGAAGACGATGGATTTCTGCGCCGAGGCGGCCGCGGCCAAGCCGACCACGGCCAAGCCGGTCGCGGCCGGAGCGTCCGACTTCCGGTCCGCGATCATCCGGCGCGCGACCGCCTGGGTCAGGAAATAGGGTCCCTGCAGGTTCGTGCGCACCAGCTCTGCGAACGACTCCTCGGTCGCCTCCAGCAGGTCCGCGCGCACCCGTGGCGCGATGCCGGCGTTGTTCACCAGGGCATCCACGCTCCCCGAAAGGGCCCAGGCTTCACACACCAGCCGGGCGCGGTCGACCGCGTCGGAGACGTCGGCTTTCACGGCGACGAAACGTTGGTCGGACGACACGGCCTTCTCCGCGCAGGCGGCGACCGCGGCGGCGGCGGCCTGTGTATTTCCGCGATAGTTGAGGACTACCGACCAGCCCGCCGACGCGAGCTCCTCCGCGATGCCCCTTCCTATGCCTCTCCCTGCGCCCGTGACGAGCGCCGTCGGTATTCTCATGACTCCTCCTCATGGAAAAAATCCAGGAATACGACTAACTCGTCCGAAACGGACCGGGCTACGGTCTTCATCTGCCGCCCGAAGGCGATGTCCCGATACGGTTCGGATACCGTCCATGAGCCGGGGGCGTTCATGTCCTTTTCCACGTGATCGAAAAAGTACGGCCTGAGGCACCAGCATTTTCCCCGCGCCCCGCCGTCCGTTGAGACGACCGCGAATCCTCCCGTGCGGGAAAAATCGTAATTGCTGCTCAGCTGGATTCCCGCCCGATCCGTCGTATAGGCCCGCGCGAGCTTTTCCAGCCCCGGCGCGTTCGCTTTCCGGGCCAGTGACGCGGCGAGGTCGGCTTCCGCTGAAACCGCGGCGAACGCTTGATCGATCCCCGAGGCGGACACCGAGTCCACGAGCAGCCTCTCCTCACGCTTCCGGCGGAGCGCGCTGCCATGCCTCTGGAAACAATACAATTCCCTGTGGCGGGAAATAAGTTCGAATCGGGCCCGGCTTTCCTCGAATTCCCTCCCCGCCCGCGCGAACAGAAAGCCCTGAAGATAGCGGCCGCCGAACGAGAGCGCGTTCTGGAAATCGTCCGCATTCTCTATCCCTTCGAAGAGCAGATCGGCTCCGAGGCGGGACGAAAGGGACGCCAGCGACTCTATCACGCGCCGGTAACCTTCAGAGGAAGTGGAACCTCCCGCCGATCGTTTGAGCAGCAAAAAATCGATCTTGATGATATCGGGCTTGAAAAGTGCGACCCTGTCGAGGTTTGAGCTTGCGCTTCCGACATCGTCCAAGGCGATGCGGAATCCTTCCGCGCGGTACAGATCGATGACCGAATTGAGCCTTTCGGGATCGGTCCTGATCTCCTCCTCGGTCAACTCGAGCACCACGCGGTTCGGATCCAGGCCGGATTCGCGCGCTGCCAGAATCGTATACGGGAGCGCGGTATCGGAACGTTCCAGATGGTCGAGGATCAAGGAGGGGGCGATGTTGAGGAACAGGAATCCCGCCGAGACGTCCGCAGCGGCCCGTTCCATGGCATCGAATCGTATCATTCGATCAACATCCCGTTTGAAGACCTCGTGTCTACTGCGTTCCGCGGACGAGGAACGGATCGGAGCGTGGGAGGAAAAGAAGGGCCCGAGGGTTTCTGCGCGTCCGTCGGCGCCGACCAGCCGGCCGAGAGCCTCATGACCGAAAAGGAGGCCGGTCTCGGAAGAAAATATCGGCTGGAAATGGGCTTCGACGCGGGCTCCTTCGATCGCCATCCGCCACTCTCGGTAATTCATGAGGCCTCCGAGCAGATATTATCTGACCGCCGGGGCAGCCACAAGGGACGCGGACGGCATTCGGGAGTACAGGGACGGACGCGGACATCCCTTGCTTCCGTCGTCGCGATACGGTACAACGAATTCGTGAATACTACTTCTACAGAGGGAACGTTGACTCCCCGCGAACGGGGCTTCCGGATGCCGGCCGAATGGGAGGGGCGCGAGGCAACCCTGATGGCCTGGCCGGTTCGCGCCGAAGCCTGGTTGGACGGCCTTGACGAGGCGCGCGACGGTTTCGTCGAGGTCGCCAATGCGATTTCCGGTTTCGAACGGGTCATCATGATAGCCCGCGGAAACGCGGAAGCCGACGGCTACAGCCCCTTCAAGGACGCGCGGAAACGCCTTTCGTCCGCGATCGAGGTCTGGGATCTTCCGCACGACGATTCCTGGCTGCGCGACAACGGTCCGACCTTTCTTCTTGACGAAAAGGGCGGACGCTGCGGTATCGATTGGCGCTTCAACGCATGGGGCCGGAAATACGAGCCGTACGATGCCGACGACCGCCTCGCGTCCCTCGTGCTCCGGAGGATGGAAACGGAGCGGGTGGCGGCGCCCCTGGTGCTGGAAGGCGGCTCGATCCATACGGACGGGGAGGGCACCCTGCTGGTTACCGAGGAATGCCTTCTCGCGCGCAACCGCAACCCGGATCTGTCCAAAGCCGACATCGAAGACCTGCTCCGGGAGTATCTCGGAGTAGACACCTTCATCTGGCTTGACAGGGGTTTGGCCGGCGACGAGACCGACGGACACGTGGACAACCTGGCCTGTTTCGTGCGGCCCGGCCTCATCGCAGTCCAGGTCACTTCCGATCCGGAGCAGGAGAACTACGCGAACAGCGCCCGCAACCTGGCGATCCTCGCCGAGGCGCGGGACTACGCGGGACGCAGGCCGCAGGTCCTCAAGATCGAGCAGCCGCCTGCCCGTTCCTGCCGCGGCGAGCGGCTGACACTCAGCTACGTAAACTACTATCCTGTATCCGGGGGTCTCGTGATCCCCGTTTTCGGACGCGACGGGGATTCCGCGATGCGCGCGAGCGACGAGCGTGCGCTCTCCACGCTCCGGGAGGCCTATCCCGGACGGAAAACCGTCGCGATAGACGGACTGCGCATCATCAAAGGCGGCGGAAACGTCCACTGCATCACCCAACAGATTCCGGCCCCCAGGAGACTTTCATGAGAAAAGCGACCGTCGCCGCAGTCCAGTTTTCCTGCACGGCCGATCGAGGGGCGAACCTCGCCAAGGCGGAGGCCTTCGTCCGCCGGGCCGCAGCGGCCGGGGCGAACATCGTGCTCCTGCAGGAACTGTTCGAGACGCCCTACTTTTGCCAGAAGGAAAAGCCCGAGTTCTTCGACCTCGCGACCGAGGCGGCCGCCAATCCCGCGATCCTCCGCTTTCGGGAGGTTGCCCGGGAGCTCGGCGTCGTGCTTCCGATAAGCTTCTTCGAAAAATCGGGTCCTGCCCGCTACAATTCGGTCGCGGTGATAGACGCGGACGGCGAGGTCCTGGGCATATACCGGAAAAGCCACATTCCCGACGGTCCCGGCTACGAGGAGAAATACTACTTCAACCCCGGAGATCTCGGCGCGAAGGTCTGGAAGACCCGCTACGGCACAATCGGCGTCGGCATCTGCTGGGACCAGTGGTTCCCCGAATTGGCCCGTGCGATGGTCCTGAAAGGTGCCGAACTGCTCTTTTATCCAACGGCGATAGGCTCGGAACCGCAGGATTCTTCCATAGATTCCATGGAACACTGGCGGACAGTCCAGAGAGGGCACGCGGGAGCCAATCTTGTGCCGGTTATCGTCTGCAACCGCGTCGGAACGGAGAAAATCGACGATTCTTCGATCACTTTCTACGGTTCTTCCTTCATCGCCGACGGACGCGGCGCCCTCGTCCAGTCCGCCGACCGAGGTTCGGAAACGATCCTGGTCCACAGCTTCGATCTGGACGGATTGGAGACGACCAGGAGCGCCTGGGGCATCTTCAGGGACCGGCGGCCGGACGTCTACGGAGCCCTGCTGAGTCTGGACGGAAATATACGCCATGTCGGCGCCCGGGGAGGGGAATAGGATGGCATGGACCAGCGAGGATTCGAACAAGCTCTACGGCGTCTCCAAGTGGGGTTCGGGCTATTTCGCAGTGGACCCGGGCGGCCTGATCACGGTGTCCCCGTTCAAGGACGGGGCGGCCATCCGCATCGCGGAAGTTGTGGAAGAAGCCAAGGCTCGCGGGCTCCGGCTTCCCCTGCATATCCGATTCCAGGACATCCTGCAGGACCGCGTGCGTCGCATCAACGAGGCCTTCACCCAAGCCATCGAGGAATCCGGTTTCAGGGGCAGCTACCGGGGAGTCTTTCCGGTCAAGGTCAACCAGATGCGGGAGGTGGTGGAGACCCTCATGGACGCGGGGGAGGCCTTCGGCCTCGGCATAGAGGCCGGCAGCAAACCGGAACTCCTGCTGGCCCTGTCAATCCACAAGAACGGCGACCGCCTTCTCGTCTGCAACGGCTACAAGGACGACGAATTCCTGCGCTTCGCCCTCATGGGACGCAAGCTCGGCAAGAAAGTCGTCGTGGTCGCCGAGAAGCTGGAAGAAATCAAGGCCCTGATCGAAGTTTCCCGCGAACTGAACGTCAGGCCCCTGATCGGCATCCGCATCAAGCTGGCCACCCGCAGTTCGGGTAAATGGGCCACCTCGTCGGGGGAAGCCGCGAAATTCGGCCTTTCCACGGTGGACCTGCTTGAGGCCGTCGCCCTGCTGGAAGCGGCCGGAATGAAGGACTGCGTATCCCTGCTGCACTTCCATATCGGCAGCCAGATTCCCGACATCCAGGTCATCACCCGTTCGGTCCGCGAAGGCGCCCGCTTCTACGCCAAGCTTTCCCGCATGGGCTGCCCCATCGAATACGTGGACGTGGGCGGCGGCCTCGGCGTGGACTATGACGGAAGCAGAAGCGCCGTCCCCTCGTCGGCCAACTACTCGCTGCGCGAATACGCGAACACCATCGTCTACGGCATCCTGGACGTTTGCGACGAGGACCGGGTCCCGCATCCGGTTATCGTTTCGGAAAGCGGCCGCGCCCTCGTGGCCCACCACTCGATGATAGCCGTGGAAGCCTTCGGACGCATCAAGAAGCTGAACACCAGCAAGAACCTCGTGGTTCCCAAGAACGCCCCCAAGGTGGTCCGCGACATCCTGGAGGTCAGGGAGACGGTGGATGCGGGACACTGGGACGAAGCCTTCCACGACCTCGCGTTCTACCGTCAGCAGGCGATGAGCCTCTTCGACCTCGGATACCTGGATCTCCAGTCGCGCGCGGTCGTGGAATCGGTCTCGTGGGAGATCGCCGCGGAAATCGCGCGCCATTACGAGGGCAAGACGCGCATGAGCGACGAGATGCGCGAACTCGTCTCGGGCATCAAGGACCAGTACCTTCTGAACTTTTCGGTCTTCCGTTCCCTGCCGGACGCATGGGCGCTCGGCCAGCTCTTCCCCATAGTCCCCCTTCAGCGCCTGTCCGAGGAACCCACCGCAAAGGGTACCATCGTCGACATCACCTGCGATTCCGACGGAAAGGTGGACTCCTTCATCGGCGACGGGGAACAGGATAACGAATATCTCTGGTTCCACGAGTTCGACGGCAAGCCGTACTACCTCGGTTTCTTCCTTACCGGCGCCTATCAGGACACCTTGGGCGACATGCACAACCTCTTCGGCCGCATGGACGAGGCGCACGTGCTCCTGGACAGCGACGAGGAAGCCGGCTGGTATATCGACGAGACGATCGAAGGCGATACGATCCGCGAGGTTCTGGAGGAGAACGAGTACGCGGCCGCGGAACTCGTGCGTTCGATGAAGACACAGATCGAACAGGCCATCAAAGCCGATGTAGTCCGCCCTAACGAGGGCATGCGCCTGCTGGCCGAATATGAAGCCGGGTTGAAGCGCTACACCTACCTGGTGGTGGACGCGCCGGGAAAGTAGACAGAAGAGGAAACCGGAAGGTAGACCCATATCCTTGACTCGTTACCGTCGACGGCGTATCAATGATCCATGGATTCGATCATCGACCCCCTGGCCTTGGCCGCAGAGACCGGAAAGCGGGTGCTCGAGGCGGGAGGGGAGACCTACCGCGCGGAAGAGATCGTCGTATCGCTCTGCCGCGCCTGGAACCTGGCCGAGGCCGAGTGTTTCGCGACTCCGACGGGACTCATGGCCTCGGTTTCGGACGGCGAGGGCGCGAGCCGGTCGGTGGTGCGCCGGATTACTCGCAGGTCGGTGGACCTGTACCGCATCGCGCGGATATCTGAAGAGATCGGAAAGCTCAGGACGTTGGGGTCGGAGCCCGCCGTTTTCAAGACGACCCTTGAAGCGCTCGTCGCCGAAAAGCCCTATTCCTCCGGCGCGATCCTGGTCGCGGCCGGCGCAAGCGCCTCCTTCTTCACCCTGCTCTTCGGAGGTGAGCCGCGTGACGCGGCTTGCGCCTTCGTCGTCGGCTTCGCGATCAAGGCTACAGCCGCTTTTTCCCTGAAAAATCGTTTTCCGGACTTCATCGTGAATATCGCGGGAGGGGCCGTGGCTGCAGCGCTGTCTTCCGCGGCGGTGAGTTTCGGTTTTGCCGCAAACCTGGACAAGACCGTCATCGGTTCGATCATGCTCCTGGTTCCGGGCCTCGCCACGGTGAACGCCATCCGCGACACCATCGCCGGAGACCTGGTAGCCGGCGTCGCACGGCTCGCCGACGCCTTCATGGCCGCCGCAGCCATATCCATCGGCGCGGGCTTCGCCCTTTCCGCGGCGGCGCTGCTTTCATGAAAGAATATTTCGGTATCGCGTGGGCTCTTTTCGCTTCGGGAGCCTTCGCCGTCGTCTTCAACGTGCGCGGCAGGGATCTTCCGCTTTCTGCAACGGGAGGCGCGCTCGGCTGGGCCGTCTACCTCCTCGTCGCCGACGTCGCTGGCACGGAAGGCCTGGCCTTCTTCGCGGCTTCCGCCTCCGTCGCCGTATATTCAGAAATCGTCTCGCGTTTGGCGAATCGTCCGGCTACAACCTATTTGGCCTGCGCCCTCATTCCGCTCGTGCCCGGCGGCGGAATGTACTATACGATGGCGCGCTCGCTGACGGGCGACGTGTACGGGAGCCTGGCGGAAGGAGTCGCCACCCTGTCCACGGCCGGAGCGATCGCGGCGGGCGTAGCCATCGGCTCCGCGGTCGCGCGACTGGCGCGTCGTCTATGAACGATCAGACCGGAAGGGTTGGAAGCGGCGGCTGGACGATGATTTTGTCGATTCGGTTGCCGTCCATGTCGACGATCTCGAATCGGTAGCCCTCCCATTCGTAGACGTCCCCGGTCCGCGGGATGGAGCCCGCCATGGCGAGTATAAAACCCGCCACGGTGTGGTATTCCCTTTTTTCGGGAAGGAGGCGGACGATGTCGAAGAGTTCCGCGAATTCGTCAGCGTTCACGAGGCCGCCGATCAGATAGCTGCCGTCCTCCCGCTTTATGATCTCCTCGCTGTCGGCGTCGGGGGTCGAGAGTTCGCCTACGATCTCCTCAATGAGGTCGCGTATGGAGATCGCGCCCGCCAGCCCGCCGTATTCGTCCAGCACGAGAATGAATTCGGAACCGCTACGCTTGAACGACTCGAAAGCCTTAAGCGACGACATGGTGCTCGGCACGAAGCAGGGCTTCTTCGCCAGATCGGCGACGTTCCGCCAGGAGCCGTCCACGAACGCGGCCAGGACGTCCCGGATGGAGGCGACGCCGACCACGTTGTCCAGCCCTCCCTTCGCGATCGGGAAGAAAGCCTGGTGCCGCGCGGAGAGCACGGCCGCCTTCGTCTCGTCGGCGCTCGCGTCGGCTTCCAGCCATACGAGCTCCGAACGATGCATCATGAAGGTCTCTACGGGTCGGTCTCCGAGATAGAAGACCCCCTCCACCATGCTCCGTTCCTTCTTTTCGACGATTCCGTAACGCTCGCCCTCGCTGAGGGCTATATGGATCTCTTCTTCCGTTATCGCATGGTCCTGCCCCGTCGGAATGCGGAACAGCTTGAGGACCAGATTCGTCGCGCGGGACAGGAAACCGACTATCGGGGAGAAAACCCGGGAAAGTACCGACAGCAGGGGAACGACCGCGGCGGCGATGGCCTCGGGCTTGGACAAGGCGATCTGCTTGGGAACGAGTTCGCCGACCACGATCGAAAGGAAGGTGATGGAAATGACGACGATCGCGACAGCCAATCCCTCCGCCCAGGGGGCAAGGAGGGGGACCGCCGCAATCGAAGCCGACAGGGTCCGCGCGATCGTGGCGCCTCCGAAGGCGCCGGAAAGGATTCCGATCAGGGTGATGCCGATCTGGATCGTGGAGAGGTACCGGGTCGGGTTCTCTGCCGCGTCCAGGGCACGGCGGTAAGCCTTCCGGCCCTCATCCGCCTTGGCGCGAAGCCTGGCCTTGCGCGAAGAAACGATCGACATTTCCGACATGGAGAAAAAACCGTTCAGGAGCACGAGAAAGAAGAGCACGAGAATTTCAATAACTGGGGGATCATCCATATTCGCCAAGATTAGCATGGACCGGGGACGCGAACAAGGCTTCGGAAGCTTGGGAAGTCGCTCGTCAGGGAATTTCCCGAAGGTACTTCTCCAACAGGTCGTTGAATTCGTTCTCCATCGCCTTCTTCAACCCATCGCCGATATCGTAGGCGATCTCGCGCGCGTTGGGGGAGAGCGATCCGTCGAGCGGCACCAACAGGCGAAAAGGCTCGATCCCGTAAGCTTCCGCAATGCGCTCCATGAGCCTGGCCGAAGGATACTTGCGGCCGAGTTCGATCCCGGCGACGTAACCCGGCGATACGCCGAGACGTTCCGCGAGGGCGGCCTGCGAAATTCCGAGCCTGTCCCTTCCCGCTCGCACTCGATATGCGACGATTGCGTGCAGACGTGTCGGAACGTTCTTGGCCATCCGAGGATGCTAACTCCGGTCATTTGCCTTCGCAATATGCCCATGGAGAGCGTATACTCTCCATAAGGAAGCGGATCATGATCGAGGAAAGCGATTCGGACCTCATCAACACCCTGTCCGTCCGCATAAAGGCCGACCTCAGGCTCATCCGGCGGCTGCTGGACGAGGAAAGGTTTGAGAACGGAAGCACCGGACGGATCTGCGCCCTCGTATGCGCTGTGACCCTCGGCACCGAAGCCCTCTTCATCGAAGCGTCGACAACGCGCGTGGACCTCTCCCGTCATCTCCGCGCGGTCACGGCCGCCGTAGCGGCTTATTGCGGGGTCGGGATCGAATGGACGGAGGGGGATCATTTACCCTGCGAGGCGCGCCGTGCGGTGCTGGCGGGACTCGCGACCGCCGACCTCTGCAGGCTCAACCCCGTATCCCGGGTATCCGTGAAGGGAATCGGCAACGGGGTTTGCGTGGTCAATATCGCTGCTGACGTCCGCGGGGAGCGCGCTGCCGGTGACTCGGCCTTCGCGCGGCGTCTGGCGGAAAAGATCCCGGGCGGAGACTTCACCGAGCATTCCGGAGGTTTTCGGTTGGCGTTCCGGTTATTGCCCGACGGATATCAATCGGCTTTTCCCGCTGCGACCTCGTCCTTGACCAGGGGCCGCACGATATAGACGCCGGCTTGGGAAGTCTCCAGGAGCCTATCCTTCCCGTCGGGCGTCTTCTCGCCGAATACCTGGACTATGGGGAACCGCGGGTTTTCGGGATTCACATCGACGACCTGGGCCTTCCGCCCGTTCGACAGCAGCACGTACAAGCCGATCGGATATATGGAAAGGGAAAAAACCAGGGCGCGCACGATCAGGTCGTCGTATTGCTTGCCGACATTCTTCAATAGATCGATCATGCCGGCATACCCGTCCTTCGCGCCTTTGTAGGGACGGACTGCGGTGAGTGCTTCGTATGAACATGCCACCGAGATGATCTTGGCGTAGAGGCTGATCTTTTCCGTCGTCAGGCGCCTGGGATAGCCTTCCCCGTTTTCCCGTTCGTGGTGTTCGAGGGCGGCGATGCAGACGGAGAGGGGGAAATTCATGCTTCGGAGTATGTTGTAGCCGAGTACCGGATGGGTGAGGATAGCTTTCTTCTCCGGGGGAGTCAGGGGACGGTCGGTCATGTACAGCTGCGGAGGCAGCTTCACCATGCCGATCTCATGGAGGATGGCCGCCGTGCCGAGTTCTATGAGCCGGTGGTTGGGCAGCTTCAGGTAGGATCCGAGGACCACCGCTATTATTGTGGATTTGACGGTATGGGAAGCGAGATAATTCCGGTCGGCGCTCCCGGGGTCCTGGACTCGCAGAAGGAAACGGCGGTCCTCTTTCACGGTTTCGCAGAGCTCCTTCACCTTCTCCGCCACGTCCTTCACGTTGATTTCGGTCTTGGTCACGAAACGGGTGAAAAGGGTTTCCACGTATTCGTGGAAACCGCGGTAGAATTCGGTGGCCCGCCGAATCCGTTCCGTGTCGCCCACGGAAGGGGAGCTTTCGCCGACCACGGTTTCTTCGGCCGGCTTCGTTTCCAGATAATTAGCCTGGGGAATGCCGTCGCTGAGGACTTCCCTGAATTCCCAATCCAGAAGGGCGCGTACGAGTTCGGAAGTGAACGGCATTTCCGGCGCGGAGACTATGAAGCGCCCGTCCAGATAAACGGGTTCGGAAAAGAAGCTGCCGGCGACGATGTCCTTGATAGCATGACTATTCAACTTTCGATCCCCCGTTGACCCTTCGATCCGCTTTCAACTATCATTTTCGGCAACTAGGCACAGAGGCATTAGTATAGGGGAGTTTGCCGTTGAAATTCAAATACGTCTTCGCGTTGTTCAACGCCGTCGTCGGACTTTCCTTTCTCTTCGTCTTCGCCATGCCTTTCCTGGCCCTCGGCGGTGCGTACGCGGCGACCTTCTGGTCGGCCAACTGGCCGTTGGCCTTCATCCTCGCGGCCATCCTGGCTGCCATCGACCTGTTTTTCCTTGGCAATTGGCGTCTTTTTGCCCTGCTCGAGCAGGAGGATTGGCCTGCCCTGGCCCACTATCTGGAAGAAAGAGTCATAAAACGGAAGCGCTGGTCGCCGCGGCTCGTGCGGCTGCTGGCCAATACCTACTTGGTCCTTTCCGATTCGGCCGCCGTCGCCTCCCTCGAGGCGAAAGTGGCCGCTGCCAAACCCGACCTGCTGGACAAGAACGCGCTGGTTTTCGGAGTCGCCCGGGTGCTCGCGAACGACAACGACGTCGCTTTGGACTTCTTCCGCGCGCGCCGCGGGAAGGGAAGGGCTGAATCGCCGGAATGGATCGAATGGTATTACGCGTTCACGCTGCTGCTGTCCCGCCGGTTCGAGGAGGCGGCCGACGTGCTTTCGGTCCTCTCCCGGGGAGCCAAGGACGCGATCGTCGCGGCCCTCGCTTCGTCCTTCCTCGTCGACTCGGTCTCCCGGGCCCTGCCGGACCGGGCAGCCGAACTCGCGGAGGCCGCTTCGGAAGGCCGTTCCCGCGTACTCGCGAAATTTCCGAACCGCGCTGCCTGGGAAAAAGAAATCGAAAAGTCCCGCGCCGAAATCCACGTGGTGGTCCTCACCAAATCGATCGGCGAAGCCGCCGATCGTCTTTACGCTTAGCGTGACGGAAGCCGCTCGAGGGGATCTTAGGTAGCCAGCAGGAGTAGCCAATATGCGTTCGTTCAAGAAATCGGCCAAGCTCGACGAAGTCTGTTACGACATCCGCGGTCCCGTGCTCAAGGAAGCGCGCAGGATGGAAGCGGAAGGATTCCGCGTGCTCAAGCTCAACATCGGCAATCCCGCCGCTTTCGGGTTCAACGCGCCGGACGAGATCCTCCACGATATGATCGTGAATCTGCAGAACGCCCAGGGTTACTGCGATTCCCAGGGATTGTTCCCGGCCCGCAAGGCGATCATGCAGGAGTTCCAGGCGAAGGGCGTGCTGGACGTCGGTGTCGACGACATCTTCCTCGGGAACGGCGCGAGCGAATTGATCGTCATGGCGATGCAGGGTCTGCTGGATTCGGGCGACGAGGTTCTCGTGCCCGCTCCCGATTACCCCCTCTGGACGGCCGCGGCGAATCTCGCAGGGGGTAAGGCCGTTCATTATATCTGCGACGAACAGGCCGACTGGAATCCCGACATCGCCGACATGCGCTCGAAAATATCGCCGAGGACCAAGGCCATCGTCGTGATCAACCCGAACAACCCCACAGGCGCCGTCTATGAACGCCCGATCCTCGAGGAAATCGCCCGCATGGCCCGGGAGCACGAACTGATCCTCTTCGCCGACGAGATCTATGACAAGATAATCTACGACGGGGCCGTGCACGTACCCATGTCCACCATCGCGCCCGATCTCCTCACGATCACCTTCAACGGCCTCTCCAAAGCCTATCGAGCAGCGGGCTTCCGTTCCGGCTGGATGGTACTCTCGGGGAACAAAGCGATCGCATCCGGATATCGTGAAGGCCTTGAGATGCTCTCCAACATGAGGCTATGCGCGAACGTCCCCGCACAATTCGCCATCCAGACCGCCTTGGGCGGCTACCAGAGCATAAAGGATCTCGTGCTGCCGGGCGGGCGGCTGAAGGAACAGCGCGACGAATGCGTCAGGTTGGTGAACACCATCCCCGGACTTTCAGTCGTGCAGCCGAAGGGAGCCCTATACTGTTTCCCCAAGATCGACGTCAAGCGTTTCAACATTACCGACGACGAGCGTTTCGTGATGGATCTACTGAAGGCCAAGCGCATATTGCTCGTGCAGGGGAGCGGATTCAACTGGAAGGATTGCGACCATTTCCGGATCGTTTTTCTTCCCGACAAGGATACCATCGCCGATGCGATGGGGCGCCTCGGGGACTTCCTTTCCACCTATCGGCAGGAATAAAAAAAGACGGTGCGCCTGGACGTCGTAGCGCGCACCGTCAAAATGGAGGATTTTTCCTCACCTGCAACAATTATCGGCGGTGCGCTGTATAGCTTTACGAAAAATTATCTGCCGGCATGCGGCGCCGCGCGCCCCGACAACAGTGCGCGCCCTCCAAGGAGTGCGCACCCTCCAAGGAGTGCGCGCCCTCCAAGGAGGGCGGCATGGTATTCGGCGGCCTCCGCAAGCCGCGCGCACATCGCCGCCGAATACTCCAGATGCCTGGTAATCTTGTCGTCGGCCTTTGTCCGCAACCCTTCTTCCAGCTCCTCAGGCCCGGGGAAAAGAAAACCTACGACATCCTTGACCTCGCTCAGCTCAACCTCGGCGAAGACGGCGTCCAGAGCTCTGAGAGCCGCGGCGGCATCCGCCTCGGGGAGCTTCCGCTCGAGCGCGCCACGCGCGATTCGTTCGCCCTCCCGGGCGGTCCGCGCCAGCGCCGCAAGGCCGTCCGCGAGAAGGGCCCTTGCGGCCGCGTAACGAGCTGCCCTCGATTCGGCCGGATTCCCCAGCCTATCCTCCTCATCGATTCGCGCGAGGGCATCGGTGAGGACGGCGTCCCACTCTTCCCGCCGTTCGGGAAGGGCCATGGCGTCGGCCGCATCCGCAAGCTCCAGTCCCTGGATCCGCAAGCCGTGCGGTGAAAGGCCGAGGGTACGCATCCGGGGAAAACGGTCGAACCGGGCTTCGAACCAGGCGGCGTACAAGGAAAGCCTCCGGTCGGAGAGCACGCGGCCTCCCGATGCGTCCGCGGCGAGGAAAGGCATGCCGTCGCGAAGGGCGTGGAACGAGCGTGTCTCCGCGGGCACGAGACGCCGCGATTCGGCATGGACGCGCTCTTCGAAGAACGCGCCGCGGAAATGGGTCTTCAAGCCGGGAAACGCCAGGTCCAGGCCAGCCATCCAGATGGACGAGGCGCCCAGCCGCCGGGCGAAATCCCAGGCGGTGGTCGCCACCGATCCTCCCGCGCCCAATTCGCCCTTGGGTTCCACCCGGTCCTCCACGAAACGTCCGAGAGGAAATTGGGAGGAGCAGAGGAAGGCGCGGGCGAACGGAGCCCCGAAGACGGGGGGGTAGACCGCGGATTCGGTTACCAGGATGCTGCGCGGCGCGACGCAGCGGTCCAGGTGGCGGAAATTCCAGTACTGCGGATCGATGACCAGCACGAAATCGGGATCGATTCCCGAGGCGAGGACGGCCCGCAGGGCCGTATCCACGGCCACCACGACGCAGCGGCGGGCGAGGGCGGGGAGGAGGGGAAGGACCTGGTCCAGGGAAGGTCCCGCAGCGACCACGAGGATCGGGAAGCCGGCGGCGACGGCATCCAGGCGCACGATACCGTTCAGGTCACGGATGGCGTCCAGGTTCGCCGACAGGTTCCGAACCCAGAGCTTGCCGAATTTTCGCAAGGTCGCGGCATTGATCTCGTCCTTGGCCCGGCGCAGGCGCAGGGCCGCCGCGGCGGCGTCGTACCAGTCCGGATCGGTTTCCCTCAGCGCCCGGTTGACGATCACTGACGGGACGCCCGGGAATGTTTCCAGGGCGGAAAGGACGGCGGAAGGCGGTCCGCCGACCACGAAAGCCAGGTTGTCCCGCAAGAGCAATCCGACCAGGTTCCGCACCCCGAAAGCCAAGGCCAGCACCCGCGCATCCTTCTCCGCGATCACGAGCGGCCGATCCGTATGGACGAAGGAGTCGCAGGCGTAGCCGAGGCCGAAACCGAGGATCACGACCGGGCCTGAGCCGACGGCTCCTTCCGCGAGCCTGCGCCCCTCGCGGACCGGATCCCTCAGGGAATGGACAAGGCGCCCGCGCGCCCGGAGCGCCGGAACCGCGTTTCCGCCGGCCTCCAGCGAATACTCGCCGTCGGCCTCGGGACAGGCGGCCGAGGCGGCTTCCACAAGCGGGGCGAGAGCGGGAAAACGCTCCCGCAGCGCCTTCATGTTCGTATCGAACAGGGTCACTCGAGTTCCAGCGTGACGGTATCGCCCGCCGAAACGGGAACGCCGGGCTCGGGGACTTGCCTTTTCACCCAGCCGTCCCCCAGTATTTCCACGCGGATATCGTCCCTCAGCAAAAGCGGCAGGAGGGAACGCTTGGAGAAGCCGCGGAGGTCCGGCATCGTCTGGCCGATGGCGACGGCGGTGTTCTTCCCGAGGACGATGGTACCCGAATGCGTGGCTTGCGGATTCCGCCCGCGTCCCAACCCCAAGTAATCAACCAAGGCGTCCGCGGCTTCGGCGACGGGCGGCGCGGCGATGCGTCCGCCGAGGTACGAGGCGCCCCTGGGCCGTACGATCACGTGGTAGACGATGATGTCCGGATCCGCCGCCGGCACCAGGGCGATGCAGCTGGCGACGAAGTCCGTGGAGGAATAGGTGCCGGTCGAGGGATCGATGAGCTGGGCGGTGCCTGTCTTCACCGCGATCGGAACATCCTCCAGGTTCGCTCGACGTCCGGTTCCTGCTTCCGATGCGGCCGAAAGCATGTAGTTCCGCATCGCCCGGGCCGTTTCCGCGGAAATCACCCGGCGGGAGGCGGCGACGGGAAAATCGCGCTTGACGCTTCCGTCGCTCGCGATGACCTTGGAAACGACGCGCGGCTTCACGAGCAAGCCGTCATTGGCGATCGCGGTGGCGGCCTGCACCATCTGCAGGGCCGACACGGCTATCTCCTGGCCGATCGCGATTGTCTGCTTGGATCGGGCCGACCAGCGCTCCGTCGAACGGAGAAAACCCGCCGTTTCCCCGGGAACGCTCAGACCCGTTTTTGCGGAGAAGCCGAACGAGCGGATCATATCGGAAAAACTTTCGGCATCGACCCGATCGGAAGCGTACGCGGCGCCGGCGTTGCAGGAGTATTTGATGATGTCCTCCGCGTCCACGAGGCCGTGGCTGCCGAGGCACTTGATCGTGATCTTTTCTCCCGAAGGCAGGGTCTTCTCATACTTGCCGTCGCAATAAAAAGTAGTATCCGCTTCGATGCCGCCGAGTTCGAGAATGGAAGCGATCGAAAAGATCTTGAACACGGAACCGGGTTCGTAAGCCCAGACCGCCGGCCTGTCCATGCGGTCCGCGTCCGTGGACGAGCGTATGTCGTTGGGATCGAAATCGGGAAGGGAGACGTATCCCAGGACGTCGCCGGTCTTCGCCTCCAGCGCGATCATCATGACAGCCTCGGCAGAATTCGCTTCGAGGGTCCGGCGCGCGACTCCTTCCATGATGTATTGGACGTTCGCGTCGATCGTGAGGAAGATCTGGTCGCCGTAGGATGAAGGCCCGGAACCCGCCAGATCGCTTTGGAACGCGTATTCGATGCCGGCCAGTCCCACGTCGTCGTCGCCGACGAAGCCGACCAGCTGGCTCGCGAGCCGCTTTTCGGGATATACGCGGGCCACCACCGGTTCCATGCCGACGCCGCGCAAACGCCCCCCGGACCTGGCCGCTTCGATCGCGGCGAGGGCCGACTGATCGACGCGCTTCTTCGCGTAAAGGAAATCGCCCGGCGTGTTGCGGAGGCGCTGTTCGAATTCGGCCCCGTCGATTTCCAGGATGGGAGCAAGTTCCGCCGCGAGCGCCGCGGGATCGGAAACCTCGGGTTTCCAGATCGTCACGTTTCCCAGCCGCGTCTGCATCGCGAGGATGCGTCCGTTCCTGTCCAGTATGGGTCCCCGCTCCGACAGTCCGCGCGAGGCGAAGGCCGGCCGGCCGCCGCGGACCAGCATGGCGATGGCGTACTGGGAAATCACCGCCAGCGCGAGGACCGCCAGAAGGATGGAGAAAATAGCGAATCGAAGCCTCGGCCGCGCCCTCGCTTTCCCCGTCTTCCGTTCCGATCGGAAATCGCTCATCGTATGCCCACCACACGGCCGAGCGCCCGGTCGTTCGCTACGGGGCCGTACGCGCGGGAATCGTAGGACGAGCCTTCGTTGTCGCCTATCGCGAGGAAAAATCCTTCTATTCCGCTATCCTCGCTCCGCTTCACCGCGAGCCGTCCGTCGGGGGAAGGAAAGACCACTATTTCGCCGGGGCGAGGTACGGACCAGCGGACGAGATATCGGGAAGAGAAGGGGACCAGGATTCCGTAAGCGGCCCGGTTCACGAGCATGACGGTACCGCTTTTTATGCTTGGAACCATCGAATTGCCTTCCGCGATCATGAAATCAACCAGAAAGGATTTCGCGAAGAGGGCCGCGGCGAAGGCCGCGACAACAGCCCTCGCGGTCTTCGGCTTTGATGCCGGTGATTCCATATCGCGCAAGTATAATGGTCAAGCGCGATCGTGTCGATAAAAGATTCGTGATGCAAGAAACGATCTTGAAACAACATGTTCGCAGGAGGCCGTTTCCCGGCCGACCGGCTCTCCCCTTCCGCTCCCGCACGGCAAAGACAGCAGCCCGGCCGGCTGTCCTGCCCGTCCTCCCGCGTCCTCTCCCGCGCAAGCCCTTCCGCGCGGAAATCGCCGTACGCGCCTTCGCCCACAAAAGCTGGCGGCCTCTTGCCTTCTGCCTTTCTATCGCCATCGCGGCGATTTCCGCTGTCGCGCTCCGGGTTCCCCCGATCGGCCCCGTCGACGCGCTAGGCGGACCGCTCGGCGGTCCGTTCCGCGACCGGGCGATGAAAGCCTGGACGGGATTGGACCCGACATCGCCTGCGGCGGGAGACGAGCTGCCCCTGGACCTGAGCGAAATCTTCAGCACCGAAATCTATGTCGTACGCGGCGGGGATACCGTCTCGTCCATCGCGGCGGCCCGGGCGCTCTCCATCGATTCGATCATTGCCCTCAACGGCGTTACGAACGTAAAACAGCTTAAGGCCGGTACCGTACTCAAGATCCCCAACATGGACGGAGTGCCCTATACGGTCAGGAAAGGCGATTCCCTCGTGCGTATCGCCGCATCCTGGGGTGTGCCGATGGAGGCGATCCTGGACGCCAACGACCTGAAGAGCGCTTCCATCGCGCCGGGCGCCAGCCTCTTCCTGCCCGGGGCGCGCATGCGCGGCGACGATTTGAAATCCGCGCTCGGGGAACTCTTCAAGTATCCGGTCAACGGCAGGCTCACCTCGACCTACGGCTGGCGGAACGATCCTTTCACCGGGGTCCGCCGTTTCCACGCCGCCATCGATCTGGCGGGGCCGATGGGCACGCCTATCAGGGCCGCCATGGACGGGAAAGTCGCCTCCGCGGGTTATAATTCCGTCTACGGCAACTTCGTCATCCTCTCGCACAACGGAGCCTACCAGACCATGTACGCCCACCTCGATTCGTACAAGGTCGAAAAAGGGCGACGGGTAACCCAGGGACAGGCAATTGGCGAGCTCGGGACCACCGGATACAGCACCGGTCCGCACCTCCACTTCGCCGTGTACAAGAATGGCCGCGCGATCGACCCGCTCCGGCTGCTATCACGCCGCTGACGCGCCGCCGGGCATCCTTGCCGCCCGGAATGGCCGCGTGCTATAGTCGGGACGGAACAGGAGGTTCCATGCGCAAACTCGTCCTCATCCTGATGGCCATGATCGCCGTGGCGACGTTCATCAGATCCTATTCCAGTCCGGTCACGGTTTCTTCCGAGGAAGTCCAGCGCTCCTCCGTTGGCGGCAGCCCGGATCGCTAGCGAAAAGCGCTATTGCGCGCGAGCGGGCACAGGATTAGAGTAGCCGGTATGGCAAGCGACGCGAAGAAGCTTTTCGTCATCGACACGAACGTTTTCATCCACAACCCCGAAGCCGTCAATTCCTTCCGCGATACCGAGATAGCCATCCCGCTCACCGTCCTGGAGGAGCTGGATAAACTCAAGACCTATGCTGACCAGCGCGGCCGCAACGCCCGGGAGGCGATCCGGTTCCTCGATTCGCTTATCAAGGGCGGCGATGCGCGCCATGGGATCCGCCTTGAGAACGGGTCCCTCCTGCGCGTCATCTTCGGAAACGTCCAAAAGGCGCCGCCCGAACTTTCCCTGGACAGCAACGACAATCGCATCCTTCTGCAGGCGGCCGCCCTGCGCCAGGACGGCCGGCGCGTGTTCTTCGTCTCCAAGGACATCAATGCCCGCGTAAAAGCCGGCGCCCTCGGCCTGAAGGTCGTGGATTATGAAAAACAGAAGGTCGACGCGGCCAACCTTTACCAGGGCTACCGGGAAGCCGATGCGGACGCCGCCTTGATGGACGCCCTGGAGCGCGGCGAGAATCCGCCCTGGCGGGAAAGGCTCCAGGACAATGAATTCCTGATGTTGCGTGAGAAGACGGGCAAGCGCTCTTCGCTCCGACGCTGGAAGGCATCCGAGGGTCTACTGTCCGACGCGGGAGAAGAACGGGAGGCCTTCGGAGTGACGGCTCTCAACGACCGCCAGAAGGCGGCGTTGGACCTCCTGATGGATGATTCGGTCCGTTGCGTCACGCTCGTCGGAAGGGCGGGTACGGGTAAAACCCTGCTGGCGGTCGCCGCGGCGCTCAAGAAAACCGTCGACGAAAAAGCGTATTCGCGCATCCTCGTCTCGCGCCCCATCGTGCCGCTCGGCAAGGACATCGGATACCTGCCGGGAGAGAAGACGGTAAAGCTCAGCGCCTGGATGGAACCCATTTTCGACAACCTGGAGCATCTGCTCGCAGTCGGGAAAAGGCAGAACTTCAAGTCCATCGACCAGCTCCTGCGCGACAGGGTGATCGAGATAGAGGCGGTGACCTACATCCGCGGGCGTTCCCTTCCCAACCAATTCATCATCATCGACGAGGCCCAGAACCTGACCCCGCACGAAATCAAGACCATAGTCTCACGCGCGGGGGAAGGGTCCAAGATGGTCTTCACCGGAGATCCGGAACAAATAGACAACCTTTACCTGGACGCGAATTCCAACGGACTCTCCTACCTGGTCGATGCCTTCAAAGGACACAGGATCTACGGTCACGTGAAATTGGAAAAGACGGAGCGCAGCGAACTCGCCGAACTCGCCGCGAGACTGCTGTGAGCGCGCGTCGGGAATTCAGGCTCTGCCAGACCTGCGGCCGGGAATGCGAAGCGGATTTTTCATTCTGCCCGGACTGCGGTTGCTCGCTCGCTTCTTCTCCGTCCTTCTTCGCCCTACTGGAGGGCAGCTTTTCCCGGATCGAGGATGGGGAATCCAAGGCGCGCATCGACGAACTCGAACAAAAACTGGATGACCTGGAGCGCGAGCTGGACGAGTTCGCCGGCCGTGTTGAAGCCGCGCGCGTTCTGCGCCGATAAGGGATGTAACATGAACGATAGAACCTTCCCCCGCCGCACGGCGGCTCTCGCGACGATAACCATATTGTCGTTCGTTCTGGCGGCGGAAACGCTCGCCGCGCGTACCGTCTTCGACGGTCTGGATCTTTCTGCCGACGACCGCCTCCTGTTCGTCGCCCGGACGGGCGGGGACGGCTCTACGCGCCAGAGCGCCCTTTTTTCCGCCTCGGCGGCTTCGGGAGCCCTGGTCCAAATGACGGCTTTTCCCGAACGCATCGACCTGCTGGAAGGCGGGCGGACGCTGCAGATCCGCAATCCCTTCGGAGCCCTGCGCGTCAGCGTCGCCGGAGGTCTTCCTTCGGCGGTTCCCGGCTACCCTTCGTTCGTCAAGGGCGCCGTCGTCCAGGGCGGCCGCGTGGAAGACGCATCCGCTTCCCCTGACGGGAAATGGATGCTCTACGTCGATCCGGTCAGTCCGGCCTACGGAGCGCTTTCTCTCATCGATACCGCCACGGGGGCGCGCACCATCGTATCCGACGGGGTGGAACGGCCGGGAAGGTCCTTCCCCGCCTCCTGGAGCCCGGATTCGCGGGTTTTCGTCTATTCCCGGGAAGGCAAGCTCTATTTCAGGGCCGTGGATTCTCCGCTCACGCCGCTCATCGACGAACGATACCGCGTCATCGGCGAAGGCCGCGCATCTTCGGTCCGCTGGGGGTCCTCCGGAGACTTTTTCTACCTGAAGGGTTCCACGGTGTACCGCGTACGCGTCACCGAACTGTTCGCCCGGGCCCTGTACGCCGATTTCCTGGAAATAGGCAATGTGGCGGGCAAGATACCCCTCGAATTCGATCCGAATTTCGATGCTTTTTGGGTCGCGCCCGACGGCGCCTCCATCATCCTCTCAAAGGGCGGCCGCAACCTTTTCTATTACCCGCTCGGGGTGGACGATTACGGCGCGGATTCGCTCGGCAGCTTCGATGCCGCCTCCCTTCCGTACTTGATGCTTCCCCGTTCCTGCTCCGACGTCACCCTGCTCTGGTCCCCTTCGGGAATCGTCACCGTGCTCGCGACCTTCCCGGCGAACGATGAGTCGAAGGTCAAGGCCTACCGGCTCTCCACCGCCAGCGAATCCGGCTCGTTCGGGGTCCTGGGCTTCACCCTCGCGGAAAATCCGAGGGGGGCGGCCGCGGTACTTTCGCCCGATGGAACGAGAGCCCTCGTGTGGGGCGCCACGGGCGCCGCGGTGTACGATTACGTCAACTGGAAGATCCTCTCGGATCTCGGATCCCGGAACACCCAGCAGGCGCTTTGGATCGGCAACGAGGATTTTATCGTGGCCGACGCCTCCACCATAGAACGCCGGTCCCTGTCCGGACGGAGAAGCCTCATCTGCCTGTCTTCCTCCGAAAGCCATGCCTTCGATGAGGACGGCATCCGCCTGCTCGCCAAATCCAACGGGGTCTGGTTCTCGACCGACGGAAAGAAGCCCTGGTCCGAGGCCGCCGACGCGAAACCTCGGAGCGCCTCTTCCTTCTCTCCCGGCTACCGGGCTTACCTTGAAGCCCAAAACGCAGGGCCGTACGAGAATATTCCGATGTTGCGTAACGTCAAAGGCGTAGGCACGAGTTCGCTTATCGTGAACGGCGCGGTCGCATATGAAACCGTACCCTCCGCCGGACGCGATGAGGCGGCTTCGCCGGTATTCTCCCATGGGCGTCGTTACGGTCGGCGGGAAGTGGCCATCGCCTTCGACCTCATTGACGACGCCGAAGGCCTGCCGGGCATCCTGGAGTCTCTCAGGCGCTTCGGGATAAGGGCGACCTTCTTCCTGAACGGAGAATTCATCCGCCGGCATCCCGCGGCCGCGAAGGAGATCGAAGATTCGGGGCATGAAGCTGCGTCCCTCTTCTTCGCGCCGATCGATCTCACCGACGCCCGCTACCGCATCGACGCCGATTTCATCAAGCGCGGACTTGCGCGCAACGAGGACGAATATTTCAACGCGACCGGCGGTGAACTATCGCTGCTTTGGCATGCGCCGTATTACACCGCCTCCCGGGAAATAGCCGCCGCCGCCGCCGAAGTCGGCTACGCCACGATAGGCAGGGACATAGATCCCCTCGACTGGATCACTCGCGCGGACGCCCGACGCAGTCCCGGCGCCTACAAGTCGGCATCCCGCATGGTGGACGATATCTTCGCGGCCAAGGCTCCGGGCTCCATCATCCCGATCCGCCTGGGCATCCCGCCTTCCGGCCGCGACGACTACCTTTTCAATAGGCTTGAAGTGCTTGTGGACGCCTTGGTTCGCGCCGGCTATGAACCCGTGACCGTCTCCACGCTGATGGAGCACGCCCGCTAGAGTGTGCGGTCTGCCGGCCGCCAGGCCGGCAGACCGCACCGCAGGCCGCTTTATAAAAAAGCTTGCGCGAGGGCGCAAGCTTGAAATGGGAATCGGGAAAAGCCTGAGTCCAAAACCCGTTATTCTCTGCGGCCGGGCGCGGGTTCACGGATCGAATCCGGATACCGTTTCCCCTTATGCGACCGTGGCAGCGGCCTCTGCCGTTTCGTAGATGAAGCCGGTCTTGACGCAGATTTCGAAAAGGTTGCGGGCAAGGAATTCTTCGACGACCTTGTCGTATCCGTCCTTCACCCTTACGACGCGTACGTGGAAGCCGTCGTCGGTCTCCCGGAGGACGTCGAGGAATTCCACCCGGCCCGATTCGCATTTGATGCAATAACGTTTCATGTCATCCTCCTGATATTTCCAGTATCGGAGGACTCATCGGCCGGATTTAGCTATTCCCGCATCCTTCACCGCGGACGTATACTGGCCCCGTTATGGCAAGCGATGCGCACGCGCACCCCTACGATCTGCTCCGGCGCGACGAGGCGGCCGAGACCCTGAGGCGTTCTCTCCGGACGGCCTGCGCCGCCAGCGCGTGGCACGAGAAAGAATTCCTGTACCATGAGGAGCTCTCCCGCGAGGCCGTTCGTGACGGCGCGCCGCTGCTGGTCCCCTGCTTCGGCGTGCATCCCCAGCTGGCGGCCGAATCGGCCGACGCCTGCGCCGCTTCGCTCGCGTTCCTGGCCGGCCTCGTCCGGGAAAACAGGCTCGGCGCGGTGGGCGAGATCGGCATGGACCTGTACGGAGGGCGCTACCGTGCGACGGAAAAGGAGCAGGAGCGTCTGTTCGACGCCCAGCTCGAGCTTGCCCTGGAGGGTAAGTTGCCCGTCGTTCTTCACCTGCGCCGGGCGACCGATCGCGCCTTCGCCCGTTCCGGAATCCTCGCCCGACTCCCGGCGGTGATCTTTCATTCCTTTTCCGGCACACTCCGGGAAGCCCTGTCGCTGTCGGACCGCGGCATCAGGGCCTATTTCTCTTTCGGCGCTCCTATCGCGTTGAACCACAAGAAGGCCAGGGAGGCCTGTGCAGGCATTCCCCTGGATCAGCTGCTCGTGGAAACCGACGCTCCCTACCAGGCCTTCGGAGGGCCGAATTTTTCCTCCGGCAGGGACTATTCGGACTGGAGCGATCTCCCTCTCGTGATCGCCGAGGCGGCTCGCCTGCGTTCCGCCGATAGCGCCGTCGTGGAGGCTGCGACGGACATCAATTTCAGGAGGGCCTATGGAATCGGCGGCTGAGACCTTCTCGTCAAGAACTGCCCTCGTGTTCGGGGAAGCGGGAATGGATGCTCTCGCGCGAGCCCGAGTCTGCGTGTTCGGGCTCGGAGGCGTGGGAGCCGCCTGCGCCGTCGATCTGTTGAGGGTCGGTGTCGGCGCCTTGATCGCCTTCGATTTTGACGAAGTAGGGGAATCCAACCTGAACCGACTCGCCTTCGGCTACAGGCGCTTCATAGGAGTCCCCAAGGCACTGGCCCTCGCTGAAATCGCACGGGAGATCAATCCCGCAGCTCAGGTGGACGGACGGGCCTTGCTGGTTTCGGGCGCGGAAGTCGCGGCTTCGATCCCCGCCGACTGCGATTTCTACATCGATTGCATCGATTCCCTGAACTCCAAAGCGAACCTCATCGCGGCGCTGGCGCGGGCCGGGCAACCCTTCGCATCGAGCATGGGAACGGGCGGGAGGCTGGATCCTTCGCGCCTCCGCATGGGCTCGATCTGGGAGGCGGCCGGCTGTCCTCTGGCGAGTTCGGTGCGGCAACGGCTGAGGCGTTTCGGGCTGGACACCTCGTATGCGGTGACCTGCGCCTGGTCGGACGAGCCGCCCGCGGCGCTGGGGGATTACGCTCCGCCTAAGGCGGGAATTCCGGGAAGGCCGCGCAGAAGGCAAGGATCCGCGCCCTTCGTGCCCCAGGCTGCCGGACATCTGCTGGCGTCCTGGGCGACGCGGAGCATTCTGGGGCTCATTTGACCAGGGCGCCGATGTCGAGCCCTATCTTCTTCAGTTTCGGGGCTATGACCACCCGGCAATAACCGGCATAGGGATGCTTCTCGTAATAGTCCTGGTGGCTTTCCTCCGCCGGCCAGAAAGCGGCGAGGGGGGCTACCTCGGTGATGACTTTGTTCTTCCAAATCCCGGCGGCATCGATTGAAGCGATCTTCCGCCTCACGATGCTCTCCTGCTTCGCGTCCAGGAAAAACACGGCCGACCGGTACTGCGTTCCTGTATCCGCGCCCTGCCGGTTCTCGGTGGTCGGATCATGGGCCGAGAAAAAGATATCCAGCACGTCTTCAAGGCGGATCGATTCCGGATCGAATTCCACTTTGACCACTTCGGCATGCCCGGTGGTTCCGGTCGTGACCTGATCATATGCGGGATTTTCCAGGTCACCGCCGGCATAACCCGAAACGGCCGACCTAATGCCATCAATTCTTCCGAACACCGCCTCTATGCACCAGAAGCAGCCTCCGCCGAGCACAATGGACTCCGTCTTGGTCGGAAGGCCTGCCGTCGTTGCTTTCATGATTAATAAAGTAATGATAATTAACGTCGAATCAAAGCGCCTTCATTTTTTATCCCGGGCGCGCGGCTTGACCGGGACGCGGGCATCCGGCGTATGATCGGACGCGGAGACCCAATGAATACCATCGCTTTCCGATTCCGCGGCCAGGATCTTCTCGTCCCCCCGGAGTTGTCCGACGCACAGGCCGCTTTCGGCTTCGATCCCGAAAAGTCCGCCGCGCCGGCCGGTTCCCGACGCTATTCCGTTCCTCTTCCGGACGGCGGCTCCTGCATTGAACTTCTCATCGACGATCCGGCCGCGGAGCCTCCCGCCCTCTGGCGAGTCGCCGGGGCCCGTGCGCTGCTGGCGGCGGCAGCCGAGCAAGCGGCCTCCGCAGGAGGGTCCGACGATTATTCCCGGCTTCTGCGCGCTTGCCATATCGCCCGCTGGATAGACGAGTCCGCTTTCTGCGGACGCTGCGGCACGCGGAACGGCTTCGCCGACGACGAATTCGCCCGGCACTGTCCTTCCTGCGGAAAACGCGAATACCCGCGGATATCGCCCGCAGTCATAGTCCTGGTATCCGACGGAGCCGACCGCATACTGCTCGCGCGGAACGCCAAATTCCGGAACGGCGTGCACAGTCTGCTCGCGGGTTTCGTGGAAGCCGGGGAGAATCTGGAGGAAGCCGCGCGCCGCGAGGTGCTCGAGGAGGTCGGCGTAGCGATACGCGACATCCGCTACGCGGCCTCGCAGCCATGGCCTTTCCCCGACTCCCTCATGCTCGGCTTCACCGCCATACATTCCGAAGGCGACATCAGACCCGACCTGGTGGAGATCATGGAAGCGGCCTGGTACTCCTGGGACGCCCTCCCTGAGATTCCCAACCGGGGATCGGTCGCCCGGGCTCTTATCGACGCTTGGGTCGATTCCCGCCGCCTATGTCAAAACGACCTACGGCATCCGCCGAAAGCGGAAAGGAGTGCCCCGTGAATTACGCCTTCACATTCGCCCGGACGCCGAGGCTCGAATTCGGACCTAGACGCCTGGCACTCGTACCGGCCTTGATCGCCGGGCGCGAGAAAGCGCAGGGCTTCCCCTTCGCCGTCGCGGCGCTCGTGACGGGAGGCGCGTCCTTCCGCGCCGGATCGCGGTACGCGGGCCTGGTCGCCGAGCTCCGTTCAGCAGGCGTCCGGCTTCTGGAGTTCGCGTGCGCGCACGAACCGGATCCCGACTTCATCGACGCCTCCGCGGCGGCCCTCCTGAACGCTTCGGGCGGGCGGGCGGAGCGCATCGCCGTTCTCGCCGTCGGAGGCGGGAGCGCGATGGACGCGGGCAAGGCTATCGCGGCCCTCTGCGCGGAGTCGGAAGCCGCGGCGAAGCGCGGAGAAACCCCGCCGTCCGTCAAAAATTTCCTGGAAGGCGTAGGGGACCGCACGCCCTCAGGGTCAACCTCCTGGCTTCTTGCCGCCCCGACCACCGCCGGCACGGGAAGCGAGGCGACCAAGAATGCGGTCATTTCGAAGATCGGAGCCGGCGGATTCAAAAAATCCCTGAGGCACGACTCCTTCGTGCCCGCGGTCGCGGTCGTGGACGCCGAGCTGGCGCTCGGCTGCCCTCACGAAGTTACGGCCGCGAGCGGACTGGACGCGCTGGTGCAGCTGCTGGAAGCCTGGACCTCGCCCCAGGCATCCCCCTTGGTGGAAGCCGTTTGCGCGAGCGGAATCGTCGCCTTCGCGCGCTCCTTCGAGCGGGTGCTTGCGGACGGAAACGACCTGGAAGCGCGATCGGATATGGCCTACGCCGCGTATTGTTCAGGCCTCGGTCTTGCGAACGCGGGACTCGGCTGCGTCCACGCGCTCGCGTCGCCCCTCGGTTCCCGCTATCCCGTTCCCCACGGAGCCGCCTGCGCGGCTCTCCTCGTTCCGGCGACGGACCTGAATCTGCGTCTCCTGCGGGAACGGGGGGGAGAACCCGGTAGCCGCAAAGCGATCGCGGCCTACGCCGCCGCCGCCCGGCTACTCGCGCCGCTTTCCGGCGCGTCGGGCAGGCCCGAAGACGGACTTCCCGCCGCCCTCCGGCGGCTCGTGACCATCGCGGGACTCAGGCGGCTCGCCGATTGGGGCATGCGCGAAGCCGATATACCGGAATTGGCTTCCGCGGCAGGCACGAAAACCAATCCGGTCGCCTTGGCGGCCTCGGATTACGAAGCCCTTCTCCATGAGGCAATATGATGTTTTTTTCGGAATACCGTTATACAATGGTCGCATGACGATGGATCACGAACCGAGGATAGATGATTTGGTGAAACTTTCCTTTTTCGCCGAAATAGGGAAGGATATCGCTTCCGCCCATACGTTGCGGGAAACGCTGAACGCGGTGATGGAACGCATCGGACAGATTTTCGCGCCTCTCAACTGGTCCCTGATGCTGAAGAATCCGCGGACGGGAAAGCTCCGGTTCGAAATCGTCATCGGTTCGGGGGTGGAGCTCCTTCAGGGAAAAGAGCTGCCGGGCGATTCCGGTATCGCCGGTTGGATACTCACGAACGGCCGCAGCCTTATCGTGCCGGACGTCTCCGTCGATTCGCGCTTCGATACTTCCATGGACGAACTCACCGGGTTCAGGACGAAGTCCATCATCGGCGTCCCCCTGAAATCCAACGACAAGGTATTCGGCGTCATCGAACTGGTGAATAAACTGGACGGAGAGGCCTTCAGCGCACTCGAGCTGAAGATACTGCAGACCATCGCGGACTTCACCGCGATCGCGGTGGAAAAGCATTATTACCTTGCGGCCTTGCGGAAGATCGCGATGGTCGACGGGTTGACCGGCGTCCACAATAGGCGATCCTACGACGCCGCGCTCGAACGGGAAAAGGCCCGGACGGAGCGGACCAATACGCCCTTCACCGTCATTCTCGTCGACGTTGACCGTTTCAAGGCCATCAACGACGAATTCGGCCATGCAGTCGGGGATGAGGTGCTCAAGCGGCTGGCCAGAATCCTGGAGGCGTCGGTGCGCAAGGTCGATCACGTATGCCGCATCGGAGGCGACGAGTTCTCCATCATTCTCCCCGAAACCGACCGCCAAGCCGCCGATGCGGTGCAGGATCGTATCAAGAGAAACCTGGAGGCGGACAACGCTTCAGCTGATCCGCAGATCTGCCTGTCGATCGGCTGCGGGGAGTTCGCGGGTTCCGAGGATGATCCTACGGATGAAGCGGACCGGCAAATGTACCGCGACAAAGCGCGGCGATTCGAATTCAACGCGGAGGATTTGCCGCTGAATGTCGGAGAGCTCCTGAGCACCGACGCCCCGGCGCTTTAGGTCCTCCGGAGCATGGAATATAATTCTTTCCCCTTATCGTCCACGATCAAGAAGGCGGGAAGGTCGACGACCTGGATGAGGCGGACCGCCTCCATTCCGAGTTCTGGGTAATCGACGATCTCGTTGCTGATCACGGAGTCGCGGGCCAGGATCGCCGCCGCCCCGCCTATCGTGCCCAGGTAGAACCCGCCGTATTTTTTGCAGGCGTCGGTCCACGACGGGGCCCGGTTTCCCTTGGCCAGCGTCACCAGGGAAGCTCCGCGCGACATCAGCTCCTCCGCGTAACCGTCCATGCGCTGGGCCGTCGTGGGGCCGAGGCTCCCGATGACCATGCCCGGAGGAGTCGCCGCCGGCCCCGCATAAAAAATCGCGTAACGCAGGAGGTACTCGGGCAAGGGGTTCCCCGCGGCGAGGAGGGCGTGCCACTTCAGGTGCGCGGCGTCGCGGGCGAGCAGGAGCGGCCCGGTAAGCAGCAGGCGGTCTCCGATCTTCCGCGAAGAAAGATCCGCACTCAGCTGCGCCATCGGACGGTCCAAAGGAATCCTGGTGCCGGACGGCCGGGCAGTCGGGGACTTCGGGGCCGAGGCGGCTTCTTCTGCGCGCAGGACGACGCGTTCCGCCCCGCCGCCCAGGAAGCGCAGGTAGGCCGCGGGGTCCGCCTCGAGTCTTTCGATGCGGACCCCGTCCGCGTCGATAACCGCGAGCACGTTGCGGTGGGCCGAACAGGACACGCCGAGGGAGACGGGGCAGGAAGCCGCATGGCGCGGCAACCTGAGCACGCGCGCGTCCAGGGCGAGGGCGCTACCCCCGAACTGCGCTCCTATGCCGCTGGTCCGCGCGATCTCCATGAGCCTCTCTTCCCATTCGTTGTCCCGTCTGATCCAGCCCCGTTCCCGCGCGCGGGCCTGGTCCTCTCCGCCGGAGACGAAGGGAGGGGCAGCGTCGAGCAGCTCCGTGGTGGCCAGCTTGAGGATACGCAGGTTTTCCTCGGGACTTGTTCCGCCGATGACGAGCGCGAGCCGATACGGGGGACAGGCCGCCGTCCCGAGCGCCGCGATCTTCTCCTTCAGAAAAGCTTCCAGCGTTTTTTCCTCGAGGAGGGCTTTGGTCATCTGGAAAAACGACGTCTTGTTGGCAGAGCCGCCGCCCTTCGCTATGAAAATGAAACGGTAGGAAGGACCGGGCTCCCCGTCGCTTTCGGCTTCGATATGCACCTGCATGGGCAGGTTATCGCCGGTATCGAATTCCTCGAAGATTCCGGAGACGCCGAGAAGCGAGGATCGCAGGTTGTTCCGGGTATAGGCCCTCCTCGCGCCTTCCGCGAGTTCCTCGGCATCCCCGGCGCCGGTCGCGACCGATTCGTCCTTCCAGGCGACGACCGTCGCCGTTCCCGTGTCCTGGCAGAGGGGGAGTTTGCCCTCGGATGCTACCAATGCGTTGCGGAGTAGCGTCTCCGCGACCGCGCGGTCGTTCTCCGAAGCGCCGGGCTCCTCGAGTATACGCGCAAGGGCGGCAAGGTGAGTCCGCCTCAGACGGAAAGCAGACCGCCGGAAAGCTTCTTCGGATACCGCGCGCAGCAACGCCGGATCGATGAAGAGCCGCCCGCCCCGCGCCTCGGGGCGCGGGGCGTCCGTCTCCAAGTTGTCGAATTTTGCGGAGGCGAAGGCGGCCCCCGTGATTTCGCGGATATTCATGTCGCTCTCCTTCCGGTACCTGCCAGGCCCATCATTTCCGTAATCGCCAGATCGTACCCGTGGAGCGGGAATCGCGCAACCGTCCGAAAAAAGCTATACTGGCGACGATGAAGAACGAACGAACGAAGGCGGTTCCGCGCCCCTCCCTGTCCCGCTCCGCCGCATCGCGGCCGGCGGCTGTCCTGGCCGCGGCCATGCTCGGCGCCATATCACTGCTGGCGGTATCGGGAGTACTTCTCCTCGTATTCCAGGAACGCAGCAGAATCCGCATCGTCGCTGAATTCCAGGCTTTCCAGCTTGCCGCGAATCTGCTCCAGGCATATGACCGGGACCAGCGGGTACTGATAGAAGCAGCCGAGGGCTTGCGCGGTTTCGGTATCTATACGGTTCAGGGCAACGCCGTCTACCGTTTCGGCATCGCGCCATCCGCGCTGCAGCCGGGAATCGAAAACGAGGACGCCCTTTTCGACGGAAAGGCAGTGACCTTCGTCCGCCCCGTGGGCGGGGCGACCATGATGCGCGGCAGGATGCGCAGGGGCGATCAGCCGCTCCCGGGATTGCAGCCTCCCGATCCTTTGAGGCCTGACCCGTTGCGGCCTTTCGCTCCGGCCCAGACCATGGGAGGCGGCCGGCTCGTCTTCGTATCCGCGGAGGCGCCCGCCCTCAGCCGCGGAGAGTTCGCCGTGATCCTCGGCGGGGTGCTCGTCGCGCTGGCCGTCGCGTCGACCTTCGCCATGCTCATCATGCTGGCCCGCCGGCTGGACGAGTACCGGAGCAGGGAATTCCATACGCGCGAACTCGTCGCGCTCGGGGAAGCGGCGCGGACTCTCGCCCACGAGATAAAGAATCCCCTCGGCGTCGTCAAGATCCAGTGCGCGATATTGATGAAGAGCGCCGGCGGAAATGCCGCCGGAAGCGTCGCCGTCATCGAGGAGGAGACCGACCGGCTATCCGCCCTCGCGTCCCGGCTCAGGCTCTTCCTTGCCTCCGGCGAGGGCAAGCCCGAACCAGTGAGCCTCGGCCCCTGGCTCGCTTCGACCCTGAACCGCTACGGCGGCCGGGTTTCCAACGGATCGAATAGATCCGCCGGATCGAATAGATCCACCGGATCGAATAGATCCGCGATTCCCGGAAGCCTGCGCGTCCGCATCGACGCGGGGAGGCTTGACCAGATAGTCGACAATCTCCTCGCCAATGCGTTCGAGGCGGGCCTTCCGACCGAGGAAGACGGATCGTCGGGAACGGAGCTGTCCATTGAGCCGATCGGCCGCGGCCGCGCGGAGATACGCGTGTCCGACCGGGGAAGGGGCATTCCCAAGGAACTGGCCGACCGCGTCTTCGATCTTTTCTTCACCACCAAGACGACGGGCTCGGGTATAGGACTGGCCGTAGCCCGCCGCTATGCCGAAGCGGCAGGCGGTTCCATCCGGCACGAAGAACGGAAAGGGGGCGGCACGACCTTCATCGTCGAACTCCCCTTGGACCGATCGAGGAGAACCGAGGCATGAAGATAAGAACGCTCGTGGTGGACGACGAAAAGAACTTGAGGGAGTCTTTGTCCGCCTATTTGGCGACCGAAGGCATCGACTGCCTGCTCGCGTCCACTGGCGAGCAGGCGCGGGACACGCTCGCCGTAGAACGGGTGGACGCGGTCATCGTGGACTTGCGGATGCCCGGCATGTCGGGCCTGGATTTCCTCAGCTGGCTCCGCGAAGCAGGTCCGGCCATTCCCGCGATAATGATCAGCGCCCACGGGGAGATCGCCGACGCCGTGGAAGCGATGAAGAGGGGAGCCGCCGATTATCTGGTGAAGCCCTTCGATCCCGACGAGCTCGTGCTTCGGCTCAGGAAAGCGGTCCGCGATTCCGCCCTCGTGCGTGCCGCGCGCGCCGCGCAGGTCGCGGAGTCCTCCGCGCGGGGAGCTGAAGAGGCGGAAGGGGACGAATGGATAGGGGCGGGCGCAACCATGGCCGAACTGCGCGCCCTGGCGGAAAAGGTGGCCCCCACGAATTCCACTGTCCTCGTGACGGGGGAGAGCGGCACGGGGAAGGAAGTGCTCGCGCGCCATATCCACCGGCTGAGCCTCCGTTCCGACGGTCCTTTCGTGCCGATAAATCTCGGCGGGATACCCGAATCCTTGCTGGAAAGCGAGTTGTTCGGCCATGAGCGCGGCGCATTCACAGGCGCGGATTCCAGGAAGATGGGACTGTTCGAACTTGCGGCGGGAGGAACCCTTTTCTTGGACGAGGTGGGAGACATGCCGCTTGCCCTCCAGGTGAAACTCCTCAGGGTGCTGCAGGACAAGCGCATCATGCGGCTCGGAGCGGTCCGCCAGATTCCCATCGACGCGCGCATCGTCGCCGCCACCAACAAGGACCTTGAAGCGGCGGTTCGTTCGGGCGCCTTCCGCGAGGATCTGTTCTACCGGCTGAACGTCATCCGGTTGCGCATTCCGCCTTTGCGCGAACGGAAAGAGGACATTCCTGGACTCATGACCCGTTTCGTAGCCCGCTTCGCGCGGGAGATGGGGAAGAGTGCCCGCCGCCTTGACGACGAGGCACTCGCGCTCGTGCTTGCTTATCCCTTTCCCGGCAACGTGAGGGAACTGGAGAACGCGGTGGAACGGGCGGTTATCCTTTCGGACGGGGAAACCCTCGGCGCGAGGGATTTCTCCTTCGCGGGCGCCCTAATGGGCGCCCAAATGGGCGCCCATATGGCGAATCCCCACGAGGCGAGGTCCGCGGCGATTTCCGCCCCCGCTTCGCGGAGCGACGGGATCGTCGATCTGCGGGAGCTGGAAAAAAGGGCGATCGAAGCCGCGCTGGAGAGGAACGGCGGCCATAGGGAACGGAGCGCCGCCGAGCTGGGCATCACCCGCCGGACGCTTCTGAACAAGATGAACGACTATGGGCTCCGCTAACGGAAGGCTTATTCCAGCAGCTTCCGCTCCATGGACGATATGCGCCAAGCTCCGCTGCGAAGGCTGAGAACAAGCGAGTCTTCCCTTCGTTCCCTGACGGGAGCGGGAGCGGCGGGAGCGGTCGCATTCGCCGCCCCCGATCGGTCGGGCTGCTCACCCGGCCGCCAAAGGTCGTAGCGTGCCGTGAAAGACACCGCGCCGTCCGAAGGATCGTCGTCGACGGAGTCGACGCGGAGGGCATCCACGCCGAATACTGACCCGTCGAAAACCGGAGAACCCGCGGCGATCCATTCGCCCGCGGAAATATATGCGTCCTTGTTCTCGTACGCCTGGCGTACCCGGCTGATGACGAACAGGTTCGTCGCGGCGTCTATATCGTTCTTGCCAGCCTTGCCCGTAACGCAGGCAGCCATCATCTCGTGGTCGAACTTGCCGAAGGCGTCGTAATAGGTCCGCACGACTTCGATCGGCACCATGCCCTTCGTGGTCGGCCGGCCGGCGCGGTCCCGGATCATGCTCGCGGTGAACAAAGCGACGCCGAGAACGGAGATTGCGATAACCGCGATGACGGTGGAATTCCTGCGCATGAAACGGCGGGTCCTTACCGTGTCGCCCCGTGTCCGAGAAAACTTGTCTTTGGCAGCCCGCGCGGCTTCATGCGCGGAGGGCGATAATTCCCTATAAAAACCTCGCGCCTCCGCAGCGGCGAATCCCTCCGATATCCGCGCCAGGCTCGGCCTGGCGGCAAGCGTCCGCCGCGGCACGCGGTTGCCCGCGGCCGCGGTTTCGGCGGGGACCAGGCATGCGTCAAGGAGATCCGCGATTTCCTCGTCCAGATCCGGACGGACGAGGCTTGCGGGAAGGACGCAGCCGTCGCGCATGTCGGCGCGCACGGCGTCCGCATCCTTCCCGCCGAAAGGATCGACGCCGCAGAGAATGCGATAGGCGAGGGCAGCCGCCGTGAATGCGTCTCCCGCCTCGCCCGACAGATCAGGCTGTATCCATTTGTCGACACCATCGAACCGCGCTTCGGCGCCGCGGCCTTCCATGGCCCGCAATGCGAGGACGGCGGGAAGGAATAGCATGGACCCGTCATCAGCCGCGATGGCTGCTGCGGGCAGGGGAAGGTCGGACGCCCGTCCGACCGCCGCTTCCGTAAGGGACCTCAGCCGGGAAAGGGCGGCCATCCAGCGCCCCAGCGCCGCGACCGCGCGCGCGCCCGCCTCGCCCAGCGCACCCCCGGAAGGACAGCGCGCGACGAGGAGATCCAGCCGTTCCCCGCTGAAGGGAGGGAAGCGTACGAGCATCCGTCCGTCGCGCTCTACGACGCCCTCGGCGCGGCGCTCCTCGATCCGCAGGGAAGGATCGACGAGCGCCGCGCTTTCCACGACGTAGCGGGCCAGTTTGGCCTGGGCGAAGGCCGCGGGAGTCAGGCCGGTATCCACGGCCAGGCATTCCGCGCCTTCGACCAGGATACCGGCGATGGGCGATGCTTCAAGGCTGTCCATGCCCGCTTACCGTCCCGTCGGGGAGTACAGGTAACGGAAATAATCCATGTCAGTCGACAGGGTCTTGTTGAATTTCGGCATCGTCGTCTTGTAGGATTCAACGCTGCGCCAGAAATCGAAGAAGCCGACATCGCGGCCGTAGGACTGGGCGTAGATCCTGGTCGCTTCTGCGTCCGCTGTTCCCTTGATCTTTTCCGCCTTTTCGTAGGCTCCGGAAAGGACGGAGCGTTGCTCGTTCTCCAGCTTGCCGAGCCATTCGGCCTTCTTTCCCTCGCCGTGCGAACGGAAAGCCTGGGCGATCTGGTTTCTTTCCTTGATCATCCGGTTGTACACGCTTTCGGTGAGCTCGTCCGAGTACTTGATCTGGCGCGGCACGATGTCGAGGAGTTCGATCCCGTATTCCGGCATGAGCTTGCGGGAGAGTTCAAGAGCCTCGTTCGCCAGCGTCCTCCGTCCCTTGGAGACGACATCGAACACCGCCTCGGTACGGGTCAGCGCGGTCAACTGGGTCGCGTCCGCTTCCGTCCCGACCTCGAAATTCTCCGAAGCCTTGCGTTCCCGGATGATGTTCGAATTCCGGACGGTCTCCCTGAGCCAGTTGTCGGCGATCACGGTGCGGACCGCCGAATCGATGACGTCGTCGAGCCTTGCGTAGGCGTTCTCTATCGACGTGATCGATTCGTAGAATTTCAGCGGATCGGAAATGCGCCAGCGCGCGGTGGTATCCACCCAGATGAACTGGTTTTCCTTGGTGGGTATGCGCTGCCGCTCCCCGTCCCAGGAGAGGATACGCTTGGGATATTTGACCACGTCGTCCAGGAAAGGGCTTTTGAAATGGAGTCCCGCCTGTTCCTGGACGGCGACTATCTGGCCGAGCCGGACGACGACGGCGAGCTCGCCTTCGTTAAGGGTGTACAAGGGGCCGGTAACCAGCAAGCCGATGACGATAGCCGCGATGACGGCCAATACGAAGAGTACGCGTTTCATCGCAAGCCTCCCGCGGAATCGAGGTTCTTCATCTGCAGGAAATTCTGGAAATCCCGGTCGATGAGGGTCGTGCCCTTGTCTTCCTGGAAGACCTGTTCCATCATCTCGTAATAAAGCCTTCTCCGGGTGACTTCGGGCGCCTTCCGGTACTCTTCGTAGACGGAGTTGAAACGGGCGACGTCGCCGTTGGATTTGTTGACCCGCTCGGCGGCGTAGCCCTGGGCTACCTGCACGAGCCGGTCGGCTTCGCCCTGGGCTTTCGGAATTTCCTTGTTATAGGCTTCCTTGCCCTCGTTTATCAGGCGGTTCATGTCCTGTATGGCCTTGTTGACGTCCTCGAAGGCTTCCTGCACGCCCTTGGGCGGCACGATATTCTGCAACTTCACCGCTATGATGTCGATGCCGAGTCCGTAGGACTTCAGGGTGTCGTTCATGAGGGCGACGCCCTGTTCCTCGATCGCGGTCCGTTCGGGACCCATGATGTCCAGGATGGTCCGGTCGCCGACGAGCATGTTGATGGCCGATTGGGAAATGTCCCGTATGGTCTTGATCCGCTCCTGCACGTTGAAGAGCCAGGCCTTCGGATCGACGATGCGGTACTGGATGATCCACTCCACGTCCACGATGTTGAGGTCGCCGGTGAGCATAGTGGATTCGTCGGGGAAGACCTCATCGGAATACTGGGTGTTGACGCCCGCGCTGAGGGTCCGGAAACCGAATTGCTCCGTCTGGACCACCCTCGTCTTGACCGGATAATGCGCGTCGATGCCGAAGGGCAGCTTGTAGTGCATCCCGGGCCCCGAGGTGGTCAGGTAACGCCCGAAACGGGTGACGACGGCTTCCTCAGTCTGATCGACTATATAGAAGCTCGTCCCGAAAAGGGCCATGACGGCGATCGCGGCGACGATGATCACCACGGTCGTCGGCCGCATCCATGCCGGCATGTTGGGAGGATTAACGTTCCTCATGATCTGGGTACCCCCTGTAAGCGAGGACGCGCGAAACGCGCGCTTCCATTAAGGTACAGTCCCGAGGCTCCCCGGTCAAGGAGACTCCCTCCTTCGCCATGCCCCTATACACTCGGCACGGCGTGCGTGTATAAATAAATGCACAGATTCATGGTCAACCTGTAAAGAGGAGCCTATACATGATTTTCCCGATCGAGCAGCTCATCGAATACGACCGCAACATGTACGAGGTCACCTGCGCCGCTTCCCGTCGCGCATACCAGCTCTCCATGATGCGCGATCCCGAAGTCGAGAAGAACGACGGCAAGGTCGTCTCCCTGGGCGCGCGCCAGGTATTCACCGGTCGGGTCGCTTTCCGCCTGGAGGATTAATCTCCCTGCAGTCCCCGCGGCCGATCCCGGTCCTCCTGCTTTTCGGTCCGACGGCCTCTGGCAAGACGGCCGTGTTGGAAAGGCTTTTCGCGCGGGGCACGGACGGCTCGCTGCCCCGCTTCGCGGCGGAGGTCGTATCCGCCGATTCCATGCAGGTTTATCGCGGTATGGACATCGGCACGGCCAAGCCAGACGCGTCCCTCCGCGATCGTCTTCCGCATCATCTCATCGATATCAGAAACCCCGACGAAAGCTTCAATGCCGGCGACTTCGTCCGCCTTGCGGATGAAGCCTGTCTGGGGATCGCCGGCCGGGGTCGCATCCCCGTCGTTTCCGGAGGCACCGGCTTCTACCTCAAGAATTTCGCCCTCGGCCTCAGCCAGGCGCCGCCTTCCGATCCGGCAATCCGCGCGGCCCTGTCGCGGGAATTGGAGGAGAAGGGCGCCGATGCGCTGATGGCCGAACTGCGGGAAGCCGATCCGGCGAGCGCCGCGCGCATACATGTAAATGACGCCTACCGCGTCATGCGCGCCCTGGAAGTATTCCGCGTCTCATCCCGACCGCTCAGCTCCTTCGCCATGAACGGAAGAGGAGCGGCATCAGACCGCCCCGGATACCGCATCCTCGCGATCGCCCTGGAGCGCGAACGCGCCGAGATCTACCGGCGCATCGACGAACGCGCCGCGGCCATGTTCCGGGCCGGCCTGCCGCTCGAAGTCGCCGCCCTCAGGGAAGCCGGCTACGGCAACGGCGATCCGGCGATGCGCGCGATCGGCTATGCCGAATTTTTCCTTCCCGACGGATCGCTCTCGGACCGCCTCGACGAGGTACAGAGGCTCGTCGCGCGGAACAGCCGCCATTACGCGAAGCGGCAAATCCTGTTCTTCTCGTCCATTCCCGGGGTCCGCCGGTTGCGCGCCGGCGACGACGGGGAAGAGCTGGCGTCCCTCGTCGCGGCCGAACTGGAGGCTTTTCTCGCGGAAGATGGGCAAAAGACTTCGGGACTTGACCTTTTGCCGAGCCTGCTACATAATCGGTGAAGGTTTCCTGCCTCAATCGGCTACGAGTACCGCCTGTTCGGTTCGACGGGATTTGATCTTACTGCAAAGGAGACTTCGAAGTGCCCTGCGGAAGAAAGCGCAAGCTCAAGAAGATCGCGACGCATAAGCGGAAGAAGAAGCTCAGGAAGAATCGCCACAAGAACAAGAAGCGATAGACTTCTTCTAATAAGCCGCGAAGCCGCAAGGCATTCGCGGCTTTTTTTTATGGGTGCGCCCGGCGCTGACTCGGCCTTCATTATGGGATATACTCGAACCCGTATCATGGCAAAAGAATCCATCCTTTCGCGCATCCGCGAACCCTCCGATCTCCGCTGCCTCTCCTGGCGCGAACTCGCGCAGCTTTCGGCGGAGATCCGCGCACGCATAGTCTCGACCGTGAGCAGGAACGGAGGCCATCTCGCCTCCAACCTCGGCGTCGTGGAGCTCACCGTCGCCATCCACCGCGTCTTCGATTCGCCCTCCGACATGATCGTCTGGGACGTCGGACACCAATGCTACGCGCATAAACTGCTCACCGGCCGCGGCGCGTCCTTCGACGGCCTGCGACGCTCCGGCGGCCTCTCCGGATTCCCCAAGCGGGCGGAAAGCCCCCACGACCATTTCGACACGGGCCATTCCTCCACCTCCATCTCGGCCGCGCTCGGCCTTCTCGCCGGCGAGAAACTGCTCGAGGGCAAGGGACGCGCCGTCGCCGTGATCGGCGACGGCGCCTTGACCGGCGGCCTCGCCTATGAGGGCCTGTCGCATGCGGGCCAACTCGGCCTACCCTTGGTCGTGGTCCTGAACGACAACAAAATGTCCATCGGGCCGAACGTCGGCGCCCTGTCCAAATACCTCAGCCGCCTGACCATGAAGGCCCGCTACCAGACCTTCCGCCGTCGCGTCGATTCGATCGTCAGGAAAATCCCCTGGGCGGGACCCTTCCTGTACGACCTGATCGTCCGTATGAAAAAAATGGCGAAGGTGCTCTTCTTTCCCGAAAATTTCTTCGTCGATCTCGGCTTCGAATACGTCGGTCCGATCGACGGGCATCAGCTGTCGGTCTTGGAACAGGTCCTCAGGGACGCCCGCGCGCTGGGTAAACCGGTCGTTGTCCATGTGACGACACGGAAAGGGAAGGGCTACGAGCTGGCGGAGGACGACCCCAGTTCATTCCACGGCGTGACCCCCTTCTCCGTAACGGAGGGCGTCATGGAACGGACAGGTCCGGCCACATTCACCGAAGCCTTCGGTAAGGCGATGGTGGCGCTGGCGGCCCAGGACGAGCGGGTCGTCGCGGTCACGGCCGCCATGGAGAAGGGAACCGGGCTCGCGGCCTTCCGCGCCGCCTATCCGGCGCGCTTTTTCGACGTAGGGATCGCGGAACAGCATGCGGCGACCTTCGCGGCAGGACTCGCGGCACGGGGTATGAAACCCGTCGCCGCCATCTATTCGACCTTCAGCCAGAGGGCGGTGGACCAGATCATCCATGACGTCGCCATCCAGAACCTTCCCGTCATCTTCGCCCTGGACCGTTCGGGCTTCGTCAGCGACGACGGCGAAACCCATCAAGGGCTGTTCGATATTTCCCTGTTCAGACCGATCCCGAACCTCACCCTCCTTTCTCCGGCGGGAAGCGCAGAGCTCGAACTCATGCTCCGCTGGGCTTCATCGCGCGGCGGTCCCTGCATACTCCGTTATCCGAAGGCCTCGTGCCCCCATGCGATAGCAGCCTTGTCGGCCCCGATCGTGCAGGGACGCGGCGTTTTCGTCCGCGATGCCGGCGCGCCCGTCCTGCTGGCCTTCACCGGCGGCCTGTACCCGCAAGCGGCCGAAGCGGCTGACCTGCTGGCGGGAGAGGGAATCGCGGCCGACCTGTACAACCTGCGCTTCCTGAAACCGCTCGACGAGGATTATCTGCTGAAGGTGATCTCCAGCTATCGGCTGGTGGTGGTGGTCGAGGAAGGGATAGGAGCGGGCGGGTTCGGCGAATACGTCGAGGCGTTCGCGGCCCGGAAGGAAATCGACGCGCGCATCCTCGCGCTGGGCGCCGCCGATGCCTTTCCCTCCCAGGCGACGCGCGACGAACTGCTGGAAGCGGTTTCGCTGGACGCGCGGGGCATCGCGGCCCGCACGGCCGACGCTTACCGCACGTCCGGACGGATCACCCTCCTGAGGTCCGCGCTTTGAGCATCGGCGTTCCGGCGCTGAGGTTGGGCGGCTCCCGGTACATCGATCTTTCCGGACCTCCCGCCGTCATGGCGGTCATCAACCTCACGGAAGATTCCTTCTATGCGCCGAGCCGGGCCGGCCGGGAAGAGGCGGTCCGGCGCGCTCTCGCGGCGGAGACCGCCGGCGCCGCCGTCATCGATTTCGGCGGCGAATCCACGCGGCCGGGCGCCGCCTACGTAAGCGCGGAAGAGGAACTGGAGCGGGTCGTCTCCGTCATCGAGCTTCTCCGCCGCGAGAGCGCTATCCCGATCTCCGTGGACACGCGCAAGTCGGTTGTCGCCCGCGCGGCCCTGGACGCGGGCGCCGATATCGTCAACGACGTTTCGGCCCTCGGCGACGATCCCCTGCTCGCGCCTTTGTGCGCCGGACGGGGAGCGGCGGTGATCCTGATGCACAAGAAAGGAATTCCATCGAACATGCAGGACGCCCCTTTCTATGAGGACGTCGTCACCGAGGTGCTCGAAGCGCTGCTGACGGCGGCGCGGCGGGCGGAAGCGGCGGGAATCGCCAAAGCATCCATCGCTATCGATCCCGGCATCGGTTTCGGCAAACGCCTGGAGGACAACCTCGATCTCATCGCGCGGCTTGCGGAAATAAGCGCCGCGGGCTATCCTGTCTTGGTCGGACTTTCGAGGAAATCCTTCATCGGCGCCATTACCGGAAAGCCGGCGGAAGGTCGCCTGGCGGGAACGCTCGCGGCGACCGCGGTCGCCGTCGCCGGAGGCGCGCGCATACTCCGGACCCACGATGTCGCTGAAACGGCGGACTTGGCGCGCGTCCTGTGGGCCATCGCGGAGCGTTCGCGCGGAATAGAAAGATAAGGGGAACAGGCTCGGTGGAATGGCTGCAACAGGCGGCTTCGATCTACAACTGGATCAGGCCCGTCGTCGATATCGCGATCCTCGCCTTGCTCCTGTACAAGGGCTACGATCTTCTCGTGAAGACACAGGCGGTCCAGCTCATCAAAGGCGCGGGCTTCCTTTCGCTCGTCTACGCGATCGCGTATTTCCTCAAGCTGACCACACTCCAATGGATCCTGAACCTGCTCGCTCCCGGTCTTTTCATCGCCATCGCCATCGTTTTCCAGCCCGAACTCCGAAAGATCATCATGCGGCTGGGCCAGGGCGAATGGTTCCGACTGGATTCCAAGCCGCGCCTGGGACAGCTCGAATCCGTGGTGACCGCAGCGGAAATACTGGCCGAACAGAAACGCGGAGCCCTGGTCGTTTTTCCCCGTCGGGTGGGCATCAAGAACATCATGGACACGGGTACGCGCATCAATGCGGACCTCGCTTCGAGCCTGGTGATTACGATCTTCGCCTACGACGGCCCGTTGCACGACGGCGCCATGGTGATCCAGAACGGCAAAATACTTGCCGCGGGCTGTTTTCTCCCCCTTTCCGAACAACAGGACATACGCAAGAGNNCTTGTGGTTTCGGAGGAGACGGGAGCGATTTCCCTGGCCTACGATTCCAAGTTGTACTACGATCTCTCGCCCGTATCGGTACAGAAAAAATTGCGCGAGCTTCTGGATTCGGGCGAGCGCGAAGCGACAGAAGTCGCCGCCGACGAAGCAAGGGAGCGCTTCCATGACTATTAAAAAAATCGTGGACGGCTTCACCGCGAACTGGCCGGTCAAGGTCCTCTCCGTGGCCGTCGCCATCGTGCTCTTCATGTTCCACCGTATGAGCGCCCTCGAAGAGCGTTTCTTTTCCGTTCCCCTCCGCGTGAGGACGGAAAATGCCCTCGTCCCCGCCAGCTCCTACCCGCGCATGGTCCGGATAACCCTCAGGGGCGAGGCTAACAGCGTCTTCCCCATCCTGGAAGAGGACATCGAAGCCTACATCGACCTGACGAAATACAAAGGGGAGGGAGTCTACAAGGCGCCCGTCCTCATCACGAAAAAGGGCACCGCCGCCGGAGTTGATCCCCTGGAGGTCCACGTGGATCCCCTGGAGGTCGCGATCGCGGTCGAATTCCAGCTGACCAAGACCGTGCCCATAACGCCGAGTTTCCGGGGTTATCTGGAGACGGGTTTCGAACTTTCCTCGTACAGCCTGACGCCCTCCGAGGTCGAAGTGTCCGGCCCTTCGACCTCCATAATGAGGATAGAGGACGTGACGACGGACTTCGTCGAGCTGTCCGGCAAGAAGGAAAATTTCACCGAAACGGTCAAGGTGATCAACCGTGATCCCCTGATCGCCGTACGCGGGGATTCCCAGATCCGGTTTACGGGTATCATCCAGCAGACGATCATGATCCGCACGCTCGAACATCTCCCGATCATACTTTCCGGCCTTTCACCCGCCTTCCTCGCACGTCCCCAGGTCAACTTCGGCTCGGTCAAGTTGGAAGGCAGCCAGAACGACCTGGAGGCCTACATTCCCGACGCCTCCCTGCTTTCGCTCGATTGCTCGAATATAGATGGGGAAGGGCTGTACATGCTTCCCCTCATCGTCTCGGCGCCTCCGAATTTTTCGGTAGTACGCTTCGATCCGATGGAAGTCGCCGTGGAAATCGCCCAGAAAAAGGACGATGGACGATGATCGTCGGCATCGGTGTGGACGTCGTGCACGTTAGGCGCCTCGAGCACTGGAAAACCATACCCGGCCTCCTTGAGAGATTCTTCCACCCCGCGGAACTCGCCGAATCCCTTTCCAGGGGAGCGGCGTCCAGCCTTTCCCTTGCGGCACGCTTCGCCGCGAAAGAGGCTTTCGGCAAGGCGCTCGGCACCGGCCTTTCGGGGATAGTCCTGAAAGACCTGCAGGTCGTCAATCGCTTCAACGGAAGGCCGGAAATGGACCTTTTCGGTACCGCCCTCGCGGCGCTCGGACGCTCGGGAGCGGATAGGGTCCATCTTTCCCTGACCCATGAAAGCGACAACGCGATAGCGATGGTCGTATTGGAAAAAGCCGGAGGCGCCTGATGAGCAAGGCCCACGAAGAGCGCGAACTGAAAGTTACATTCTATTCAAAGGATCCCCTGCGCTGTCCGGTCTGCGAGACCAGCTTCTACCGGGAAGAATTGCTCTCGGGAGGGGGCAGGCTCATCGCGGGAGCGCTCACCGACGAGCTCCACCGGCTGTACGAACCTTCGGCCAAATTCGGGGACATCCACCCCCTGGTCTACGGCGCCACCGTCTGCCCCTCCTGCTGGTTCGCCTCCTCGGAGCAGGATTTCCCGAACGTGCCCGAACAGAGCAAGGAAGGCATCATCGCGGACAAGGACGCGCGCATCAAGGAAGTCCAGTCCGTCTTCCCTTCTGTCGATTTTTCCTCCCCGCGCGCGCTGCCGGAAGGCGCCGCCGCCCATTTCCTCGCGCTCCGATGCTATTCCTTCTATACGAAGGAGTTTTCGCCGACGCTCAAGCAAGGCATAGAGGCGTTGCGCTCGGCTTGGCTCTTCGACGAACTGCACAAGAAGTACCCGAGAGAAAACTACGACTGGCTTTCCCTGCTGTTCAAGCGGAAAGCGCGCTTCCTTTACAAGGAATCCATACTCCGCGAACAGTCGGGGAAGGAGCCGCTTTCCGGGATTCGGAACTTCGGTCCCGACGCCGACAAGAATTACGCCTACGAAGGCGCCTTGTACCTTACCGCTCTGCTGGAGATGAAGTACGGACAACGCGAGGATCCGGAACGCAGGATCGAAGCCATCGGGGAGGCGAAGCGGACGATCGCGAAGATCTTCGGGCTGGGGAAGTCCTCCAAGGCCAAACCGGGACCGCTGTTGGAGAAGGCGCGGGACCTGTACGACGCGATGAACCGCGAACTCAACGAGACCGATGACTGAGACGAGAAATATCCGCTTGATCGTTTCCTACGACGGCACCGATTTCTCGGGTTGGCAACGGCAGGAAAACGGCCGATCCGTGCAGGAGGAGATCGAGAAGGCCCTCGGTCGAATCCACAAGAACAAGGTCCAGCTCTTCGGATCCGGCCGGACCGATGCCGGGGTGCATGCGACGGGCCAGGTTGCCAATTTCCGCACGGACATAGCTTCGATTCCTCCTTCCAACTTCGTCGCGGCCCTGAACGGACTCCTGCCCCGGGATGTGCGCATCCTCGAGGCGCGGCAGGCGTCCGACGATTTTCATGCCCGCTTCGACGCCAAGACCCGGCTTTACCGCTATTTCCTGATCTGCGGAAGGGCTGCCCTGCCGCATGAACTGCGCTATGCCTGGCAGCTATGGCGCCGTCCCGACCTTTCGGTCCTCAACTCCATGGCCGTCGGCCTGATCGGCGAGACGGACTGTTCGACCTTCGCCACGCCCAAGGATCCGAGCGAATCCCGGCACCGCTACGTGTCCCTCGCCCGTTTCCACCCCGATGGCGACAAGCTGGTCTTCGAGATCGCGGCGAACGCCTTCCTGTACCGCATGGTCCGCTCCGTCGTCGGCAGCCTGCTGCACTACGAGGAAGCTGGCGCCGACGCGGCGTATTTCCGCCGCGTCGTCGAGTCGCGCGACCGCAAGATGGCGGGTCCGACCGCACCGTCCCAAGGCCTTTTCCTCTGGAAGATAGACTACTACCGCGATTGACGCCGCGGCCTGGACCTTCAGGGGCGCCAGGCGCGTGACATTGACAGGAGGAAGGCTCCGGGGTATCCTTCGCGCGACGATGGCGCCGAAAGGCCTCCGGGCGATCCGACCGCGATGAACGCGGACGCCGGGAGAGGGAAGCCGGCTTGAATCCGGCGCGCCCCCAGGCACTGTGAAGGACGAGGTCGAAGCGATCCTCCTCATAACCGCGTTCAGGCGGCGTGGGGGGCGATACCACTGGAACACGATTCCGGGAAGGGCGCAGCGGCCGCAACGGAAATTTTACTGGAAATCCCTTCAGGATTTTTAATAAAACCTGTTCCGTATAGTCCCCAGCCAGGAAACCTGCCCCGTCCCGGACCCCTGGGATCCGGACTTCCGGCTGTCCGCGCGGGACCTCCGTACCTGTCCTCTGGGCTTAGGACGAATTCGATGTCTCCCATTCCGATGATCCAGGAAACAGTTTCCTCCACGGGGAAAAGCCTCCTCGCCGCCGCCTTATGCCGATCCTGTCGGCTCCGCGCTCTCCGCGTCGCTCCATTCAATGCCCAGAAAAGACGAGGAGATCATGATGAGAACCGATAGAGGCATTTTCATGCTCGCGACCGTCTTCGGCGTCTTGATGGCCCCTGCAGCTTCAGCGCAATCGGCCGCCGGTGCCCGAATCGTCCTGGAGGACGCGCTGGGCCGGACGGTCGCGCTCCCGGGCCCCGCACGGCGGATCGTTAGCCTCACGCCCTCGGCGACGGAGATCCTGTTCGCCGTCGGCGCGGGCGATAGCGTCGTCGGAGTCACGAGCTACTGCAACTTTCCGGCGGAAACGGCTTCCAAGACGAAGGTCGGAGGCTTTTCCGGAAAAACCGTAAGCGCCGAAAGCATCGTGGCGCTGAAGCCGGATCTCGTCGTCATCTCGGGCGGCATGCACGTCAAGATCCTCGGGCTCCTGGAGGCGGTCGGCATCCGCTGTTATGCCGTGGAGCCGCTCGGCATCGAGGACGTCTGCCGGGATATCCTCGCGATCGGAAAGTTGGCGGGGCAGGACGCCCGGGCCGCCGCTGTCGTCGCCGACATGAAAGGACGGATAGGGAAGGTCGCCGCAGCCGTGCGGAACTCGCCGAGGCCGTCCGTCTTCTGGGAACTCTGGGACGATCCGCTCATGACCGCCGGCGGCGCCACCTTCATCAGCGAGGCCATAGCCGAAGCGGGAGGCGTCAACATCTTCGCCGAACTCAAGGAAGAGTGGCCCATGGTGAGCCTGGAACAGCTGCTGACGCGAAAGCCGGATTGGATCATGTCGGGCAATGATCACGGAGACCGGCTGAACCTCGCGGCCGTGCGGGGCCGCCCGCTCTGGGCTTCGATGCCGGCCGTCTCCGCGGGAAGGATCGCCACGGTGGAAGCCGATGCGATAAACCGCGGCGGACCCCGCCTGGCCGACGCGGTCGAGGCCATCGCCCGCATCCTGCACCCGGACAGCTTCCGGTAGGGGCGGCCGGATGCCCCGACGAAACTACGTCCTCCTCCTGGTTTTTCTGTTCGTCCTTCTCGCCTTCGTGCTCGCGGCGAGCGTGTGCTCGGGTTCGGTGCGGATCAGCCTCGCCGAGCTGTTCCGGGCCTTCGCCTCCCGCGTCTCGGGCGGCGAAGGGGGAACCGCCGGGACGATAGTGTTCGAATTGAGGCTGCCGCGCTCCCTTCTCGCGGCGGCAGTCGGCGCGGCGCTCGCGGCGTCGGGCGCGGGCTTCCAGGGCGTCTTCCGCAATCCGCTCGCCGATCCCTACGTGATCGGTGCCTCCTCGGGAGCGGCCCTCGGCGCCGCCCTCGCGATCACCTTCGGGGCGGCCGACCTGGGACCGATTTCTTCGACTTCCCTTTTCGCCTTCGGCGGAGCCCTCGCCGCGACGGGCCTCGCGTTCGCCCTTTCCCGAACCGTGGCCGATCCGCCGCCCGCTTCGGCCCTCCTGCTCGCCGGAACCGCACTGAGCGCCCTGTTTTCGGCGCTCCTGTCGCTCGTCCTCGTGATCAAGGACAAGGATCTGCATACGGTCTATTACTGGCTGCTCGGAGGCTTCGGAGTCTCCACCTGGAACGACCTGGTTTCCACCGTGCCGGTCATGGCGCTCGGCATCGCGATCGTCATGCTCGCCTCCCGGCCCCTGGACCTCCTCGCGTTCGGGGAGGAATCGGCTTCGAGCCTCGGGCTGGACGTCAGGAAGGCGAGGGCGGCCGCGGTGGTCGGCGCCTCGCTCGCGGCGGCGGCGGCGGTGGGAGCGGCCGGCATCGTCGGCTTCGTCGGCCTCGTCGCTCCGCACGCGGCGCGCCTGGTCGTAGGTCCCGGGCACCGCAGGCTCGTCCCCACGGCCGCCCTCGTCGGCGCCGTCCTCGTGCTGCTCGCGGACCTGTTCGCGCGGACCGTGGCCTCGCCCCTGGAATTGCCGATCGGCGTCGTCACCGCCCTCGTCGGGGCGCCATTCTTCCTGTACCTGCTCGCCAAGCGCGGCGCCGGAAGCGGCGCCGGGAGCGCCGGGGGCAGGGGAGGCGGACGATGAAAAGCCTCCGGCTTAAACTGGATTCGCTCAGCGCAGGTTTCAGGACCCGTACCGTGCTGGAAAACGTAAGCATGGAAATATTCTATGGGGAACTGCTGGCGATAGTCGGGCCGAACGGGGCGGGAAAGACGACCCTGCTCAGGACCATCGCCGGAATCGCGCAACCGCTTGCCGGGTCCGTCGAACTGGACGGCCATAGCGTCGCATCCTTCGAACCGCGCGAAAGGGCGCGTCGCATCGCCTATCTCCGGCAGGGAACGGACGCGCCCTGGCCGTACAGCGTCCGCGAACTCGTCTTCCAGGGCCGTTTCCCGCATCGGGGCTGGTTCGGACGCGGGGAAGAAGCCGACCGCATGGCCGTAGAGCGCGCGCTTGAAAGGGCGGGACTTGCCGGCTACGAGGACCGGCTCATCACCGAACTGTCGGGAGGAGAACTCCAGCGGGCCATGATCGCCCGCGCCCTCGCCCAGGAACCCGCCGTGCTCCTGCTTGACGAGCCGGTCTCCTCCCTTGACGTCAGGCACCAGGCAAAAGCCCTCGACATCGTGCGCGATCTGGCCGACGAGGGTATGGCGGTGGTCGCGAGCCTCCACGACCTGAATCTCGCGGGACTGTACGCAGACCGGATCGCGGTGCTCTCGGAAGGCCGGCTGTTCGCTCTCGGGACGCCGAAGGAAGTCCTCCGCGAGGATCTCATCCGCGAGGCCTTCCTCGCCGAAATCTCCATTGCCGACCATCCGGAGCTGATCGGAACGCCCCTCGTGCTGCATCCGGCTCCCAAACGCCGCAAGGATCGGTAGGCAAGCCGCAGCCGCCTAAACAGCGCCGGCCGCGCCGAGCGCTGCAAGGGAAAGGGCCAGGTGGAGAAGTTCTCCGCTCTCCACGGCGGCTCCCAGCGCGTCGCCCGTATAGCCGCCGACGCCCCGCCGGTACAGGCGGGCGAAAAAGACGGCCGGAATGATGGCGGAGGGAACGATGCAGGCCCAGCCGAGCAGGAAGAGCGGTTCGAACGGAGAGGCGGCGGCGATCGCGGGGAAAACCGGGGCGAACAGGGACGGCAGGAGCATCGAAAGGGCCGCCCACGGGATGATTCCCGCCAGGCTTCCCGCGAGGACGCGGGAAGCCTTCGAGCCTTTGGCGAGGGCACCGAGTCCCGTCTCGCCGGCCGGCGGCGCGAGCGCCGGCACCAGGGCCGCCGCCGCCCGTCCCGCGATGGGATAGGCGAGGACGGCCGCCAGGCCAAAGAGGTTTCCGGAATCCGGGCCAAGGCCAGCGACGCGTAGCAGGAGCGCCAGTTTTGCCGCCAGCGCCATGAAGCCCGCGAAAAAGGCGAACACGCCGATCCGTGAATCCTTCAGGATAGCCAGCCGCTTCTGTGCGTCGCCCGGACCGAGGAAAGCGTCGGCCGTGTCCAATAGCCCGTCCAAATGGAATAGGTTGAAGGCGAGGTACTGGACCGCGAGGACGGCGAAGGCCGCGGCCGTCGGGCTGGCAGTCGCCCGCATAGCGGCGGCCATGGTCGCTGCGGCAAGCAGGGAAACCGGCAGGCCGACCAGAGGTAGGTGGAAATCAAGGCGGGAGGGATCGAAGAAGAAGCTCCGGCGTACGGGAAGGCGGCTTACCAAGCTGAAGGCGGACAGAAAACGGTCGAATCCTGTCGCCCGCGTATCGCGGGAATCCTTCCCCGGTACGCCGTCCTCAGAAGTCTTTTTCATCTTCCGCGCTTTCGCTCACGCCTGCGGAGGCGAAGGAAGCCATCTCGCCGGCCGCCTTCGCGGCCAGTTCGATCATGAAGCCGCCCGTCACCGCGCCCGTGCCCTCGCCGAGGCGCATGTCCAGCGAGAGTATGGGATCCAGGCCGAGGGCCTCGAGCACGGGGGCGTGCCCTTTCACCCTGGACCTGTGCCCGGCGAAGAGCAAGTCGACCACCGAAGGCTTCATCCTGAAGGCGACGTACGCTGCCGCTCCTACCGGGAAGCCGTCCAACACGCAAGCTATCCCCTTGCTCTCCAAGCCCAGGATGAAACCCGTCATCATCGCAAGATCGAACCCGCCGACAGCCCGCAATACGTGCTCCGCATCCGAAAAGGGACCCCGATTGCGAACCGATTCCAGGATCACTTCCCGTTTGCGCGCCAGCGCGGTGTCGTCTATTCCCGTCCCCCGGTCGATGACGAGGGAAGCGTCCATGCCGAAAGCGACGAGAAGCGCGGCGGCCGTCGTCGTATTCCCTATGCCCATGTCGCCTATCGCCACCAGATCGTAGCCCGCGGCCGCCGCGTCGTCCGCAAGGGCGTGCCCCGTATCAAGGGCCTTTTTGGCCTCGGCCGCGCTCATCGCGTCCTGGACCAGGAAATTTTTCGTTCCCTTGCCGATTTTCCGGTCCAGGAAACGGGCGGCGGCCGGCAGGGCCGCGGCGGGAGGAAAATCGGCGGCGACGCCCGCATCCACCGCGATGACCTCCCAACCCGTTCCCCGGGCCAGCGCATTGATAGCGGCTCCCCCGGCCAGGAAGTTGAGCACCATCTGGTAGGTAACCTCGCTCGGGTAAAGGGAAACGCCTTCGGCGACGATGCCGTGGTCGCCGGCGAATACGTAGACGGCCTTCTTCCGCACGAGGGGCGGAACGCGGCCCTGTATCTTCGCGAGCTTAACCGCATAGTCCTCGAGCTTGCCGAGGCTGCCCTTGGGCTTGGTCAGGGAATCCAGGTGGGCGATCATCGCTTTTTCGACGGCAAGGACATTCATTCGTTGTTCCTCCGGGGGACGAGGCCCCGCTCCTGCAGGACGCGCCGGCTTTCGCGCGCTTCTTCCCAGGAAAAAACTTCAAGTTCCAGGATACCCCGGAACGAGGTTATGAAAGGCGAGAGCTCATCCAGCCAGCGGAGGTCGCCGCCCAAGGCGCGGTGGTCGCGCAGGCGACCGTCCACGGCGGCGGCAACCTCATCCACCGCATGAAGGTGTATCTGTCCGATACGCTCTCCGCGGGAGCCGGCGAAGGCGGCGGGACTCCCGTCATGCAGCAGCAGGTGTCCGGAATCCAGGCAGACGGGAATTTCCGGCAGAAGGCGCTCCAAGGCCTCGAAGCGTCCGTCCTGCGTGTTCTCCAACAGGAAACGGTCCCCGAACCGGCCTTGCCAGCGGACAAGCAGCTCCGCCATGTCGTCCGCCTCTCCGGCCGGTCCCGGATGGACGACGAAGCTCCGGACGAGGGGAGAAAGCAGGTCGACCAGTTCCTCGTGGGAGGACTGCAGCCCGTCGGGCAGATGGGCGGTGAAGGCGAAGCGGTTTCGGAAGGATTCGATAAGGGACAGCTCGGACCGGAATTCCCTCAGGACCGATTCGTCGTACATGAAAAAAAGGAGTTCGACCCCTTCGATGCCTTCCTTTCCGGAAATAAAGGCGAGGTTTTCGGCATAGGT
>DPXI01000078.1 GCA_003527485.1 Treponema sp. | reverse complement strand
CCGACGGCGAAGGCGAGCAAGGGGAGCGCGGTCACGATGCCCGAGAAGGCTAAAAGGGCGAGGACGGGGAACGAATGGTTCAATACGGATTCCCCCGACGCCCCGCGGAACGCGAGGTACGCCAGCGCCAACGGAGCCAGCGCCAGGGTTTCGGCGCCGAGGGCCTCAAGCGGATCAAGGCCGGCCGCTTTCTTGGCCAGGCCGTACAGGGAGAAACTGACGGCGAGAACCAATGAAATCCAGGGGATGGAGCCCGTGGACGCGGACAGTGCGACCACTCCCGCGGAGGCGAGGGCGAAGGAGAACCAACGCAGGCGCGTCAGCCGTTCGCGGAAGAAGATCGTCCCGAAAAACACGTTGACCAGCGGATTGATGTAGTAGCCGAGCGAAGCTTCGACGGTACGGCCGGAATTGACGGCCCAGATATATAGGCCCCAGTTGATTCCGATAAGCGCCGCCGAAAGCAGGAGGGTAATTCGGGCTTTCGCGTCCGCGAAGATGCGTGGCCACGCCGGATTTCCGCGCAACGCGAGGACGATCCAAATAAAGGCGAGGGAGAATACCACTCGGCAGGCGAGGATGCTCGCGGCATCGACGGCGGAAAGGGCTTTCCAATAGAGGGGGAGCAGTCCCCAGATCGCGAAGGCCGTGAAGGCGTAAGGCACGCCGCGGCGTACGGAGTCGTCGTTTTCGCTCATATCCGCGATTGTAGCGGATCCGCGCAGTTCGCGGTACCGCCGGCAGGAAGAAGTGGTCTTCCTCTTCCTGCCGGCTACCACTTCCTCTACTTAATAAGTATGAACTCCACCCTGCGGTTCTTCCACCAGTCGGCGCGTTCTTCCCATTTTGCCACGGGCCTGGTGCCGCCCATGCCGATCGCCGAGAGCCTGCCGCCGTCAACGCCGTACTTCACCAGTTCGGCCAGGACCGCCTTGGCGCGCCGTTCGCTCAGCGGCTGCAGTTCGTTCTTTTCTTCGGCCGGCGTCCTGACCACCGGGTTGGCGTGCCCCTCCACCTTGACCTTGTAGTCCTTGAACTTGTTCAGGATGGTGGCGATGCGCTTGAGCACGCGGATATTGTTGTCCACCGTCTCCTGGGGGAGGCCGACGAAGTCAGGCTCGTTCTCCCTGAAGATGATGGAAGGAACCTTGATCTTAAGGACATTGCCTTCCCTGATCACGAGGACGTCGACGCCGATCACCGCTTCCGTCTTGCCTTTGTTGCCCAGGACGTCGATGACCGTCAGGATGCCTTGGTAGTCGGTAGCGGCCTGCACGAGCTCGCCCTTATTCGACCTTCCGTCCCAGACTATGCGGCTCGTGGGCGTGCCCTTGCCCTCCACCTTGTAGAAGGTCTGGTAGGGAGGCTGGGGTTCGTTGATCTCCAGACTCCACGAGTCTATCGCGGACGCGTCCTTGGCGATGAGGCCGATGGCCAGTTCGTCTTCCACGCCGTCGTTGTCGGGGCTGAACCAGCGGGGCTCCGATGCGAGCGCGAGCGTCGGGGACGACGCGTCCACGAGGATGGGGCCGGCCGTCGCGGTCGCGAGGTCGCCCTTCAGGTAGGCGACGGAAAGCCGCGCGTTCATGCGACCTTCACGCACCGTGCCAGCATCGTCCTTGCCGTCCCAGGCGACGCTCTCCGGCAGGCCGGCGTCGTCTCCGGATAGGACGCGGCGGACGGCGAGGTTCTCGTCGATCAGTTCGATCTTCCAGGACTCGATCCCTTCCTTAAGTGCGACGACGAGGGCGAAGCGGATCCCGTCGGCTGCACCGTCCCCGTTGGGGGACACGCCGTTGGCCGAGGCGGTGAGGAATGCCCTGGTCGCCCTGTTGTCGACGGCGATCCCTTCGACATTGCGTTCCGTCTTGTTGCCCGCAGGGTCCGTCGATCGCACCGACAGCCGGTAGTTGCCGTCGGCGACGACGTTCCCCGCTTCGTCCTTGCCGTTCCACGCCAAGGCGGGAGCCTCGCCCTTCCACTTCCAGGAGGCAAGGACAATGCCCTTCGCTCCCGTCACGAACGCTTCCCATTCATCGTCGCCTTTCGTGCGCACGGCGATGGGGAGCTCGTCCTTGCGCCCGTCGCCGTTCGGAGAGAACAGGCGATACGCCAGCGAGAGTTCCAGCTCCGGAGCGGCGTTGTCCAGGACGAGGCCTCCGATCGCCTGCTCCGTCCGGTTGCCCGCGGCGTCCGTTGAACGCACGACATAGCGGTAGGTTCCGTCCGGGGCTATCTTGCCGGAGCCGTCCTTTCCGTCCCAGTCAAGGTTCTTGGCTGTACCCTTCCAGGTCCAGGAGCGTACCTGAGCTGAATCGCGCTCCATTTCCATCGCGCTTTCCCAGAACTCCGATCCTTCTGTCTTCTGCGCTATGCGCAAAAGGTCCTTGGAACCGTCGCCGTCGGGGGAGAAGGCGCTGTCCGTGACCGACAGCTCGATGCGCGGGGCTACCGTGTCCAGCGTGAGCGTTTCAACCGAAGCCGCGCGGACGTTCCCGGCGAGGTCTCGGCCTTCCGCCGCGAGCGCGTAGACTGCGTCCGGCGCTATGTTGCCCGCGTCATCCTTTCCGTCCCATTCGAAGTCGCCGGCCTTTCCCGTCCAGCGCCAGGTCCTGATCGTGCCGCCTTTCGGATTCCGTATCCGCGCCGTCCATTCATCGTCCCCTTCCCGCGTCGCGCGGGCGAAGGCGAGGGTGTCCTTTTGCTTGTCGCCGTTCGGCGAGAAGGCGGTTTCGCGGGCGGAAAGTTCGATCGCGGGGGCGGTGACGTCCAACGCGAAGGGCGCGGATTGGGCGACCGGGCGGTTGCCCATCGCGTAGCGTATTTCCGCGCGGGCGGTGTACATCCCCTCTTTCGCGACCGCGTTCTTGGCGTCTTTTCCGTTCCATACGACGCTCGCCGGCAGCGTGTCGCCGCCTTCGAAGCTCCTGACCGGATTCTGGGCTAAATCGAGGACTTCGATTTTCCAGGAGACGATGCCCTCGGCGACCTTCACCTGCGGGGCGAGGGCGATCAGGTCTTTGGCTCCGTCGCCGTTCGGCGAGAAGGCGCGGAGATCGGAGGTCAGCAGAACCGGGGTGTCGGCGGTGGAAAGCGAGAAGGCGACAGGCGCGGAGGCTCCGGAGTTACCCGCCCGGTCGGTGGCGGAAATACGGTAGGAGTATTCTCCGTCAGGGGAGAGTTTGCCCGAGTCGTCCCGTCCGTCCCATACGGCCTGGGCCGGGGGCGTGCCGGTGAAGGAGAAGCCGCGCACCGGTACGCCGTTCCGTGCGATTTCTCCCTTCCATTCGGGCTCCTCGCCCGCCGTCTGCGCGATAACCATTTCATCCAGGTTGCCGTCGCCGTTGGGCGAAAATACCGGGAATACGGCGCTGGCGACCGCCCGGGGCGGCGTGAGGTCCAGCTCTATGGCCGGGGATTCGGCGACCGACAGGTAGCCGTTCCTGTAGGACAGCGACAGCCGGGCGCGGTAGGTTCCTTCAGCCAGGCGTCCCTTCGCGTCGTCCTCGCNNNNATGCCTTCCGCGCGGGCGGAGGCCTTGTTTCCCGCCCGATCCGTCGCCCCTATTTCGTAGGAATACGCGCCGTCGGCGACGGTCCTTCCCGCGTCGTCCTTTCCGTCCCATTCGAAGGCGGCCGGTGCGGCGTTCTCCCAGACCAGGGTGCGCGCCGTCTTGCCGGAAGCGTCCCTTATCGAGGCCGCCCAGCGGTCTTCCCGGGATCCGGACTGCGACAGGGCGAAGGAATCCTTGCGGCTGTCGCCGTCGGGGGAGAAAGTTCGCAGGCTCTCGGTTTCGGGACGGAGGACATTGACCAAGGGCGCGGCGACGTCGATGACGAAGACGGGCGAACGGGCCTTGGCCACGTAACCGTTGAGGTAGCGGATCGTGATCGCGCCGTAGTATCGGCCTTCGGCGACGCGGGCGGAGGCGTCCGACATGCCGTCGAAGACGAGCCGGGCGGGAACGTCGTTCCCGCCGGAGAAGGTCCGCCGGACGATGGCAGACTCGTCGATCACCTCGATGGTCCACGAAACGAGGCCGTCGCGCACGGGCACCCCGGGGCTGAAGGCGAGTTCGTCCTTGATTCCGTCGCCGTTGGGGGAAATCCAGCCCTCGTCGATCACGACGTTCACGGGGGGGCGCACCGTATCCACGATTATGTTGTCCAGGCCGGCGGCGCCCGAGTTGAGCGCGCGGTCGGTCGCCGCGATCGCATAGCGGTACACTCCGTCGGGCACGACCGCTCCCGCGTCGTCCCGCCCGTCCCATTCGAAGGAAATCGGATCGCCGTCCTTGATGTCGTAGGTCCTTACCTTCGCGCCCGAGGCGTTCAGGACGGCGGCGGTCCAGAGCTCTTCCTTGGAACCGGACTGGACCAGGGGGAATACGTCCTTGCTGCCGTCCCCGTCGGGGGACAGGATGTGGATGCTTTCCTCGGGATTTTCGACCGTGATCGCGGGCGGGGTATTGTCCACGATGACTTCGAAGCGGGCTGTTTCGGCCGCGTTGCCGTTGTCGTCGGTCGCTTTTACGACGAAGGAATAGGGACCGTCGGGAGCGACGGCGCCCGAATCCAAGTTCCCGTCCCAGCGGAGCTCGGAGGGAATCTCAACGCCCGATTTCACGTCGGCCAGGCGGGCCATGATGTCCCGGATGCCTTCGTTCTCCGCGCGGCGTTCCTTGTTGCGTATGGTCCTGACCAGATCTCCCTTCCCGTCGCGGATCTCGAAGGCCCAGCCCGCCACGTAGCGGCGGTCGGTGATGGAAAGCGGGAAGACGAGATCGTCGACCTTGCCGTCCGCGTTCGGGGAAATCCAGCGCGTCTCCGCGTAGCCGACCTTTATGACGGGCGCCTCACGGTCCACGAGGCCCAGGGTCACCACCGCGCCCGTCCCGATGGCCCAGATGCCTTCGTACAGCGGCCGGGCGGCCAGGCTGGCCGCGACTTCGCCCTGCGAAAGCGCGGATGCGGGATCCTCGCTCTTCTTGCCGGCGAGGGCGAAGTTGAGGGTGAGGCCGAAGGACGGAATGGGCGAGGCCGCCTTGCCGTCCAGGGTTTCGCTCAGGTCGAATCCGTACGAGCTGGAAATGGAGGCGATGCCTGCGATGCCGGCTTCCAGACCTATGCGGCCCGCCAGGTCGGTGAAGCCCGGCGCCCCGAGGTCGGCCTTGACGCCGATGGAGAAATCCTTCTCCCTGATCAGGCCGAAGGCTACGCCCGCGGTGGGCGTGAAGGCGGTCGGCGCCCATCCCTTGCCGAGGCCGCCGAGCGTGATGGCCCAGCGCAGGTCCTTCATGAAGGCGACGTCGCCGACATCGCTCGCTACGCCGAGGTCCAGCGCTAGGCTCCAGTCCGTGCCGAAGGAGGCGCCGAGGCCCGCGCCCACGGTCAGGCGGGGAAACAGCTCCTTGGCGGCCGTCGCTTCGATTCCGCCGAAGGTCCCGACCGGGTAGGCGTCGAAGGGGCTGGACAGCAGGCGTACGGCTCCTCCGAAGACGCCGAACTTGGTGGGCAAGGTAACGCCGAGGTTCGCCGCATGGCCGAGCCCCGATTCGGAGCCGAGGCCGGGCAGGGCCAGGTAGCCCGCGTCGATCATGGTCCGCTGCTCTGTGCCCGCCGCCGCCGGATTCATGGCCGAGGCCGCCGATCCCCCGCGCGAGGTAGTGAAGGCGCCCGCTCCCGCGAAGCCGGGAGAAGCGAGATCCTGGACGGTCTCCGATCCGAGGGGGCGATCAGCCGCGGAAAGCGGCAGGGCCAAGGCGGCGAGGACTGCGAAAAGGGCGATGCTGGTATGCGAACGCATGGGAGGACCTCCGGCGAATATTTTCGGACTAACAGCGGTAACGGAGAACGGGCTTGCGCGCGGCGGCGGTTTCGTCCAGGCGGCCGACCGGCGTGTCGTGCGGCGCGTTCTTGAGCAGATCCGGATCGGACTTGGCTTCCTCCGCTATCTTCAGGAGCACCTCGGCGAAGGCGTCCAGGGTTTTCTTGGTCTCGGTCTCCGTCGGCTCCACCATGAGGGCTTCCTTCACAATGAGGGGGAAGTAGATGGTCGGCGGATGGTAGCCGTAATCGATGAGGCGCTTGGCGACGTCCAGGGTATGGACGCCGGGCGCGAGCTCGCCGGAGGACACGAATTCGTGCATGGACCTCCGACCCTCCCCGTAGGCGACCGGATAGGCCGACTCAACGAGCACCCGCAGGTAATTCGCGTTCAGCACCGCGTTCTCGGCCACCCGGCGCAGGCCGTCGGCTCCGAGGGTCCGGATATAGGCGTAGGCGCGGACGAGGACGCCGAAGTTCCCGTGGAAGGCTTTGAGCCGGCCTATCGAATGCTTCGGAACGGAGAAGGAATAGCCTTCGGTCGTCCTGACCGCGACTGGGCCTACCAGGAAGTCCTCCAGCGCGGCGCCGACGCCGACCGCGCCCGCGCCGGGGCCGCCGCCGCCGTGGGGAGTGGCGAAGGTCTTGTGCAGGTTGAAGTGCATCACGTCGAAGCCGAGCTCGGCCGGCTTCAGCACGCCGACCAGCGCGTTCATGTTGGCCCCGTCGCCGTACACGAGCCCTCCCGCGTCGTGGACGACCTTCACGATGCGTTCGATGTTCCTCTCGAAAAGGCCGAGGGTGCTGGGGTTGGTGATCATCAGGCCCGCGACCGTCGCCGCCGCCTCGCCGGAGCAGGCGGCTTCCAGGGCCGCGAGGTCCACGCCGCCGGAGGCGTCGGAAGGGATGGTTTCCGCGGTCAGGCCCGCCATGGCGCAGGAGGCAGGATTTGTTCCGTGGGCCGAATCCGGGATGAGCACCCGCACCCGTTTCGCGTCCCCGCGGGAAGCATGGTACGCGCGGATCATGAGCACGCCGGCCAATTCGCCGTGGGCTCCCGCCGCCGGCTGCAGGCTCACAGCTTTGAAGCCGGTCAGGGCTGAGAGGCAGCTCTGTAGCTGGAAAAGGAGGGCTATCGACCCTTGGGAATCGGCCTCGGGGGCCAGAGGGTGGGAACGCCTGAAGCCCGGCAGGTTCGCGGCCGCCTCGTTCATTTTCGGGTTGTACTTCATGGTGCAGGACCCGAGGGGGTAGAACTGTCCGTCGATCGAAAAATTGCGCTGGGAAAGGAGGGTGAAGTGGCGGACGACGCTCAGTTCGTCCATTTCCGGCAGCGGCAGATCCCCGCGCAGCAGGTCGGATGGAACGGGCGTCTCCTCCACGTCGAGCCGGGGCAGGACGACGGCGACGCGGCCGCTTACGCTCGATTCCTGGAGCAACGGTATCTCCGGATGGCCCTTCGAAAGACTCGTCATTTGGCTTCCTCCCTCAGGGCTTCCGCGAGGTCCTCGATATCGGCCTTGGAATTCTTCTCGGTCACGCAGACGAGCAGTTCACGGCGGCGTTCCGGCCAGTAGCGGGAAAGCGGGAGGCCGCAGACGATGCCCCGCCCGCACAAGCGCTCGGAGAGCGTCTCTGCGTCGATGGGCGTCGTCACGACGAATTCCTTGAAGAAAACGCCCGGCGCCACCGAGAAGCCGTCGAGGGCGGCGATGCGGCGCGCGCACCAATGGGCGCGGTGCCAGCATAGTTCGGCCGCGCGCCGCATGCCCGACCTTCCCATGAGGGCGAGGTGGATGCAGGAACGAAGGGTGGCCAGGCCCTGGTTGGAGCAGATGTTGGAAACCGCCTTTTCCCTTCTGATGTGCTGTTCCCTGGCCACGAGGGTCAGGACGAAGCCGCGCCTGCCTTCCGCGTCGCGGGCTTCACCGACTATCCGGCCGGGAAGCCTGCGGACCAGGGCGTTCGTGGTGGCCATGATCCCGAGGTAGGGGCCGCCGTAGGAAAGGTCGTTTCCGAGGGATTGGCCTTCGGCCGCGACGACGTCCGCGCCCCATTCGCCCGGGCTCTTGAGCAATCCGAGCATCACGGGATCGGCCAGGACGGCCAGGATGCCGCCCTTGGCGTGCACCGCTTCCGCGGCTCCTGAGAGGTCCGCCACGCGCCCGAAGAAGTCGGGGTAGCAGGCGACGAGGACCGCGAGGTCGTCGGGGGAAGCTGCGGCCGCGGCGGCGGGAGTTCCGGAATAGGTTTCCACGGCGACGTCGGCGGCGACCAGGTAGGAAGAGATGACCTCGCGGTATTCCGGATGCAGGCCGTCCGGGAGCAGCACGCGCCTGCGGTCGGCTCCGCCGCGCAGGCCCATCAGCACGGCTTCCGCGAGCGCGGTGGCGCCGTCGTAATGGCCCGCGTTCACCGCTTCCATGCCCGTGAGATCCGCGATCATGCTCTGGTATTCGAAGATCGCCTGCAGGGTGCCCTGGCTCACTTCCGGCTGGTAGGGCGTGTAGGCGGTCACGAATTCTCCCCGCGAGGCGAGGTAGGGAACCGCCGAGGGGATGAAGTGGTCGTACGCGCCCGCGCCGAGGAACCAGCGGCAGGAATCGGCCGTCACGTTCGCCGAGGACATGGCTTCCAGTTCGCGCAGGACCTCCAGTTCGCCGAGCCCTTCGTCGAGGTCGAGCCGCGGATAACGGAGAGCCGCGGGGAAATCCTCGAAAAGCTCCTTGATGGAAACGAGCCCGATGCGGTGGAGCATGTCCTCGCGCTGGGCATCGGTCGCCGGAACGTAGGGCATGCTCAGTCCTCCGCCGCGATCTTCTCGTAGTCCTCGGGAGAAAGGAGGGACTCCCATTCGGCGGCGTCGGCGGGCGCGAGCCTGACGATCCAGCCCTGGCCGTAGCAGTCCTTGTTGATGAGGTCGCTGGACTCGGCGAGCGCGCCGTTGACGGCCGTTATCTTGCCGGCTACGGGGAGGTAAAGATCGCTCGCGGCCTTCACCGATTCCACCACGCCGAAAGCCGCGCCCTTGGCGAAATTCGCGCCGACCTTGGGCAGGTCCACGTAGACTATGTCGCCCAGGCTGTGCTGGGCATGGTCCGAGATGCCGACGACGAGTTCCGCGCCGTCTTTGCGGGCCCATTCGTGGGATTTGGCGTAGCGGGCTTCAGTGTCGATTTTCATGCGTAGCTCCTTGCGGTCGATCGAAATTTACCGCCTGTAGGCGGGGATGTATAAGGGACGCTTGGCGACGACCGCCGGCTTGGCGGCGCCGCGGATGGAAACGGCCAGTTCGGTTCCGACCGCGGCGAGGGCGGGAGGGACGAAGGCGTTGGCGGAATAGGTCTGGACCGTGGGGCAGAACATGCCCGCGACGCAGGCGCCGATTCCGTTTCCTTCGCGGTCGGTCACGGCGTAGCCCTCGCGGGGTACGCCTCCCGAGACGTTGAGCGTGACGAGCTTCCGCTCCAGGCCCGCGGCCTTGAGCCTCAGCAGGCTCGTCTTTCCGACGAAATCTTTCTCCCAGTCGCAGGCCCAGCCGAGCAGGGCTTCCAGGGGATTGATCGAAGGGGAAATCTCATGTCCGTGAAGGGGCATGCCCGCCTCGAAGCGGAGCGAATCGCGCGCGGCAAGCCCGACCGCCCCCGCCTCGATACCGAGGGCCGCCGCTTTCTCCAGCAGGGCGTCCCAGAGCTCGCCCGCCCGGGCGGCGGGATAGAACAGCTCCGCCCCGTCCTCTCCCGTATAGCCGGTGCGGCCCATGCGGCAGGGCACCGAGGAGACGGTTGCTTCCGTCATTGAAAAACGGGGCGTCGCGGAAAGGGAGCCCCCTGACAGCGCGTCCAGGAGCTCCACCGCGCGCGGTCCTTGGACCGCGATCATATAGGTCTCGTCGCTGAGGTCGCGGACGGAGACGGACGCGGGAATGAGGCCGCGCAGGCGCGCGAAGTCGGCTTCCCGGTTGGAGGCGTTGACGACCACGAACCATTCCTCTTCGCCCAGACGGTAGATGAAGAGGTCGTCGAGCACGAAGCCTTCTTCGTCCAGCAGGAGCGAATACCTGGCCTCGTTCGTCTTCATGTCCAGGATACGGCCCGAAACGAGGACAGAAAGGGCCTTTCCCGCGCCCGTCCCGGAAACCATCACCTGTCCCATGTGGTCGATGTCGAACAATCCGACGGACCTGCGCGTGAGGCGGTGTTCTTCGATCGCCCCGGAGGGGTACTGGATGGGCATATCGTAGCCGGCGAAGGGGGCGAAGCGGGCGCCGAGGCGTTCATGCCGGTCCCGGAGCAGGGTAGTCTTCACGGTGGAGCCTCCGATTCGGCCGCGCGCGGGGCGCGGCGCCTGCGGGCAATTATAGGAGACTTTCAGGGGGCAGGCAAGCGGAACCCACCTTGTCCCCGGCCGGGCTTTTTTTGTACTATATACGAGTATGCAGATAATCACGCTCGGGGACGAAGTCCTCCGGAAAAAAGCCCTTCCCATANNCTGGCCGGACCCCAGGTCAGCGCCCTTCTCCGCATTTTCGTCACGGAAATCGATGGCGACAAGGCCCGTGTGTTCATCAATCCGTCCATCATAGAAACCTCCCCGGAACTGTCCGAATACGAGGAAGGCTGCCTCTCCATTCCCGGCATGTACGCGGACGTCCAGCGTCCATCCCAGCTCCGGGTGCA
>DPXI01000072.1 GCA_003527485.1 Treponema sp. | reverse complement strand
AATACCGTCCACGCCATCATGGCGGGCATCGAGGCGATGAAGGAACTGTCCATGCAGGTGCGCGGATCGATGGAAGAACTCAGCCGCTTCAACCTGGCCAACAGCCAGGCGATAGAGGAGATATCATCGAACAGCATGGAGATGAGCCGCCAGGTGGGCGACAACGCGAAAGTGTCGCAGATGCTTTGCGATATGGCCCGTTCGCAGAAAGTCGTGCTTTCGCAGTTCACGATCTGAGGGCGCGGCCGTTGCCGATCCCCGGGTTTCCGTCATATATTCCTTCCCGTATTCCTTCCCGTATTCCTTCCCGACACAAGGAGAAAACGACCATGGATTCCTATTCATTCAAGACCCTGCGGGACGAAGCCTACGAGGCCAATATGGAGATTCCCCGCCGCTCGCTCGCCATCTATACCTGGGGCAACGTGTCCGCGTTCGACGCGACCAAGGGCGTCTTCGCCATCAAGCCGTCCGGCGTCGTCTACGACGATCTGACTCCCTCCTCCATGGTGATCGTGGACCTGGAAGGGAAGATCGTGGACGGGAAGCTCAACCCCTCCTCCGACACCAAAACCCACCAGGTCCTTTACCGGGAATTTCCCGGAATCGCCGGCATCACGCACACCCACTCGACCTTCGCCGTCGCCTGGGCGCAGGCCCGCAAGTCCGTCCCCGTGTTCGGAACCACCCACGCGGACCACGGCGCCGAAACGATTCCCTGCACGGAGATCATGAGCGCCGAGGCGGTCGCGCGCGATTACGAGCTGGAGACCGGCAACCTCATCGTCCAGACCTTCCGGACCGCCGGCAAGAATCCCCTGCACATGCCTATGGTCCTGGTGGCCGGACACGGCCCTTTCGCCTGGGGCGCGGACGCGGCCAAATCCGTCTACCATGCCGCGGTGCTGGAGGAGGTCTGCAGGATGGCCCAACTGACCCTGAGCCTGGATCCGCGCGCCTCCCCCCTGCCCGAGCACATCGTGCGCAAGCACTGGGAGCGCAAGCACGGGGAAGGCGCCTATTACGGTCAGAAGGGCTGAACGGTTCGAGGATGACATCGTCAATGGATACGGATGTCCAGAAATACTCGGGAAACGAATCCCGGAATGTCGATTATTCAAATTCGGATATTTCGAATAAGTCGTTCTGGAATTGTTCATTTGCCAATTGCGATTTTTCGGATGCGGACTTGAGTGGGACTTCCTTCGAATCATGCGCATTCACCGAATGCAATATCAGCAATGCCCGTATCGATAACGCGAAACTGATGAACGTTATTTTTGATACATGCAAACTGCTTGGAATGAAATTCCACAAGTGCAGCCAAATGTCTTTTGAAGTACACATGAAAGGTTGCCATTTGGCATTATGCAATTTTTCGGATCTGCAGATGAAAAAAACCGAAATGACGAATTGCTCTATAGATGAATGCTATTTCCAGAATACCTTTTTGGTGGAATCGAAATTCACCGGCTCATGTTTCAAGAGTACCCTGTTTCATAATTGCGACTTGCAGAAAGCGAATTTTGTCGATGCGACAGGGTACGATATTGACCCAATGGTCAATAAGATCAGGAAAGCGAAGTTCTCGGCCCCTGAAGCGCTGAATTTATTGAATTGTTTTCAAATCGATATCATTTAAGGGAGTTACGTCCAACTTCCCGCGTATCTCCCGCCGGCATTTCCCGGTGCTTGATCCTCACCGGTATGCCCTGATCCGCGGGGGAAGCGCCGAGGCGGTATCCGTCAAGAAACATCCGCCAGTATCGATCCCGGCTTGAGATGAGCCGCATTCAGGGCGCCGAGTCGGGTCCCTTCGTCGACGGCCTCCGACAAGCTTCCCCCGCCCTCCAGCATGCGGGCGAGCCCCGCGCCGAAGGCGTCCCCGGAACCGATGGGATTGAGCACTTCCACGGGATCGACGGCGCGCTCGCCGAGCTTCTCCCCGTCCCAGAAAAGCGTGGACTTGCCTCCGCGCGTCACCACGAGATAACAGCCGTAACGTTCGTGGAACATCTTTCCGGCATCCTCGACGAGCCTGCGGGCGGCGGCGTCCGACCTGACCGATTCATAGGGCGCTCCCATGGTATGCGCGAGCTCCTCCAGGTTGGGTTTCACACACGCGGGTCGGCTTCGGAGGCAATCCAGGAGATCCTTGCCCTTGATGTCCAGGTACAGGCGCTTTCCGGCTCCCTGGGCAAGGGCGGCGAGTTCGCCCATGGTCCCAGGCTCAATTCCGGTCGCCACCGTGCCGGAAAGCAACACGACGTCGATACGGGGAAGGAGGGAAGCGAAGCGCTCCTTGACCAAGGCGGAAGTTCCCGCGGCGACGGGTAGGGCTTCTTCGACCAGCTCGGTCGCCTCCATGGAGCCGCGCTCGATCACCGTGGTGCAGGTGCGGATGGGGGAGCCCGATTCCACCCATTCGACCGAAAGCCCTTCCGCCGCGGCCATCGAAAGAAACCAATCCCGGGTCGGCCCCCCGAGCTGGGTGAGGTGGACGGCTTTTTCCCCGACCTGGGTCAGCACGCGGGTCGGCAGAAGCCCCTTGCCGGCGATGTCGGTGCGGAAAGTGCCGGTCCGGTTGACTTCGCCGAGCTGGAGGCGGTCGAATACGAGAGTCTTCTGGATGACCGGATTGAGGCAGACGCAGAGGAAGACCTTGCCGCTGGTTGTGTTCGGATTCATGACGGGAACTATAACCGAAGGCGGAAATCCCGTCCAGAAACGCGGCGCCCGCGCCCTTCGCGCGCGCCGGATTTCACAGGACGCCGATGCCCTTTCCGCTGCGCAGGGCGTTCCAGGATTCCCGGAGGGCGACCGCCTTGTCCGCGAAGCAAACGATGAAACTTTCGGGGTAACGCGGCGGGATCGCCGTAAGCGGCCACATATGGCGGACCACGCAGTCGCGTTCCAGGGCCGAGAGCGGTCCGAAGGTCGTCTCCGCGTTCCGGAGGGCTTCCTTCGGATGGTCGAAACCGTGCAGGCCGCCGGAACCGGGTTTTTCCGAATGCCAATCGTAGTGGAAAAAATCATGGAGGAGGGCTCCCCGGGTAAGTTCGGGAAGGCGGGAACGCAGGCCGATCCTGCGGGCGATCCGATACGAGGCATAGGCGACCGCGACCGAATGGTCCGCGACGGACGCGTCGTGATGGGGAAGCCGGCGTATTTTCTCGTAATCGGGCGATGCCAGCACCTCGCGCGCCAACTCCGCGAACTCCGGATTTTTGGAGATGATCCGCTCTTCTTTCGTTCGGCGTTCGAAACGCTTATTTGCGGAAATAGCGTCCTCCTACGATCGCTTCCAGCTTGGCTGTGATCCTCTCGGGAATGGCGTGAAGCATCGGCTTCAGTTCGCGCGTGAGCTGAGGGAAAGCTTTTAGCGGTTTCAGCAGCCGCCTGATCTCGTTCGGCAAGCGCCGCCCCCCGAAATCGAACAAGGGCTGGAAAACGCCCCCGCGCGCGGTCAATTCCTTGAGATCTTCGATGAAGGACTTGAAATTAATAAGGGACTTGATCGAATTGGCCGTATCCATCAGGAAATACATGACGATGGCCCCGGAGGTGAAATACAGGGTTTCCGGGTCGATGGAAGCGATACGCGCGATCAGGAAGGGTTCGACCGCGAACACGGCCAAGAGGACGAGCAGGATCCAGGCCGAAGAAAATAACAGGCATACGCGGCCCTTCAGGTTGAAAGGCAACGAACGGTAATCCCACAAGCGCAGGCCGAACGCCTTTTCCAGGAGCCAGGAGGCGATGTATTCGACAGCCGTAGGCGCGATGGCCAGGGTGGTCCATAACAGTACGGGCGACCCGTCCGCCATGACGCGGGTAAGCAGCGCTATGGACAGTGCGCCGAATCCGTATATCGGCACGAAGGGGCCCGAAAGCATGCCGGGATTGACCCAGCGCCTTTCCTTGACGCTCCGGTACGCCGCTTCGAGCATCCATCCGAGGAAGGAAGCCGCCGAAAAATAGAGGAACCAGCCTAGCGCGCTTTCGTGCGGAGTACCGAACATCACCCAATGATACGAAGCCTTCGGCCGTCCCGTCAACCCGGATCATGGGTATGACCCGGAGCTGTCGGCTCCGCTCCGTCCCCCGGAAAAGCGACCGGCTTTTCCGGGGACGATCGTTCCGTATGGCCGCCATCGATCCACACCCGGGCAGAGCCTGGATTCCAGGTTCTGCCGCGGGCAGCCTAACGCGGAAGGAAGGTCAGCGCGATTCCCGATTTGCCGGCGCGCGCGGTGCGGCCGATGCGATGGCAATAGTCGTCATAGGTGTTCGGGGTGGAATAATTGATGACGTGGGTTATGTCCGAAACGTCGATGCCGCGGGCGGCCACGTCGGTCGCCACCAGGATGTTGATTTCGTCGGCCTTCAGGCGCTTGATCGCCCGGGAGCGCTGGGCCTGGCTCTTGTCGCCGTGGATCTCGTCCACCTTGAAACCGCGGGCGTTCAGCTCGCGGCCGAGGCGCTCGACGGCGCGCTTGGTGTCGTCGAAAATGATGGTCTTGGAACATTCCGCACCGATCAGGAGGTCGTGCAGCTTGTCCATCTTGTCGTTGCTGCCCGAATAGTAGACGACGTTCTGGCTCACGTTGTCCACGGTCGCCCCTTCCTTGACGGAGACCGTCACGGGGTCGCGGGAGAATTTCTGGATGAGCTTCTCGATCTTGGGCTCCATTGTGGCGCTGAAGAAGAGGGACTGCCTGTCCTTGGAAATCTTGGATAGGATGTCGCCTATGTCGTTGATGAAACCCATGTCCAGCATGCGGTCCACTTCGTCCAGCACCGCGAAGTTGAAGAAGGGGAGCAGGAGCGTGCCCTGGCGGACGTGGTCCTGGATGCGGCCGGGAGTGCCGACGACGATGCGGGGATTGTAGCGGAGGTCGCGCTTCTGCAGGTGCATGGAGGCGCCGCCGATAAGCAGCGCGCTCCTGAGTCCGCAGCCCTTGCCGAAGGTGAAGCATTCCTGGAGGATCTGCTCGGCAAGTTCCCGGGTGGGGGCCATGATGATGGCCCGGTGGTCCATGTTGGTGATCAGGTCGTGGAGCATGGGGATTGCGAAGGCGGCCGTCTTGCCCGTACCGGTGTTCGCGATGCCGACAACGTCCTTGCCCTGCAGCACGAGCGGGATGGTCTGATCCTGGATCGGGGAAGGTTTCAGGAAGCCCTTCAGGCGCACGTTGTCCAGAATCTTCTTATGTACGGCGAAATCCTCGAAGGCATTGACGGGAACGTATTCGGCCTTTTCAACCGTTTTGGCTTCCTGGATGAAGCGGCTGGGATGGATGAATTGCTTCGCCCTGGCTCCGCCGCCTCTGGAAGCGGGATTCCGGCCGCCCTGGGGCGAATGGCGCTCGTGGCGCTGGGCGGGATGGGGGGTGCGGGGGCCGAAGGAGGTGTGGCCCGCGGAAGTGCGGCCGGCGGCCCCATGAACGGAAGAATGACCGGAGGAGGAGCCGCGGCGGGAATCGGAATGGGAATAGGAAGATTGCATTGAACCATGCCCTGTGGGAGAAGAGTTTGCGTATAGGATGTTCGGGACTCGGAGGGTGCGCGATTTGGCGTGAACGCCCGGGACGCGACGGTGTGAGTGCCGGTTACAGTTCCGGTACGCGCGAAAATCGTCGCGTTCGGAACGGCTCCCTCTCAATGCCGTAAAAAACCCATAAAACGAGAGGGAATACTAATTGCCCGGACACCTTAACATATATGAAGGATCGTGTCACGGGGAGGCCGACGGTTGTCGGATGGATGGGTTCCCCGGGTTCTCGGCATTGGTTTCGCCCGCCAGGAGAGTCGCACGCTTCATCACGGAGAATCCCAAATTCGGGCCTTTGCGCATGCGCCAGCAAAAATTCCCGGAATCACTTGATTCTTTTTCCGGGAGAGTGTAAGGTAATTCTCAGAGTGAGAGAAACTCAAGAGACCGAACAGTTATTTTCCGTCGTCATCCCCTTTCGAAGTTCTTGGATTAGTCCATACCGTGGGCTGTTTTCATGAAAACCGACTTGGTTGCGTTAACTTCCTGGAAAAGCGTTGCACGTATCCTCCGTCTCTCCGCTCGTTGCCCATCCGGCTCCGGACTTAGCTCCGTAAAGCTTGGAGGGGAGACACTTATCCTGGATAAGTGAAATGCGAGGGTCCGCGGATATACGCGGACGAAGGAATTGCCACCATGGCCAAGAAACTCTATGTCGGAAACCTCAGCTACAACACCTACGAGGACAGCCTCCGCACCCTCTTCTCGTCATTCGGCCACGTCGAATCCGTGAAGATCATCACCGACCGCGATTCCGGCTCTTCCAAGGGCTTCGGCTTCGTGGAGATGAGCACCGACGACGAGGCTCGCGCCGCGATCGCCGGAACCAACGGCCAGGAACTCGACGGCCGCCAGCTCAAGGTGAACGAGGCGATGGACAAGCCCCAGCGCGACCGCGACGGCGGCGGCGGACGCTGGTAATTACCAGCGACGCGCAAGCGTAGAGAAGGGTCCGGCTTGCGCCGGGCCTTTTTTTTTGAGGAAGGTATGGTCAGCAAGAACCGGTTGAAATTCTATGCCGCCTTGGACAAACGCGCCGCCCGCGCGGAAAGCGGCCTGTTCATCGTCGAAGGCCACAAGACCGTACGGGAAGGGCTCAAGTCCCCCTGCCCCTGCGAAGCGATCTTGGTGCGGGAAGGTTTCTTCGGCCATGACGAGGAGACGGACCGCCTGCTGTCCAGCCGCCGGGTCGAAATACTGGACGAACAGGACTTCCGCAGGCTCTCGCGCACGGAGAATCCCCAGGGCGTCCTGGGCGTGTTCGACTATCGGAGCCTCCTGATTCAAACCGTGATCGAACCGAACCTGATCGTCCTGTTCGATCTGGCCGATCCGCGCAATATGGGCACGATCATCCGTTCCGCCGACTGGTTCGGCATCAGGGAACTGGTCGTCGGCGAGGGGTGCGTGGACATCTTCAACGAGAAGGTCGTGCGCTCCACCATGGGCTCCATCTTCCATAGCCGTTTCCTGTTGGCCGCCGACCTCCTGGCCGAACTTCGATCTCTCAAGCCCGGATACCGCATCGTCACCGCGGACCTGGACGGAGTGGATTACCGGGAAAGGAAGCGCGGCGGGAAGTCGGCCTTCGTGTTTTCCAACGAAGCCCGCGGCCCTTCCGAAGACATCCTGGCGCTCAGCGACGAGATCGTCACCATTCCTGGCGGCGGCCAGGCCGAATCACTTAACGTGTCCTGCGCGGCGGCCGTCATCATGTCCGGCCTGCGCTGAACGGCGGCGGCTGGACGACTGGCGCCTTTTCCGCTACAATTCGCCATCTCCCGCCCCCAAACCAAGAAAGGTACCTCCTTGCACAAGAAAGATACGGTCAATAGTTCGATCCGCAATATCGCCATCATCGCCCACGTCGACCACGGCAAGACGACCCTCGTCGACGCCCTCTTCAAGCAGTCGGGCGTTTTCCGCGCCGGCCAGGAAACGCAGGAACGGCTCATGGACACCATGGACCTGGAGCGCGAACGGGGCATCACCATTGCAGCCAAGAACTGCTCGATAGCCTGGAAAGGCGTCAAGATCAATATTCTGGACACTCCCGGCCACGCCGATTTCGGCGGAGAGGTGGAACGGGCGCTCTCCATGGTCGACGGCGCCATCCTCCTCGTGGACGCCTCCGAGGGGCCCCTGCCGCAGACCCGCTTCGTGCTGAACAAGGCCTTCGAGTCGGGCAAGGCCATCATCGTCGTCGTCAACAAGATCGACCGTCCGGACGCCCGCGTGGAGGCGGTCCTGAGCGAGATCTACGATCTCTTCATCGACCTGGGAGCCAACGACGCCCAGCTGGAATTCCCCCTGCTGTACGCCATCGGCCGCGACGGCATAGCGCAGAAGACCCTGGCGGAGAAAGGAACCAACCTGCATCCGCTGCTGGACGCGATCGTCGCCGACATACCCGGTCCCGCCTATTCCAGGGACGAGCCCTTCCAGATGCTCGTCTCGGACCTCTCCTATTCCGACTATTTCGGCCGTCAGGCGATCGGAAAGGTCGTCAACGGCTCCGCGCATTCCAAGGATGCCCTGGTCTGCATAGGCGAGGACGGGTTGAAACGGGCGCTCAGCGTCTCCAAGCTCCAGACCTACATGGGACCCACCCTGGTGGAGAGCTCCGGAGCCGAAGCGGGGGACATCATCGTGCTTTCCGGCATCGAAGACGTCCACATCGGCGACACCATCTGCACCAAGGACGAGCCCAAGGCCCTTCCCCGTCTTGTGGTCGACGAACCCACGGTCTCCATGCGCTTCACCGTCAACACCTCCCCGCTTTCCGGCCGCGACGGGTACAATTCACAGTCCAGCAAGCTGGTCGAGCGCCTGCGCAAGGAAGCCATGCAGAACGTCTCGCTGCAGATCGAGGAAGGCAACGTCGGCGGCGGCTGCCTGGTCCGCGGCCGGGGCGAGTTCCAGCTGGTGATCCTGATCGAAACGCTCCGCCGCGAAGGCTTCGAGCTTTCCGTCGGCAGGCCGCAGGTCATCTACAAACACGAGGGCGGCAAGAAACTGGAACCCATCGAGCACATTTTCGTGGATTGCGCCGAGGCCTTCTCCGGCGTAGTGACCGAAAAGCTTTCCGCCCGCAAGGGCCGGATGATCAACTACGTCTCGCACGGCAGCGGCCGGGTGCGACTGGAATTCAGCGCCCCTTCGCGCGCCCTGATCGGCTACAGGGACATTTTCCTCACCGACACCAAGGGCACCGGCATGCTCAACTCCTACCTGTCCGGCTACGAGGAATACCGCGGCGACTTCATCGACCGCTTCACCGGCTCCCTCGTCGCCGACCGCATCGGGGAAGGGGTGGCCTACGGCCTGTTCAATTTGGAGCCCCGCGGGTCGCTGTTCATCGTTCCCGGGGAGCTCTTCTACGAGGGCATGGTCATCGGAGAGCACAACAAGGACATGGACCTGGACGTCAACCCGGGCAAGACCAAGAAGCTCTCCAACATGCGCTCCGTCAACAAGGACGAGGCGGTCACACTCACCCCCATCCAGCCCATGACCCTGGAACGCGCCATACAGTTCATCCGCGACGACGAGGAAGTGGAAGTCACCCCCAAGTCCATCCGCATCCGGAAGTGCCTGCTCGCCTTCCAGGACAGGAAATCTGCGAGGCGGGAAGCGTAAGGTGCAGGCCCTCGTCCACATCCGGCGTTGCGCCTCCTATGAGGAAGCCTCGGTGGCCGATGCGGTCGCTTCGGCGATAGCGGGGGCGGAAGCAGCCGGAACCTTTCCGGAGGTCGCAGGCAGGACCGTGCTCCTTAAGCCGAATATGCTCAGCGCGGCCGAGCCGGAGCGCTCGGTCTCCACGCATCCGGAGGTCCTGCGCGCGGCGATACGGGAGTTCAGGAAGCGGGGAGCGGAGGTGGCGGTGGGCGAATCGCCCGCCGTGCACGGGAGCGTGTTCGCCGCGCGCAAGTGCGGCCTGCTGGCCGTCGCGGAGGCGGAAGGCGTCCGCTGGGCCGATTTCTCGGCTACCGCGACGGTGGAGAATCCCGGAGGCCGCCTGGTCAAGCGTTTCGAGATCGCTTCCGAAGCCGCTTCCGCCGACCTCGTGGTGAGCCTCCCCAAACTCAAGACCCACCAGCTCATGTACTACACCGGCGCGATGAAGAACCTCTTCGGCACGATTTCCGGCCTGCAGAAGGCGGCCTTCCATTTCCGCTTTCCCGAACGGAGGGACTTCGGCGCGATGCTGACGGACCTCTGCCTTGCCCTCAAGCCTTCTTTTTCCCTCATGGACGCGGTCGTCGCGATGGAGGGGCACGGGCCGGGAAACGGGGAAAGCCGGCAGGTCGGGCTGATCCTGGCATCCGCCGACATCCTCGCCCTGGACTGGGCCGCGGCTTCGATCATCGGCTACGATCCCGCCGATGTACCGAACCTGGCCGACGCCCTTTCCCGCGGCGTCTGGATGAGCGATCCGTCCGAGCTCACCATCGACGGTCCCCCGATGGATGAGCTTCGAATCCACGACTTCAAGCGGATCAAGGAGGTCGGCGACAACGGTTTCGGCCGCATGATCCTCCCGCCGTCCCTGTACAACCTGGTGCGCAACGCAACCGTTCCGCGGCCTTTCTTCCGCGACAGGCGCTGCTTACGCTGCGGCGAATGCGTGGCGATCTGTCCCGCGAAGGCGTTATCCTTCTCCCCTGCGCGACGGGCGGCATCCCCTGCAGGTCTGGATAAAACCAAGGCAGCCAAGCGTGTCGAGGTTGACTACGATGCCTGCATCCGCTGCTACTGCTGCGACGAAGTTTGCCCGGCCAAGGCCATCGACCTCCGCCGGTTCTTTTAGTCTTTCGGACTGGCCGCCTGAATCCAGCTCTCTTCGATCCGGACGTACTTGATCCTCTGGCGGAAGCGGGTGTAAGCGATATGGATGGCGCCGTCGGCGGTCTGGGCGATGGAAGGATAGGAGAACTCCCGGTTCTTCTCCTGGCTGGAGTTGTTCGTCAGGCAGAATCCGTCCCCGACTTCCAGGTTTCGCTTGTACGGCCAGGTCCGCCCGTCATCCTCGGAAAGGGCGATGGTCAGAGGGGCCCGGGGGGCTCCCCAGAACGCCGACCGGCCGGAACCGGCTGCCCGCGTTTCAGCAGCGGGGGTACCGGTGCCCGGGACCTCTCCGGCGGACGCCTCCCCCTCATCCTCTATCTCGTCGTAAAGTGAAAGGCGGCGCTCGGTGCCCGCGCCTGCGCTGGAGTCGTTGAAGACCAGGGCCAGGCGACCGCTGTGCAGGCGGAAGCCCTGTATCGAAGAATTGTTGTTGGGAAGCACCGTCGGAACGGGTTCGTCCCAGCTTCGTCCATCGTCCCCGGATCGGGATAGGTAGACCCTGTCCGCCCAGCGGCTGCGGAACAGGGCGAGCAGGGTCCCATCGGAAGCGTCCAGGATGTTCATGTGAACGCAGCCGAGGCTCCCGGGAACGCGGTGCTCGGTCCAGGTGATCCCTTGGTCGGAGGAACGCAATACGGCGCTGTAGTCCTCATCCCCGACCCATTTCTTGCCCGGAACCGAGACGCAGCGGAACACCGGCAGGAGCCAGTCGCCCGTTTTTAGCACGGCGATTGCCTGCCTTACGAAAGTTCCCGGCGTGGCGATGAACAGGCTCGTCGGTCCCCAGGTCAGGCCCCCGTCCACGGAAATGCGTCGCATGACCACCGCGCTGTCCTGGTTGCCGGCGCGTTGGGAAGTCCAGAGTAACCAGAGCGGCCCGTCCGGGACCCGGAAGAGCACCGGATTCTGCTCCGACCTCGTCGGGTCGTGCGACAGGCGTTCGGGAACCGACCACGCGGTACCGCCTGCCTTCAGGCGGGACGAGTAGATCGAGATATCCGGCATGCCCTCCTGCGTCCCCGCGAACCAGGCGCAGAGCAGGTCTCCGTTTTCCAGGGGAAGCAGGTTCGCGGCATGGTTCTGGACGCGGAAAGTCGGCAGGAGCGCTTCAAGCCGGCACGGATCGTTCCCGGCCGGACCGATCAGCCCATCTCCGACCGCGGCGCCCTTGCGGAGGATACGCCCTTCGGCGAACCCGCCGCGCGTCTCCGGAAAATCAGTCCGTAGGTGGGTACCGCGGCTTTCCTTCCGGGCAAGTGCGGCATCCACCATCACGAGCACAGAACGGGCCACCTGCAGTGTCTCTTCGTCCGCGTCGAGCTTCCCCCCTTCGATCAATCCGTCCAGGAAGTCCCGGGCCTGCGCCAGGTCCGTTCCGTTCCGGTATACGGCAAGGGATCGGGCGGCCAGGCGCCTGATTTCGTCCAGATGGGCGGAGCGGACCATTTCGTCGGTGCGGAAAGCCGCAGGAATTTCGATGCGGGGGCTATCGGGGGATTCCGCGCGGGCGGGCGCGGGCACGCCCGCGGGCGGGCGAGCGAGTGCGGGCGCTGGTGTGGGTGCGTGCCCAGCCGAGGGTGCGGGTGCGGCGGGCAACGCCGCGATGGCTTCCGCGCAGAGGAGGCCCGAGATCGTCGCCTGGGACGCGGCGTTGCCGGCCAGACGGCAGGCGCCGTGGATGCCGCCGCAGGCTTCGCCTACCGCGTAAAGGCCTCCCACGGTGGACTCGTAGCCTTCGTCCACCAGGATGCCCCCCGAATAGCTGTGAGCCATGGGACCGACTTCGATCAGCTGGGAAGAAGGATCGACCCCGTTCTTCACGAGACGCTCGTAGAACCAGGGGTAGGCTTTCAGCACGGAGACGGGGATATGCCTGAGATCCACCCAGGCGCCCCCGCGCTCCGAACCCTTGCCCGCGGCTGCCTGTTTCCAGATTTCCTTGTTCAGGAGGGTTTTGGGAGAGCCCGCCTCGCCTTGGGGCCGGACAGCCAGCATAAAGCGTTCGCCCGCGGAGTTCAGAAGATGGGCGCCCTCCCCCAGCATCGCGGTCGGGCAGGGCTCTCCGACGGCTCCCGGTGGGGAAAGGACCACCATGGGCTCGTACTCCAGGAATTCCATGTCCACCAAGGCCGCGCCCGCGTCCCATGCGACGGCGACGGTGTTCCCCTTGATGTCCTGTGGATAGGTCGAAACACCGAAAAGGTTCCCGATTCCGCCCCAAGCTGCGACGACCGTATCCGCGCCCACGGGAAAAACTCCCCTTTCCCGGCTCTTCAGCACTACTCCGGTGACCCTGCCGTCCCGGACCCCGAGGCGCAGGCATTCGCAGCCGAGGTTGATGGAGACGCCTTTTTCCCTGAGGCCTTTTTCAAGCTTGCGGACGAGTTCGACCCCGATCAGCTCGGTGGTCCGGCAGAGCGAACGGGGAAAGGTGGATCCGGAGGCATGCCGGCGCTTGAGCGAACCGTCAGCCTCCTTCGCGAACTCCACTCCCCATCTTTTCAGGAGCCCGTAGCCGGATTCGCTGGAAGCGCACATGTTCCTGACCAAGGCCTCGTTTCCGATGCCGTAGCCCGCCGCCATCATGTCCGCGGCGTAGCGTTCGACCGAATCTCCGTATTTGTTGTCGGGCAGGACGAAGTTGATCGCGGCGATGAAGGGAGTGCCGCCCCAGCCGACCGAATAGATCGCTATGTCCCGTTTCCCCAGCTCGGTGAGCCGGGCCGCGGTCGCCAGCGCCGCGAGTCCCGATCCGATGATGACTATCTCATGCTCTTCCATGCGTATTCTCCCGGGAATGTATTTCGAGATTTCGGAAAGGCCCCAGGTCAGTTTTCCCTGGAGTCGCCCAGTTTTTTCCTGAGGGTTTGCCGGTCCACGCCGAGCCGTTTGGCGGCCCGGCTCAGGTTGCCGCTCTCCTCATCGAACACCGAACGGACGGCCCTGCGTTCGATATCTTCAAGCGTTCCGCCGTAGGCATTCTCCGCGGCCTGACGCGGAGCATCGTCGGGGCAGGCCTGATCGGCCCTCTCGGAACGCAGGAATTCGGCCACGAGCTCAGCTGCGGCGGCCCTGTCCTTCAGGCGGCTGAGCGCGACGAACTTCTCGGCCACATTTTCAAGTTCCCTTACGTTTCCGGGCCAATCGTGGCAGCGAAGCGAGTCGTTCAGGGAGCCGGGAATCGGCGGCGGCGGATCCCCGTTGCGCCGGGCGCAACTTTCCGTGAAGACCGCGAACAGGATCGGTATGTCATCCGCCCGTTCGCGCAGGGGAGGAATGGTGATGTCCAGGACGTTCAGGCGGTAGAAAAGGTCCTTGCGGATGCGGCCGCGCCGGACCTCGTCGCGCAGGGGGATGTTCGAGGCTACCACCACGCGGACCGAGACAGGAATGACCTTGGCGTCGCCGATGCGCATCACTTCCCGTTCCTGGAGGACCCGTAGAAGCTTATTCTGGAGCTGGACGTCAAGCTCGTTGATTTCATCCAGGAAAATGGTGCCGCCGTGGGCCAGTTCGAAGAGGCCGGCCTTCCCGCCCTTCACCGCCCCGGTGAACGCGCCTTCGACATAGCCGAACAGCTCGCTTTCAAGTAGGGTCGGCGGGAGGGCCCCGCAGTTGACCGCGACGAAGGGACCGTCCTTTACGGGACTGTCGTTATGGATGCTCTGGGCGAAAAGTTCCTTGCCCGTTCCCGTCTCGCCGAAAATGACGATGCTGCTCATCGAACGCGCGTACTGCCGCGCGATGTCGACGCGGGTCCGCATGAGAGCGGATGCGGTCTGTATGTCGGTGAAACTGTGCTTGGCGGAGAAGCCCTTGAGGTACAGCTGCTTCCGTACTTTTTTTTCCAGATCCTGGATCTTTCCCACTTCCTGGAGTACGGCGACCGCGCCCTCCGACCTGCCCTGGATCTGTATGGGCGTCACGTTCGCGACGATACGTCGTCCGTTGAGCTCCACGATCTTGCCGAACGATTCGCGGCCGTCCGTCATGATCCGCCGCAAGTCCAGATCGGGTACGGCCGACTCCAGCGAGGCTCCGTGCAGTTCCGTTCCCCCGATGAGCTCACGGGCCTTGCTGTTCGCGTTCTCCACTTTTCCGTCCCGGCCGATGGAGACTATTCCTTCCTGCACAGAATTGAAGACCGCCCGGATGCGCAGGTCGCTCTCCCGGCGCGCAAGCACGCTCCGGGCTACGATAGAGGCCTTATCCAGGGCTTCGGCCACCGCGGCTTCGCCGGATTCGATAAGGTGAAGCTCGGCTCCGACCCTGCCGGCCGAACGGATGGATACCATGTCGCCTATCAGGCAATCTACATCCATGCCGGCCACCGCTTCGATCCGGGAGGGTATCTCGCTCTCGTCGTCGACCGGTAGAAAAAAAGCCGGGATGTCCAGGATGCGGCACATCTCCTTCGCGTTGTCCGTCAGACCGCGGAAGCCGACGACGGCCACCTTCCTCTTCCCGCCTATAAAGGGTTTCAGTGTACGCAGGAGGTCGTGGTAGGAGACGCCGATTTCGATGACGTCAAGTGCGAGGGTCTCGCGCAGGAGTTTGGCGGTACCGCCGCGGCTGACCAGGATGGCGTTTTCAGAAGCGAACGAACGAGCGGCTTCCAGGCCTTCCACCAGATCCCCGACCACGGTGGTGATCGGAATATCGTAATTCGGAAGGAGGGAATCCGCGATTTCCTTAAGCTTGGGGTAGGGCGCTATGAATAATATCATATCGGAAGCGACGAGGCGCGGGGCATCCCCGTCGTCGCCAGTATACTTCGTGCGCCCGGAAAGCGCGAGCATATTCAGCCGGCCCTGCTGCGGGCGGCCCTGCTGCGCGCGGCCCTGCTGCGGGCGGCCCTGCTGCGGGCGGCCCTGCTGCGGGCACTTTTTAAGGAAACGAAACTCATTCCCGATCGCCGATCTCGGCCAGTCGGTTGCACGCGACCAGATGTCCGGCGCCGATGTCATCGAGCTTCATCTCGTGTACGCTGCATTCCGCGGCTGCGAAGCGGCAGCGGGGATGGAAGCGGCAGCCGGAGGGAGGATCGATGGCGTTGGATACGTCCCCGGTGAGGATGATCCTCTTCCGCTTATCCTCGCGGTCCGGATCCGCTTCGGGGACGGCGGTAAGCAAGGCTTTGGTGTAGGGATGGCGCGGGTTGCCGAACAGTTCGTCCTTGGAGGCGATTTCCATTATCTTTCCCAGGTACATGACCACCACGCGGTCGCTGATATGCCTGACCACCGCCAGATCGTGCGCGATGAACAGGTACGTGAGCTTGTATTTTTCCTGGATGTCCATCAGCAGATTTACGATCTGCGCCTGGATGGAGACGTCCAGCGCGGAAATCGGCTCGTCGCAGACGATGAATTCCGGTTCGCTCGCCAAAGCCCGCGCGATGCAGATACGCTGCCGCTGGCCGCCGGAGAATTCGTGGGGGTAGCGGTTGGCGACGTTCGCGTCCAAACCTACGTCGGTGAGGAGTTTGGCAACCCGTGCGGGCATCTCCCGCGCCGGAAGCAGGGCGTGAACCTTGAGGGGCTCCGCTATCGCCTCTCCGATCGTCATGCGCGGGTTGAGCGTGGAGTAGGGATCCTGAAAGACTATCTGGATCTTCTTCCTGATCGGCCGCAGCTCCTTTTCCTTGAGCCTGACCAAGTCGACGCCGTCGTACTCGATGGAACCCGAAGAAGGTTTGTAGAGTTGCAGCAGGGAGAATCCGGTGGTGGATTTTCCGCAGCCCGATTCTCCGACGAGCCCGAGCGTCTCCCCCTTGTAGATATCGAAGGATACGTCGTCAACGGCATGGACGACCGCAGCTTTTTCCCCGAAGGCGCCGAGCTTGACGGGAAAATGCTTGACCAGATTCCGTATGCGGAGCAGTACATCTTTATCGGCGCTGATCGTCGTATTCATTTGTTGTCCCTCACATCGGCCCAGCACGCGATCCGGTGCCCGGAATCGGGTGCCGCTCCGGGCACGGTCTCCAGAACGGGAAGTTCTTTTTCGCACCTATCCATCCTGAATCTGCACCGGGGCGCGAAGGGACAACCGGTCGGTTTCATGAACAGGTTCGGCGGCGCGCCGCCGATGGTCGAAAGGCGCTTGCCTGTATCCGCGCTCAGTCTCGGTATGGAGTTCAGGAGCCCGATCGTATAGGGGTGTCGCGGATCCTTGTAGATTTCCCCTCGGACCGCTTCCTCCACGATGGCGCCGCCGTACATGACCATGATCCGATCGACCATTCCGGCCAGTAGGCTCAGATCGTGCGTGATCCAGATGATGGAAGTATTCAGCTCTTTCCGCAATTCCTTGACCAGTTCGACGATCTGGGCCTGTATCGTCACGTCCAGCGCAGTCGTCGGTTCGTCGGCGATCACGAGGCCGGGCTCGCTGAGCAAGGCCATCGCGATCATCACGCGCTGGCGCATGCCGCCGGAAAGCTGGTGCGGATACTCGTTCAGGCGATGGGCGCTGTTGGAGATGCCCACCATGTCAAGGTACGCGGCGCTCCTCTTGAGCGCGTCCGCCATCGACATGCCCTTGTGATAGACCAGCCCTTCCGACAACTGCAGGCCGATCTTCAGGAACGGGTTGAGGGAGGTCATCGGGTCCTGGAATATCATGCCGACCTTGGATCCCCGTACCGCGTTCAGATCTTTCTTGCTGAGCTTGGTCAACTCGACGCCGTCCAGCTTCACGCTCCCGTTCGTAATCTGCGCCGCGGGAGGCAGAAGCTTGATGAGGCTCATCATGGTCACGCTTTTGCCGCAACCGCTTTCTCCGACCACCCCCAGCATCTCGGCTTTGCCCAGGCTGAACGAGACTCCGTTCACCGCGTATACGTAACCCGACCGCACCTTGAAGCGCGTTTCCAGGTTTTTCACTTCCAATAAAGTTTCCACTGAAAATCCCCTTTGTTCGCGCTGAGGCTATTTCCACTGCCGCGGATTGAGCGCGTCGTTGAGGCCGTCGCCCAGGAAACTGAACGCGATGGTCGCGATCGCCAGGACCAGAGCGGGAGCGGCGAGGACATGCGGGTACAGCTGCCAGACGCGCAATCCGTCGCTGATCATGTTTCCCCAGCTGGGAATCGGAGGCCGGACGCCGACGCCGAGGAAGCTGAACGACGATTCCAGCACCATCGCTTCGCCGAGCGTCGCGCTGAAGGAAACGATGATGGGGCCGATGGCGTTCGGAATCACGTAGGCGGTGAGTATCCTGGAGGTCGGCACGCCTATCGCCTTGGCCGCCATGACGTAGTTTTTGTTCCTGATGGAAAGGATCTGGCCGCGGATGATGCGCGCGGCTTTCGGCCATTTGATCAAGGCGAGGGAACCGAATACGATCGCGAAATCCACCCAGATCGTATTCCGCCAGAACTCGTCGTGGGTCGCCATGAATTGCGCGTCCATCCAATTGACCAGGGTCGGTTTCAGGGAAACGTTGATCACGATCACGAGCAGCAGGGAGGGAATGGACATCGTGATATCGATGAGCCAGGACACGAACGAATCGAACTTGCCGCCCAGGTACCCGGCGAGCGAGCCCAGCACGGTGCCGATGATGAAGCTCAGTATGGTCACCGAGAAAGCGACGAGGACCGCCGTACGCGCTCCGTAGATGACGCGGCTGAGGACGTCGCGGCCCAGGTCGTCCGTTCCGAACCAGTGCAATGAAGTAGGCGGTTGGTTCCGGGACATCAGATCCTGGGACAGGAAGTCGTAGGGAGTGATGAAAGGACCGATCAGCGCGATGAGGATGAGGAGCGCGACCACGATGAGGCCGATCATCGCGAGTTTGTTCGCGATGAGGCGATTGAACGC
>DPXI01000052.1:25023-30876 GCA_003527485.1 Treponema sp. | reverse complement strand
CGGAGGCGAGTACGCCTCCGAGTTCTCCTCCGGGCTTCTCCGGCACCCCCACACCTTCATACGCGGAATGCGCGCGGGCTCGCGGACAGGAGGGTACACGCTTCACGCGTCCGCCACGCCTTCCGGCGCTATCTCCCCCCGCGAGACCTGTCTCAGCACGATCCCCCGCAGTCGGCTTCAAGTCCGGCCGTTCAAACGCCCGGGATGCCATTTCCCGAAGGAGGCTCATGATATATACTCAACCTATGAAGAGCGTGAAAATCGTGGTTGAGAAGCACCCGGATTGTTATGTCGCCTATCCCCTCGGAATGGAAGGTGTTATCGTCGGGGAGGGCGATACCTACAACGAAGCCTTAGCCGATGTCCAATCTGCGATCAAGTTCCATATCGAGACCTTCGGCGAGGATACGGTCGTCGAGCAGTCTCCCGTCCTTGAAGCCTACCTCGCGGAAGCGATGGTATAGGTGGGCGCTTTCCCTAAGGATGCTCCCAAGCGCAAGGTCGTGAAGGTGCTCGAAGAACTCGGCTTCACGATCGTCAGGGAACGGGAGCACATCGCCATGGTCAGGAACAACGGGGACGGGACGCGGACCCCTCTCACGATGCCCAACCACCTGACGATCAAGGGCGCTACTCTTCGGGCCATCCTGACCCAGAGCAACATCAGCCGCGAGGAGTTTCTGGCCGCCTACGAGAAGGCCTGATCAGGCCGCCGGGACGATCGCTTTTAGACTTCGTTTTCGTTCCCTTTCGTCCCCGCTTACCAGCTCAAGTGACCAGCGGGAACAATCTCTTCCGTGGTATCCGAGGTCGAAAGCAAGAACACGCTATTACTCGATAAGCCCCGCCAAAATGCGTGACTTCTCTGTTAACCCTTCCTTGTCGGTACACGTCTCGTTCTCATCGGCCATCATGGCGTGGACGCCATCCATCAGCTGCAACTGGCCCTTTCCCGCGATCCCAAGAGTGGCCTGGCGCCCGCGGACATCTCCTTCTGCGCACCCCTGGACATGAGCATGGTCGTCCCCGCCTCCGCGGACCTCTCCCTCCGCGTCCGCGACATGTTCGGCCTGTACCGCTACGAGAACTGGCTCTTCACCATGAAGCTGACCGGCAAGCAGGTGAAGGATTCCATGGAATTCGTCTACGCGCGCTGGTTCGAAACGATGAAGACCGACAAAGACCAACTCATCCTCTTCCAGAAGGACGGCGCCGGAGCGATCCAGACCATGGCCGACGGAAAGCCATTCTCGCTCGAGAAGACCTACGTGGTCGCGATCAACTCCTACCGCGCCCCATGGGCGGAGGCGACGTGCTCACCAAGGGAGCGGGCATCCCGAAGCAAGCCCTCCTGGACCAGACCCTCGTGGTCGGCGAGACCGACAAGGACCTGCGCTTCTACCTCACCAAGCTCGTGGAATCCATGGGCGACCGATAACGCCGACCAAGGACGACAACTGGACGGTGGTTCCCGCCAACCTATATAAGGCGGGGACAGCCAATTCCTATCCCCTCCTGTTCCCTCCGGCCAAGTAGCGGCCGCTTTTGGTTGAAGAGGGGGAGCGCCGTTCCGCGGGGCAGCGATGCCATTGAGCGGTGTGATAGCGCGCCATGGACGCCGCGGCTCCCCCTGCCTCCGAAGTCCTCGGAGAACTCTGTGGCGAGTACGCCTCCGAGTTCTCCTCCGGGCTTCTCCGGCACCCCCACACCTTCATCCGCGAGAAGCCGAAGCTCAACCGAGAAGCATTTCCTCGTGCGCGAGGACATCGGCTGAGTAGGCGAGCGCTGCGCGCACGTCGTCTTCGGTCAAATTCGGCCATGCTTCGACCAAGTCCTGGACGGTGGCGCCCTCGGACAGGCGCTCGAGGATGATCTCGACCGATATCGTGTGCCGCGGATCACCGGCTCGCCGCCGCTTCACGGCCTGCCGGCCGCCGCTTCACGGCCGGAACGTTCCGTTGTATAGTATCGCCATGCAAGTGGACGACCCCGCCGTCGGGGAAAATCTGGGCGAACTTTCGCGCGCTTTCGCCGGATCCGACGATCCGGAACTCATAGAGGCTTTCCTGCGCAGCCTGCTCACGCCTTCGGAAATCGCCGACGTCGCCGCGCGCTGGGCCCTCGTGAAGGCGCTGGACGCCAAGGTTCCCCAGCGCGAGATCGCCCGGGAACTCGGCCTCAGCCTTTGCAAGATCACCCGCGGCTCCCGCGAACTCAAGAAACCCGATTCCCCGTTCCGTCACATGCTCGTCCTGGCCACGGTTCCGCGCGGGGACTGATGGCCGGCCGACGAGAAGCGGACGGATCCCGCCGGAGACCGCGCCTGTATATCTTCGACATGGGCGGGGTGGTTTCCCGGAACGTATCCGTCGCGGCGGCCATCGCGTCCCGTCTCGGGCTTTCCGCGGAGGAATTCTACGCGGCCGCCGGAGCCCCTTCCGGCGGGAACTCCGCCGCTCCTTACGATAACGGCGACCTGCGTGCCATCCAGGCCGGCGAGCTGGATGCGGCCGCTTTCTGGACACGGCTGACCGTCCGCGCTTCCCGCCTTTTCCCCGGCCGCACGATACGCGCTACCGAGGACCTCTGGATGACGGAATTCCATCCCGTGCTCGATGCGGAGGTCGCGCTCGTCATCCGGGAACTGAAGATCGACGGCTTCCGCGTCGTTTGCGGAACCAACACCCTCGCATCCCATTATGCCGTGCACCGGGAGCGGGGCGATTACGGATGTTTCGATGCGGTGTACGCTTCCCACCTCATGAGATTGGTGAAACCCGATGAGGCTTTCTGGCTGGAGATCCTCTCCCGGGAGGGCGCGGAACCGCGCGACGCGTTCTTCATCGACGATGCCGAGCCCAACGTCCTGGCCGCCGCATCGCTGGGCATGGGAACCCACCTGTACCGCGGCGTCGCAGCCCTGCGCGAAGCGCTCCGGCTGGAAAGGGACGCCGTGAATCCGCGGTAACCGCGGATCCACGGCGTCCGGACTGACGACCGGCTCCCTTCCTACTTCTTCATTATAATCGCCGCGAGCGCTTCGGCCGTGAGTCCGAGATGCGCGGCGACCTTGTCGCCGGGGCCGGACTCGCCGAAGCGGTCGATGGACAGGATGTCTTCCACCTCCGCCCAGCGTTCCCAGCCGACGCGCGCGCCGGCTTCGCAAACGACCACGCGCGCCGCAGGCGGCACGAGGGCGTCCCGGATCGCCTTGGGCTGGGATTCGAACAATTCCCTGGAGACCATCGACACCACCCGGACGTTATCGGCGCCGGTCTTGGCCGCGGCCTGCGCCACTGCTTCCAGCGCGAGTGAGACCTCCGAACCGGTCGCGATCACCACGATCCCGGGGGAGGCGGCGGATTTCAGCACGACGTAGGCGCCGGTCTTGATGGTGTCCTTCCAGTCCGGATCGGCTTTCTTGAAGACCGGCAGATTCTGGCGGGAAAGCGCGAGCACCGTGGGACCGTCGGTCCTTTCCATCGCCATTTCCCAGGCGAGCGAGGTCTCCTCGGCGTCGGCGGGCCTGAGCACGCGGACGTTGGGCATCGCGCGCAGGGATACCAGGTGTTCGATGGGCTGGTGGGTGGGTCCGTCCTCCCCGACGAAGACCGAATCGTGGGTCAGCACGTAAATGACCGGCTGCTTCATGATCGCGGCCAGGCGGAGTGCCGGGCGGAGGTAGTCGGCGAACACGAGGAAGGTGGCGCAGAAGGAGCGCAGTCCGCCGTGGAGAGCGATGCCGTTGGAGATCGCCGCCATGCCGAACTCGCGAATGCCGAAGTGCAGGTAGCGTCCGGCGCGGTTGGCGACCGAATAGACGCCCGCTTCGGGGATGGAGACGGCGTTGGGCCCCTGGAGGTCGGCGGAGCCGCCCACGAGGTTCGCCCGGGCCTTGGCCGCCGCGACGAGGGCTTTGTTGGAGGCGGTTCGGGTGGCGATCTTCTCGCCCAGGGCGAAGGCGGGTAATTCGATCTTTCCTCCGAATTTTCCCGAATGGAAGGCGTCCCATTCGGCCCGCTTCTCCGGATTCTCCTTGGACCAGGCGTCGAACTCCGCCTGCCAGACGGCGCGCGCTTTCTTGAACTCCACCCGGCGCGCGGCGAAATACTCGGCGGCCTCGGGAGCGACGAAGAATTCTCCCGGTATGCCGAGTTCCTTGCGCGCGGCGGCGATTTCCTCGGCTCCCAGCGGGGCTCCGTGGACGCCGTGGGTGCCCTGCTTGGTCGGGGCTCCCTTGCCGATGATCGACTTCAGGATGATGAGGCTCGGTCGCGCGGTATCCGCCTTGGCCTTGGCGATGAGGCCGGCGACGCCTTCGTAGTCGTACATCGATCCCGAGAGGACCTGCCAGCCGTAGGCTTCGTAGCGCTTGGCGACGTCCTCGGTGAAGGAGAGGTCGGTGGAACCGTCGATCGTGATCCGGTTGGAATCGTAGAAGGCGATGAGCTTGCCGAGGCCGAGGTGGCCGGCGAGGGAGCTGGCTTCGGCGGCGACGCCCTCCTGCAGGCAGCCGTCGCCGACGAGCGTGTAGGTATAGTGGTTCACGATCGTCCGCTTGGCGGTGTTGAAACGGGCGGCGAGCATGGTCTCGGCTATCGCCATGCCGACGGTGTTCGCGATTCCCTGGCCCAGGGGGCCGGTCGTGGTCTCGATGCCGGGCGCCATGCCGTGTTCGGGGTGTCCCGCGCAGGCTGAACCGACCTGTCGGAAACCCTTGATGTCGTCCAGGGAAAGCGCGTAGCCGGACAGGTGAAGCAGGGAGTACAGGAACATCGAACCGTGGCCGGCCGACAGCACGAAACGGTCGCGGTCGGTCCATGAAGGATCGGAGGGATCGTGGCGGAGTATCTCCCCGTACAGCAGGGCGCCCAGCTCGGCGGCGCCGAGGGGGAGGCCGGGGTGGCCGGAATTGGCCTTCTGGACCGCGTCCATGGACAACGATCGGACGCTGAGGGCGACGCGGTCGAGAGCTTTGGTATTCACTTGTGTTCTCCTTCCTGAAATATTATCCAAGCCGCACGTTGAGGCTTCCGAGTACTATGTTGCCGGTTATCACGAGGGACGGCCTGCCCGCTCGGGCGCGGGTTTCCACGCCCTTCCCGACGCTCGCGTCCCCCGCGATCGGGAAGGCGTCCATCAGAACGGAAAGGCCGGGAGGGACGATGATCTCCACCGAGCCGAGCACCGCCAGGACTTCCATGCGGACGGGACCTTCGGCGAGCGGGACATCCCTGAAATCGAAAATCTGGGAGCCGAGGATGGCGACGGCGGCGACCTTGTCGCCGCGCAGCCAGTCCCCGCGGAGCCTGCGCTCGGAAAGGATGGCCACGGCGTTCTGCACGTCCGCCGCGGAGCCCGCCGCCGCCGGGGTTCTCTCCGCGGAGCCCGTCGTGGAGCGCGCCTCGGCCGGCGCGGATCCCAAGACCGACGCTTCCAGGACGGCGAGCTCCGATTGCGCCTTCGCTCCCTGCGCTTCCGAAACGAGGCGTTCGAATTCGTCCATGGCCAGCTCGTCGCGCGAAAAGCGGGCGGTAAGCGCGTCTATCAGTATCCGCTTCCGTTCTTCCATCATGATCCTGCCTTCCAGCTCCGCTCCGCCTCTTCCAATGCGGCCATGAGTTCCTCGCGGGAAGACCGATCGGCGAGCAGCTTGCGGAACGAGGTCTGTTGGCAAAGGAAACTGAGGCGGGACAGGGTCCGCAGGTGGAGCTTGGGGGAAGCCGAAACGATGAGGATGATGGTCCGCACCGGTTTCCCGTCCAGGGCCTGCCAGTCGATGGGATTCTGCAGGAAGCCGACGGAGACGAACTGCTCGGAAGGCTCGGAGATCAGCGGATTGCGCGGATGGGG
>DPXI01000052.1:0-24963 GCA_003527485.1 Treponema sp. | reverse complement strand
TTTTTTCCGGTGCGGAACGGAGCGCGCCCGCGAGTTCCGCGTCCGCGGCGGCGAGGTCGAACGCGTCGGGATCGAAATCCGCGCCGAGTTCGGCCTTGGCGATCTCCTTCTCGGGTCCGTCTTCCCCGCGGAGGGCGGAAACAAAACGGCGGAAGCGCAGCGGCCCTCCGGAATTTTCGGTCGGAGCGGCGCCGGCGCCGGCTATGCAACGGGGTCTCCCGTCCGGATCGGCGTCCGCGCGGCTGAGTATGCTGATCTTCGCCTCCCACTCCGCGCCGAAATCGTAATCGTAGGTTATCTCGGTGATTCCGTCGGCCAGGGCCGAAGCGATAGTCGCGTTGCGTTCGGCGAGTTCCCCGCCGCCCGAATCGGGTCCGTACACCTCGCCGTCCAGCACGAAGCCGTGCAAACGGGACCCGCTCCAGCCCAGGGCCGCCTGTATGCAACGATGGAGCTGCGCCAGGTTCATGGACTCGCCCACGAGCAGGCGCCTCCAGACGCTCGTCCCGACGAGCGCCACCTGCAGCAGACGCCAGGCCGCGCCGTCTTCGACCTTCGCGTTCTCCTGCGGCTTCACGAGGGTGAGCCTCGAGCGCCTGAAACCGTCCAGGGCTTCGTCGATGGCCGAACGTATCTCCTCGTACATGTCCATCATCCCGTCAAGGGCGTTGTCCATGCCGTCCAGTTCGCGCTCCTCGGGCGGATCGTCGTAGTCCAGGTCCTCCAGCAGGTTGGCGCTGTGCGCCTGAAGCTGGGAGAGGGTGACGAAGGCGTGCTTGGGCAGCCAGGAATGGTCGATCCCATGCTCGTTGAGCCGGGCGACCAAGGCGACGACCGCGGTGTGGAGTTCGGCGACCCGTTGCCGTATCGGTCCCATTTCCTTGTCCAGAAACAGATTGTATGTCGGCCCGAAATCTTCCCGGGTTTCGGCGATGTATTGGGCAACGAACAGCCGTTCGGCCTGGCCGACTTCGATCGGCGGGGGCACGAGCCGCGCTATGATCGAATGGATCTCCGTTTCGCGCCGGAACAGGGCATCCCTGACATAGGATTCCACGACGTACTCCGAGACGGGCACGCCGAGGCCCGCAAGCAGGGACTCTATTTCGGTCTTGTCGGGCGGTCCGGCCGCGGCGCTCCATTCGCCCGAGTCCGGGATCTCCTTGCCGGTGCGCCAGAACCTGGTCTCCATGCCGTATTGGGCGGTGTCGATCCGCTCGGTCCGTTCGTACAGGTATTCTTCCAGGGCGAAGGCCGGAACGGAGATCGTGCGCGGCCCCCCGTACCAACAGGCGAAGGCGATCTGTTCCTCGGTGGAGGCTCCCGGACCCAGCGCGTCGAAGCAGCGCATGAAGCCGGCCTCGGCCGCTTCCTCCCAGGCCGCGAGTTCTCCTGCCGCCCAGGCGTCCTTGTCCGTCTTGATCAGTTCGAAGGCGCCGCCCTTCCAGTCAGCGATGCGCGCCTCGAAACGATCGCCGGGCACGAAGGCCGTCTCGCGGTAGATGGCGCGCATATCCAAGGTGCTCACCGAAACGTCGGGCGGATCCTCGTAAGGATCGGCGTTGAAGGCTTCCTCGTTCGCTTCGTTGTCGCGAGCGATGTACTGGGGTGCGTACTCCTCCCCGAACAGGTCGTAGAAGGGATAGAAGTCCTCCGGCGGCCCCTCGCTCGTGGTCCGCTCGATGGATTCGCCCTTCCAAGAAAAGGAAAGCTCGTGGGGGAGGAGGATGGGATTGGCGAAAGGAACGCAACGGTGGCCGACGATCAGGATGCCGTTGCGTATCTCAAGTCGCGTGGGGGAGATCGCGAAGCTCCCGCCGCTGAAGAAGGTCCGCCGGGAGGTCCAGCGACCCGCTCCGGAAGGAAATGCGAGCTTGCGCGAGGAAAGGAAGGCTGAGACTTCCTCGGCCAGTCTCCTGCCGCCTTCCGCATCGACGCGCCGTATCGCGGCGACGGCTTCAGCCGTCCCGAAAGGCCGCGTCGCGCCGTCGAGGTAATCGTAAAGGGCATCTTCCTGGGCGACGGTCATGTGCGTCGATAATTACCCGGAAGGGCGGGCGGGATCAAGGGCCGCCGGATCGGACTTCCGCTCAGAGGGAGTCAGCCAGCGCGGCGAAATCCGCCGGGATCGTTTTTGAGACGACCGTCCGCCCCATGGCGGCCGTCAGCGAAGCGGGTGCCTTGACCGGACCGACGAGGGGTTCCACGGTCTCCGCGAACTTTGCCGGATGCGCGGTCGCAAGGAGGACGCGGACCGGCGGCAGGGGCTCTCCCTTCGCCTTCAGCTCGTCCAGGGCGTTCCACCCGACGGCTCCGTGGGGATCCAGGATGTAGCCGAACCGGGAATGGACGCGCTCGATGGTCGCCTTGGTCGCGGCGTCGTCGGTCCAGACGCCTTTGATGACGCGGGAAAGTTCCAGGTGCGACCAATGCGCTGTCATTCGTTCGAAGTTGCTCGGAGCGCCGACGTCCATCGCGTTGGAAAGGGTGGGCACCGATTTGCGCGGCTCGTAGGAACCGGTCTCCAGGTACAGGGGGACAGTCCGGTTCGCGTTCGTAGCCGCGACGAAGAGGTCTATCGGGGCGCCCATCGCGCGCGCGTACAGGCCCGCCGTCAGGTTGCCGAAGTTGCCGCTGGGGACGCAGAACACCGCCTTGCCGCCCGCGCTTTCCCGGCGGGGGGCGGGGTAGCCGGAGACGCGCGGGGTCGCCTCGCCGTCCTCGTCAGCCTTGCCCGCGGCCGCCTTGCCCGCGGCTGCGACGTAGTAGACGGCCTGCGGCACGAGGCGGGAAATGTTGATGGAATTGGCGGAGGAGAGCGAGAGGCGGCGCGAAAGTTCCGGATCGGCGAACGCCCGCTTCACGAGGGCCTGGCAGTCGTCGAAACTGCCCTCCACGGAAAGCGCCGAGATGTTCCCGCCGAGTCCGGCGATCTGCCGTTCCTGCAGCGGGCTCACGCGCCCTTTCGGATACAGGACCGTGACTTCGATCCCCTCCACTCCGAAGAATCCGTCGGCCACCGCCCCTCCCGTGTCGCCCGATGTCGCGACCAGGATGCGCAGCGGCCTGTCCTCGCCGCGTCGGAAATACGCGAAGGCGCGGGCCATGAAGCGGGCGCCGAAATCCTTGAACGCGGCCGTCGGTCCGTGGAAGAGTTCCAGCACGAAGCGGTCATCCGCGGCCACCAGGGGCGCCCCGAAGGGGTACGCGTCCTGCACGAGGTCGCGGAGCGTCGCTGCGCTCATGCAGCCGCCGACGAAGGGCCGGGCTGTCTCGTAGGCCACGTCCCGGAAGTCCATGGTCGCGAGGGAACTGCGGACGGACGCGGGAAGGAGGGGTACCGATTCGGGCACGTACAGGCCCCCGTCGGCCGCCAGTCCCTTGAGAGCGGCGGTCGCGAAATCGACTGAATGTTCTTTGTCCCTGGTGCTGTAGTAGCGCATGTTCTTCCTTCGCTTATTCCGTTTTCAGCTGTTTTTAGCTGTTTTCCGCGATCACGCGGAGTTCGGCGATCAGGTACAGGACCTCCCGCCGCCGCGTTTCCTTTGTCGACGAACCGATCGCGTCGATCTCGAAATCCAGCAGTTCGTAGAATTCCGTGCGTATTTCGTCCAGGAGCTTGTTCGCCCTGTACATCTCGTCGCTCCGTTCCGGCCTCATGCGGGCGCCTACTTTAGTTTCTTGCGCAGCTTTCGCCGCGCGTTTCGTTCGTGGTGGGCCTTCTCTTCCGCCGCGGCCTTCAGGGGCGCCTGCAGGTTTGCCTGCGCGTCGTCCTGCGGCATACGGGACACGACCGCGATCCAGGCCAGCCCTGCGAGGATCATGAGGAAACTGAGCAGCTGACCCGTGGAGAAGGCGAAGGGGGTCGAATAGAGGGCCGGCGGGATGCCCGTCTTCACGAATTCCAGCCGGTAGCCCAGATCGGCGTCGGGCTCGCGGAAGTATTCGATGAAGAAGCGTATCAGGCCGTAGCCGGCGATGTAGGCGCCGATCATGAAACCCTTGAAGGGCTTGCGCTTGCGCAGCCACCAGAGGACGATGCCGAGCGCGATGCCTTCGAACAAGGCTTCGTACAGCTGGGAGGGATGCCTCGGCAGGTTGACGAAGGCTTCGCCCGCGGCCAGCGGAATGCCGGCGGCCTCGGCGATGCCGCGGACCCACGGCTCCTTGGCGCTGAGCCTCTGCGCGTTCGGGAAGATCATGCCGATGCCGCTGGAGGTGACGCGGCCGTACAGTTCCCCGTTGATGAAGTTGCCGAGGCGGCCGAAGGTATAGGCGAAGGGTATGCTCGCCGCCATGAGATCCCCGATCTCCCGGAACGAAAGGCGCCTGGAACGGCAGTAAAGGATGATCGCGGCGGTCGCTCCGATGGCGCCTCCGTGGTAGCTCATGCCCTGCAACCCCGTGAATCGACTCCCGTCGAAAGGCCAGAAGACCAGCCAGGGTTTCTTCAAATAGATCCCGCTCGTATCGTAGACGATCGTCGCGAAGACCCTCGCGCCGATGAGGAGGCCGAGGATGGTCCAAAAGAACAGGCCCGAAAGGGTATCCTCGTCGAGCTTGAGCGACCTCTCCTTGACCTGGCGCATGAACAGCAGCCAGGCGACGGCGAAGGCGACAAGGTACATGAGCCCGTACCAGCGGAACGGCAGGCCGGGAATGATTTCCGGTTTCAGCCAGGCGGGAAAGTTGACTGCGAGCGGCATCGGGTACCTCGGGGGAACCGGCGGGTGCCGGCGGTTTATCGCGGTCGTAGCGGCCGCGAAGGGAAATGCAAAAGTGAGAATACAGAATACAACAGCCGGAAGCCAGTAGGAAGAGGAAGCCGCGCGGCCAGCGGCCAGCGGGCAGCGGGCAGCGGGCAGCAGCCAGCTGGATACTGGCTGCTGGTTCTTCCTCCCTCCCTCTCACTTCCCCAGCGGCTTCTCCTGTATCCTTCCCACTTCCCGGTCGAAGGAAAATACGACCTGGCTCCGCTTTTGCTTGACCTCGTAATAGCGCCCGTGGCTCTCCATGACGACGCCGGGCTGGATCGTGCCGCGCACGCGGACCTCCGACTGGTGGTGCTCCTCGAATTTCTCGCGGAGGGTGAAGAGCCGCAGGCTCTGTTTTTCGAGGAGCTTCATGAGGCGGATTTTTTCGGCGCGCGCCGCGTCGAGCGGGGCTCCTCGGGCTTCAAGCTCCTTCGTTTTCCGCTCAAGATCGGCCAAGGCTTTCTGGAGTTTCTCGATTTCCCGTTCGGAGACTTCAATCTGATCCTTTACGAGGTAGTCCTGTCCGAAGGATATCTCCGTCCTCGTTCCGCGTTCGGAACCGATGTTCATGGACTCGACTCCGTGGCGCGCCTTGCAGTAGCCGCCGATGAGATTGCCCTTTTCCCCGATGAGCTGGAGCTTTCCGTTGGTCTTGATGTGACTCTGGAGGCAGCCGTTCTTGACGCGGATGTCCTCCACCGCAAGCAGGGTCGCCTGTTCCACGAAGGCGGCGTCAATGCCGAGCCGGGCGCGGACAATGCCCTTGCCCGCGCCGATGATGCCCTGCCCGATCACGACTTTTCCCCCCGAGGATACGAGCGCGGACTCCGCGGTCTCGCCGATGAGGACGTCCCCGCCCCCGATGACCGCGAATCCCGGATTCACCTTGCCGGATATCCTGACCTCTCCGTTGAAATTCACGTTTCCCGTCGCCGTTCCGATGTCGCCCTTCACCAGGTGCAGCGCGTTCACGCGCACCGATTTCCCGTCGTAGATGAGTTCCCCCGCCCGGATGGCGACCAGGCGGACGCCGTTCTCGATCAACTCCTCGCGTACCGAATCGTCGTGCTCAAGCGAAGCCGTTTCGCCCTTCTGCGCGTCGATCGCCTTGCCGGAGACGTCGAACCCCGCCTTGCCTTCGACTCCCTGGCGGATGATTTCCGCAAGGCCCTCGCCCTCGCCGACCGAGACGAAACGGTCCTGGTTCTTGAAATCCGCCCGGCCGTCGTTCTTGACGGTGACGCCCTTTCCGCTGGCAAGGTGGACGAGCCATTTTATCGATGCCCCCCCGCCCGTGACGGGTTTTTCTCCCCGCGCGACTGCGACTGGCCCGAAGCGGCCCTTCTCGTTCGCTTCCAGGAGGGCCGCGGCTATCGCCGCGGAATCGATGCCGGTTTTTACTCCCGCCGCGGCCAGGGCGGCCGATACGGCTTCGGAGCCGAGCGGTATGCCCGCGCCCTCGGACCGGACGAGTTCCAGGGTCGCTTCCATGAGGTCGCCGGAAACGACGACCTCGATGGCGGAATCCCGATACGGCACGACGTAGCCGGAAAAAGAGCCGCCCTGTCGTTTCACGAGCAGGACGCCCGCCAGTTCCGCGAATATTTCGTTCTTCGCCTGCCTGAGCCCGTTGAGCAGGTGGATGTCGGGATCGTTGCCCGGCAGCCCGGGAAGCGCGTTGCCGTAGACGTCCACCCCGGAATTCCCCGCGGGCGGCTGGGTGACCGTAGCCACCCGGGCCTCCTTTTCCACGAAGGCGGCGTCAGTGGCGAGGGCCGGCGGGAATGAGGCGTCCGGGTCGGCGAACGCCGAGGGGTTCGCCGCGATGCGGGCGACGACCTCGGCGCGGCGCTGCTCGGTCAGGAAGGCGACGAAGACCTGGATGTCCCGGTCCTTTCCGCGCGTAGGGGCTTTGCCCTCCACGAGCTCATAATCGCGCAGTTCGGTCTGGGGACCCTTGAAGAACGCGAGGATGTCGGCCTTGACCTGCTCCGCCTTGAACCCGTGGACCTTGGAGGCTTTGATGGCCTCGGAGACAGCGCGCAGTTCCAGAGGGGTAGCGCCCGCGATGCCCTTGCGGAGGAACAGCGTGGCCTGGAGGCCGTCCGCCGAAATGTCGACGCGGGCTTCCGCATCCTGGCGGCGCGACAGGGGGAAAGCCTGCACGGTTTCCGAGGTCCGGTTCGCCTGTTCCAGGACCGTGTCCAGGTCCTTCTCGTCTATGAGCAGGGAAGGGTCGTCCACCAAATCGGCCGCCTCGGCGAGCAGGTCGGCGGCTGGCGGAGCGCTCAGCTTGCGGTCGCCCGGCCAGAAACTCAGGAAGACGGTCGCTTGGTCGACACCTTTTTCGATTTTCCAACGGGGGCGGGCCAGGGGGACGATGTCCGCCCAGTTTTGTCCTATCCGGACGACGCCCGCGGCTTTCGCCTTGAGTTCGCTCTTTTCGCGTTCGATTCCCTCGCCGATGAGGAACAGGCCGTCTCCGTCCGACTGGGGCGCCACGCTCTTTCCGAAGATGCTTTTCCCCGGTTTCCCCGGTTTCGGCGGGGCGATCGTACCGATCTTCTGCCCCGCCTCGGCGTAGGCGAGGTCTTCCACCTTCGGATCGACGAAAACGCGTTCCTTGGTTTCCTTTTTGTCCCAGCTGACGACGATCTCTTCCTTCTGCGGAAGGAAGGGGAGGGCACCGGGTTTCTTGACGACGGTTTCCCGCTTGGTCTTTTCGACCCTGACGCGCTCGATAACCGGGGGTCCCGCTTTATCGACCTTCTCGGTCGCCAGGGCCGTAAGGTCTTCGGGGACGGGAGCGTCCGCCCACGCGACGCGTTCGGGAGTCGGCGCTTCCGGGGGAATGCCGCGGACGATCTCCAGGGCGACGCGTTCCTTGGACCTGGCGAACTTCTGCAACAGCTCCTCGATGATCCGGGGCGAGGGGAGGGGCGAAATGCGCTTTTCCCCGAGGAGCTTCAGGACGCCGTCCGCGTTCCACCCGGCGCCGGCCTTGTCGGGCGAAAAGGCGAGACGCGCCTCCAGCTCCAAGGCGTCGATATGTAATTCCAGCGTGCCATTGATAAGAGTGCCCGCCATTCCCTACTCCGCATCCATGCATCTACTCTAAGGATGAAACGACGTCACCGCAAGCATCAGGGACGAAACCCTCGGGAAATGGCCTTCGTCAGGGTGCTCTTCAGGAAAAGGTTTTCCTTGCGGAGCTGGGATATCTCGAATTGTTGGGTTTTGACCGTTTCGATCAGGTCGCCCGTCGTCAGGGTCCCCGAGTGCAGGAGCTCTTCGACGTAGCCCATTTTCGCTTCGAAGTCCACCTCGGCTTCCAGCCCGGCTTCCTGGAAGCTATCCTCGATGGTCCGCTCCGCCAGCGGCGCGTCGTCCTCTTCGGACTGCATCAGCTTGTCGGCGATCCGGTAGATCGCCTGCGACAGTACGGACTGGGGCTTGTACAGCAGTATCGGGAGGCGGGCCTGGAGGGCGACGTCCTGCATGGAATCCCGGTAGATGATGCCCAGATGCTCCAACTGGAGGTCCAGGTATTCGGCGCAGGACCGGCGGATCTTCTGGGCCCTTTCGGCGTCCTTCGGATCGTCGATCATGTTCATGATGAGGCGCGGGCGGAAGAGGACCATGCGGTCCCTGAGCTTCTTCCACGATGCCGGATCGACTTCCTTGATACCTTCCAGCAGTTTCGGGACGTAGAGTTTCTGCAGGCTGGAACTGTCCTTGCGGATCTTCTCCATATAATCCAAGGCGCGCGAACCTTTGGGAAAGGACGAATACATGAGGCGGAAGACGGCATTCTTCAGGAACAGGTAGGCGTTCAGCGTCGCGGTCACCGTAGGCGCAGTCACGACGATTCCCTGACCCGAGAGCAGGAAGAAGTCCAGGATGGATTGGTGGGTGCCCGCGCCGAGGTCCATGATCAGCACGTCCGCATCCAGGCCGAGCAGGCGCCGCGCGAGCGCGTTCTTCTGGGACGGTTTCAGGTTGGCGCTGCCGGGTATCTCCCCGTCTCCGGGGATGAAGCGCAGATTGGGAATGTCGGTGTCCGCGACCACGTGGGCGAAGTCGGTGCGCGGGTCGGCGAGGAAGGTGCCGATGCCGGCCTTGGGGGCGCGGTACCCGATGATCAGATGGAGGTTGGACGCGCCGAGGTCCAGGTCGGCCAGCACGACGCGCTTTCCCGCCTGGGCCAGGGCGACCGCGAGATTCGCGGCCACCAGCGATTTCCCTACGCCGCCCTTGCCGCTGGCAATGGGGAGGATGCGCATTACTTGCCTCCCAGGTCCGCATCCACCGAATCGACCACGAGTTCCGGCCGGTAGGTTGAATCCTCGCGGGAGGGCGTCGTCCTCAGGAAGAAGAAAGTCAGGGCCACCGATACGAAGTCCCATACCGCCGAGAACGCGCCTGCGACAGCGAGGGAAAGGATGGCCGCGTCCGTGAGCTCCAGGGCCACGAGAGTTTCGGAAAAGGAAGCTGCGAGCCAGGAGGTGACCGCGATCGCGGAGACGAGCTTGCCCGTGAGGTACAGCGGCGCGTAGTCCTGGTATTTGAAGGGATCCAGCAGCATGAAAAGGGAAAGGACGGGGAACAGGGCTTGCGGGGAAGCGAAAGCGACCGCGTGGGCGGCAAGGGCGCCTCCCGGCGAGCCCTTCGCCGCTGAACGGAAGGCAACCATCGCGCCGAGCAGGGCCGCGAGACGTAGTAAGTCCAACAGGAAAAGGACAAGGCGGAGCGGCCGTCTTTGACTCATGGGCGAAACTCTACGTTTATAGCCGATCGGGGTCAAGTGGTTGACAAAGGCGGGGTCCTCCTTAGAATGGAGCCATGAACGAGCTTCCTTCGCCATCGTCCCGGCAGGGCAAACGCGGCTTCCTTCCCGCGATCTGGATCGCCTCCGCCGTCGTGCTCTGCGCCCTCTTCGTCTTCGTCTCGGCTCCTCGCGTTGACGCGGAGAGTTCGTCCGACGAAATGCGCCGCTATACCCTCATCATCCAGAACGTTTTCGATTTCATCCAACGGCACTACGTGGACGAGGTCGCTTCCAAGACGCTCTACGAGGGCGCGATGAGGGGCATGCTCGATTCGCTCGGGGACCCCTATTCCGTCTACCTTGACGAAGCGGACATGGGCGACCTCAACGACACCACCCAGGGCAGCTTCGGCGGCGTGGGCCTGTACATCACCAAGCCGACCGAACCGGCCAAGGACGGCTCCCCGCCCTACGTGCAGGTTGCGTCCCCCATAGAAGATACCCCGGGGTGGCGGGCGGGAATCAGCCCCGGCGACCTCATCGTCGAAATCGACGGCGAATCGACCGCGGAACTCACCATGGACGAAGTCCTTTCACGCCTGCGCGGAACGCCCGGGACCGAAGTCTCCATCCTTATCCGTCGCGGCGAAAAACTCGAATACACCGTCAAGCTCGTGCGCGCCATCATCGAGGTTCCCACCGTCAAGAGTTCCATGATCGGCGATGACATCGGCTACCTCCGCATCACGACCTTCACTCCGATGACCGTCGATCGCGTGGGCGAAGCCCTCCAATCGTTCAGGACCGCCGGTTACCGCGCGCTGGTCATCGATCTCCGGAACAACTACGGCGGACTGCTCCAGGCCGCAATCGGCGTCTCCGACTTCATGCTGGAAGGGGGCGTCATCGTCACCACCAAATCGCGCATCGCCAACGAGAACGCGGTGTACTCCGCCAAGGCAAAAACCTTCGTTCCGGCCGATATTCCGATCGTCGTGCTCATCAACCGGGGATCAGCCTCCGCCTCCGAGATCGTCGCGGGAGCGCTGAAGGACCGCGGCCGGGCGGTGCTCGTCGGGGAAAAATCCTTCGGAAAGGGAGCCGTCCAGCAGGTCTTCCCTATCGATTCGACCGGATTCAAGATCACGACATCCCGCTATTACACGCCGAGCGACGTCAATATCGACAAGATCGGCATCCCTCCCGATATCGAGGTCAAGTTCCCCGAGCTGAGCGACGCCGAGGCCGAAGTCCTCAACAAGCTCATCGCCGACGGCCGCATCCCCGCCTTCGTGAAGGGTGAAGCTTCGCCGAGCGTCGCCCGCGTCGACGCCTTCGTCAAGGAGCTGTCCGCCGCCTATCCGATCAGCGAAAGCCTGCTCAAGCGGCTCGTCCGCGACGAACTCAACAGGACGGTCATCGCGCCTCCATTCGACCTGGAATACGACATCCAGCTCCGCGCCGGAGTGGAGCTGCTGAGGGGCGGACGCTGGTCCCAGGCCGTCAAGGAGGCCAAGACCCTGAAAGTCCTCCAGGACGAAGCGGCGGTAGCCGCGGAGGCGGCGAAAACCGCGGAGGCGGCATTAACCGTGAAGGCGGCGAAAACCGCCGTCGACGCGCCGGCCATCCAGAAATAAAGCCGGCCGCCGGATGCGCCGTTTCATCCTCCCCCGCGCGCCCGACGCGGAGGGACGGGTCGCGCTCGCGGGGAAGGATTACCGTTATATCGCAAGGGTTCTCCGGCTCGGCCCGGGGGACGATTTCCGCGCCCTCCTTCCCGACGGGAACGAGGCGATACTTACCATCCGCGGCGCGACCTCGACAGAATTGACTTGCGTCGTCCGAAGCGGCAGTGAGGAGATTTCGCCTGAGGCGGGCCTGGATCTCGCCCGGCGCGGCGCGCTGGAAGCCCTTCCTTCCATCGTCCTCCTCCAGGCCCTTCCCAAGGGCTCGCGTATGGATCTGGTCGTGCGGCAGGCGGCCGAGTCGGGCGTCGCGCTGATCCTTCCGTTCGTCTCCGAGCGTTCGGTTCCGCGGATCGCCGGAGAGTCCGATGCCGAAGCCAAGCGCGGCAGGTGGGAGCGCATCGTCAGGGAAGCGCGGCAGCAGAGCGGCTCCGCCGTCGACACCCGCGTGTCGGCTCCGGTGACCCTGAGCCGTGCGATCGCCTCATGGAGGGATTATTCCGTCGGGTTCGCCCGTTCGGTCGCCATCCTTCTCCACCAGGACCCACTTGCGCAGGGGTCTTTCCACGGCTATCTTAGCGGAAACCCGGACGCCGTCGCCGTCGCCATCGGTCCCGAGGGTGGCTTCACCCTGGGGGAAGCGGAAGCGATGGTCGCGGCCGGATTCAGGCCGCTGCTCGTCGGCGCCAATGTGCTCAGGACGGAAACGGCCGCGCTTTTCGCGACGGCGGCCGTCCAAACGGTCCTTCTGGAGAAAACTTCGTGGATGCTCAGACCGCCGGACTCCCCGGCATCGAACGCGTAAACCTTTTAAGGGTTCCCCTCGACATACTGCCCCCCGATCGGATCGGCGAGGCCGCGGCGGCGCTCGTCGCCGCGGGAGGGAGCCGCCAAATCGTGCTCCTCTCCCTCCGCGACCTGCTCAGGGCCCGGCGCAACGGCGAATACCGGGCGTACGTGCTGGGCGCCTCCCTCGTCATCCCTATTTCCAGGAGCCTCATCGGCGGCGCCCGCTTCCTCACGGGCAGGACGCCCGTACGCTACATGCCCTTCGACTTCACGGTGAAACTGTTGGCTGCCCTTGAGGAACGGGGCCGGTCGCTGTACCTGCTGGGCGGAAGGAAACGGAGCCTTCAGACCGCCGAGCGGAACCTCCGGCACACCTTCCCCGGCGTGCGTATCGTCGGCCGTTGCGCGGGCTACTTCCGACGGCAGGACGAAGCCGACATACTGACCGCGGTCCGCAAGGCCTCGCCTTCCCTGTTGCTCGTCGGAAGGGGCGTAGGCGGCGACGAGCGTTGGATCGCGCGTTGCCGGGAATCCCTGGGCCCGGGCATCCAGATGTGGTGCAGCGACCTCTTCGACGTCTTCGCCGAGCGGAGGCGACGGCCCTCGCGCGCGGTATTCGACCGAGGACTGGAAGGCGTTGCCCTTTGTTTTCGTTCGCCTCTCCGAATTTTCAGGTTTTTTCCCTATCTATACTTTAAACTGCTCCTGTTATTCAAAAAAATATTCGGACGGGGGTGACCCATGCGTGCGGTGCTGTACGTGGACGATCAGGAAGAGGAGCTGCAAGCCCTTCGATTCCAGCTCGCCGAACGGTACCGCATCATCCCATGTCCCGATGGGTCCCTCGCGGCGGCTCTCGTGGCGAGGGAGCAACCCTCGGCGGTCATCCTGGATCTCGAGATGCCCGGCTACGACGGGTTCAAGGTCCTCTCCGACATAACGGCCCTTGGCGAACATCCGCCCGTGCTGATGCTCTCCGGGCATTCCGACGCCCATTTCGTCAGCCGGGCCATCAAATCCGGCGCATCCTGGTACATGTCCAAGCCCTACCACCATTCGATGGTCCGCAAACAACTCGACCGCATCATCGCCAAAGCATCGGCTCCCGCCGCCGCGGCGTCCGCGTGTTCCGACCAGAAAATCGACTCCTTGATCGGCTCCTCCGCCGTGATGGCCTCCGTCCGCGCGGACATAGCCGCCTACGCGCCTTCCAATTGTCCCGTGCTGATCGTAGGGGAGAGCGGGACGGGCAAGGATCTGGCCGCGCGATCCATCCATCGACTGTCGGCGAGATCGGACGGACCTTTCGAAGTGCGCAATATCGCGGCTTTTCCCGAGAGCCTCGCGGAAAGCGAACTCTTCGGCAGCGATGCGGGCGCGTTCACCGGCGCGAAGCAACGGAAGGGCTGCTTCGAAGAGGCCGACGGGGGGACGCTATTCCTGGACGAAATCGGGGAAGCCTGCGCCACCGCCCAGGCCGCCCTGCTCAGGGTCGTGGAGGACGGCCTGGTGCGCCGCCTCGGAGCCACCCGGGCGCGCCGTATCGATTGCAGGCTCGTGTGCGCCACGAACCGGACGGTGGATGCGCTCACCGCCGATCGCGGATTCCGTTCCGATCTGCTGTACCGTCTGGACATACTGCGCATATCCATGCCGCCGCTGCGCGAGCACCGCGAGGATATCGCCGAACTTGTCGAATTCTTCCTGGCCGGGAGGAAAGACCGGCGGACTCCCGCCCGGGAGCGCATCCCTGCCGCGACGCTCGAAAAGCTGGTCTTATACGATTGGCCAGGCAACGTCCGGCAACTGAGGGCCTGCATGGAACGAGCCCAGGCCCTTTCCCGAGGCGGTCCGATAAAACCGGAACATCTGCGATTCTGATCCCTACATTCTCCGCAACGCCGAGCCTTCGATCACGGCTATGGGGGTCTTTTCGTCGTAATCCACGCCGATGCCCAGGTATTTGGCGAGGATCAGGATGCGGTCGCCGGCCTGGACGCGGGTCGCGGAACGGCGCGAGAAGAGGTCCCGGTAGCGCGTTCCGTCGAACACGGCATAGGCGCGGTACAGCTCCACCTTCTTCTCTCCGAGCCAGGTTCCGCCGATGAGTTCCACCTCCGCGGTGAACGTGTCGTCGGTGTCGGCCCGCACGGTGACGGAGCCGACTTCCGCGTCGATCGCGAGGGCGCGGTCGGCGGGTATGTTACGGTCGTCTCCGCTGGCGGCGGCGCGGTGCAGGTCCGCCAGGGTGATGTCGAAGGCGACCGGTTCGTCGGCCGGCGCGACGGCTTTCTGGGCGAAAAGAGCCGTCGAAAAAGCGACGGCGAGGGCTATCGTCAACACGGTTCGCTTCATGGAACCAAGTATGGCTCCCAATCGCCATATTTTCAATCGTCGTTTGCGGTGCCGGAGCGGATTCCGTCCACAAGCCTGGCCATTTTCCGGAATATGCCGTCCATGCGGCGCGCGTCGTCCATCGTCAGGCCAGATCGCGCGAAAATATCCCGGAAAAATCGTTCCTGTTCGCCCCGTCCGGCCTGCTTGTAGAAGCCGACCGATTCCAGCGAATCCGCGACCGTGCGGACGAGCGCGTCGATGGCGGCGGTGTCCACGGGAACCCAGCCGCCGCCGCTTTCGGCGATGAGAGCCTTCCTGAAGCTGTAGGCGTAGATCTGGACGGCATGGGAGAGATTGAGCGAAGGGAATTCTTCGTCCACCGGAACGTGGGACGCGAGGTTGCACAGGGCAAGCTCCCCGGCGGTGAGGCCGGTTCTCTCGTTTCCGAAGACGAGGCCGGCTTTCCCCGTCCTCGCCCGCAGCGCTTCGGCAAGCTCCTCCGGGGTGAGTGAGAAGTCTTTCCTGTTTTTGCCCCTGCGTCGGGTGGTTCCGGCAACCAGGGAAAGGTCGGCGACCGCGGACGGAAGGGAATCGAACAGCCCGGCGTTCCGCCAGACTTCCTGGGCGTGCACGGTCCGTGCGAGGATCACCTCTTCGTCGAGCGGGGTTTCCGGCGCGACGATACGCAGCCGGGTGAGGCCCATGTTCTTCATCGCGCGGCAGACCGCGCCCACGTTTCCCGACTCGGAAGGCCGGCAGAGTATGATGGTGATATCGTCCAATGTCATCGCCGGGAGTATATCCGAGGAAAGGAGGGCGAGAAAGCGTCGGGAAACGGTATTCAGCCTTGAATCCTTCGGTGCTTGGCGCTATCCTTGCGGAAGGCGTGGTTTGACAAAGGCGGTTTAGAATAATATTATACTGTGTGTTGATATGCCGTTTGCCGATATTCAATTGTACACTTTGCATTTATCCGGCGTTGAACGCCGGGTGCCGATCAGCAAGGATCGCGGACCGAGCGTCCGCGGGACGGAAGGAGCGTCATGACCAATAACGACATCGTTCCCGGCTTTGACGATGACAAGGACGAGAGCCTGAAGATCAAGCTGCAGAAAGTCGGCGAAGTCGATGGTTGCCTGGTCCTGTATCTCACGGGATATATCGATACGTATAACTCGAACTACTTCCAGAAACGAGTCGCGAAGGCCATAGAATCCGGTTTCGTCCGCCTGATCTTCCAGTGCGGCGGATTGAATTATGTGTCCTCCACGGGGATAGGTTCCTTCACGGCCTTCCTCAAATCGGTGAAGCCGCGCGGCGGCGACTTGGTGCTGCTGGAAATCCAGCCGAAGGTGTATGAGGTCTTCCAGCTCCTCGGTTTCTCCCAGTTCTTCAATATCAAGGACAATCTGGACGAATCCATCGACTTTTTCCGCGTGGGGACGCCGACCGAGAAAGCCAACGTCTTCCCGAAAATCTTCTCCTGTCCGATCTGCTCCAAGAAGCTGAAAGCCGTCAAGCCGGGACGCTTCCGCTGTTCGGAGTGCAAGACCATCCTCGCGATAGACAACGCCGGCCAAGTTTTTCTGGGTTAGGAGGGGTCGATGGCGTCGAACAAGATCGAGGAATTTCTCATCGATCTCAAGCTGAGCTATCGGGACATCGGCGACGGCATGTGGATGATCGAGGACGGCCAACGTGGCCTCGAGAGCGTCGTCGTCATGCTCGCGGATCCTCTCGTGGTGATTCGTGTATCGGTCATGCCCGCCCCGAAGGAGAACCGGCTCGAGCTTTTCACCAAACTGCTCGAGCTCAACGCGAACGACGTCCTGCACGGCGCGTACGCGCTTGAGGGAGACGATATCGTGATCGTCGACACCCTCGAATATTCGACCATGGATCTGGGGGACTTCCAGGCGGCGCTCGAGGCGATCGGCCTCGCCCTGGGACAGCACTATCCCATTCTTTCCAAATATAGGACCCGGTAGGGCCGCAGGGCCCCCGGCAGGAGGACGGACGATATGGGAATCTTCCAGCGCTTCAAGACGCTGATTTCTTCGAATGTGAACGACATGATCAACAAAGCCGAGAATCCCGAAAAGATGCTCAACCAGTTGGTCGTGGACATGAACGAACAGCTGATCGAATCCAAGAAGGCCGTCGCCATGGCCATCGCGGACGAAAAGAAGCTGGAACGCGAGACCGCCGCGCAGCAGGCCCAGGCCCAGGAATGGGAGCGCAAGGCGATGCTTGCGGTGCGCGCCGGCCAGGACGACCTCGCGCGCGAGGCCTTGCTGCGGAAGCAGGAGCACGAGAACAACCACGCCCAGTTCAAGCAGCAGTGGGAAGCCCAGAAGGCCTCGGTGGAGAAGCTCAAGGAATCCCTGCGCGACCTCCAGACCAAGATCGAGGAAGCCCAGCGCAAGAAGAACCTGTTGGTGGCCCGCGCCAAGCGCGCCGAAGCCCAGCAGAAGATCCAGCAGACCATGTCGAGCGTTTCCGGCAACAAGAGCGCGTTCGAAGCCTTCGACCGGATGGCCCAGAAGGTCGACCAGATGGAGGCCCAGGCCGACGCCGAGAAAGAGCTGGAGGATTTCTCTTCCGGCGCCAATCTGGAGAAGCGCTTCGCCCAGCTGGAGAAGTCGGATACGACTTCCGACCTCATGCTCCTGGAATTGAAAGAAAAAATGAAGGCCCTGCCCGAGGGTTCTTCCCAGTCTTGATATGAACGCCGGCAGTTCGGAACTCCGGCCCCGCCTCTCGGTGATCGGCGCCGTCCCCTCGCTTCGCGAGTGGATAGGCGCCGCTTTTTTTCCCTTTGAGCTGGCCTTCTCCGAAAGCCTGCCGTCGAATCGTCGGCAGGGAGACGCGGCGCTCGTCTCCTTCCCCGATGCCTGCTCTTGCCTTGACTCATGGCCTTCCGCCTATCCTTTCATCGGGTGCGGTCCCTCCTCCTGCCTGTCGGAGGCTTTTTTTCGGGGGGCGGCGGATTTCCTCAGGGATCCCTGGACCCTCGAAGAGCTTGTCTACCGTGCGGAGCGTCTCTTCCGTACAGGACCGCTGCCGGTTCCCGGCTCGTCGCTTAGCCTTGATGGGCTCCTTTTCCGGGGGCCGCGCGGCGTCGATCCCCTCTCCTGGGAGGAGGCCGCGGTGCTGCGTGAGCTCATCCGGATGTACGGAACCAAAGTATCGCGCTGCGCCCTCCGCCGTTACATCTGGCCCGCACTGGGTGACGGTACGCGGGTGGTGGACATGACCGTGTCCCGCCTTCGCAGGGTCGTCGGCAGGATTTCGGCTGTGGACGACGGGACGCAAATCCGTTCGATAAGAGGATTTGGCTACGTTTTATCCTCTGTCCGGATCCTGTGAAATACCTGTGGATAACTTGTTGGCGAATATGGCCCGGGCAACATAGTGTATAGGTTTGTATACGGTCGGAATCCGACTTGGTCGAGCTCTATGTAGCAAACTCATTATGTATATATAATACATGCAAATAATTTTTGATATACTAGATGGATCGATTAATAATATCCGTCCGATCTCCATTTTATTCAATACCGTCAGCTGCCTGCGTGAAAAGAATTGGTGATAAGCTGTGGATAAGTTGTTTGCGGCGTGGGGAAGGATTCGGAATCGTCGGGAAATAGGCCTGCGCGCGATGGCGCGACTCCGAGTGCGCGCGTTGACAGGGAACGCATCGCCGGGCTATACAGAAAGGGAGCGATCCGGTAGCTCAGCTGGATAGAGCGGCTGCCTCCTAAGCAGCAGGTCGCCTGTTCGAATCAGGTCCGGGTCATGTCTTGGCCGTCCCCGCCGCGCGAGCGGAAGGTACGGCCTTTTTTTACGCCTTCCCGATTTCGGCCTCCTTGGTGTCGTATTGCAGGCGGTAGAGGTTCCAGTACGCGCCGCGGGAAGCGAGCAATTCGTCGTGGGTGCCGGTTTCCAGCACGCGGCCCGCGCCCATGACGATGATGCGGTCCGCATGCCGGATGGTGGAGAGCCGGTGCGCGATCACGATTGAAGTGCGCCCCTGGACCATGGAGGCCAGGCTTTTTTGGACGAGATGCTCGGTTTGGGTATCGACGTTGCTCGTCGCCTCGTCCAGGATCAGCACCGCGGGATTGCGGGCGAGCACGCGGGCGAAAGATACGAGCTGCCTCTGGCCGGCCGAAATATTGGCTGCCCCCTCGGCCAGCTCCGTCGCGTATCCTTCTTCAAGCGCGGACACGAACTCGTGGGCCCAGGCGGTCTCCGAGGCGTCCTCCATCTCCTCGTCGGAGATGGGCGAGCCGAGTTTGATGTTGCGTTCTATGCTGCCGGAAAAAAGGAAGACTTCCTGAAGCACCGACTGCACGGTCGTGCGCAGTTCGTCCAGGGGAATTTCACGGATATCGATCCCGTCCAGCAGGATGCGGCCTTTCCGCACGTCCCAGAGCCGGGTGATGAGGTTGATCACGGTCGTCTTGCCGGCGCCCGTGTACCCGACGATGGCGATGGTCTCGCCGGCTCGCGCGCGGAAGGAAAGGCCGCGGAGCACCCAGTCTTCGCCCTTGTAGGCGAACCAGACATCCTGGAATTCGATTTCGCCGCGGGGCGGAACGGGAAGCCGTTTCTTGCCGTCGTCCGCGATCCGCACGTCCTCGTCCAGTAGCTTGAAGACCCGTTCGCCGCCCGCCATCGCGCTCTGGAGCAACGTGTACTTGTCGGATATGTCCTGGACCGGTCCGAAGAACATGCGCACGAGGTTCAGGAAGGCGATGAGCGTCCCGAGGGTGATGGAGAGGCCCAGGAGCATCCAGGCTCCGGCGACGATGACGCAGGCCGTCGCGAACCAGGCGCAGAAGTCTATGAGGGGCCTGAAGGTCGCGATCACGCGCATCTCGGCGAGGTTCGCCTCGGTGAGTTCCGCGTTCAGGGTGCCGAATTCCCGCGCCGACTCCGCTTCCCGCGCGAAGAGCTGCACCACCTGTATGCCCGAAAGGCGCTCGGAAAGGTAGGAATTGACCTTGGCGACGGCGACCCTCTGGCGCCTGAAGGCGTCGCGGGCCTTGATGCGGCTCACCGCGGTGATGGCCGCGACGGGAAGGATGGCGATCGTCGAGACGAGGGCGAGGGGAGGAGAAAGGAAGAAGATCGTTGCCAGCACGCCGACCATGACGCTCGCGTCCTTGACGAAGCCGATGACGACATTGGTGAAGAATTCGTTGACGGTCTCCACGTCGCTGGTCATGCGGGTCACGAGGCGTCCGGTCGGTTGTCCCCCGAGCCAGCCGAGGGAGCGGCGGATCGTGGCGGCGAAAACCTGCGTGCGCAGGTCCACCATCACGAGCTGGCCGATCAGGCTCGTCAGGCGCGTTTGGGCGAAGGTCGCGGCCAGGACCGCCATCAGGATGAGCACGAGGGCTCCCACGCGGACGGCAAGGTAGCGGTAGTCCGCAGCTCGGATCGTCCTGAGGTCCTTCCCCGAGAAGGATGCCAGGGCCGCCGAGCGGATCGCGCCGCGGCTGTTTCCTGACATGAAGGTCCCGCCGCCGGCGCGCGCGAGGGCGGCTGCCTCCTCGTTGCCTGCGATGGTGAAGACGTACCAGGGACCGACGTCCAGGTCGGAGTCGGCCTCCAGCCGTGCGCGCTGGGCTCCGGTGATCCGGGACAGGCGCGATGCGTTGACGAAGAGCCTGCCGGCGATCTCGTTTTCCTTCCTGAAGGGCCCGAGGGCCGCGGCGGGTCCTTCGGCCGCCGTCGGATCCACGGAGACCCAGGAGACGATCAAAGCTTCGTCCACGGCTTTCTGGAGCATGACGGGGACGAGCAATTCGCCCGCGGTGGACAGCGCTAGGACGAACAGGGTGGCCAGGGCGAGGTTCCGGTAGGGTTTTACGCAGCCGATCATCCGGCGGGCGGTGGCGCGGTCGTAACCCTTGGTGACGTCTTCCTGTTCGAAGTATTCGGCCACGTTCAGGCCCTCCCGCTTTCGTACGCTTGAAGCCGGGCGATTTCGGCGTAGATGCCGTCGGCCTGTGCCATGAGTTCCTCGTGCGTTCCCGACTGGACCAGCCCGCCGTCCTCGAGCACGAGGATCTTGTCCGCGTTGCGCAGCGCGGATACCCGGTGGGATACGATGACGGTCGTCCTTCCCGCCCGCTCCCGCATCACCCTCTCCAGGATCCGCTCCTCGGTTTCGGCGTCGACGGCCGAGAGGGAGTCGTCGAGCACGAGGATCTCGCTGTCGGCGGCGATCGCGCGCGCTATGGAGACGCGCTGCTTCTGGCCGCCTGACAGGGTCAGGCCCCGTTCTCCGACGACGGTGTCCTCCCCGGCGGGGAAGGCGGCGAGGTCGCGGTCGATGGCGGAGATCTCCTCCGCGGCGCGCAGCCGGCCGTCGTCCAGCCGGGGATTCCCGTACGCCACGTTCGCGCGGATGGAATCGGAGAACAGGAAGGTCTCCTGGGGCACGAAGCCCAGCGCGCGGCGGAGCGCGGCGAGGTCCAGGTCCCTGATGTCCGTCCCGCCGAGGAATACCGTTCGCGGCGGCGGATCCTCAAGGCGCGGCAGGAGTTTCAGGAGGGTGGATTTTCCGGAGCCGGTGCGGCCGATGATCCCGAGCGTCTTTCCCCGCTCCAGCGTGAAGGAGACGTCGCGGAGCGCGTCCCGGTTGGCTTGCGGATAGCGGAAACTGAGGTTCCGCGCTTCCAGCGGGTAGGCGTCCGCGAGCGCGGCCGGCTCGGCGGGGGAGAGGATATCGCTTTCGGCATCCAGGATTTCGTTGATGCGCTTCAGTGACGCCGCGCCGCGCTGAAGGATGTTTACGGTGAATCCGGCGCCCAGCATGGGCCAGATGAGCATTTCCAGGTAGGAGGCGGTCTCCACGAGTTCGCCGGGGCTCATCCTGCCCGAGAGCACCGAGTTGCCGCCGGCGAAGATGAGGATGGCGAGGGACAGGCCCGCGAGGAAGTTGATAAGCGGGAAGAACAGGCCGAAGATCACCACCAGGCGCATGTTCTCCCCTTTGTACGCCTCGTTCGCCCGGGCGAACTGCTCGCCGAAGAAACGTTCCTGGACGAAACCTTGGATCACCCTGATGCCGGACAGGGTCTCCTGCACGAGCTCGGAGAGCTTCCCGTAGGCTTCCTGGACCGCCCTGAAGCGTTTCTTGATGGACATGCCGAAAAGCACGATGAGCACCGTGATCGCCGGCAGGGGCGTCACCGTAAGCAGTGCCACCCGGGGATTTCGGGCGAACATGACCGCCAGGATGGCGGTCGACATGAAGGCGCCGTCCACGAAGGCGACCAGTCCCATGCCGGCGGCTTGGCGGACAGCGCCCATGTCGTTGGTCGCGCGGGCCATCAGGTCTCCCGTCTTGTTTTTGCGGAAGAAGGTTCCCGAGAGGCCGAGCAGATGGGCGAACAGGCGCTCGCGGAGTTCGGCTTCTATTCGCCTGGAAGATCCGTGTATGAAAAGGCGCCAGAAATAGCGTCCCGCGGAGATGGAGGCGGCGATAACCAGGATCTGCAGGGCGATCAGGAGGATACCCGGAATCCGGAATGTTCCGCTCGCGATGGAGTCCACCGCACGGCGGACGAGTTGGGGGAGCAGAAGCTGCATGGCGTCCACCAAAACGAGGCAGACGAGGCCCGCCGAGTACTTGGACGCATACTTTTTCATGTAGGGGAAGAGAGTCCGGTATTCCTTCAGCATGGTCAGGAATGATACGCTTGCGCAGGCAGGAATTCAATGCGCCCGTAAGCGGGAGGGCGAAGCGCGGGGAGGGGCCTTGGTCGACATACGAGAATTCGGCGCGAAGGGTGACGGCGTCGCCGACGATACCGCGGCGCTGCGCGCTGCGCTGGCCGCTGCCGAGGAGCGCGGCGGGGATACCGTGCCTCTGACCCCGGGAATCTGGAGGACGGGACCGCTCAGGCTCGGCTCCGGCGTCCGGCTGCGCGTGGAGGAGGGCGCGACCCTTTCCTTCATCCCGCGTTTCGAACTGTACCCGGCCGTTCGGACCCGTTGGGAAGGGGTGGAATGCTGGGGACACCATCCCCTCCTTTTCGCATCCGGGGCGACCGACATCGCGCTTTCCGGGGGTGGGACGCTGGACGGCAACGGGCAGGCATGGTGGGCGGCCTACCGCGCCGCACGGGCCGCGGGACGACGGATGCCCGAAACCGCCGCCGAGCGCGAACTCGCCGCCCTGAATACCGGCTTCGAAAGCCAGCCTTCAGGCGGAGGGGGCAGGGAACTCCAGTTCCTCAGGCCGCCTCTGGTGCAGTTCTTCGACTGTTCCCGCGTCCGCATCGAGGATGTCGGACTCGTGAATTCCCCCTTCTGGAACACGCACCTCGTTTATTGCGCGGACATTCTGGTGTCCGGCGTCCGTTTCAGCAATCCGCCTGACGCGCCGAATACCGACGGGCTGGATCTGGACTCCTGCCGGGACGCTCTGGTTCGGGACTGCGACTTCGACGTCGGCGACGATTGTCTCGGACTGAAGTCCGGATCCGGGGAAGACGGTCTCCGCGTCGGCAGGCCCACCGAACGGGTGGCTGTCCGCGGCTGTACGCTCCGCGCGGGGCACGGGGGCGTTGTGGTCGGCAGCGAGACCGCCGGCGGGGTCCGGGACGTGGAGATCTCCGATTGTCGTTTCCTCGCCACCGAGCGTGGCCTGCGCATCAAGACCCGGCGGGGAAGGGGCGGCGCGGTGGAAAATATCTCCCTTAGGGACTGCGTGATGACCGACGTGCTCTGTCCCCTGGTCGTAAACTGCTGGTACGGACCGGGTGGCCCTCCGGCATCAGATCCGCTTTTCAGCCTGTCGGCGAGGCCCGTCGATGCATGGACGCCGCGGGTCCGCGGCATCCGCGTGCAAGGTTTGCGGGCAAGCGGTTGCCGCGCGTCCGCGGGCTTCGCCGTCGGGCTCCCCGAAAGCCCGATCGAAGGATTGGAGATCCTGGATTCCAGCTTTTGCATCGCGCGGGAGGGGCTCGTTTCCCCTGACCTGGCCGCGATGTCGCGCGGTCTGCCCCCGGCGGCAGGGCGCGGCATCCGTTTGCGCAACGTCAGGGGACTGCGCGTGGCGCGGGTGACCGTGACGTCCGAAACGGAGGGAGGCGATCCGGGTCGGACTTTGGAGATAGAAGAGGGAGTGGCGCCGATGGATTAGCGAGACTGGAACTTCGATCCGCTCCGTCGTATGATGGATTATCCCTTCTGAAGGAGGCGCTTCGTTAGCGTACGCTGGCCATGAATGAAGATATTTGCGTGCGACGGGGACGCTGCCTCCTGACCCGGAACCCGTGATCGCGATGCGGCAGCTTTCCGTCTTCGTTTGCGACCGATTCTATCCCGAGTTGTCCAGCTTCCTGCGGGACAACCCGATGCAGGACCGGATCCGGCTCCAGGCCCTCCCGGGCGATTGCCGTTCGTATTCGGGCGCGGCCGGGGCGATTCACGAAGATGCCCTCGTCTTGGGAGGCCCCTGCATCCGCGGGGGGCGCCTCCAAACCGACGGTTGCTTCGGCCTCATAGTTCCGGACTGGCTGGCGGATAATCTGGTCAGGGAAGGCGCCTTCCTGGTCAGTCCCGGCTGGCTTGTTGCCCGGGAAGACCCCGGCGCTGCCTGTAGCTTGGATCCGGCCGGACTGAAGGAGTTCGACCGGGAAACCATGACGAAGATCTGCCTTCTGGACACCCTGGTGCTGCCGGACAGCGAGCGCAGGCTGGGGGCGCTCTCGGGAGCCCTGGGCGTTCCCGCGATGCGGATTCCCGTGGGGATGGACCATTGCGCCGGACGGTTGCGGAAGCTGATCGCCGATCGGCTCGATGCCGTACCGGAGGAGGCGGTCTCCGGAAGCGAAGTCCGGCCGCAGGCGGATTATGCGATGGCGCTCGACTTGTTCTCCCAGTTCAACCTCTTTCAGACCGAGGCGGAGGGCATCCAGCGGCTCCTGCATATTTTCTCGATGCTGTTCGCGCCGGGAATGCTGTATTTGATACGTTTCGCGGGACCTCTCCCTGCCGGAACGAACAGGCTGCTCCAGGCGGAGGGGGATGTGGACGAGGCGGACATGGCCCTTTGCGCGGAAGTTTCGGGGATTCGGGGACTATCCGACCGGGAAGGAACCTTGGCGGTTCCCCTCGATTTTCAAGGCCAGCGGATCGCCCTGGTCATCCTTAAGGATATTGACCAGCGCCGGCGGGAGCGCGACTGCCGGAGCCTGCTTGAGGCCATCGCCCCCATTTGCGCCCTGTCCCTCGACAACGCCCGCAATTTTGAGGTGTTGCGGCAGAACGAGACCGCGTTGAGATCCAAACAGGAAGATCTTCTCCGCGCGCTCGGCCTCCGGGACCGGCTCTTTTCCATCATCGGCCATGACCTCCGGGGTCCGATCGGCGCCATCCTCGGGCTTCTGGAGTACCTGGAGGCCGACTTGGCTCCCGTGCTCGCGGATACCCAACGGGAGGTCATGACCGAAGTCGTGCTTTCGGTGCATCGGGCGCTTTTCCTGCTGACGAACCTGCTGGAATGGGGAAGGTCGGAGCGGTCCATGGTCCATCTCCATCCGGAATCCCTGGAAGTCAAGCGGCTCGCGATGGAAGCTTTCTTGTTGCTCAAGAGCCAGGCCGA
>DPXI01000031.1 GCA_003527485.1 Treponema sp. | reverse complement strand
AAGATCGTGGTGAAGTTCGGCGGCTCCAATCTCAAGACCGCCGCGGATGTCCGCCGTTCGGCCGCGGTCGCGGCGGCCTACGGCCGTCCCCTGGCCATCGTCGTCTCCGCCTTTTCGGGAGTCACCGATTCCCTCGTGCGTTCCCTCGAGGACGCGATTTCTTCCCTTGAAGCCATCGACGAGTGCATCGCCCGCCTGCGCGCGATGCACGAGGAAGTCCTGTACTCACACGTGGCCGCCGGAACGGAACGGAACCAGGTTTCCGCCCTGCTCTCTTTTCGGCTGGTCTCACTGGACAAGCTCCTTCGGGGCGTCCACTACATAGGGGCCGTGCCCGACTTCGTGCGGGACGCGGTGCTTTCCTACGGCGAGCGCCTATCTTCCCCGGTCGTCGCGGCAGTGCTGCGCGACGCGGGGCTGGACGTCGCGGAAGCCCTTCCCGAGGACATCGGTCTCGTCACCGACGGACGGTTCGGAAACGCGAGCGCCGATCTCGGCAGATGCAGGCCCCTTATCGCCGCGGCCTTGGGCGCCGAACGGAGCTTCGTCGTTCCGGGCTTCTACGGCATCGGAGACGACGGTAAAACCACGGTCTTCGGACGAGGGGGGTCGGACTATACGGCCGCCGTGCTCGCGCGCTGCCTGGACGCCGAAAGCCTGGACCTCTGGAAAGACGTGGACGGATTCCTGTCCTGCGATCCCCGGGTGGCCCCCGATTCCCGCACCATCCCGCGGCTGAGTTATGCGGAAGCCGCCGAACTCTCCTATTTCGGAGCGAAGGTCCTGCATCCGCGTACCGTGGAACCCCTGGAGGACGACGGCATACCGATACGGGTGATGAACGTGGAGCGTTTCGGCGGCACGATCGAACCCTTTTCCATCGTCGGTCCGACGGTCCCCGGGGAAACGTTTTCCCCCGGTTCCTCCGCGCGCAAGGGATCGAACGCGCACGCGGTGAAAAGCATCGCCTCCTCGGACGATGCGGCGATAGTCAGGCTGGAAGGGCCGGGAGTCGGTTCGCGGCCCGGCATACTCGCCCGGGCCACTGGGAGGCTCGACGCGGCGGGCGTCAACATCCTGAGCGTCATCACCGCGCAGACCTGCATCAATCTGCTGTTCCGCCGCGCAGACGTGGCCCGCGCTTTGGCCGCCTTGAAGGCCGAGACCGTGCCCGGAGTCCTTTCGACCGAGGCTCTGGAGGACCTGGCCATCGTCGCCGCCGTGGGGGACGGCATACGGGATAGCCGTGGAGCGGCCGCGAGCGTGCTCGGCGCGGTCGCCGACGCGGGCATCAACGTGGTCCTTTCGCAGGCGGGGGCGAGTCCGGTGGCCATTTATCTCATCGTGCGGAGCGACGAGCGGGAACGGGCGGTTCGCGCCATCCACGACGCCATATAAGGAGCCTGACATGGGCCAAACGAAAAAAAGCTGGGACGAGATCAACGCCAGGATAGCCGCTGGTTCCGCGGTGGTCGCGACGGCCGAAGAAGTGGCCGAAATGGGGAAGGAGCTTTCGACCTCCGAAATAGCCGGAAAGGTGGACGTCGTGACCACCGGCACTTTCGGCGCGATGTGCTCTTCGGGCTTGTTCATAAATTTCGGCCATCCGGAGCCGGCCATCCGGATGGAGCGCCTGACCCTGGACGGCGTGAACGCCTACGGCGGCATAGCGGCGGTGGACGCCTACCTCGGGGCGACGGAGGTCCATCCCGACGATCCCCGTTTCGGCGGCGCCCAGGTGATCGAGCGGCTCATCGACGGACAGGAAGTGCTCCTGCGCGCGAGCGCGAAGGGCACCGACTGCTACCCGCGCAAGGAGATCGAAACCCTGATCCGCAAGGACCGCGTCAACGAGCTGATCCTTTGCAATCCGCGGAACGCGTACCAAAACTACCCGGCGGCCACCAATTCAACCCACAAGACCCTGCACACTTATATGGGTACCTTGCTTCCGACCTGCCTGAACGTCAACTATTCGACATCGGGCTGCCTTTCCCCCCTGCTGAACGATCCCTACCTGCGTACCATCGGCGTCGGCTCACCGGTATTCCTGGCAGGCGCGACTGGATCGGTGGCCTGGAACGGCACCCAGTTCAACACCTCCAAGCCGCGCAATGACCGGGGCGTGCCGCTCTCCAACGCGGCGACCCTCATGCTGGTCGGAAACGCGAAGGAAATGAGCGCGGAATGGCTGCGGGCGGCTTATTTCGAGCTGTACGGTACCACCCTGTACCTCGGTGTCGGATTCGCGATTCCGGTGCTGGATGAAGACCTGGCTTACCGCGTTTCGATCCGGAACGAAAACATCGAGACGACCGTCTGCGATTACGGGATCGACGGCCACCCGGCCCTGAGAATTGCAAACTACGCCGAACTAATGTCGGGATCGATCGAATTGCGCGGAAAGAAGGTGAGGACAGCGCCCTTGTCCAGCCTCAGGAAGGCTCGCGAACTGGCGCAGGAACTCAAACGCCGGGTGATCGCCGGCTCCTTCCCCTTGAGCCCTCCCGCCAGGGCTTTGCCCGAACATTCGTCGGTCCGGGGCCTTGAGATCGTGGACGCGCGCGGGAGGAAGGCATGAAAGGCAAGTACGTCCTCAGCTACGCAGCCGAAACGGTCAGCGAACCCATACTCTGGAAACTCGTCAAAGAATACGATATCCGCGTCAATATTCTGCGCGCCGAGATATCCCCGGGGCAGGAAGGCAACCTCCTGGTAGAATTCGACGTGGAGGACGAGCGGAAACTCGCGACAGCGATCGAATGGATCGAATCCATCGGCGTCGGCTGCGTGAACGTCGCGAAGCGCCTTTCCTGGAACGAAGTCCTCTGCGTCGATTGCGGCGCCTGCTCGGGCGTCTGCCTGTCCGGGGCCCTGACCCTGAACCGTTCCGACTGGAAACTCGCGGTGGACAGGGACAAATGCACGGCCTGCGGCCTATGCGTCGTCGCCTGTCCTTTCCGCTGTTTCGCACTGGATTTCGGGGAATAGCCTGTACGACGAGCGCTTCTACCGGGAACTCATGGGCGAAGGCCGCTTCTCGTCGGTCAGGGTCACGGTCGGCGAGTCCGATCTCTGGCTCGGCTGGGCCGGCGGCCGCGGTAGCCCAGGGCGCGTGGAGGAGCTGGCCGAGCGTCTGCTCCGTTCAGTCCGCACGGAACTGGAGGCGCGGATCGCGGCCGAACCGGCCTTCCTTTCAAGCTTCTCTCCCCTGCCCCTTGACGGCTCGGCCCCTCCGGTGGTGCGCGCGATGCTGGAAGCGGCGGCGGCGGCGGGCGTGGGACCTATGGCGGCTGTCGCCGGGGCCATCGCGCAGGCGGTCGGCGGGGCGCTTTCCGGAGAATTAGGCTTCGACGAGCTTGTCGTCGAGAATGGCGGTGATCTCTGGATCGACGTCCAAGAACCCCTGACCATCGGCGTTTACGCAGGCCTCTCCTCGCTATCCGGTACCTTCGCCGTGGTCCTGCCACCCGAGCTCAGTCCCTGCGGCCTGGCATGCTCCTCCGGCACCGTCGGTCCATCGCTAAGCTTCGGGAAAGCCGACGCGGCTATCGTGACGGCCCGCTCCGCCGCGGCCGCGGACGCCTGGGCGACCGCGCTGGGCAACCGGATCAGGTACCACGACGACCTCGAGGGAGCGGTAGCCGGCGTACTGGCTTCCCGCACCTCCGACCCCGACCTCGCGCCGAGGGGCGTCCTGGCGGTGCTGGCCGACCGCTTCGCGGCTGCCGGCACCATGGTCCTCGCCCCCTTGCCCGATCGCTTCGCATCGGGTTCAATACGCCCATGACCGCAGAAGAAAAGCGAGCGTTTTCCGACTTACTCGATCTGGCCGAGGACGTGGCCGGCGACGGCTATCGAACCGAACGGCCGGAGCGGGAATTTTCGGACGACGTTGCCGTCGCTGCGACGCCGGCGGCCGTAACGCCGGCGGCCGATTCAATGGACGCCATCGCCGGGGAAGTACGGGTATGTACGGCTTGTCCCCTCGCCTCCACCCGGAAGTACGCCGTGCCCGGAGAGGGCGTCGGGCAGCCTCTCGTGCTCGTGATCGGGGAAGGCCCGGGCGCGGACGAGGACGCCTCCGGGAGGCCCTTCGTCGGTCCCGCCGGCCAGCTCCTGGACCGGATGCTTCAAGCGGTCGGGCTTTCCCGCGAAACCAACTGCTTCATCGCGAACCTCGTGAAATGCAGGCCTCCAAAAAACCGCGATCCGGAGGAAGGGGAGCGGCTGGCCTGCGCGCCCTATCTGGACCGCCAGATCGCCCTGCTCGCCCCGCGCCTGATCCTGTCGGTCGGCAGGGTTCCGACCCAAGCTCTGCTGGGGACTACCGAGGGTATCGGCAGGCTTCGCGGCCGTTTCGTCCCGTACCGGGGAATACCCCTGCTCCCCACCTACCACCCGAGCGCCCTGCTGCGCGACGAGGAACTCAAGCGACCCGCCTGGGAGGATATGAAGCTGCTGCGTTCCCGGCTTGAGTCCGGAGACGAGGACTATGCGCGTTCCAT
>DPXI01000016.1 GCA_003527485.1 Treponema sp. | reverse complement strand
TCCACGTCCGCCAGGTCGCGCGGAGAGAGCCGGTCGGCCAGGGAGTCCGCCCTTTCCGCGACGAAACGGAAGAAAGCGGCGGCAGCCGGGTCTCCGCGGTCGTCCGCCACAGCTGACAGTTTCCGCGCGGTCCCGACTAGGCCTGCGGCGAGGTCCTCCGGCACCGGCAGTCCGAGGCGTTCGTACAAGGCGCGCGGGTCTGTAAGGACTGCGGCCGCCAGTTCGTCCCCTTCGCGGTGCTTTTTCCAGATGAGGGCGAGTATGCCCGCGCCCGCGAGGCGCTCCATCGCGTCCAGGAAGGAAAGGCGTCCTGAGGCGGAGCCGAACGCGGCCGGCAACAATTCGACCCAATTGGAGATCCTGAGGGGACGGCCTCCCCGGCGCTGGGCGGAAGCGGGATAACGGGCGGCGAAGGCTTCCAGGATCGCCCTTTCCATCTACGGCGCCTTTCCCGCGGCGCGGAAATCACGGACATAGGCCTGGTAGCCGTGCCGTATCACCAGCGCTATGGAGTCCATGTAGGGCGCGATGGTCTCCAGTTTTTCCGTGGGCACCGCGGTGACGACCTGCATGCCCAGGCGCCGGAAGAATTCCAGGGCCTTGCCGATGCGCTCGTCGTCCATGCGGTTGAAGGCTTCGTCGAAGAGGACCAAACGTATCGTATTCTCCGGATCTTCCTTGTAGAAACGGTAGAAGCTCGCCGCGATCGCGACGTAATAGGGCGTCTGCGCCTCGCCCCCCGACTTCTCGCGTATGACTTTGGAAAGCGAAAGCTCCGGCGGCTTGCCGGTCTTGGGATCCAGGGCGGTCAGGTCCTTGAGCTTGATGTCGTAACTGAAATAGGTACGATAATCGCAGATGGCGCGCACTTCAAAGGAATCCAGCTCGTTGCGGAGGATACGTTCGAAGAGGGCCTCCACGGCGCGCCGTTCCTCCGCGGTGGCGAGGGCGGCGAAGAGGCTGCCTTCTATCTCGCTGATGTCGGCCGCCTTGCGGATCACTTCCAGCTGACCCCTCCGGTCCGCGCGTTCCTCCAGGGTGAAGCGGTACTGGTCGCGGCCGAAGGAAAGGACTTTCAGGGTGTCGTTGATCTCGCGGAAGCTTTCCTTGGCTTCTTCGATATATTCGTTCAGGCGAGCGACGAAATGTTCCTTGAACTGCCGTTCGGCGTCTCCCCTTGCACGGGAGATCTTCTCGCGGTACAGGGGGAGTTCGGAATCCTCGTAACGCTTCAGGACAGAGGCGGCTTCGTCCGCGAAGGAGGGCTCCAGGGAGAGCAGCGAATTGAAGCGGCTGTTGTAGTCCTGCACCGACTTCCGGTAGGTCTCGGCCGCGCGTTCAAGGCGGGTGCGGAAGCCTTTGACGGCGCCTTCATAATTGTCGGATAGGGTCCTGAGGTCGGTGCCCTTCGTCCGCTCGGCGTAATAGGCCTCGCAGTCGGCGCGGAACGCCTCCCTGCCTTCCAAAAATGAAGCGAAGGCGAGGGCGCATCTTTCCTTTTCGGCCAGGGCCTCCGCAGCGGCGCGCCGGTTGGATTCCAGGGCGCCCTCGGCCTTGCCGCGTCCTTCCAGCTCCCGCGCCAGGTCCGCCTCCGTGCGGGCGATGGATCGGGCGAGGGCCTCGATGCGGGCCTCCATGTCGCGGGCGCCGGAAAGGTCCACCGCGGCGATATCGGCGTCCAGGACTGCCAGTTCCGCCGGAAGGGCGGCGGCGCGCTCCCGCGCTTCGGTCAGCCCCTTCATCTCGTGAAGTCCGGCGTAGGCGCGGCGCAGGGCGTCCTCGCGTTCGGCCGAGGCGCGCAAGCGCGTTTCCAGTTCCTTGTCGAGCGCGCGCAGGCGTCCGAGTTCGGTCCTGAGCTCTTCGATCCGTCTCTCCCGCGCCGCCCGGCCAAGGTACCAGCGGGCGTAGGTTTCTTCCTTCATGCGCGTCGCGGTGAAGCGGGAGTAGCTCATGCATTCCCTTGTCACGGACTTTTCGAAGTCTTTCAGAGTGTCCAGCGTCGCCTTCATCACGTCGCCGAGGATGAAGTCGGCGTAGATACGGGCGTAGGGGGATTCGGTGGAGACGACGGGGGCCAGGGAGTTCGCGCGGGAGACCGCGCCGCGCATCCGCTCCAGGTTGGGGAGGGCGACGCCGGCTACTTCCCGGGGGAGCGCGTCGTAGGCGCCCAGGGCTTCGCGGAAGCGGCCGGGCTCCACGAGTACCGCGAAGCGGAGGGTGTTGAGCCAGCCTTCCACAGCGTTGCGCCAATCGGCCTCCTCGACTTCCACGAGGTCGGCGAAGATCCAGCAGGGTATGCCGCGTTTTTCCAGTTCGGCCTTCAGGCGCGCGCTGGACGCCGGGTAGCGCGGCAGCCCGCGTTCCAGGTCGGCCAGTTCGGCTGCCGTCTCCGAGGCGGCGGTTGCGGTTTCGACCTTTTCCCGCTCCAGCGACGCGCGCGCTGCGGAGATTTCCGCCCGTTCCATATCTATGGCGGCGAGTTCGGCGTCGGGATCGAATTCCTTCTTTTTTCCGCCCAGCGCACGCCCTAAAAGAGCGGCGCACTGTCCGCGCAGCAGTTCCCAGCGCTCGGCCTTCTCCTTGGCTCGCATGAGCTCGCGGACGAGGATCTCCCGCTTCTCCCGGAGATTCCGCACCAGCTGGTACGCGTCGTTGCGCGCGAGGGCCGCCTCGGCATCGCGGCGCGAGGCTTCCAGGCGGGCCTTCTCCTCCGTCAGCCGCGCGGCGGCGGAGGAGGAGCGTTCGATGTCGCGTTCCAGCTCCGCGTTGCGTTTCTCCAGGCGCGCGGAACGTTCGGCGGCGAGGGAGGCTTCGGCGCGGACCTTCAGGTATTCCTGGAGCACGATGAGCCGGTCGAACTGGACCCAGTCGGCGGCGGTCTTCCCGATGGTCCGCAGGGCTTCGATCTTGAGTATGGCCGCCTCGGCCTCGCGCTCGGCTTCCTTGTAGCTTTCCAGGTTCGATTTCATGGCCGAGACGTCCACCGGCCTGTCTTCCAGGATGTAGTCGCAGACGAAGCGATCCACCGAGCTGAGCGGGGAGAA
>DPXI01000096.1 GCA_003527485.1 Treponema sp. | reverse complement strand
GAGACCGAAGGCCGCATTCCGCTCGCCCTTGAGGCGATGCGCCGCATGAAGAAAGCCGTCGGGGACACGACCGCGCTGTACGGCCTGGTGACCGGACCGTTCACCCTCGCGTCCCACCTGCGCGGGACCGAGTTCTTCATGGACATGATGACGGAAACCGACTACGCCCATTCCCTGCTTGCCTACGCCAACGAGGTCTCCATGACCGTCGCGCGCTACTACGCGGAGACCGGCATGGACGTGATCGCGGTCGTCGATCCGTTGGTAAGCCAGATTTCTCCGGCCCACTTCGCCGAGTTCATGAAAAAACCCTTCGCCGAATTGTTCGCGGCCATCAAGCGGGCGGGAGCGTACAGCTCCTTCTTCGTCTGCGGGAACGCCACCATGAACATCGAGCCCATGTGCCTGACCAAGCCCGACTGCATCTCGGTAGACGAGAACGTCAACCTGGCCAAGGCCAAGGCGATCACCGACCGCTACGGAGTCGTGATAGGCGGCAACCTTCCACTTACCACCGTGATGCTGCTGGGGAACCAGCAGGACAACATGAAGGCCGTCGTGGACCTCATGGATACCCTGACGCCCGGAAACTGGATCGCCGCCCCCGGCTGCGACATGCCCTACGACACGCCCATCGAAAACTGCGTGGCCGCGGGCCAGGCCGTCCGGGAGCCCGAGCAGGCCCGCGCGATGATCGCGCACTATACCGCCCCGGACCTCAAGTTCGAAGGCGCCCTCCCCGACTACAAGCATCTGGCAAAACCGCTCGTCGAAGCCTTCACCCTGGATTCGGCCACCTGCGCGGCCTGCGCCTACATGCTGGCCGCGGCGGTCGAAGCGGTGAAACAGATGGACGGCGCTGCGGATCTGGTCGAATACAAGTTCACCGTCAAGCAGAACATCGCCCGTTGCGTGGCCATGGGCGTGAAACAGTTGCCGAGCCTGTACATCGACGGGGAACTCGCCTATTCGTCCATCATCCCGCCAGTCGAAGAACTCGTAGGCAGGATCCGGGAACGGATCAAGGCCTAGGCGAGGCCATGGCGATCTCGCCCGCGGGAGCGGACCTCGCGCTTGTCACCGGCTTCCTCGGCTCGGGGAAGACGACCGTCCTCAACGACGCGCTCTCGGGCCTCGCAGGCCGGCGCGTCGCCGTCGTGGTCAACGAATGGGGAAAGACCGGCGTGGACGGAGCCCTCCTGCGCGATCCGGCGGGTTTCGGCATCACGGAGTTGGCCGGCGGCCAGATCTTCTGCGCCTGCGTCGCCCCCGCGTTCATGAATGCGATAGGGCGCCTTGTCGAATTGGGGAGCGAACTCATCCTGGTCGAGACTTCAGGCCTCGCCAAGCCCTCCACCCTGGCCACCCTCGTCGCTGAAGTCCGGCGGCGCGCCGGCGGCGCGCTGCGCTACGCGGGACTCGCCTGCGTGGTGGACGCGACCCGGTTTTCCACCCTCCGCGCCGTCGCTCTGGTGGTCGACGAGCAGGTGGCCTACGCCAACCGTTTCGTCATCGCCAAGGCGGACCTCGCGGATGCGGCAACTCTGGACTCCATCAGCGCTATCCTGCTTGCCGCCAGGCCCGGGGCGCCCATCGTCCTGCGTTCGGGGCGCCCCGTCGGACCTGATGCACTGCTGGGTCCGGCTGCGGCTGGGGCTGGGGCTGCGGTCACGGCTGCGGAGCCGGGCTTGCAGACCGGCATTCCGCCCTCCGACCCGCGCTGGGCCGGTTGGGGCCCGGGAGGCCGGCCGAGATCCGTCACCTTGCTGTCATCCGCTCGGGTCGGACGGGATGGCCTGTCGGCCTTCCTGCATTCCGTCGCGGGCGAGACCTTCAGGATCAAGGGTTTCGTGGAACTGGAAGACGAAGAGGGACGGACGCTCGTCGACTGCGTGGGGGACCATGTTTCTTTCCGCCCCTTTCCGGCCGCCGGGATTGGGTCAGGGTCAGGGGCCGGGGCCGGGGCCAGAGCCGGAGCCGGGGCCAGGGCCGGTTCCGTGTCCGGGTCCGGAAAAGCGTCCGATCCGGCACTGACCCTCATCTGGAAAGGAGACGGCATCCCCTCCACGGAGCTCGCGGCGGGCTGGGAGCGTGCGACCGGAACCCCCGCAAGAATAATCCCATGAACGCCGACGGCTGGAGGAAGGTCGAGATCGAAAATTGGCGGCCGCCCCTGGATTATCTGGAGCGGAGAGTCCGGCTGGAAAGCTGCCCGGATCTGGCGGACGAATTCCGTGAACTCGTTGCCGAAGCCGCATGCGTCGCCCGCCCCCGAGCGGCCTGGAGCGCCGTCCCGGTCCAGTCAGTCCAATCCGCGCAGGACGACAGCGGGAGCGGGCAAGTCCGTTGCGGCGGCGTGGAGTTCCGCAGCCCCATGCTCGCCCACAACCTCTCCAACACCGGCACCGCCTTTCCCTACATCGCCACCTGCGGCGACGAGATCGACAAGCGCTTCCCCTCCCTGGACGATCCGCTGGCCGAGTATTGGCTGGACGAAATAAAGTCGGCCGCGCTGTACGCGGCCTACGATCTGCTGAGGGAAGAGATCCGTTCCACCGGCGGTACGGGCCAGCTCAACTCGATGAATCCCGGCTCGGGCAACGCCATGCTCTGGCCGCTCTCGCAGCAGGTTCCCCTCTTCCGCATCCTCGGCGAGGACGCCTCCAACTGGGCGGGCGTCAAACTCGGTGACTCCCTCCTGATGAAACCGAACAAGAGCGTCTCGGGCCTCTTCTTCTTCGGCGCCGACGGCTTCGTCAGCTGCGCGTACTGCGAACGCGACGGCTGCCCCAACCGAAGGGCGCCCTGCGGTATGACGGAACTGTAGCCGGACACCGTCATGTCAGCTCGACGCTTATCGGCTCCACAAGGTCGCAGAAGTTCAGATCGTCCGCTCCCGTTTTGGACCTGAACACCACGAGGAAACGGGAAGGGACACCGACTTCCGGGAAGGGTATCCAATGCCAAGTGCCCGTGTCCAGAATGAGGGCCTGGCCCTTGCGGACCCTGATTGCGCGAATGCCCCGCAGCTTTCCCTTCACCGCCTCCTGGGGCGGCGCGACGCAGAGAACCGAATCCCCCTCCATCGCGAACAGAAGCTCGGGAGTCTTCAAGTGCCTTTCCATCTTTGCCAGCATCCCCTCCCTGACGCCGCAATCCAGGCAGCCCGCGCTCGGCGAGTTTCCGAGACCCAGGTCGCCGTCGATCACGTCGTAGGAGAAGCCCTCCCCCGCCGCGATCAGGCTCCCGATTTTCCCGATCGGGGTCAGAGCCCTTCCGATTCCCTCCATCGATGCGCCGTTCAATTCGACCGTTTTCAATTCCATTCCCGTATCCTCCGTTTTATGTCGCGTCAATGAATATGATCCCGATCGCCGTCAGCGCACTACGGAGCCTTCCCAGGTATCCACCTTCGCGGACTTTCCCTTCGCCTCCGGATCGGACCATTTGGTCGTCACGACCTTGGTCTCGGTGAAGAAGCGGACGCCGTCCTTTCCGAGGGCATGCAGGTCGCCGAAGAAAGAATTCTTGTGGCCGGAAAAAGGGAAAATGCCAACGGGTACCGGGATGCCGACATTGATCCCCACCATCCCGCCATGCGACAACCGGGCGAATTCACGGCCGTAATACCCGCTCCGGGTGAATATCACCGAGCCGTTGGCGAATTCGTTCGCGTTCATGATCGTCAATCCTTCCTCGAAGGTCTCTACGCGCTTGACGCAAATGACCGGCCCGAATATTTCCCGGTCGCCGACCGTCATGCCGGGTTCGACATGGTCGAATATCGACGGTCCGAGATAAAACCCCTTTTCAAAGCCCTTGACCGATACGGCGCGTCCGTCAAGGACCAACTCGGCGCCTTCCTCGATCCCTTTCCCTATCCATTTGACGATCGATTGCCTCTGTCCCTCGCTTGCGACGGGGCCAAGCTCGGAAGCCTCGTCCCATGCCGGTCCGATCCTGAGTTCGGAGGCGAACTTCGACAGCAGGGCCACCATCCTGTCGGCGATGTCCTCCTGGACCACTATCACGGACAAGGCCATGCACCGCTCGCCCGCGCAACCGAAACCGGAGTTGATGATCGCCCTCGC
>DPXI01000086.1 GCA_003527485.1 Treponema sp. | reverse complement strand
TGCGGGGTAGCTGCAACGAGGTCATGAAAGCAGTAGGTATCGCGATACCACCTACCGTCCTGCCGACCCGGGAATAGCATCCCTATCAAGAACCGGGTAAATCCTCGACAGATTGAAAAGTGTAGTGCCAGAAACAAGAATTGCATTTTTAATTCCAAGTAATACAAGAACTTGAAAAATCAAAGTGTTTAAGATGAGTTTGACAACGGCGTGGTGTTATTACATTACAAGTGCTTGATGTAGGAGGATCGCCTTCCGCCCGCAATATTTTCTTGAAGGATTGCTATGAAAAAGCATGTTCATATTCTTGTGTTCCTGATTGCCAGCGGTATTCCTTCATTCGGAAAGAATATCGATGTTGAATTCATTAAGATTTCGAATAATGTATGGATTCATAGATCATTTGAATTAATTTCGGGAAATTTGGTGCCATCAAACGGACTAATTATCGAATCAAAGCATAATGCAATATTGGTTGATACAGCATGGAATGATGAAGAGACAAATCAAATTATTGATTTTATAAACGAAACAATTCGCAAACCGATAGCTGCATGCTTAATTTCGCATTTCCATAAAGACAGGGCAGGTGGTATCGGCGTAGTATCAAGAAACCGGATTCCAGTTTACATGACAAAGCAGACCTATGAATTGTTGGGAAGGCCAGGAATATCGCCAAGGTACATCGATGTGCCGCATCATAAAATTGAGATTGATGGTATCCCATTAATGATTGACTATTTCGGTCCCGCGCATTCACCGGATAATGTAACAATCTGGGAAGAAACAAACATGCTACTTTTTGGAGGATGCTTGATCAAATCTCTGGATTCAATGACTCTCGGTAATATTGCGGATGCGGATCTGAAGAACTGGCCGATAGGAATCGAGAAGCTGCAAGGGAAATATGCGAACGCAAGGATTGTAGTTCCCGGACACGGCGACTACGGAGATTCCGATCTTTTGGATCATACCTATCAGTTATTTAAATGAATATGGACAACCAAGACGACGCTCCATCGTTCAATTGGGTGAATCGGCCTATAACTATGATCGCCGCGCGATGGCGGTAGGATTAATTTGAAAGCGGAAAAGGAGGTCCTTCGTGAGCTTTGAATTGGTATCGTATTTGTCGCGCTATATTCCCATATCCGAGGATCTTGAAAATATTTTTATGAAAAGCTCATTCGTACAGAATTTCCCCAAGGGTACGGTCCTATTACGGGAAGGGGACTGAATTGAAAGGGCCTATTTTGTTTTAAAGGGATGTATCCGCAGTTTTATTCTTAAAAACGGAGAAGACAAGACTATTGATTTTTTTATCGAAGAAGAGGTGGTGCTTCCGATGGGCTATGGAAGAGCTGTTGTTTCAGAACATTTTCTTGAGTGCCTTGAGGATACTGTGGCGGTAACGGGCACGGCCGATCAGGAAGAGAAAATGCTCTCTGAATATCCGCAACTGAAAGCGGTTTGCCTTGCAATGAGTGAAATTATGGCGGAAAAGCTTCAGGAGAACCTGGCCCGTTATAAGACCTCGACTCCGGAGGAACGCTATAGGGATCTGATGGAAAAGCGGCCGGATTTGCTTCAGCGGATCCCTCAGTATCAAATAGCTAGTTATCTGGGAGTTAAGCCCGAATCTTTGAGCAGAATACGCAAGAGACTGTCCCGTCCAAAAGGGGATAAGAACAATTCCGGTCTTTCTTAACTTAAGTCAATTACATCCGCGGTAATTCAAGGCATTCTCTCCATACCGAGTATGGAGGAGAGCGATGAACAGAACGATTTTCGGGAAATTATCGGGAATCATTTTCATTTTTTCATTGTTTTGCATTATTTCCGTAGCCGCAGAGGAAACTGAAAGCAACAGATCCCCCTGTCAGGTTGAAACTTCTTTATGGATGTTCATGAATCTGATGCCTGATTCACCGGATTTTTATCAACTTTGTATCGGCTACCTGTTGGATGAGAAAAACACCATATTCTTGAATGGTATAACCTGGAAATACCCCGCACCCTTGGGAATCCCCATGTGGGACCCAAGCTTCGAATCTCCCGATGAAGACTATCCCGGTTATATCAGGGCCTTCGGTTTGGGTATCGGTTATCAACGGTTCATATGGAATGGACTTTTCGCCTCCCTTTATGCCACTCCTTTCTTGCAGAACTTTTATGCGGACGACGATCGGTATATGCAATCGGGATTCCAGTTATACCTGCAGGCGCAGCTCGGATATCAGATAGATTTTTTTGAAGGCCGACTTTTCCTGAAGCCTGCGCTTTATTTTAATTATTGGCCTGTAAATACTAATTTCCCTGATTCATTCCGGCAGAAGGAAAAGAGATGGCCTAATTATCAGCCTTTCGAGCCCCATCTGAACATCGGCGTTCGTTTTTAGGGAGGCGTCAAATGAAAAATAAGCCTTCACTGGTTGATTGCGGAGTCGACACGAAGCTGATCGTCATGTCCGCCTGGATTGCTTTGATGTGCCTGTACATATACTGCGATATTTTTTCACTGTACAGACCGGGAACCATTGACGATATATCAAGGGGAAGAATGGGATTCCTGGTCGTTTCACAGATGAGTCTATTCGTTGCTTCGTTTTTGATGATCATTCCAAGCATGATGATTCTGGTCTCCATCCTTTCGACCGCAAAAGTGAACCGGATCATCAATTTGATAACAAGCACCATTTTCTTTCTTGTGAATATCGGGAACCTGGTTACTGAAACATGGGGATATTATTATCTATTCGGCCTTCTTGAAATTGGATTGGTCACCTTTATCTTCATAGTATCGTTCCGATGGCCAAGACAAGGCAGTTAATGCAGGGGAAGGAAATTGGCGTTATGCCTGTTGCCGTTTTCCTTGGTTCGTCATTATTATTGCAATTGTCATGAATGGATTGGTGCGAGTATTGTTCTGAAACGTTTGAGCCTGAAAGGATACTCGTCCATCCGTAGGAGGATCTTATGGCTACGCTCAATCCGTATCTGTTTTTCGAAGGTCGCTGCGGAGAGGCCATGCGGTTTTATGCCGAATGCCTGGGAGGGGAACTCACGATCCAGACAGTAGGAGAATCGGCCATGGCTTCTTCGATGCCGAAGGAGATGCAGGCTAGCGTGATGCACGCGAAGCTGGAGGCCGGAAGCCTCCGGATCATGGCTTCGGACATGCTGGACGGGGAAAAGATGGTGCAGGGGAATGCGACGAATCTTATCCTGCTCTGCGATTCCGAAGAAGAGATCCGGACACTTTACGGGAAGCTTTCCGCGGGTGGGAAAGCGGACTCCCCGGTGAAGAAGGAATTCTGGGGCGCGTTCTACGGCGACCTCACGGACAAGTTCGGCGTACGGTGGATGCTGAACTTTGACGAGCCTCAAGCCTGAAATTCCGCTTGCGATAGAATTCTCGTGCGCGAAGATGCCGGGACGCCATCAGCGCTTCGTCCGCACGACTTCGTCAATTTTTGCGGCGATAAGGTCAGAGACGATCTTGAAGCCCTGGGGCGTCGGATGGATTTCGTTCCTCCAGTGGTTGGGTTTGAGGGTGTTCTGGGTGTCCACCACGATGATCTGCCCGGGGTATTTTACCTGGACGCCGAGCAACATAGTCTTGAAGCGAGTCAGTATCTCCCGCACTATTTCCTGCTGGTCGGCGGGAGCGACGATGTTCCGCTTCAAAAGAAGGGGATACATCCACGATTCTCCGATAGGGAAGATGTCGAAGAGCAGGTAGCCCTTGTCGCTCGGGATCGCGATGTCGTAGGTGTGGGTTATGATCATCATGTTCTTGTTTTCGGCGAACTCCATCGTCCTTTCGATCAGTTCCTCGTACGCCGCCAATATCTGTGAGAGTTTGCGGGCGACGCGATCCTCCTGCACGCAATCGAGGACTTTCATGCCCGGTTTCTTTTCCTTCACGAAGAAATCGAAATCATACCTTCCGACGATGTCATTCCCTCCGCCGGAAAAGAGCATGATGTCGTAGGGATTCGCCGCTATCCTCTTCATGAGGGACAGTTTCTGCTCCCCCGACATCATGGTGACGGCCTCGTCGCCGTTGCTGGCGCACGAATAGATCACGTACGACTTCTTTTTCCCCAGTTGGTCCACGATGTTGGACGCAGATCCGAACGCGAAATAGCGTCGCGGGTAGGCGAACCAGGAATCGCCCTCCGCGAGTATCTTGGTCGATTTGGGATTCTCCTTCACCAGCCGGTCGTATTCGTGCGAATCCGAAGTGCAGGCCATCGTTCCCTCCCTTTTCGATTCAACATGAAGCACCGCCAATTATATCGATAAAAATATTGCTTGCCTCTTTTATTATCTCCTCATTCCATCCCAAGACGGATTTTCCAAAAAAAAGTCGGCGGTGTGTCTATATTTTGAATGACCGTTCGTCGTCTTGGTATAGCAGGAGGCAATCATGCGAGTGATGGTATTGGTCAAGGCATCCAAGGAATCGGAAGCCGGAGTCATGCCCGGCAAGAAGATTCTGACGGAAATGGGCGCGTACAACGAAGAATTGGTCAAGGCCGGAATGATGCTGGCCGGCGAAGGCCTGCATCCGACAAGCAAAGGCGTCCGCGTGAGTTTCGGCAAGGGCAAGCCGAAGGTGATCGACGGCCCCTTCGCCGAAACCAAGGAATTGGTCGCCGGATTCTGGCTCTGGCAGGTGAAGAGCATGGAAGAGGCGGTTGAATGGATCAAGCGCATGCCCCAGGAAGAGGGGATGGAGCAGGACATCGAGATCCGCCGCGTGTTCGAAGCTGACGACTTCGGAGCCGAGTTCACTCCCGAACTGCGAGAGCAGGAAGACCGCCTGCGCGCCCGAACCGAAGCCCTTCTGAACAAGAAGTAGCGGACGGTAGGCGAAAATGGGCGATCCGCGCAGGACGCCATGGTCGCCGCTCTTGAAAAATGGCCGGAAACGAGCATTCCGGATAAACCGGGTGCCTGGCTCATGACAGTCGCCAGGAACCGCGCCCTGGACAGGTTGCGCCGCGACAAGCGCCTGCGGCGGAAGCTGGAAGAGTACGGCAGGGAAAGGGGTGAAGCGCTCGAAATCTATTCCCCCGAAATTGACCCCGCACAGGATCGCGGCATCGATGACGACCTGCTGAGCCTGGTGTTCACTACCTGCCATCCGATTCTGGACGCCGATGCCCGGGTGGCCCTGGCCCTCAAGGTCCTCGGCGGCCTGTCCACCGCCGAGATCGCGCGGGCCTATCTGGCGCAAGAAGCTACGATCGCCCAGCGCATCGTGCGCGCCAAGAGGACTCTGAGCGAGGCGAAGGTACCCTTCCTGACGCCCTTCGTCGCCCTCATGGAAATACAGGCATCCCGCCTCCCCGCCCGTTCCGGACCGGACGGCGAGCCGATCCTGCTGCTGGACCAAAACCGTTCGCGCTGGGACCGGCTGCTGATCGGGCGGGGATTGGCGGCGCTCGAAAAGGCGGAACGGGCGGCCGCGGGTCCCGTTCCCGTTGCTCTCGGTCCCTATGCCCTGCAGGCCGAGATAGCCGCCTGCCATGCCCGCGCGTTGAAGGCGGCGGAAACCGACTGGGGAAAGATCGCGGCTTTGTACGATGCCTTGTCGCTCGCCCAGCCATCCCCGGTCGTGGACCTTAACCGCGCCGTGGCGGTCGCGATGGCCTACGGACCCGCGGCAGGCCTGGAGCTCGTCGATGCCTTGCTCCAAGACCCCTTACTTGAAAACTACCACTTGTTGCCGAGCGTCCGCGGCGACCTATTGTTCAAGATAGGGCGGATGGCCGAAGCTGCGGCCGAATTCCGTCGTGCTTCCGCCCTTACCCGGAACGCTCGGGAGCGGAGCCTGTTGCTGGAACGGGCCGCGGCTTCATCGTCCGCCGTGTCGGATCAGGACAAAAAATGATAATATGGAATTCCGATATTAGGGGCATTCTTCGCCCTGGTTCCGGGGGTTGCCCATACATGGCGGATGCCTTCATCGGCAGGAACGAGCTGGAAGTTGCCGCGAACGGAACGGAGAGAGGGGATTATGGAAATCGACCGCTTTATCGAAACCTTGGGGCACATGGATGCCGTACGCTTGAAGGCCGGATACCTTGCCATCGAGGGGATCCTGCTTCTCTCCCGGACGAACGTGATCTTCGATCCCTTTTCGGTCCTGATCTCGAAGGATGTCAGGATAGGCGAGAACAACACCATCTACCCGACGGTCCGCATCGATTCGGGAACTGACGGCACCATCGAGATAGGGAACGGCAACGTTTTCTTCAGCGATTCCGTTATTACCGCGGTTTCGGGCACGATATCGATAGGGATGGGGAACGAACTCGGGGAGAACGGAATCTGCATCCATGCGGAGTCCGGCGCGATCCGGATATCGGACAGGACGCGGCTCAAGAACGGGCCGAATATCCTGGACGGGACGGACATCGGCGCGGGCTGCCAGGTTCTCGGCGATATAAAGGTTCATAACACTGTACTGGAAGACGGAGAGGATTATAGGGCGATCGATCCGAACGACCGGGGCGCCGTGCTCAAGGGGTACGGCTATGCCAGGAACATCCTGCTTAAGAAGGGGTCCGTGATATTCGGGAAGGGCGATTTTGACCAGTTTCCCGTCGAGCTCCAGGAGAAGTACCACCCCGGATGGAAACGGGATCAAGGACAGGAAGCTGAAAAAGGATCTCGTTTGTAAATCTAGATGAGCGTTCCTATAATATACTCACCGGGGGCGTAGGGTGTACCGATGAACGCGCTCTTCAAATCATTTTATAAAAGGATGTTTTTCTCTATCGGCGGTTCCATTCTGCTCGGCGTTTCGCTTTTCTACCTTCCGATCAATGCCTCCATGAGAAGGGAGGCTAAGAGCGCCTTCGAGAACGCGATGACGGTGAAGGCGATCGAGGTCGAATTCATACTCTCGACCTTCATCTTGTCAGCGAAATCCCTCGGCAGCAGGACGGCGATACGGCAGAAGCTCCAGGAATACCACGCAGGGTCCGTCGATATCGGCGAATTGCGCAATTTTACCGCCCCCAAATTTTCGGATGGCGCGGCGGTGCTCGGCAATCTTTTAGCCGCAGGCCGTTTTCTTCCCGACGGAAAGTCCGTCTCATTCTGGGGGGACGAACGCTTGCTCAAAAAGCACCTACAGGATCGCCCGGAGCTGTATAGAATCCGGGAAGGCGGGAATACGTACTTCATGGTCATATCGCGGTTAGGGGACAGCGAAAAGTATTACGGTTACGATGCCTGCCTTTTCGATGCGAGCATGATTCTGAGGAACGATTCGACCGTTATGGCCGGATACGAAATATTGGATGATTTTCCGTCAAACGGAGTCGAGGATGAATTGTACCGTACGGTACGGACCGGAGGGGCGGCCTTCGTCCTTGCGGGCACGATAAAAAAGCGCGTCATCTTCAACGCGAGCGTGCGGTCGTTGATGATAGTTGCCCTGTATTCCCTTTCCCTCCTGGTTTTCATTTCTCTCCTGTCGTATTTCATGCTGTTCAAATTCATGCACACATTGATCGGCGATCATATCGATTTGAACAACAGACTTAATAATGCCCTTGAGCGAAGGGATCTGCTGCTCAAGGAAGTCCATCACAGGATAAAGAACAACCTGAACGCCGTTTTCAGCCTCCTGACCCTTCAGTCCGGCAGTTCCGCCAACCCAACCATCCGTGAAGCCCTTGACGACGCGGCGAGCCGCGTGCACAGCATGGGGTTGCTTCATGACAGGTTGTACGGCTCCGTCAATTTCACCGATGTATCCGTCAAGGATTATCTGTCGGACCTGATCGATCAAGCCATGGCTTATTTCCCTATCGGCGGGGCGGTGCGTTGCGAAAAGCATATCGACGATTTCATCCTGGACGCGAAAAGGCTGCAGCCGATCGGGATAATCATCAACGAACTGCTTACGAACATCGTAAAATACGCGTTCACGGGAAGGACCGAAGGAACGGTCACCGTGTCCGCGACGCTCGCGGGCGGCCGGATCTCGATACGCATCCAGGACGACGGGAACGGCATACCGGAATCTATCGATTTCAGTCATAGCGGCGGATTCGGCTTGGAACTGATCGGTAGTCTGGTAAAGCAGATAAACGGAAATATTAGCATCGTCCGGAAAGGCGGCACCGCGGTCCTCCTGGAGTTCTCGCAATAAGCTGCAACGGAGTGCCGGAGGGACGCATGATACAACGAAGGACAACAGCGAACAGAAAACTGTCCATGTACGGTTTCGATCTGGTGAGCGGCAGCCATAATTTTTTCGCACTGCTGGAATTCGATATCACCGATCTGCGAACGATATTGAGGGAGCGGAGGATCATCGGCGAAGGCGGATCCCTGTTCGCCTTCATGCTGAAGGCGATCGGCAGGTGCCTGGAAGAATTTCCCGAGTTCAATTCGATGATAGATATCCGGAAGACCACGAGTTTTGACGAGGTGGATATCAGCATACCGATCGAAGTCCGGCGCGACGGCGAAATCCACAACAAACAGTACGTCATTCGGAACGTCAACGCGAAATCCCTGAAGGAAATAACCGGGGAAATCGACAGCTCAAAGCACGACGAGGAGGACGGAAAGGGCTTGGTATTCACCGCCGCCGGACAGCGCCTGATCGATGCGCTGCCCGGAAAGCTGGTACTGTGGTTCTTCCGTTTCCTGCTGAAAAGCCATGCGCGTGTGAAGAAGCTGTCGGGAACGGTCTTCGTCACATCGGTGAGCATGTTCTCCAACGCGCCCGGGTTCATCATCCCGTTCGCCGGAGGACCGAAGGCCGCGGCTTTCGCGATCGGAAGCGCAGTCAAAAAGCCCGTCGTGAAGGACGATGAGATCGTGATACGGGAAATGATCAACATAACCGCCATCTTCAACCACGACCTGATAGACGGCGCGCCGGCCGCCAGGTTCATCAACCGGTTCAGGAGATACCTGGAGAAGGACTTCGATCGGTTGATGTGATGGCTGACCATCGTTGCCGGGAACAAATCCTTGACATCCGGCCTATTGGGTCTAGAATCTATCTATACCGTTTATCGGAGACGGATGATGAAAAAAAGTCTTGAACTGGAGCTTCCGGCTACTCGGATGAATAATGGCGGCGGATCCGGCTGGATTCGGACGACCGTTACCGGGCTCGCCGAAAAAAAAGAATCGCTGCTGAGTAGCACGAACGAATCCACAATACGGACGATCATGGAAAACTCACCTGACGGCATGGTGATATCGGGTTTGGACGGAATGATACGAAATCTGCCGGTCAAAACCGCCAACATGCTGGGTCACAAGTCTCCGGATGAAATCATGGGAAGGAACATCTTGGAGTTCATCCATCCGAGCTATCATCGGAAAGCCATCTATTTCCTCAATGAAATGATGAACGGCAACATGACGGGAGCCACTGAATACTTGATGGTGAAAAAAGATAAAAGCGCGATTTATTGCGAGACCAACGCCAATATCCTTCGCGATGAGGACGACAATCCGGCCGGCGTGCTGTATGTCGTGCGCGACATAACCGGACGGAGGCAGGCGGAGTCGGCGCTGCGGGAGAGCGAGGAAAGGCATCGCGCGTTGTTCATGGAATCTCCGGACGCGTATCTGATCATGATGGACGGAATTTACACCGATTGCAATCAGGCCAGCGAAAGCATGATGCGCGGAGACAGGACCATGATCATAGGGAAGTCCCCGCAGCAACTTTCCCCTGAATGCCAACCGGACGGGAAACCCTCGTCGCTGTCGGCGAGCGAAAGGATCGATGAGGCGTGTCGGACCGGGAAGACCACCTTTGAATGGGCGCATCGCCGCTTTGACGGTTCGGTCTTCACCGTCGAAATTTCCATGGCTTCGATCATGTTGAACGGAACATCAGCGTTGTTCATAGCGTTGCGGGAAATCACCGAGCGGAAACGGATGGAAACGGAATTCCGGAGATTGGCTACTACGGACCAACTTACCGGTTTGTACAATCGATATCATATCAACCAAGTATTCATCGAAGAAAAGAAGCGGGTGGATCGCTATGGACTTGGCCTGTCCGTCATCATGGTCGATATCGACAAATTCAAGGCGGTTAACGATGAATACGGCCATCAAGTCGGCGATATGGTGCTGACCGAAATGGCGGATATTTTCAGGAAAGGCGTACGGGAGTCGGATATCCTGGGGCGCTGGGGCGGAGAGGAATTCTTCATCGTCTGTCCGAATACCGAGCTCGGGGGCGCCGCCACGCTCGCGGAAAAATTGAAGCGGAAAATCGAATCCAGCGATTTCGGCGCTGCCGGGCGGAGGACCTGCTCTTTCGGCGTCGCCCAGTTGGCGAGGGAAGAGGCGATCGATTCCTGGATCGCCAGGGTGGACACCGCCCTGTATCGTGCCAAGGAAGGCGGGCGCAACCGCGTGGTGTCCGACTCCTGAAAGCCCCTTCTTTGATTGGATGATTCAGAGTTCGTACGGAAAAAAGGCGCCGGGAGGAAATACCTCCCGGCGCCTTTCGGAGAATTATTCTGTTCCGGTGAAGGATCCCTACAACGTCGGCTGCGTCACCGTCGCCTGGTCGAGCGCCACCTGGGTCTGGGCCAGGATGCGGCCATTCATGGTAGCCCCGGTATTGAGCGAGACGGCGGTCTGGCTCAGGATGATGCCTTCAAAGTGGGCGCCTGTTCCCAAAGCCACCGAGCCGGCTACCTGCCAGAAAATGTTCTTGGCTTGCGCTCCGCCCGAAAGCGTTACGATGACGACGCTGCTGGCGCTGAGGTCGCCGGTTATCTGGAAGATCCAGACATCGTTGGCTCCGCCGGAAATGGCGACGTTCGTGGGGATCGTGACCGAGCTGGTCCAGTTATAGAGTCCGGGAGCGAGCGTGAGTCCGCCGATGGCGCCGCTCGCCAGATTCAGGAAATCAGGCGTTACGCGTCCGGCCGCGTCGGTGTAGGCAAGTTCCATATCCGAAATGGCGGTGGTCATGTAGGTAGGGGTGGGCGGCGTCATGTCGGCCGCGTACATGAAACCCGTCACCTGCGGCGAGGTCGCGTAGCCGGTGGCGTCGGTCTGGGAGAACCCGGTCATGTATGATTCGGCGGCCGGGCTCAGGCCGATGTCGCCGGTGATGGCTGACGAGGGGACGGTTGAGATAGCCGTCTTGGCGAGGATAGCATAATTACCGGCGGTTCCGAGGCTGACCGGTGCCGGCCCCATCCCGGCGGAGGCGGTTGTGAAGGTCCAGACTTTTTGTTCGGACAGGGCATTCCCGGTGAGGTCCAATGCGCCAAGGGTGATCGTAGCGGTGTACAAAGTGCTGTTGGCAAAATTGGCGCTGGGAGCGAATACCGCCCGCTTGTTCGGCGCGTCGTAGCTGACGTTCCCGAGCACGGGAACAGTTCCGGCAAGGATCGTGAAGTTCGCGGCGACGATGGAGGCCGGGGCCATCTCCTTGCTGAAGGTTGCTGAAACGGTGCTGTTGACGGCGACGCCCGTCGCCGAATCGGCGGCCAGGGTGGAGAGCACCGTAGGGCTGACGGAAACCGGATCAGGATCGGAATTCGTCGGCGATGAACATCCGGCGAATATCGCCGAGGCGCCGAGGACCGCTGTAATCAAGGTTCGTAACCTGAGGTCTGAAAACTTCTTCATGGCATATCCTTCCTTCGAAAGTCTGAAGAAAGGATACCTTCCCATCCATACGGCGTCTGTTCGCTGCCGCACAGAGGAACGAGGAGGAGGGGTGGAATGCCGATTCCGCTCCCTACACCCCCAGCACGCCGAATACCGACCTGGCCATCGCGCCGACGAGCTCGCCTATCGGAAGCAGGTCCAGCCTGGTCCGGTTGTCGATGATCACGACGGCGAAGAGGGCGAGGGTGCCGTAGCGGTATAGCTTGGCCTCCAGCTCGGGCTTGATGTCCACCATGGTGAAAAGGATGTGCGAGCCGTCCAGCGGAGGGATGGGGATCAGATTGAAGACGAAAAGGGCGTAGTTGACATAGATGATGCGCAGGAGCAGGTCCAGGAAGGTGGAATAGAGCCCGGCGCCCGAATAGGGAAGGGCCAGGAGCATCAGCTTGAGAGCGACGGAAACCAACAGGGCAAGGGCCAGATTGGAGAGCGGGCCCGCGGCGGCGATGATCGCCTCGTCCCGGCGCGGATGGGCCAGGCGGGATTTGTCGAAGGCGACGGGCCGCGCCCAGCCGAAACCGGCCATCACAAGGAACAGGAAGCCGAGGGGGTCGATGTGCCTTAGCGGGTTCAGGGTCAGCCGGCCCTGGTCCCGCGCGGTCGTATCCCCGAGCTTCCAGGCGGCGAAGGCGTGCGAATATTCATGGACGGTCAGTCCGATGACGATGCCCGGCAACGCCATTAGCATGGAAGCGATGTTCAAACTCATGGACGGATGATACCTGACCGAGGGCGGTTTCGGCTATGAGGGGAATGGATACGCCATCGCCCCTTTCGGCTTGAATACCGCGATGCCTTCCGTTTCTTCCGGGGCGACGAAGGTGACGCGCGGAGCGTCGTCGGCCGGTTCCGAAGCGCCGAAAGCGACGACGGGACCCGAAGCCAGCACGCGCTCGCCGCCGTAGGGCGCGGACCTTTCGATGAGCGCGCGAAGGGCGGAAGGATCGCCGATCGAAGCGGGTTCGACCTCCTCGGTACGGAACAGCAGGCGGACGCGGCCGCGGTAACCGCGGGGGGCGTCGGCGGGAAGCGAAGCCGGAACGACGGCCCCGAGACCGGTGATTTCCGCTTCCCCGTCGGCGTAGACGCCGGAAAGTTCGGAGACTCCATTGAGGCTCAGGAGTTCCATGAGGTCGGGGGCGGCGGGACGGCTGAACACTTCGGCCGTCGGGCCGAACTGGACGACCGCTCCGTCCCGCATGAGCAAGAGCCGGTCGGAGAGCGCGAGGGCGTCGACCGCCTCGTTGAAGGCGTAGATCGTGGTGGCGCCGAAGGAGGCGACCAGGCGTTTCAGGAAGGCGCGCGTTTCTTCGCGCAGCCGGGCGTCCAGGTGCACGAGGGGTTCGTCCATAAGGAAGAGCTCCACTTGGCGGCCGGCCGGCCTGTTCTCGGCGCGGCCGATCGCGACGAGCTGCTTGATTCCTTCAGGCAGCGCCGCGATTCGCTTGGGCAGGTACGAAGGTTCGATGCCGAGTTCCAAGGCGATGCGCTCGACCGCGGGGTCTATGGTTTCCTTCGCCGCGTGTCCCGCCTTCAACGGAAAGGCGATATTGCCCCCGCCGTCCAGCATGGGATACAGGGCGTAATCCTGGAACACCAATCCGATGCGCCGCTCATGGGACGCCAGGAGGTCCAACCTGCGGGAACCCATGAAGAATGCCCCCGCGTCCAGGTTCACGAGACCGGCGAGCGCCTTCAAAAGCAGGGTTTTGCCCGAACCGGAGGATCCGAGGATTCCTAGGGTGCTTCCCGCCGGGATTTCGAAGCTTACCGAATCGAGGGCGAAGCCGGGCACGTCATTTCCGGAGGCCGGGAATCGGGCGCAGATTCGCCGCGCGGCGACGCTGCCCTCGGCCGGCGCTTCGTAGCTGGCGTTCTGTGCGGCGAAGAGCCTTTTTCTGCGTTCTACGTAGGCATCCAGGTCCGCGTTCAGTATGCGGACGGCGGATCCCACCTTGAAGGCCGCTATTTCCTCGCGCTTGATCAGGTTATAGACGGCCTGGGCCGTGATGCGGAGGAAGGCCGCGACTTCTTTAACCGTGTAGGTTCCGGAGGAGTTCATGTGTACCTCCTTATAATATCATATAATGGAGTATAACAGCATACGTCATGATATGCAAATTATTCCAGAATTGTGATCTCCACCCGGCGATTGCGGGCACGGCCGGTTTCGGCGGCGTTCGAATCGATGGGTTTCGTGCCGCCCCAGCCCTTGAAAAGAAAACGCTCGGCGGGAATACCCCGGGCGACGAGTTCATCCACGATGCGTTTGGCCCGCAGCTTGGAGAGTTCCAGTTCGCCCGCGGGTTTTCCGACGGCGGCGGTATGGCCTTCCACCAGGAAGGTCCTGTCGCCCGCCTTCCGGAGGGCTCCGGTGATGAGATCCAGGCGGTCGCGTTCCTCCGGAAGGATCCGGTCCGAGTCCGGAACGAAGCGGACGTCGCGGACGGTGAGCTTCACCCCCTCTTCGGTCGGCTGGACATCGATGCCGGAACTCGTTTCAATCGCGGCGAGCTCGAAGGCTCCAGCGGGAGCGGAAACCGGCTCCGGCCCTGCCGCGATCGCCGCCGCGTCGCCGGGCAGGGCTGTCCCCTGAACCGGGGCGTCGTCGGGCGCCGCGAGCTGCGGGGCGTCTCCGGGCAGGGCTGTCCCCTGAACCGCCGCGTCGCCGGGCACCGCGAGCTGCGGGGCGTCGACGCCGAAGGACCGCATGAGATCGGCGATGGCGGCTCCGCGGTTCAGGGGCGCGCCGCCTTCGGCGAAGGTCAGCGTGAAACCCTTGAAGCGGATGGTCGCGCCGTCAGCCCACTTGAAGGTTTCGTCCATGCGGTCGCGGATCATCAGCGGCAGGCCGTCGGAGGCGCGGACCAGGATGTCGGCCTCGTGGGTTCCCGAAGCCTCCGTGAAGGGATCGCCTCCCTTGCGGCCGATGGAAGAGCGCATTCGGGATGCGCTGTCCGATGCGATCGGAGCCGACGACCTGTAGCGGGTCGCGTAGCGGGCGAAGACGCGGTGGACCGACTCTCCCTTGTACGGCTCGACTCCGCGGTATTCGTATTCGGCGATGAGGGGCATGACCACGATCGAGCCGTCGTTGCGCGGATCGGCGGCGCGGAAGCCGCGGGCGGTCCACTTGGTTCCGACCGAGACGGATTGGGACGGGAAGGCGGGGAAGCCGCGTAGGCTCGGGAAGCCGCGGTCATCCTTCATATCGAGCGAACCGTCCGGCGCCACGCGGAAGACTGCGGGAACGGCTTCGTCCACGGGCCCTGCCGATCGGGATAGGTCCCGGAGCGTTTCTTCCAGCACGAAGAAATTGCCCCGGTAATCGGCTCCTCCCCTGGAATCGGCAACCGGCGCGATATTGGCGCGCACTTCGCGATACACGTGGCCGGAGTATTTCCCGTTATCGTAACGCGACCAATCCGAGCGCTCGACCAGACGGTAGGGTCCAGTGGCTGAATGGACGATGAGGGCCGGGGCGTCCTGGGCTACGACTGCCGGTACGGAGCGAAGGGCGATCGCCAGAATATAGAGGACCATGGCGGAGGTGCGGGCTACGATAGGCATGACGACAGTATATCCCCTTTCCGCTTCCCCGAATGAATTTGACGACGCCGGGGCGTTGTGCTACAATTTCGAACGTTCTTGTATGTGAACGAAGAACCTATATGCGAACGATAGGCTCAACTAGGAACAAAGGTGGCTATGGTCAACGCGGTACTCAAGGCGATCCTTGTGTTCCGGCCGGAGGAAGAGATCCGGCGGATCGCACGGGAGAAAGGCCTTGAGCACATTACGGCGCAAACCATCGATTCGGAAGCGCGCCTGGCCGTGGAACTGGAAAAGGTGCGAGGACTCGGCTATGCCGTGGACGACATGGAGCACGAGGAGCACCTGCGCTGCGTCGGCGCGCCGATCCGGAATGTGCACGGGGAAGTTTTCGCTTCGCTGAGCCTATCGGGCCCCGCCGAACGGAACACGCATGAACGCATCCTGTCGATGGCGCCTTCCGTGGTACGCGCCGCGACGGAAATTTCCCGCCGGCTCGGGTGGCGGCCCTAACAGGGATTTTAGCGGCGACCGAAAAGCAACGCGGGAGGACAGTATGGGCACAGGAATCGCAACCGGCTATCGCCTTCGCAACCACATTCCCCTGTCGGGACCGGCAACCCGTGAACCCTGTGACGGGACGGAGTCGCCGATGCGCGTCTCCCTGGGTTTCACGCCCAAATGGTACCGCGACCGGACGGGTACCGACTTCGGGGAAGCGTGGCACCTGGATCCCGCATACCGTTATACGGAAGCCCTGCGCATGAGGGAGCTTTTGTCGGACCTTTTCCCCGCGGTGGACTATTTCCGGACCAATGTCGGAGGCGCCGCCGACGGGAGCGGCGCCTTCTGCCCCGAGTGCGCGACGATCTCATCCGTCTTCGGGATCATGCTCGTCTCCTCCTGCTACGGTCTTGTGGTTGACTGGCGGAACGACAACTGGCCCGACGCGGCCGGCGGCGCGCACCTGCCCAAAGAAGAACTCGCGGCCATAGTGTGCCGAAGCTTTTTTGACTTCAGCCATCCGGAATCCCTTCCGGGGAAGGGCGGAACGGTCCGCGCACGGCTTTCGCGAAGTGCCTCTTCGCCCATATCGCACGGACCATCGGCGACCTGTCCAAGACGGTGCAGCGGCGGCAGCGGGAATCCGGTTTCGGCATCGACCTCCTGTCCATGAGCAACTGCGTGGTGAGCATGGTGTCGCCGGAGCAGTACGAGGAATTCGTCCTGCCACCGGACCGCGCGCTTTCAGCCGAATATGCCCGCTTCGGGGTGCATACCTGCAACTGGGTCATCGATCCTTACGCGCAATCACTGCGGAAGATCGAACGGATGGGCTATCTCGACACGGGGATGGATTCGGACCTGGCCAGGGTGAAGCGGCTCTTTCCCGACGCAAGGCGGGCGGTGCTGTATACCCCCGGGGAGGTCGAAGCGAAGAGCCTGGCACGGATCGCCGCGGACCTCAGGCGGGTCGCCGAGGAATACGCCCCCTGCGACATCGTGCTGGCGGACGAGCCGGACATCATCAACGCGCTCATGGACAAGGGAGCTGAAATCGCGGTAGAACGGGCGAAGTTCAATCTGGAAAGGGGGATCAGGATCCTGCGCCTGAACGATTCGGCTGGAAACATGAATGTCATCTCGCCCTCGGCCTGGCGTGAGTTCGTGTTTCCCGGTATGCGCGCAGGCGGCCTCGACGGCGGTTTCGCGCTCGGCTCTGGCTGCGCGCTTCCCCGCGGAACGCCCGCTGAAAATCTGATCGCGGCCAGGGATACCGCGTTGAAATACGGAATTTATCGTAACGGAATATTGCAGAGAAGGAGCATCGCATGAAATCCATAGCTGACGGCGTCTGGCCGACGATGATCACGCCGTTCCAGGAGGACGGCTCGATCGATTATCAGACCCTGGAGAAACTCGTGGACTGGTACGTGGAGCGCGGCGTGGCGGGCCTTTTCGCCGTCTGCCAATCCAGCGAGATGTTTTTCTTGAGCCTGAAGGAGCGCCTTGCCCTCTCCCGTGCCTGCGTGAAAGCCGCGCGGGGAAGGGTGCCCGTCATCGCGTCGGGCCATGTCGCCGAGACTCTTGAAGACCAGGTCGAGGAAGCCAGACTGATGGCGGACACGGGCGTGCAGGCAGTCGTCCTGCTCGTCAACCGTTTCGCCCGCTACAACGAAGGCGACGACGTCTTCAGGCGCTCTCTGGATCGATTTCTCTCGTTGATGCCGGCGGATATCCTGCTCGGCTTCTACGAATGTCCGGCGCCCTACAAACGACTGCTTTCTCCCGCGCTCATGAAGTTCTGCGTGGAAAGCGGGCGCTTCGGTTTCCTGAAGGACACCTGTTGCCGCACCGACGACATCGCGGCGAAGCTGGCCATCGCGAAGGGGTCGAATTTCAAGCTCTTCAACGCGAACGCTGCCACCCTGCTCGACTCCCTGAAAGCCGGGGCCGCGGGCTATTCCGGCGTCATGACCAACTTCCACCCGGACCTGTACTCCTGGCTCTGCGCCAACTGGGCGGCCGATCCGGAGCGCGCCAGGGAGCTCCAGGATTTCCTCGGCCTCGCCTCCGTCATCGAGTCCCAGTACTATCCGGTGAACGCCATGTACGCGCTTTCCCTGGAGGGCGTTCCGTGCGGGCTCGTAAGCCGCCGCGCGGATCCTTCCCGTTTCAGCCCAAGCATGAAGCTGGAAGTGGAACAGCTGATGCGCATTTCCCGATCGTACTCGGCCCGTTTCCGCCAGGGCGCCGCAGGAGGAATGAAATGATAGTCACACCGATCGGAGACCTGGCCCGGTACCGCGGCCTTTCGGCCGCTATGGACGCGGCGATATCCTGGTTGGCGAACGGCGCCTGGAAGTCGCTGCCGGATGGACGCCACGAAAGCGCTGCCGCACCCGGCAGCGGGGGGAAGCCCCTCTTCTACGCGAGCCTGTCCGGCTACAATACCAAGGCCGAACCGGACTGCCGCTGGGAAACGCACCGGAAGCATACCGATATCCAGATCCTGCTTTCCGGTTTCGAATATGTCGATGTACTGCCGGCCGCGGGCATGGCCTCCGTCGCCCCCTACGACGCCGAAAAGGATGTCGAGTATTACTCCGTCCCCGAGACGGGGACATCGCGAGACGAAGCCCCAAGCCCGGCCGTCCAGCGCGTACTTCTCGCGCCGGGCGTCGCGGCGATTTTCTTCCCCGAGGATGCCCACCGTCCCTGCATCTCGGCGGGCGGACCGGGCGCGGTGCGGAAGCTCGTGGTGAAGGTCGCGGATGCGGAAGCGGCGGGATCAGCGTCGGAACCTGGCTGAGCCTCTGTTCGCCGGCGGCCGCCGAAAACCTGGCCCACATCGGCTGGAACTGGCTGGTTGCCGACGTGGAGCATAGTCCTGTCGGTTTCGAGACCATGGTCAATTGCTTCCGCGCGGTGCAGCTGGGCGGGGCTGTGCCCATGGCCCGCGTCCCCTGGAACGATACGATCTGGATACAGAGGACCCTCGACGCGGCGGAAAGGGCGGAAGAGATCCTGGCGGTGGAAGGCGTGTCGGGTTGTTTCATCGGGCCAAATGACCTGACCCTCTCCATGGGACTCGGACTGAAGGATACGGGACCGGGAACCCGTCATGAAGAGGCGATCCGGCGAACCCTGGAAGCTGCCGGAAAGACGGGGCTGCCGGGATCCACTGTTTCGGTTCCGCAGAGCTGAACGGGAGAGGGTAGCGCCATGAAAACCGTGGATTATCTGTCCGCCGATCCCGTCCTCGCGCGCAAGGCGGCTTTTTTCGGCAATTTCTGGGAAGGCCGCGACCCGTATCCCATCCTCTTCGCCAAACCCCACCCGGCTTAGGGCAAGAACTGGATCCGGCGCACGATAGCGGATCAGCACGCCGATCCGGATGCCGCGCTGGAGGAAGCCCTCGAGATAGCCCGATACACGCTCATGGCATGCCCTCCGGAATCTGGTTTCCCGATGTCGGGGCCTGGATTTCCGAGGATTCATGTACCCTCGTTTCGGCCGCTTGGAGCCCGGAGAGGAGGAAGACGACGAGGCGTACCTGGAACGGATGGCGGAACTCGCCGGCCGGCACCGGACCGGCCTGATCCTCTAGCTTTCGGCGACCGGAGCGCCCCATTCCCGCAGTCGGCTTTCGATGAAGTCCAGGACCTGCGCGTGTTCGGTCTTCCCGCGCCCTTCCACCCGGATCGCTTCTCCGAATTCGATATTGATGGGAAGATCCCTGCGCACGGGCCCGAATCCGCGCAACAGGGGGCTATTGCCCCACCAGTCCGTCCGCACGGCGACCGGCACCAGCGGTACTCCCGCCTTGGACGCGAGCTTAACGGCTAGGCTGTTGAACTTGGCACGGTCGAAGATCTTCGTCCGGGTGCCTTGGGGGAATATTATGATGGAGATGCCGCGGGCCAGCCGATCCGCCCCTCCCGCGAGCACCGCCTCCAAGTCGGCCCGGGGATCCACCCGGCTGACTACGATGGGATCGCGCGAGCGCATGATGGGACCCCAGACGCGCCCCTTGCTCAGTTTCTCCTTGACAACGTAGGTGACCGTCCTGATCGGGCAGATGAGTCCGGGCAACGCCACCGTCTCCAGTGTGCTCATATGGTTTCCGACGAAGACGGCCGGTCCGGCCAGGCCGCGGATGCGGTCGAGCCCCTTGATGTGGAATTTCGCGCCGCAACGCTCAAGGCCCTGGATGATCTCCCAGGAACTTCGCGCCCACTGCTCGTCGTCATACCCGCCCTGAAGCGCCACTTTCCGGTACTTCAGGATCACTTTGAAGAAGATGCTGTAGGGGCTCCATCGCGTGCCGAGAAGGAGGTATTCGCGGAGAGCCCGTTTCACTCCCTCGGGCGAATCGTAGGAATCGCCAGGATGATTGTCGGTCATCTTGGATACGCCTTTTCCGTCATTGGCGTCGGAATGCCGTGCTTCCTGCCCAACGCCAGAATGGTTCCTCCGAACAAGTCGCCTTCGTTGGGCTTGCCCGGCACCTCGAGGTCCCGCTGATAGGAGGTCTTGGTCGCGGGGGGAAATCCCTTGCCTTTCTCGAAGGCGGCAGCGGCCGCATCGGCCGCCAGTGCGACTCCCTCCGCTTTCGCGATCGCGGCAATCTCGTCCTGTATGCCGCGTACGAGGGCGGAGAGTTCTTCGTCGGTCAAGACGCCGCCGATTGTCTTGCCGCTCATGCCGGTGACGAGGCCGTAGGACGCGATGAAGAGGTATTTGGTCCATACGGCGGCCCGGGGATCCTCCAGCCACTCATAGGGTATTCCCGTCGCCGTCAGCACCGAACGCAACAGCGAGGGATCGAAGCTCGAGCCTCCCGGCTCGCGGCCTATGAAGAGGTTGCCCTTTCCTCCCGCATGGACGACGAGGCCCGGTTCAGCGACGCTGGAGGAGATGTAGATGCCTGCGGGAAGTACGATGCCGACCCTGAGGATCGCGCGCACCCGCTGATGTATGTCCGCGCCGTTCAGGAGCGGGACGATGACGGTCTTCGGACCGACTGACGGCGCGAGGGCGCGGCAGGCTGATTCGAGGTCGTAGCCTTTGACGCAGAGGAATACCAGATCAACGATGCCGACCGTCGCGGGATCGGAGGCCGCGATCGTCGGCCGAACGACGGACTCGACGCCCTCCGGCGACCGGAAGCGAAGACCTTTGGCCTTGATGGCTTCAAGATGCGCGCCGCGCGCGATGAACGAAAGCTCGAAACCCGCCTTGCCCGCGACGGCTCCCAGCCTCGCTCCGACGTAGCCGCCGATCCCGCCCATGCCGAATACCATTATCATTTTCATATTACCAATATTCCCGCTCTCGGCTTTCCAGTCAATCCTCGGGGATCACGGGGGGGCGTCCGGCTTCATCCAGGAGCCATTCGGCGAAGCCGTTGAGCACCGATCTCCGGCCGTCCTCCAACCGTTCGGCGCGCTTCTTCGCATCGGATGTGTAGCGTTCCAGCAACAGCCTGTGGCGGGCGGCCCCGGTCCCGTAAAAGTAGAAGAGCTGCTTCACCGCTGCGAGGATCAGGGAATGGGCATAATAGACGCGTCCCTCGGCCATCCACGCGTGGACCGAATCCAGGAATTCCAACTTATACGCTTCCAACAACCTGCGGCGGCGGGCATCATAGGCGGAAGCCGCGACCATCAGGCGTTCCAGCAGGAGCTCGGAATCCCCGCACCAGAAACGGAACGCGTAGGTGCGCAACGCGAGCAGCACGGTTCTTCGGGGATCGGCCGGCGACGGGTCGGATCGGGCGGCCTCCTGCTTCGGTCCGGATCGCAGGACGGCGAGGGCGACGCGGTACTCGGCTCCGAGGGCGATGAACCCTTCGTGGCCGGTTCCGGCCAGATCCGGATGGGTTTCCTTGCAGAGCTGCCTGAAGCGGCGTTTCAAGTTGGCGATCGAACGATCGCCGTCCGCGTCGAGAAGTTCGAGGAGCGCATTCTGCTTTTTCATAGACTATCCGCATAATTATCGCACATCTTGCATCCCATGGCTCCGGGCCCGTAAAATGCCGCATGATCCTCCATGATCCCGCCCTCGCCATGAGCTTCCCCGACTACGGCATCCTCATCCCCGTCCTCGATTCGCGAGCGGCTTCAGTGCTGGATAGCCTGGCTTCGGGATCCTGCGCCGGTCGCGCGGCGGGGCGCACGCGTCTGGTCGACGGAATCAGGGCTGCCGCCCCTATCCTTGGCGAAGCTCCGGCTTCCCTGGCGATATCCCGCGCGGATCTCGAGCGCGTCCACAACGGAACCTTCGTCAGCCGCCTCTACGGCGAAGGCAGCGGGGACGGGCGCGGGCTGGAGGTCGCACTGCTCTCTGCTTACGAGCTTATAGACGCCGAAGGCCGCCTGAACCGGTATGAACCGGATGGGGCGACAAAGCCTCTTTCCGCCCTGTTCTCCACCATCCTTTCCCAGGTCGCGGGGACCTACACCGCCTGCAGGCTCGCCCTGTCAGGCGGCGATGCCTCAGGTCCCGGCTTCTGCTATTTCCTCGGCGGCGGGATGCATCATGCGCGGAGGGACGGCGGCTCGGGGTTCTGCCTGGTTAACGATATCATGATCGCTTCGGCCCGCCTGCATTCGGAAGGACGAGTTTCCCTGGTCTGGATCATCGACGTTGATGCGCACAAGGGAGACGGCACGGCGGAAATAGCCCTCGGTCTTCGCGAAGCCGGGTCTCCCCTTGCGTTGACGCTTTCCGCCCACATGGCCTCCGGCTGGCCGCTGGACGCAGCCTCCCTCGAACGCGCGCGGCGAGAGGGGCGCGGCGACAAGCGTGCGCCGCTCGCGGCTTCTGACGTCGAAATCCCCGTCGAGGCCGGACAGGAGGCTGAGTACCTGCCGCGACTCCGCGAGGGACTTGCGGAACTGGCATCCCTCTCGGCGGGGCGGAAGCCCGATCTCGCGATCGTAGTGGACGGGGCCGATGTTTACGAGGGCGACGGCCTTCCCTCCAGCGAAGGCCTCGCGTTGAGCCTTGGCGCCTGCGTGGAGAGGGACGAGGCCATTCTCGGATTCCTGGACGCGCGCGGAATCCCTTCGGCCTGGCTCATGGCCGGCGGCTATGGCGATCGGGCCTGGGAACCCCCGGCCGCATTCCTCAACTCGATAGGAGTCAGCCGCCGGGCGTAGATTTCAGGGTATTTCCTGTCGCCTTCGCCTATACTTCTGCGAGAGGAAACTACATGGCTGATACCGCCTACACAGTGCTCGTGGTCGACGATTCCTCCGTGAACCGGAGCTACTTGCACTATATCCTGGACGAGGACGGATACCGGGTGTCGGAGGCTCCCAGCGGGGAGGCCTGCCTTGAGGCCGTCCTTCGTTCGCGGCCGATGCTGGTGCTTTTGGACGTGGTCATGGGAGGCATCGACGGTTTCGAAACCCTGCGCAGGCTCAGGCTCGATCCCGCGACGGCGGGCCTTCCGGTCATCATGCTGACGAGCTTCGACGACCAGGAATCCAAGCTCCGCGCCTTCGAACTCGGGGCGGTGGACTACATCGTAAAGTCGGCCAGCGCCGCCGAGATCAAGGCGCGCGTGCGCGTCCATGTGCGGCTCAGCATGGCGAACGCCGAACTGCTGCATTCGCGCGCCGAAAGCATCTCCAAGATTTCCGCCGCCCAGCGCGCCCTGCTCGCGCGGCCCGCGGACGTGCCGGGCGCTTCCTTCGCCGCCTGGTACCGGTCGCTCCACGAAGCGGGCGGGGATTTTTACGATGTGGTCGCGGTGGCCGAGGACGTCCACTTCTACCTCATCGCGGACGTGGCCGGCCACGATGTGGGGACGAGCTATATCACTCCCGCGGTGAAGGTGCTGCTCAAGCAATTCGCTACGCCCGCCTATTCGGTGGAGGAAACCATCTCCTACATGAACGGGGTGCTTGCCCAAACGGTGTGCCAGGACACCTACCTGACGGCCTTCGCACTCCGGCTCAACCGGCGTTCGCAGAAAGCCGTGTTCATCGCGGCGGGCCACCCGCCCATGCTCTATATCCCGGCTTCCGGAGCGGTACGATTCGTTCATGCCCCCAATCCGCTGGTGGGCATGATGGAAGGAACCGTCTATAAGTCGGAATCGATGGACGTGCATACCGGCGACCGCCTGATCCTGTTCACCGACGGGCTCGTGGAGCAGGGGGAGAACCCGAAGGCCTGGGTCGAATCGAAAGACGGGTTGCTGCCCGTGGCGGAAGAGCTGCGCGGCCTGCCCCTGGCGGAGCTGCCCGAGGCGCTCGTGCGCGCGATGGGCGCCGCCGATTCCACGGACGACGACGTCGCGGTCCTGGCGATAGAAGTGTAGGCGGCCGTCCGGGGCTCTCCGCTAACGGGTCTTTCGTTCCCGGAATCGGGTGAACAGGGTCACGAGCAGGCGCGCCGTCACGACGACCAGGATGAGGCCGGCCGCGGCCGCGGCCGCCGCTGCGACGGCGAGGGCTTGGGGAGAAGCGGCGCGGTAGCGCTCCAGGGCGATCCCGCAATCCGAGCCCGCCACCACCAGCGCGAATGTGATCGATCCCCGGTTGGCGATCATGAGTAGCGCGAGTATCGCCGTGGCCGCGATCGTCACGACGGTCCAGGAAAGTTCACCGAGGAAGAGGTTGGCCGCCCCGAAGGATGCCAGCAGGACCGTGGCGCTGGCGACCGAGGCGACCGTGATCCAGCCGAGGTACAGCTCTATCGGGATCGCGAAGCGGACGAGGCGCGCGCCCCGCCGGCCCCGCCGGATCCGGCTCCGGTTGCCGTGGAACGCCTGGTCCGCCCGGCGGAAGTTACGCTCCTCCATGATGAGCAGGGTCGCGAGCAGGATGAGGATGAGCGCGAAGGAAACCGGCAACAAACGAAGGCGCAAGGAAATGACCCAGGCGGCATGGCAGAGCAGATTCATGACGATGAGGGTTCCGTCCGCCGCATCCCATCTGATCGGCCTGTCATCCTTCTTCCTGAATGATTCGCGCACCGCCGCTCCGGTGTAGAAGGCGAGCGCGGCGTAGACCAGGAGGGGGATGAAGAAGGCCAGGCTCGCGGGGAGCAGCAGGTTCAGGAGCGTGTCGGCGATCTCGCCCGAACGGATCAGATCGAGGGGTTTGCCCTCAGTGAAGAGGTTCGCCGCCATCGCGAGCAGGAGCGACAGGACGGAAAGTATTGAAAGCGCCCTCGTTCTTTTCATGGGGGCAGTATACGGCTGTATACCCGGAAGCGCCAACCCGTCCGCGGGAAGCGATCGCCGGCGCCGTATCTGGAACGAAAGCCCCGTTCGCGGTATCCTGAAAAACATGAAGAACATCGTCCTGTATTCGGCCGCTCTCGCCGTTCTCGTGGCGGCGGGCGCCACATTCACCGCAGGAATCGGCGGGAACGCCGCCGGCCGGCGCCAGCCCTCCCCCGGGCGACCCGGATACTCCGCATCGAACTTCGTCGAGGAAAACCGCGCTTTGGAGGTTTTCGATTCGATCACCCTGCCCGGATCGGGCAAGGTGCGGATCAGGATCGGCGCCGAACCGTCCGTCAGGATCAGAGCCGACGGACGGTCGATCGGCCGCATCGTCACGGAGGTGCGGGGTACCGAGCTCGTCATCTCCGAAAGGGCGCCTTCGATTCCGTTCAGCGGGCCAGCCGAAATTGATGTTGTCGCTCCTTCGCTGAAAGCCGTGCGTATCAGCGGTTCGGGCGATTTGGAGATCCTGGATCCGATCGAGGGAACCGCGCTGGAAATACGCATCACCGGTTCCGGCTCGGTCTCGGCGGAGGTCGAGTTGCACGAGCTTTCCGTGGACATCGCCGGCTCGGGCGACGTGCGCGTCGGCGGCCGTTCCGGAACGATGACGCTCCGCATCATGGGCTCGGGCGATCTGGACGCCTCCGATCTGGAAGGCGATACCGCATCCGTCACCATCATGGGTTCGGGCGACGGTACGATCGGGACGTTCGCGAGCATAGATGCGACCATAGCGGGCTCGGGCGACCTTCGTTACGCGGGATCTCCGCGTATCAAAAGTTCAACCCCCGGATCCGGAGAGCTGATCCACCGCTGAACGAGGACGCCGCAGTTGGTTTGACAGCCGAAGGTGCCTGTGCTACTATGCGTGTACGTTAACGCATAGGAGCAGGGATGACCGTCAAGGAAATAGCCGAACTCGCTGGCGTCTCCATCGGCACCGTTGACCGGGTCCTTCACGGCCGCGGCAGATTTTCGGCCGAGACGAAGGCGAGGATCGACGCGATCGTCGAAAGCACCGGTTTTACCCCCAATCCCATCGCACGCCGCCTGAAGCGGAGCAAACCGTACCGTTTCTCGGTCCTCCTGCCCAATGCGTTCGAAGATTCCGGCTATTGGGGCCTGGCCGCCGAGGGGATAGCCGGCGCCGCTGACGAAATCAAGGTTTTCGGCGTGGAAACGCGCGTCTTCGAATTCGACCGCTACGATCCTTCCTCCTTCAAATCCGCGTCGGCCGAAGCCATGGCGTCCGTTCCCGACGGGGTGCTGCTCGCGCCCGTGATGCCCGTGGTCGCCCGTCCCTTCGCGGCTGGCCTTGCCTCAAGGTACGGAACCCTAAAAGAGGGCGCCCCAGGAGACGAAGGCGCAAGGGACAAAATCTCCGGGGTCCCCTATGCCTTCTTCGACGCGGACCTCCCCGAAGCATCCCCCATTTGTTCCATCGGACAGGATCCCTTCCGGGGCGGCCGGCTCGCGGGGCGCCTCGCGCGCTTATTCGCCGCGGAGGCTGGAGTCCCGCGCCCCAGGTATGCGGTGCTGAACGCCCACGTGGAGGACCTGCACATCAAGACCCGCCGCGACGGCTTCCTTTCCTACGCGGCTGAGGTCGGCATGGACGCCGTGACAACCGAAAACGTCGACATGGAGAGCGATGCGGGCGTAGAGGAGCTGCTCGCGAGGCTTCTTGAGGAGGATCCTGAACTCACGGGCGTATTCGTCACGAGTTCTTCCTCCCATAGGGTCGGCGCCGCGGTCCGCGCCTCGGGCCTGCCGCGGCGCTTCATAGTGGTCGGCTACGACCTGGTGCCGGAGAACGAGCGCATGCTCCGCGGCGGCGGCATCGACGCCATCATTTCCCAGCGTCCCGAAATCCAGGCAAGGCGCGGCCTGTTGGACCTGTACCGGGCCATCGTGCTCGGCCGGCCCGTCGAGCGGCGCGTGGATGTACCCATCGACCTGTATCTCAAGGAAAATCTGCCCTCGGACGAGGGTATTAAGGAGCTCACATGATCGATCTGAAGAAATTCGAATTCTGGTTCGTCGTCGGAAGCCAGGACCTCTACGGAGAGAANNTGGATGCATACCTTCTCTCCGTCCAAGATGTGGATCGCCGGCCTTTCCATCAACAAGAAACCCCTGTTGCACCTGCACACCCAGTACAACCGCGACATCCCCTGGGCCAGTATCGACATGGATTTCATGAACCTGAACCAGGCCGCCCACGGCGACCGGGAGCACGGCTTCATCCACGCCCGCATGCGCCTCCCTCGCAAGGTCGTGGTCGGCCATTGGCAGGATCCGGAAGTCCGCCGCCGCATCGGCGTGTGGATGCGCGCGGCTGCCGCCTTCGCCGACGGCAAGGATTCGGTGGTGGTGCGCTGGGGCGACAACATGAGGGAAGTCGCGGTGACCGAGGGCGACAAGGTGGAAGCCCAGATCAAGTTCGGCTGGCAGGTCAACGGCTGGGGCGTCGGCGACCTCGTAGCCAGGATCGCCGCCGTCAGCGAGGCGTCCGTCGACGCGCTGATGAAGGAATACGAAGGGAAGTACGAACTGGCCGCCGCGGCAAAGGCCGACGGTAAGGCCCGCACGGCAGTGCGCGAGCAGGCCCGCATGGAACTGGGCATGAGGGCCTTCCTTGACGAGCAGGGCGCGGGCGCCTTCACCACGACCTTCCAGGACCTCCACGGCCTGCCCCAGCTCCCCGGCCTCGCGGTCCAGCGCCTCATGGAGCAGGGCTACGGCTTCGGCGGCGAGGGCGACTGGAAGACTTCCATGCTGGTCCGCGCGATGAAGGTCATGGCCGCGGGTCTTCCCGGCGGCACTTCCTTCATGGAGGACTACACCTACCACTTCGAACCGGGCAAGGAAGCCATCCTCGGCGCCCACATGCTGGAAGTCTGCCCCACCATCGCCTCGGGCAAGCCCCGCATCGAGGTCCACCCACTGGGAATCGGCGGCAAGGCCGATCCCGCGCGCATCGTCTTCGACGCCGCGATGGGCAAGGCCGTCTGCGCCACCATCGTGGACCTCGGCGACCGCTTCCGCATGATCGCCAACGAGGTCCAGTCCATCAAGATCGAAAACGACATGCCCAAGCTCCCCGTGGCGCGCGTGCTCTGGAAACCGCTCCCGAACATCTACGACGCCGCCGCGTCCTGGATCATCGCAGGCGGCGCCCACCATTCCGGCTATTCCACCGTCGTCGGCGTCGAGCACTTGCGCGACTGGGCCGAAATGGTCGGCATCGAGTTCGTCCACATCGGCGCAGCCACGAATCCCGACCGCCTGCGCGATGAGCTGAGGTGGGGTGAGGCGTACTGGTAGGGGGAGCGACCTTCCGGTGACGGCGGGAAGCGTGCGGCTAGGAGACATTAGCTGGGGGGCCTGGCAGGGGAAAGCACGGGTTCACTAAGTCCTCGGCAGTAGCCTGCGGAATCGTTCACCCGCGCTTTCCCCTGCCACCCCTCACCACCTTTTTCCAGGCCGCGCGCTTCCCGACGGGAAACGGCTGGGCGCTGCCGGGGACGACGCGGCTCCCCCTGCGAGGCATGGATGCCGAGCCACTTCCATGTGCAGAGTCGCCTTCGCGACTCTGCATCGGCATGGATGCCGCCGCTACCCCCTCGTCCGGATGCAGCCTGATAGACCGACGGCAGTGATTATTCCGGGAAGTCTTGCCAGGTCGGTGAGAGCGCTGCAGAAACGCGCTTGTATAGCTCGTATTTTCGGGCGTAGATTGAGGCCGCGGTAGGATCGGGTTCAAGGCGGGTTTTGATTTTTACCATGCGCTTCGCCGCGGCGGTCAAGTCGGCATAGGCGCCTGAGGAGACGGCGGCTGCCATGGCGCAGCCGAGGGCGCCCAATTCCTTCGTATCAATGGTCTCAACGGGCAGATTGAAAATATCCGCGAACATTTGCGACCACAAGCGGGATTTCGCGGCACCGCCCGAAAGCCTGACGGCCCTGGTCGAGGGTCGGTTCGCCAATAATTTCTCCATATGCACCAAATGGCAGAAGACTATTCCTTCCATAACCGCACGGATCGCATGCGCCCGCGTATGGCGGGCGTCGAATCCGATCATGGAAGCCTTGGCCCTCGGGTCGTAATTGGATCCGAACAAGTACGGAAGGAATACGATATCGTGGGAATCCGGCGCGACGCTCGCGGCGAGTTCGTCGCAGTACCGGTAGAGGTCGACGCCCTTCTCCTTGGCGGAAATCTTTTCTTCGCCCATGAACATATCGATGAACCACGAATGGTTTCCGGCCGACGTGGGGCTGCATTCTTCGATCAAGTAATACCCGTCGATGCAGTACAGGGAGTTCATCATGATCGATTTGTTCAGTACCGGCGCTCGGGAGATGTACTCGTTGATGCTCCAGGTTCCGGCGATCACGGCGATATTGGATTCATCGGTGATGTCCATTGCGACCGCGCAGGCGTCGATATCGAACATGCCTCCGGCCAACGGAGTCCCCTCGGCCAACCCCGTCTCCCGGCTGGCGCGGGCGCACACCCGCCCGCAGACATCGATCGATTTTCTGAGCGGCGGCAAGGCTTCAAAAAGATCCTCAAGGCCGAATTCCGCCAAGAGATTCCGGTCGAAACGGCCGTCTTTCAAATTGAGCATGTTCGATCCCGAATAATCGGTGGCCTCGGCGTATGCCTCGCCGGTCAATTTGAAACGTATATAGTCCTTGACTTCGAAGATCCATTTGATCTTCGGGATGGTCTCGCTTTCGTTGTCCTTGAGCCAGGCGAGCAAGGAAACCGGTTGGCAGGCGAGGATACGCTGACAGGTTTTTTCAAAGACCCGATCGGCCGTGCCGTCGGCGTACCATCTCCGCGGATATTCCCATGCGCGACCGTCCGTGGAGACGATACCGTTGCGGCAGGGCTTGTCGTTTTTTCCCCAAAGATACACTCCCTTTCCGTGGCCGCAGCACGCGACGCCGTGTATCTTTTTCGGATCCACGCCGGACTTCGCGATCGTTTCCCGGATCGCCGCCGCGTTTTCCGTCCATAGTTCATCCATGTCCCGTTCCGTATGCCCGGCGCGGGGAACGATCATCCTGAGCTTCCTGGACGCGCTCGCGATCTCCGCGCCATCCTCATCGAAAAGGACCGCCTTGCAGAGCGTCCCGCCGTTGTCGATCCCCATGTAATAGTTCGCCATTCGATACTTCCTTTTCAGAAGCAGGAGTCCAATTCCGCGCGCAGGAAATCGTCCGCGCCTTTGAGCCGGCTTTTCCATTCGCCTTCATCTGAATTGTACGCGTTGATCGGGGAGAACGCCTGTGAAAAAGATTGCGTTAACGTACACTCATTGTTATTGCGGATTACAGACAGCAGGGTTATACTGTCGCCATCAATCCACGGACATCGCCGGACGGCTCGCCTAAAAGCGGCCGAGCGGCAGACAGGAAGTTGTATGGAAACGCAAACGGACCTCGCGAAAAATGCGACAAGGGCTCTCATCGAAAAAGGTGAGGCGGTTTTAGGGATCGAACTCGGTTCCACCCGGATCAAGGGCGTACTGATCGACGGAAAGGGGAAAGCGCTGGCTTCCGGCTCCCATGGCTGGGAAAACCAGCTCGTGAACGGGGTATGGACCTACGGTCTGGACGATGTCTGGGCGGGTGTCGCCGCGTGCTACAAGGCCCTGGCCCAGGACGTGAAAAAACAGTACGGAGTCACGCTCAAGGCGGTCGCTTCAGCCGGATTCAGCGGCATGATGCACGGATACATCGCGCTGGACAAAAACGGCAAGCTCCTGACGCCTTTCCGCACCTGGCGGAACAACATCACCGGGGATGCGTCCGAAAAACTCACTAAATTGTTTGATTTCGCGATTCCCCAACGGTGGACGATAGCGCACCTGTACCAGTCCATCCTCAACAATGACGCGCACGTGAAAGATATCTGCTACCTGACGACGCTGGCCGGATACGTGCACTGGAAATTGACGGGAAACCGGGCTGTCGGCGTCGGCGAGGCGTCAGGGATATTCCCGATCGATCCGGAAACGCTCGACTACGACCAAGCACTGGTCAAGAAGTTCGACGCCAGGATCGCCAAAAGCGGCTACCCGTGGAAGCTGCGCGACATCATGCCCAAACCGCTCCCCGCCGGGACGGAAGGCGGGACGCTCAGTGAGGAAGGCGCGAAACTTATCGATCCGAGCGGAAAACTGCGGGCCGGCATAAAGCTTTGTCCGCCCGAAGGTGACGCGGGTACAGGCATGGTCGCTACCAACAGCGTGCGCATACGGACCGGAAACGTCTCCGCCGGCACTTCCGTGTTCGCCATGCTGGTTCTGGAAAAAAAACTGTCCAAGGCGCGGCCCGAGATCGACGTCGTCGTAACGCCGGACGGAAAGCCGGTGGGCATGGCCCACTCCAACAACTGCAGCTCGGACCTGGACGCGTGGATGGGCGTGTTCGGAAAAGCCGCCAAACTAATGGGCAGCGAAGCGACCAAAGCCGAACTCTACGATAAACTCCTGGAAGCGGCGCTCAAGGGCGACGACGATGCGGGAGGCCTGCTCCACATCAGCTATTTATCAGGCGAACACCTGACCGGGTTCACCGAAGGCCGGCCGCTTTTCGTTCGGACGCCCGACAGCGACTTCTCGCTTGAAAACCTTATCCGTTCGCTTCTGTTCACCTCATTGTGCGCCCTCCGGACTGGCCTGAATGTCCTATATAACGAAGAGGGCGCGAAGGTCGACGAGATCCGGGGCCACGGCGGCTTCTTCAAGACCGCGAACGTCGGCCAACGGATCATGGCTGCGGCGACCAATACTCCGATAAGCCTCCCCTCGGCGGCCGGAGAAGGCGGCGCGTGGGGGATGGCGTTGCTCGCTTCTTTCATGAACCGCAAGGACAAGAAAATCATGCTTCCCGATTATCTGGACAAGCTGATCGCCCGGAGCATCGGAAAACCGGTAAAGCCGAACCCCAAGGACGTCGCCGGGTTTGATAAATACTTCGAACGCTATCATAAGGGCTTGAGTATTGAGACCGCGGCGATAAAAGCGCTGAAGTAAACCGCCGCGGCCGGGATCGCGATGATGGGCCGACGGCGGTACCTAGCATTTTTTTGTGCCCCGCTTCCCCGCGCTCCAGCCTTCAGGTACCATGTGCGCATGAAGGATTCGGTTATTCGCTTTTGCGCGGCGTCGTTGCTGCTTGCCTGCCTCGCGACGGTTCCGGTCCTTGGGCAAGATTCGGGACCCCGGATTTTATCGGTTCTTTATTTTGCCAACACGGCGAAGGTCGGGGAATACGATTGGCTTTCCAGGGGCTTGGCCGACATGCTGGTCAGCGATTTCGGCGCCGCGGGGGATGGGAGTCTCGTGATCGTCGAGCGCGAGGAACTGGAAAAGGTCATCAAGGAGCAGGAGCTCGGGCTTTCCGGACTCATCGATCCCGCGACCGCGCCCGAGATAGGGCGGCTCCTTGGCGCGAACCTGTTGGTATACGGTAGCTTTTTGGCGGTCGGCGACAAGCTGAGGCTCGACGGAAAGGTCGTGCGCTCGGATAGCGGCGCCATAGCTTGCGTCGGTACGGCGGAGGGTCCGGCGAACTCCGTCCTCGATCTGGAGCGCATCCTGTTCGCGCGTCTCGCGGCCGGCCTCGGCCTCGGCCTCGACATGGCGTCTCCGCCTGTCCAGGCTTTCTCTTTGGAAGCGGTCAGGGCCTATTATCGGGGAATCGATCGCTTCGATGCAGGTGACTACGCGGCGGCGCTCGTCTGGTTCTCCGAGTCGACCCGGCTAGATCCGCTCTTCCTGAAGCCTGGAAAGGGAATCGAGGACGCCTACAAATACCTCAAGGACTTCAAGCGTCAGCGGTACCGCCGGGAGATGAACGCCTTGGTCGCGGATATCGACTCGTTGTCCGCCCGCGTTCGCGCGACCCGATTCTATTCCTTCGCCGACGCGCTGGCGAACCCCGGCATCGCCGGCCTGAAGGACGCGCAAGCGGTCGGCGCGGCGTACCAAGCCCGGCCTGCGATTTTCGCGGGAGACACGCCGGTCCAGGCTACCTGGTATTTGCAGAACCTCTTCTCCGAGCTCGGCGGCAAGGCCCTGGAATACTTCGACGACGGCGCGATGAAGACCCGATGCGACGACCAGATCCTGTTGTGGGCGGCCGCGGCGGAAAAAGCCTATCCCCGCGATCCCTTCATCCCGGAGGTCATCTTCAAGACGCTCTTCGTCTTCCAGGATAGGAACGACTGGGCGATGGTCATGTCGCTCTGCGAAAGGCTCATGTCGGATTATCCGGACTATCGCATGATGTGGGCCGTCGAGGACGCGTACGATCGAGCGCTGAAGAAGTTAGAGAAAAAGGAATGAAGGCGCGAATCCGAATCGGGGTCGATGCGGCTTATGTCAGCGGAAAGGAGACGACGCACCGGGTGCCGGAAGCATCGCTCGCCAGATCGAGGTTTCCGCCGATTTGGGCCGCGAGTCCCCGGACCAGCTTGAGACCCGAGCTGGATGCAGGTGACTCGCTGAATCCTTCGGGCAAGCCCGGACCATTGTCCCGGACCTCCAGCGCCGCGCCGCCGGGGGTCCGTTTCAAGGTGACCACGATCTCCCCTTCCATGTTCTTGGGATTGCCATATTTGACGGCATTCGTCACGAACTCCGTCAGCATCAGCCCGATCGGAGTCGCGATCCGTACCGGCACCACGATGTTTTCTATGTCGGTGCGCATCGAGGTCTGGGGCGACAGGTCCGTCATCGCGGAGACGACGTGTCCGCAATATTCATCCAGGCGGATCTCGGTGAAGGAGCCGGATGAATACAGGAGGGCATAGAGTTCCGATATCGACCTGACACGGCGCTCAAG